>NZ_QWEK01000023.1 GCF_009935845.1 Pseudoflavonifractor sp. 524-17 | reverse complement strand
AAGACGTCTCCAGCGTGGTCTTGGGGGACGCACACCTTTTGAGATGCATGAACTGGCTTTGGCGGCATAACCACTCCTGGAATATTCTGTGAATTTTCTTTGAATTATTTCTCTGTCCTCTTGACGGGGAGCATATCAATTTGGCCACTTGAAAGACGAGCATAAACCAGCGTGCCAAGCTGATTCGTTGATTTTGGTGGTGGCCAATTTGGCGCTGTTGACAAACCTAAAGGAAAAAGAAGCAGACGCCTGAAAATCAAGCGTCTGCTGGGCGCCAACAGGTGGTATAAGATTCGCGGAGGCAAGCCTCGGAGCAGCTTTACCATTCTTTTGAGATTAAACGCGGTCGCCGAAAGAAGGCAATGCTCAGCAGCCTTGCCCAATCCCCGCTTTCGTGTTCTTTGCAGATTATGATTGCTTTCTGATGGGAGAAATTACCCCCGCACCAAATCTGCCGCAAACGCAGCGCCTCGTAATATTCTGGGGTTCCGTTCAAGCGTTTCTGCTTTTCAGATGAATCCGAGGCCAGCGATCTGTATACGATCTTTCGATGTGTTTTCGGTGTGATGCAATGTTCTTTCATAGCACAGCTTTGACACTCTTTTCATTTGGCACAATACCTTTTCCTTGCTGTATGCGGATCATAATTTTTATACCTCAACGTCTTTCCAGCAGGACAACGATAGGTATCCGTTTTCTCATCGTACTGATAATCTGAGGTCTGGAACCGCCTAGCTTCGCTGCCGGATGCCTGCAGAGGAATATAAGTCCGAATTCCCCGCGCCAGCATATCCGCGTCAATTTCTGAACTGTCGTAGCCCTTATCCGCACAAACCGCCTCTGTCTGAAAACCGAATTTGTCGATTTGGTATTGGATTCTTTGCGAATGGAAACTCCGATCGCTGGCGTTGCCCGGCGTCACCAACACATCGGTGATCATGCCATATTCCGCGTCGCAGGTTTGATGACTCAGATAGTAGAAGCCGTTGGGCTTTCCGGGGCGGTGCATATAACCGCTGTCTGGGTCAGTGATGCTTACCCTGATTTCTTTTTGCTTTGTGGGTGGCTTTTCTTCATAGTCCTCTGGGAGCAGCCCCTCCGCCACGGCCTGTTCGTTCAACCGCCTGATGTAGGCGGAGGGTTCGTCGTCCACCGTGACCGTTTCGTACAGATTGTTCCTGGCGTTGGCCCGGACGTGGGTGGAATCCGTCAATAACAGCTTTCCCGTAATCAGGCCCCTGCCCATGCAGATCCGCACAACCTCATCAAAGATCTCCTCAAACAGGTTTGTGCCGTTGAACTTCCTGCGGCGAAGCTGGGAAATGGTGGAGTGGTCCGGCGCCGGCTCGTCCAAGTCGATTCCAAGAAACCAGCGAAACGCAAGGTTGACCTGTACCTCCCGCTCCAGCCTGCATTCCGAAGGATCAATGGACGGCCGACCTGTGTGAGAATATAGCGCATCCACCTTTTCGTAGATGAAATCGAAATCCACCAACCGGTCCAAATCCCGCAGAAAATGCTGTTCCGGCATCAGTGATTCCAGTGTTACGCACAGCATTTTCTGCTGTACTCCCTCTCGACGATTCATCATGACTATCACTCCCACTGTTTTTCCTCTATTATACCAGATTGCCATCGCCGCTTGCGCTGAAAGTACGCGGTTTGTCAACAGCGCCAATTTGACCACCACCAACAGCTGTAACGGAATAATCAATCACAAGCCTGTTGGTAAAGTCTGCATAGACCTTGCCGCAGGCTATTTTTGTTAGCCGCTTGTTGCGGCAGGAAGGAGCCTGTATGAATTCTGGAAACGAGAAATCAAAACGCGAGACTTTGCTCCACTTTTGTGTATCCACAGAAGAAAAAACATGATAAAAACGAAAATGGAGCAGACCGGCATCATCAGCATGAGCGCGTATCTGCGAAAGATGGCGATAGACGGCTATGTGATAAAGCTGGAGCTGCCGGAGCTGCGGGAGATGATTTCTCTCCTGCGGCGCTCCAGCAATAATCTCAATCAAATTGCCAAGCATATCAACACCACCGGTCGGATCTATGCTGAGGATATAGATGAGATCCTGCGCTGGCAGGAAAAACTCTGGCAGTGCGCCAATGAGATTTTGAAGCAGCTGGCGGCTATTGCCTGACAGTGTGTTTTGGAAAAAGCGCCGGAACGGCGCACAGCCGCAGATGCCAATCTGCGAAATAGGGGTTTGGAGGCGAGAGCCACCATCAAGCAAATCGGGGATTTCTGCTCTGACAGAAATCCCTGATTTTCCGCATCTGTATATACAGATGCATTGCCTGCAAGAGACAATCCCCGCTTCGGGGTTGGCTCTTGCAAAAATACGCTTTGTAGCACAGATGCCCAGCTTGCTACAGTTGCACAGTTGCTTTAGTTGAGCGGCAGTACAACAGCAATCAGGCATTCCATTTTAACCGAGTCTGTGTTATTATACTGAAATTACAAATTAAGAATGAGGAGCGCCGCCATGTACAACCACCAGTTAGACACCTTCATTTGCGTTGCCGATGCAGGGAGCTTTTCCAAGGCGGCGGAGATTTTATATGTGTCCTCCACGGCGGTGATGAAGCAAATCAATCTTCTGGAGGATGCGCTGGATGTTCAGCTTTTTGTACGCACACCGCGGGGATTGTCCTTGACCGACGCTGGGAAATCATACTATCAGGACGCCAAGGACGCGCAAACCAGAGCCAGGAACGCCATGCAGGGCAATGACAAGGTGATACGCATTGGCGTTTCCCCTATGACGCCGGGACAGTTTTGATGTCTTTGTGGCCGAAGATACAGAAGCAGTGTCCCGATGTGAAGTTCCAGATGGTCAACTTTGACAATACACCGGAAAACTCGGTCAACATTCTGCGGGATCTGGGCCAGAACATTGATATTGTGGCGGGCCTTTTCGACTGCGCCTTCCTCACCGAGCGAAAATGCGAGGGCTTGGAGCTACGCCGAACGCCGATCCACTGCGCTGTATCGATCTATCACCGTCTGGTCGGTAAAGCCAACCTGAAGGTGGAGGATCTGCACGGAGAAAACTTCATGCTGATCAAACGGGGGTGGAATGAGTATCTGGATGTTCTGAGGGACGGCCTGTGGCGCGACCATCCGGAGATCAATATCATAGATTTTGACCAGTTTACCCTCGGCGCGTTCAACCAGTGCGAAAACAGCAACAATGTCATTATGATCATTGATGCCTGGGACAATGCTCATCCCATGCTCAAGACCCTGCCGGTGGAGTGGGATTACACCATTCCCTATGTCCTGCTCCACTCCCCCACACCGTCCCCTATCGTAAAGAGCTTTTTGGATGCCGTGACCCATGTCCTTGATATTCTATAGAGCTTGAGAAAGCCGCCTGTGATTTTATCACGGGCGGCTTTCTATATAACCCAAAGGTTGATACTGCCCAACTTACCTGTACTTCTCATGCCTGTGACCACGAGGTACAATACAGGCAGACGGAAAAGTACAGGAGGCGGCAAAATGATGAGTGCGAAAGTTGTATCCTTTCTTATATCGCTGTTTCTGGCGCTGACGGGATCAGGATGCTCCAGTCCCGGGAATGAGGCGAAAAATCCACCGCCGCCGGCAGAAAGCAAGGTGGTATCTATGACAAAGGCCGATTTCACAGAGGATACGCCTATTGCCGATGTGATGTCCGATCCTGCATTTGAAGATTTTGGTCGGCTGTTGTTTCCGGTGCAAAGCAGCTATTACAGCGGCGATACCCTGGGCGAACTGAGGCTGAGCTATTACAGCCATATCGACCCGGAAGAAACCGTTGAGATCGTCAACACCTTAAAGGAAAACGCCCTAGCGGGAGAAACCGTGTTTTATGACATCTACACTGAGGAAGAAAAGGCGGCTGACCCCGCCAAAGAGGACACCGGACTGTTTTTCTTCCGCGGAGAACCGGACGCACCTTTTGCAGTATGCAATGCCGGCGGAGCTTTCGCCTATGTGGGCGCCATGCACGACAGCTTCCCCCATGCGCTGGAGTTGAGCAAAAAAGGTTACAACGCCTTCGCTCTCATCTATCGTCCCAGTGCGCAGAGCGCCTGTGAGGATTTGGCAAGAGCAATCAGCTTTATTTTCGCCAATGCGGAGGAGCCGGGTGTTTCCACTGACTGCTACTCCCTCTGGGGCGGTTCGGCGGGCGGACGTATGACTGCCTATCTCAGCTCCTATGGCCCCGCTACTTTCGGCGGGGACGACCTTCCCCTGCCGGGAACGGCAGTGATCCAGTACACCGGCCATACCGACTATTCCGGTCAGGAACCACCCACCTTTGTCTGCGTCGGCGACAGTGACGGCATCGCCAGTTGGCGTACCATGGAGCGCAGACAGAATGCCCTGTCTGCCTTGGGTATCGAAACAGCGTTCCATGTCCATGAGGGATTAGGTCACGGATCCAGCCTGGGGACCGGAACAGCGGCAGAGGACTGGCTGGACGAGGCGGCAGCCTTTTGGCAGAAACAGATCGACAAATCTGCATTTGTCAATCAGCAGGGCCTCTATCCCCCGGAAATCCAGTGTTTTCAAGGGATTTGAGGTTTACTCGCCTGCCCTTTTCCCTTGATTTTTCCCTTGCGAGAAAATTTAAGGGAAAACCTCGTCAGCCGCTGCTCACTACCTTGTCCAGAAGCCTTGCGCTGGAACGCTTTGCCTCCCTGGTGGCATGGGCGTAGATGTTCATGGTCGTGTTGACATCCGAGTGTCCCAACAGCTCCTGCACATCCTTGGGGGCCGCTCCGTAGGAGAGAGGATTGCTGGTGAATGTGTGACGCAGCATGTGAAAGTGGAAGTCCTCCAGGCCGGGGACCTTCCCCTTTGCCCTCCGGCACATGAGGCTGACGGTGCTGGGGGATTCGATAGCCCCGTCAGGCCGAAGGCACACAAAGGACAGGCATTTATCCGTCTCCGGCGTGACCTCCGTCCTGGGCAGCATGTAGACCTCGGAATAGGTGCGGTTCTTTTCCTTGACCTCTTTGCAGTAGTTGAGCCGGTAAAGCGCCCCATATTTGAGATTGTTCCGAGCCTGCTCCCGCTTCGCTTGCTGGAGAATATCCGCCAGGGCGTTGCAGAAGTCCACGGTTCGGATTTTCTTTCGCTTGGTGGCCCCGACCTCCAGCTTGTGCCGCGTCCCGTTGTAGCGCATACTGCGGCGGACCGTCAGACATTGTTCTTTCAGATCAATGTCCTGCCATGTCAGCCCACAGACCTCGCCAATCCGAAGCCCGGTGTAGTAGGCAATCTGGATGGGGAGAAGCGCGGGGTTGTTCTTGGCCTCTGCGAGAAACATCTTTGTCTCGTAGTCCTCCATCGCCTTGCGGAGCAGGGACTCCGTTTCGCTCTTGCTCTCCGTTCCGGGAAACTCCTTCTGGATGCGGTTGCCGCTGGCGTCCTCGACGTAAAAGCGGTAGTACCACTTCTTTCCCTTTCTTCTAACAGAACCTTTTGCCATGGCTGTACTCCTTTCGATGGCGGCAAAGGTCACTGTCGTGATGTGATGGTCACATTATAACAGAGAGCCACAGCCGTTGCAAACATGCCGTCCGTATGTTCAAGTCAGGTCACTTGCTGCACCTGGGCGCAGTCCAGCAGGTCGCACCCCCTGGTTGATCTCCATAAAGGCGCTGATGACATCGATGCGGATGATGGTCTTGCGCCCGATCCGCAGGACGGGGATTTTTCCCCAGGAGACCAGCTTCCGCAGCGTGTTCCGGCCAATGCCGGTGCAGTCAGCGGCCTCGTCTATCGTCATGCCGAGTTTCCCAGCCCCGAAGGACTGCACAGCCGGGGCGCACCCGCTGTTCGGCAGCTGAATGATCGCGTTACGCATAGTCCTGTATCCTCCTTTGAAACAGGACGGCCGCGCCGGAAAGTGCTGTGTCCGCATAACATAGAGCGGGCGGTATTCCGGCGCGGCCGATTCGGTTTTAGCTGCTGTCAAACTCGCCGTATTTGCCACACGCCCCCGGCGAGGGGGGATATTGCAGGCCGCTGTTGGCACAGCTGTCATAACTCCGCAGCGTCGTTCTGAACGTGCGCCGCAGGGTTCCGTCTCAAGTCTGTGGACGGGCGTGAGCAAGTATCATTATCCGCCATGCTGTCATCGCGTCCCGGCCTGCCAGGGCCGGTTGAAAGTGTGCGTAGATCGCTCGGCCAGCTTGTCCGTTCACCTCCTGAAGCTGGCGTCTTGGCGGCGCACCTTTTACCGCTGTTCACATGGGTTTTGTGCCTGCAATACCGTGTATTCAGTTTTGAAGGTTCGTGAAGGTGATGGGGGAAATCGCACCTTTCACCTATCACAAAAAAGAGGGGCATTTGTTACCTATTTTCGCCCTCTTCTGGGAAAAAAGCAGAAATATTTTTCAGCGCGGCGCTGATGGACCTGGATGCACTCGCTTTCGAGATGCCCTCCGCCCTGGCGATGGCGGTCACGTTCATCTTCCGGGCATAGAGCATCCACAGACGGCGGTACTGCGTTCCAGTCAGGCAGCTTTTGATCTGTTCGATCAGGGCGGCGGTCCTCCGGGCCTGCTCCGCGCTGGCCTCGGCAGCATCCAGGGCAGCAAGGATGTCCCGGAGGGGATCGCTCCCAGCTTGTCCACGCGGGGGGCCAGGGGGAGGCTATTGTCGTAGAAGCCGCGCCCGTCCTTTTCGGTGTCGTAGTAGTCACCGTCGGACCAGGCCTTCCAGCGAAGAAATTCCTCCTCGCTGGCGAAGTCCTCGCGGGTCAGCCGGATATGTACGCCGGTGACGCTCCTGCATACGATAGCGTCCTGGTCAAACTTATTCAAAGCAAAATCGCTCTTGGTATCAAACATAATTTCCTCCATTTCATTTGTGGGGGGCGGACAGGAACGTGAGATGGAGGTCAGGCGGGCCGCGACACCCGCAGGGATTTACTTTCTTCCCGAAGATTCGACAAAGCAGAAGGCCGGGTACTTCCGTTGAGTACCCGGCCTTCTGCCGTGTGTCTGAGTAATAGTTCTTGCTTACATGCCTATACAGCTCCGGTTGATGGGTAGAATAGGTCGTACTATTCGCAAGGATTTTTTTACAGTCTCCCGGAATCGTTTTTTCTTGAAAAGTTCGGCAGGAACCGGAATTATATTGCTTGATAGTCGGAATTGTTCAGGGATTCATTTTCCGCTTTCCGAACTATACAATACAGTAGAGGTGAAGAATTATGCTGAATGATGTCTTAGTAAAGGGTGGAGCGCGGTTAAGGGCGGTCCGAAAAGAGCGGGGCTACACACAGGAGCATCTGGCAGAGTTGACAAAGCTCTCCACTCGCCACATCGCAAGTATTGAAAAGGGAGAGGCAAATCCATCGTTCGAGGTGCTTTACACGATTATAACGGCGCTTGGCACTTCCTTTGATGCAATCTTCAATCCGGCAGATGAACAGTCTGAGCGCGAAATCCAGGAGATCGCGGGACTTTACCGGGCTTGCCCGGAACAGGGGCGGCGGCTGGTTTTGGCTGCTGTCCGCGCTATGGCAAATGATCTGAAAATGTAGGAGAAACGAACATTGTAGACCGTATGTAGGTATCGGATTAAGCCATAGTTGCCCACTCTCGGTCCAATCGTTTGCCCAAACAGCTCAATATTTCATTTGAAATCGTCCCCGCTTGTTCCGCAACATCGCAGGCCATAATCTCTTGCTCCCCGGATGCTCCGATAAACACAGCAGTATCTCCAGAAACAACGGATGGAATATCTGTCACATCCAGCAGGGTCTGATCCATACAAACACGTCCCACAATCGGTGCTACACGCCCTTGGACTAATGCGGCTCCGACGCCATTGGATAAGCTGCGGGGTATTCCGTCTCCGTACCCAATGGCGGCGACCGCTATTTTTGTATTTCGCTTTGCCTGAAACTGATGCCTATACCCAGCCCCCTCTCCCTGTGAAATCTCTCTTATCAAGGTAATTCGGGCTTTCAGCGAGAGGACTGGTTTCAACACAACACCCGCTTTCTTCCATTCATCGTTTGTACTCAACTGCCCATAGAGCGCAATCCCGGCTCGTGCGTAGTCACCACCGATTTCAGAACAATGGAGCAGGCCGCTGCTGGCAAGAATGTGAGCCTTGGGGATGTGACAGCCAATGTGTTTTAGGTGGTCTACCGTCTGATAAAAGGCTCTGCCTTGCGTTAGGGCGGCTTCTCTGTTTGATGGCAGGGAAAGATCATCTTCATATAAATGGGTATAAACTCCCGTGACGTGAAGAAATTGGAAAGCGAATATCCGCTGAATTTTATCCAGATTTTCACAGCGTTCCCCCAGCCGGTGCATCCCGGTGTCCAATTTGATATGGACGTTGATGATTTGGCCGCAGGCGTTCAACTCTAACGCATAGGGATAGTCTAAAATAGTCTGTGCCAGATGATATTTAACAAGGAGTGGGACATATTGGGGATGCGTATATCCGAGTATCAGGATTTCCCCCACAACTCCGCCTTGCCTCAGCTCTACCCCCTCAAAAACAGTGGCAACGCAAAAGGCATTTACGCCCAGGGCATTGAGTTCTCTGGCAATCAAAACAGCGCCATGTCCGTAGGCATTTGCCTTGACCGCAGGCATCAACGCACAGTTAAGAGGCAGCAGAGCCTGAAGCTGTTCCACGTTATGCCGCAGAGCGGCCCGGCTCAATTCAATCCAGGCGCGGCCCTGATAAAACTCCGTCATGCTCCGGTCCTCCTGACAATAATTTTTGAAGGTTGAGACACAACGGTAGAATGGCTCGGCACATCCGTACAGACCACCGCCCCAGCTCCAATTTTTACAAAATCACCTATTGTAATGTCGCCAATAACAACCGCGCCAGCTCCAATCAAACAGTGATCTCCAATCTGCGGGGCTTTCCTGTCAACCGAGCCAATGGTGACATTCTGATAAATCCAGCAATCAGCTCCGACATGGGCATAACGGGAAATATAGATGCCATGAAGTCCGTGAGGCAGGATGGGCTTGCTGTCAAACTTGGCTCCGTTTCCAATGTAGCCGCCATGCCGGTGGGCCATTCGGTTCAAGAAGAAGGTTAACATATCCCGGACAATACGCACCGAACACAGTTTTCTCCACCAAAAGAATTTCCAGTACAGTCCCAGGTTCTCGCCTCTCGACCAATGAATCAACGCCGCCTGTATCTTCATGCCAGATATTCCTCCAATGTCAGCCCCTTAAAGGTCATGATCTCCGAATGGGGCGTACCAACATAGCGGAAATGCCACGGTTCATGAGCGATGCCGGTAATATGCTCTTTCCCCGCCGGGTAGCGTTCAATAAAACCGAAAGCAGGGGCCAGTTCCCGAAACTTTTGGCAGATGCCCTCATAGGGAAAAACCGGACGAATGAAGTCAATGTCCGGCTGGCGCAGCCCCAGGTCGATTGCCAGCCCTGTTTGATGCTCACTGTGTCCGGGCATGGCTACATACTTCGCTGTAAACTCCGGGCCGTTCTCCTGGAGCGATTCTTCATAAATCGTCAACTGTTCTTCCAGCGAACGCCATCCGCTCACAGGGACAATAAACCGCCATCCGTCCAGTTGCTCCATGATAAAAGAGAGTGCGTGAGCTGCTTCCCGTTCCAGCAGGATATTTGGATAGTCCTCATGAACAGGGATCAGGTCTTGTTCTGTGTCTCGCGAATATGCGTGTCTGCTATTGACCAAAATCAGGCTGTTCATTTACTCACCGCCAATTCGATTACATTTGAAATGACCTGCTCAAAGGACATTCCAATCGCTTTCATCATGCTGGGGTAACGACTGTGGGCGGTAAAGCCGGGAATGGTGTTGACCTCGTTAAAAACCACCCGGCCGTCTTTGTCCAAAAACATATCCACTCTCGCAAATCCCTGACACCCAAGGACCTTGTAAATTCGCTGGGCGGCTTCTTTCATCTCTGCCGTTTTTGCGGGGGAAATGCGGGCCGGAACATGGATTTCGGAGGTTTTCAGCGTATACTTCTCTGTAAAATCAAAGAAGCCGTCCGCCAGTTCAATCTCGTCCAGTTCCCCAACCGTCAAGGTATCATTTCCCAAAACAGCGCACCCGACCTCAAAGCCGGAGATCGCTTCCTCCAAAATGATGTGGTCATCGTATGCAAAGGCCAGCTCCAGAGCCGCAGGCAGTCCACCGCGCTCCATAACCCTGGTGATACCATAGGAGGAACCGGCCCGGACAGGTTTTACAAACAGCGGATACCCCAGCTTTTCAGCACAAGCGAAAGCGTTCTCCTTGCTAGCTTTCTTTGTCAGCACAGTGGAGGAAGGTATCGTGATGCCCGCGGCCTGAGCCAGCTTGTGCGCCCGGTCTTTGTCCATGCACAGCG
Source organism: Pseudoflavonifractor sp. 524-17 (assembly GCF_009935845.1). GTDB lineage: Bacteria > Bacillota > Clostridia > Oscillospirales > Oscillospiraceae > Pseudoflavonifractor_A. The sequence continues at coordinate 66,153 of NZ_QWEK01000023.1, read as the reverse complement.
CCGAGGCCAGCACACCACACCCCACCAGCGGAATCCCCGCCAATTCAAAAAGCCCCTGCACCGTCCCGTCCTCACCGTTGCGTCCATGCAGAACAGGGAAAGCGGCGTCCAAAGAAATCTTCTCCACGCCAGCAGTTGTCTGAACCAAAAGCCCAGGGGCGTCCCGGTCAGGAGATACCAGGGCCGGGGCGCAGTCGTCAGGGTTGTTCCAGGTATCCTGCTTGATTTTCTCCACCGCGCCGGTGAAATGAAGCCAATTTCCTTTGGGGGAAATGCCCACCAGCACAGGGGAATACTTTGTCCGATCCATGTGCGTGATAACCGCGTGGGCTGATTCCAGCGAAACACTGTACTCCAGGGAGCAACCGCCAAACAGGACCGCTATATTGAGCTTTTTCATATCACACCTTCTCTAAATGTAAAAATCCGATTGCCCTCGGTATGAAAATCATATCAAGGACAATCGGATCATGCTTTAATATTCTGTTGTTGGTTTCCTAAGAAAATCCTAACAGGAGATTGATGTTTTCCTAATTTGAGAGCGGCAATGATACTGTAAATACTGTTGCATTTTCATGGCTTTCGGCTGTGATTGTTCCGTGATGGAGGGTGACGATTTCCTTTGCAATCGCAAGCCCAAGTCCGGCCCCGCCCGCGTTGGAGCTGCGAGCCTCGTCCATTCGATAGAAACGCTCAAATATTTTGGACAGCTTTTCCTCCGGGATTGTCGGCCCCTGGTTCTCAAAGAAGATTATCATTTGCCTGTCCTGCTTTTCGGCGGAAATGATGATTTCAGAATTTGGAAAGCTGTATGCCGCCGCGTTTTTCAAAATGTTATTGAATACGCGGGCCAGCTTCATCGGATCGCCGCAGATGCTCAAATTTTCATCAGCATGAAGAACCGCGGTATTTCCTTTTGCGGATAGGATGGGGTAAAATTCGTCCACCATCTGCACCAGCATATAGTAAAGGTCAATCTGCTCTTGATCCAGCGTGATTTGCTGCAAATTATACCGGGTGATTTCAAAAAACTCGTTTACCAGCCGTTCCAGGCGGTTTGCCTTGTCCAGTGCAATATGGGTATATTTTGCTTTCTGCTCCGGCGGCATATCCGGGGCTTCGTCCAGCAGGCTTAAATAGCCAATGACGGAGGTTAAGGGCGTTTTCAAGTCGTGGGCCAGATAAGTCACCAAGTCATTCTTCTGCGCGGCCTCGTTCCGGAGGGCCTGTTCGCTACGGAGCACGGCTGTTTTAATTTCTGCCATCTGTACGGCGATTTCCGCATACTCCTGCGGGAACACATTAGAGCCCTCGTCCGCCTGTCCTATATAGTCTCGGAGCATTTGGCTGATGTTGGTTATAGATTTCCGTTTTTCCGCTTTTGCTTGAAAATGTGAAACAATAAATCCAATGATAATTCCCACTGTGATGGTTCCAATAAAAACCCCAAGTACCAACTGTTTTACTTTCCACCACATTGGTTCATGGATAATAGCCTCTTGTCCAGCCTCTGGAAGATAAGCATTTCTCGTCTGCATGAAGTTCCACTCAAACCAATCCACAAAGCTGCCATTCCATATTTTGTCAACAAGGAAATAAAGTCCCAAGCAAAGTAAGACGCTAATCGAGATCATAATAATCAGATATGGAATTTTTCTTGATTTACGTTTCAATTTTATACCCCACTCCCCATATCGTTGTAATATATTTTGGATTGTCTATGGTGTCGCCCAGCTTCTCACGCAGATGCCGAATGTGGACAGTGATCGTATTGTTGCTTTTACTGTAATACTCGTCCTTCCAAATTTCGTGAAACAGTTCCTCGGAGCTGACAACCTTTCCCTTGCGTTCCAATAAAATGCGTAAAATAGAAAATTCGGTTGGTGTCAGGGAAAGCGGTTTCCCATTCAGAAGGCAGGCATGAGTACCCGTATTCATTTCCAGGCCAGAGTGCAGGAGCAAATCGGATGCCTGTTCCTGACCAGAAGCCTGGGCGGGGTTATATCGTTTATACCGCCGGAGCTGGGCCTTTACTCTCGCTACCAATTCCAAAGGGCGAAAAGGTTTTGTGACATAATCATCCGCTCCCAGGGTCAGGCCGGTGATTTTGTCGGTTTCCGCGTCCTTGGCTGTCAACATGATGATGGGATAAGTATGCCGCTCCCTGATTTTCTGGCAGAGGGCAAAGCCGTTCACCTCCGGCAGCATAATATCCAGAATGGCTAAATCAAGCTCGGTGGATTCAATGCAGGCAAGGGCATCTTTAGCCGAGTAAAACTTAAACACCTCGCAGTTCTCATTTTGGAGATATAATTCCACCAAATCGGAGATTTCCTGTTCATCATCGACCACTAAAATTTTATCGGGCATTGGGCGACCTCTTTTCTATAACCGTAGTCAAAGACATCCTATCAAACATTTTTGGAGTTTTTTGTTTTTGGGGCTGATAGTTTCCGCTGGATTTCTTAACATCAGGTAGTTTGCAATCATATTATACTGCTTCGATGCTTGCTCTGCAAGAATAGCACACATCTTAAAGCAAATTCATTGCCGTTCGTTTCTTCTTATGATGCAAAAAGACCCGGCGGACTTTGTTTGCCCGCCAAGTCTTTGTTTCGGTTTCTGTTGCTGCAAAATCTAATCCAATTGAATTGCACAGATACTTCTTTCCGCCCTCTCGGTCAGATGATTTTAGAGCGTATTCGTGTGATTTCTTCCTCCAAAGACCTCATGTCATCCAAATAGGGGTTTGTTTCCCGGCTCAATTCTTTTAGACGCTCGATTTCCCTCAGGCATTCGTCCCGCTGTTCTTCGATGCGCTTGGGGAGTTCGTGAAACCGTTTCAAAAAGTTCACCACACGGCGCGCGTTCCCGGCAGAGGATGGCCCCATTTCCAGCGGATAGTCGGCCCCATTGCGGGACAGAACAATATAGGGTTTTTTAGCGTTCTGCTCCCCGGCTCCCGGGATTGCAATTCCGAACCCTAAGACCGACAGCTCCAGGGGAGAAGCTGTCCTGCCCAAAACCACGTCCTCAGTCAGTACCGCTTTCACAGTTCTGTAAGCGGCCTGAAAGCCGTCCTCAGAAATGCCGCCCACATAGCTGGCATTCTGCTCAGTAGCCGCGAGCCTTCCTTTGAGAATGGCTAGCTGCTCCTCCTGCTCAGCGATGGCTTGCCGCTGAGCTTCTTGGGTGTGGATGTGGTGATTGGAGAGCATCTGCAAGCGGCGCAGCTCATTTTCTTTCTCGGCCAGCACCTTCATCAGCGGCTGGGAGATGGCCAGGGCCTTGACCTGCGCATAGGTCAATACATTTTCCTCCAGGTCGGAGGCGGAACGCTGGTATTCTGAGCCGCTCAAAAACTGAGAGATAAACCGCTGCTTGGTCTCCAGCAGCTGCCAGGAGTAGGAATCGAAGCTTCCCTCGGCGATATAGCGGAAAATCTTGATTTCCTGGTATCGGTTTCCTCTTCTGAGGATGCGGCCCTCCCGCTGTACCATGTCGGAGGGCCGCCAGGGTACGTCCAGGTGATGGATAGCCTTGAGCTGGGTCTGCACGTTGGCGCCGATGCCAAGCTTGAAGGTGGAACCCAGCAGAACACGTACCATACCGCAGTTTACCTCTTCAAAAAGCTGCACCTTTTCTGCCTCGGAGCGGCAGCTGTGAATAAAGGCGATTTCTTTGGATGGGACCCCATGCTTCATCAATTCCTGTTTCAGTTCGTCATATATATTGAACTTCTCTGCCTTGGGTGTGGAGTAGTCGCAAAAGATGATCTGGCTGCATCCGTTGTACTCCTTGTAAATCCCCATGACCTGCTGAACACAGCGCCAGACCTTGGAGATCTCCCCACCGGGCTGCTCCTGATTCACCAGCCGCAGATCCAGCGCCGCCTTTCTGCCGTCGGTACTCACTTTAAGCATATTATCCTTGGTCTTGTCCACCCGCCATTCACGTATTTCTTCTGAGCGCAGGCACAGCTGGTCCATGTAGCTTTGCAGCGCTGCATTGCGGGGCAGGATCACATCGCTGTAGCGCTCCAGCCGCGGAATCCCTTCCTTGTTGTCCACCGCATGAAAGGCAGCTATCTGGGAAAACATCCTGGACAGCTCCGGCAGATTAAAAAACCGCGCGAACCGCAGGACAAAACGGTATTTTGAGGTGTCCACGTCGATTTCACATACTCGCTCTGGCTTGGCAAAGGATTTCACCCAGTTGTCAAAGTGGTCCAGGTGCACTTCCTTCATCTCGTCATATTGCAGGTACATCTGCATAGCGTAGGTGTCCGAGATTGAATTGCACAGCGGCGTACCGGTGGCAAAAACCACGCCCCGGCCCTGATTGTTCTCCTGGACACACCGCACCTTGTGGAGCATTTCCAGGCACTTTTGAGAACCAGTGATATTGACGCCGGAAATTCCCCTCAGATTGCTCTGCAAAGGGATGTTCTTGAAGTTGTGGGCCTCGTCCACAAAGAGTGTATTGATCTCCAGCTGGTCAAAGGTGATGGCTTCCGTATAGTCCTCCAGCGTGCTAATCAGATCGAAAATCTGCTTTTTGAGGTAGTCCCTCTCCCGTTTCACCGACGCGCCGATCCCTGGAAAATGAATCCCCGGATTCCTCCCCGGCAGAGAGGCGTCCAGCTCCCGGAGCTTCCGCTCCATCTGCTCCATCAGGTATTTCTCCGACAGCGGGATCATCTCAAAGCAGCTGTACGCCATGATGATACCGTCATAATCCCCGCGCTGAATCTGCCCCAGCACCTTCTGCCGGAGCTGAGGCCGAAAAGCGGCAGGGTCCACCGACAGCACCTTGGCTGCGGGATACATCTGCTTGAAAATCAGCTCCCACTGGCCCACGATATGGTTGGGCACCACAAACAGGTTTTTCCGGGAACGCCCCTTCTGGCGCATTTTCATGGCGGCGGCGATCATGATATAGGTTTTCCCCGCCCCTACGTCAAAGGCCAGGAGCGTGTTTTTCTCCGAGATCACCCGCATGACGGCATCCTTTTGGTAATCAAGCAGCGTGACATCTGGGCTCATTTCCGGGAATTTCAATTCACGGCCGCTGTATTCTTTGGCCCGGCAGCCCTGAAAGATCTTGTTGTATGCCTCCTCGATCTCCCAGCGGCGGTCCTCGTCCCGCCAGACCCACTCCTTGAACAGATTTTCGATGGCCTCCTGCTTTTCCAGCGCCGCCAACGTTTCCGCTTTCGTCTTCCGCCGGATCTCCCTGAGATTCAGTGTGGCCTCCAGAATATACAGCGCGTTGTAGCTTGGCAGACCATAGGTGCGCTCAAGCCGCGTTTTGTCCCCATACCAATATGCTGTACGCTGCTTGTCTGCCACATACCAGTATCCGGTCAGAGGCTCATAGCTGATTATCTTGTGGGCCCAGTGCATCCTCTCCACCAACTTCTCATCTCCCGTGCGGAGAACATAGCAGAAATCGTCGATGATCTGTTCACTGACCCAAGGTACGCCCAATGAGACCTCAATATCGGTATAGGGGATGTCGTGGGGCGCCCTCGGAGCCGTCCGCACACGGCTAAGGTCCTCCTTGCTTTTTTGCAGCTCCTTGGCTTGGGCATACAGCGCGATCCACCGGTCCAGGGTCATCTCTTTGAAATCCTGTTCAGACAGGGCGTCCACAATCTCCGCCGCCGGCAGGCCGCTTACTGCGGGGGAACCATCCCCCGTTTCCTCCGCTCCACCGAAGTGGAGTGAGTAGTCTTTTGCGTCGAACAGCGCATAGTCCCTGTGCATCAGTTCATAGGCCACATGCCGCCTGATTTCCGCCTGAGCCAGTTTTTCCACGATCCGGTCTATGATGTACTGCTTGCTTTTGTAAGTATACGGCGGAAGTCCTGCTTTTGTCAGCAGGTTGGACAGCTCCAGCTTCCAGAGGACCCTCAGCTGGCTGCCGCAGTCCGGGTTTCCGGCACGGGCGGGGCGGTTGACGGTGACATGGTCGCTCTGGATTGTGATGATTCCCCAGTGGCCAGGTACCTTCTGGTCCGCTGATTTGAGGTGACGGCCGCCTACGACGATATAGCATTTCTCAAAAAACGGTCATAGGCAGTGATTTGATGATTCAGCCGCTGGTAATTATCCAGGTCGCTTTTGATCTCGTAGCCCGTCAGGCAGTTGGTCACCGCCATCAGATCGCACACCGCGTCCCCGATGCTTTTTTCCTGGTAGATCCGGATCTCACGGTTGGCTGTCTTCAGATAGGCGATCAGAATGTTCTTGATTTCTTGAGCGTTCATACCAGCCTCCCTGTGACCGTTGTTTCGAGTTGTTCACCCTAACCGGCCTCGGGGGAGCTGGAAAAAATCTCCGCCAAGGCAGTGTTCAACGCCTGTGAATGCAGATTCTCAGAATGCCATTCAGAATACGCCTGCGCGTACTCCTTCGGAAAGCGCGCCTTATACCATGCTGCTTTAAGTGCCGGTATCGCAAAAGCTGCCGCACAATACGCTTTTGGAGAGAGCTTTATGATTTTGCTGCAGGAATTGATAATCCATTCTGGAATCCCATTTTGTGTCAGGACGGAAATATATTCTTTATCCAGTTCTTCAGATCTCTGGAGCTGCGCTGTAACCTGGTATACAAACGCCATATCCAATCCTGCGTCCAGCAGACGCAAGAAAACATCATCCATGCTCCCAATGATCTCGCTGAATAGAACGGCCCTCTTTTTCACCAACTCCTCACCGTTGTCCTCCCAAGCGCCCCAGGAGTGGCGCAGGGCAAAAACCTTGATGATGTCATCCATTGTTTGGGGATCTGCCAGTTTCCAGATCGCCTGGATATCTGAAAATCCAAGCTCTGGGATATCCGTTTGATCCCGCAATAATAACGGAAGCGCATCTTCTTCAATGTTTATGGAGGATGGGTGTGTTCCAGTTGATTGTTCCAGTTTACGAAACAGACTCAGGTCCTTTGCGGGCACTAAATACAACCGAAATAGGCAGGGAAAATCCTCAGCGGCTCCATAAGGGGCCCAATATTGTCCGTCAACCTTTTTCAAGGGCAGCCAGTTGCGCAGCTGCGCAGCATGGGGGACAAAGATCCTTCCGTTGGATTGATATGATTCCGGCATTGATACCGCCATTCCCTGGGGAAATATTTGAGAAAGGATCGCAACGGCCTCTTTCCAGCATTCCTCCACACACTCTTCTGGAACGTTCAATGCAAATTGCCAATCAGGCGCGTCAGGCATCCTGAAGCGTTCACGGGGGATCTGTATGGCCAAAGGATCGACTTCAGTCACGCCAAGCAGATATGCGGCATACGAATATGTATAACCGGAGTCCGAGTAGTACCTGGCTAATGCACGGACCGGATACCCCTTTCCCTGGAGCCCCTGTACCAGTTGGCGGACAATCAGGAGAACGGAGCAGAACCATTCATTGTTTTGCAGGACTGCAAGCTCATACTCTATCCGTTCCTGCGCCGTCTCAGGAATCATACTGCCGTACCGTATCCGGAGCTGCTTCCGGCAGAGGTCCGACACAGTCTGAAACGCACCGGGCAGGATGGGCTACAAGCATCGTTGATCCTCCGGGAAAATCCGGATTTCTTCGCATAGATCCGCCAGACGGTTGGGCGCGTGAAGGACAATTTCCTCCGCTGCTTCTTTTCCCATGAAAGAGAAGACGTCCAACATCTCATCCGCGTAGAGGAGATCTGGCAGGGATACATCCCAGGCCCCATCCTCTTCCGTGTAGAGGCGGTTCGGCAGGGGTATCTCCAAATCCTCACCCTTCAGAATATAATGAGTCATACCCCATCTGAACATACCCCAATCCTGATTTCCCATGGGTGTATTTCCCGCTGTGTCCGCCGGTTTGCCCAGCCATTTGCCAAGGAAAGCGGGGTCAAGGACCAAGTTCTCATCCTTCAGGGCGCGATAAGCCATACTGCTTCGGAACATACCCCAATCCTGATTTGCTGTTCGCCTGTTTCCTGCTGCGGCCACTGGCTTGCCTGACCGTTTGCCAAGAGCAATGGTTTTGAGGATCAAGTCCTCCGCCGCCCGAAGGGCTTCGCTGCGGGAAATGTGCTCCGGCATGGACAGAAGTCTGCAATGCTGCGGCGGCAGGACCGACAGATAATCGTAGAACCCGGCGATTTCCTCCAAACGGGCGTCATCCAGATTTTTTAGAATCCCGCGATAAACTTCTCCGTCCTTTCCGGGACAGCCTACCAACAGTCCGGCTCGATGCTCGTTGATCTCCGCTTTTCGCAGAAACGGACGCTCCTTCCGGCTTTCCAGCAGCCGGTAAAGCTGCGCTAATCCCTCCTGATGCTGCACCAGAAGATGAATCAGACATCCGTCCTCCAGCACAGTTTCCAGGCCATAGAGTACCTTGAAATCCAGCTCTCCCGGTTCTGCGTCCCGGTGCAGTTTCTCGATAGCCTGCGCCGCCTCCATAAACCCGTCTGCATTTTGAAAATCCGTGATCGCAATGGCTCGGATGCCGGCTTCACGGGCACTGCTGATCCACTCCTTCGGAGAAAGAATACCCTCCCCCGGGGTAAAATCTGTGTGGCAGCTCAACTCAGTCCTTTCCACCGATTTCCTGTGCGCGGAATTTCTCCTGAAATGTGTGCGGCAAATTGAATGAACTCTTTTTATAAATTGCTTACACATAAAACTCCTCCATTGTATCCAGGCATAAGCACCCCAGCCGTCCGCCGGGATAGGCGCACCCGCAGTCGACGCCAATCATTGTATTACGATGGAAAATGCGGTCCGGCAGTTCCGGTTTCCCGATTTGTTTGAAGAGCAGCCGGGTGGGGGTGTGCCCGAAAACGAGGGTTTTGTCCGGGAAATAGGCGGTCTCCGGGTCTGGGCGGCAGAACAGGAAATCCTCCAGGTCATATTCCTCCAAAGGACGGGCGGCGGAGAAATGCTCCAGCCCGGCGTGGACCAGCACAAACCGCCGTCCCTGTACCGTGATTTCCTCATAGGCGGACAGTGACCGCAGATACTCGCACACGGTCTCCATTTCTTCCCCACTGAACTGGAGAAATTGCAGGATGGATGCCTTCCCTCCGTTTTGAAGCCATTCCTGCATCTGCGCCTGCTCCGCTTTAGCCAAAGGCTGCTCCTCGCCCCGGCGTATGGTGCGCAAAAGGGAGGGCAGCACCGCGGCGGCCAGCAGCTCATGGTTTCCCAGAAGCCCAATTATGTTAGGCCGCGCCGCCATATCCAGCAGGATCTTGAACCCGTCCGGCCCCCGGTCCAGTACGTCCCCCAGCACATAGAGGGTGTCATCCTCCGCAAACTCAATGGTCTCCAGCATGGACCGGTATTTTTCATAATAGCCGTGAATATCCGACATCACATAGGTCATTACGTTTTCCTCCTCTTCTTTGCTCTTCCCTCAGAAGTGGCAAGCAGGAAACGAGCTTCTTTGTGAAAACCGCGGCCGAATCTAATATCCGCGTCTTTTGGAATCGGCCACTGAATTGCGCGGCATATTTCATCAAGGCTTTCGAGGCTCATATCCCTAGGCACATTGACATATAGCACTACAGATACGATTTTTCGGCCCCGCTCTGGATCCATTTCAGCCGCCACCAGCAGGGCCATGCTTATCAGTTCGTCCATTGACGCGCAGGGAGGGCATTCCCAAAGGAAAGCGGTCTCGCCATCCCGCAGAACCGTCAGATCATCCACATCCAAGCAGATCAAACTGAAATTACCGTATAGCACTCGTTTCAAAAGCGCGTAATCCGTCTCTCTGAGAAGCCGCTTTCCTGTTGACCTCTTTTCCATAAACGCACAGTCGTTCCTTTCCAATGGATTTTCCGTAATGTTAGCACACCCCCCTATACCGAAACAAGTACAGGGGGGTGGTTGCTATCCGCGCCGCGTTTATGGTACAATAACCCATCAGGAAAAGGAGGCGCCGCCGTGTCCATAAACATCCTTCCCTTCCGGGTCTATCAGGTTCTCTCGGAGCATACTGACGCCGACCACGCCCTGCCCATGGGAGAGTTGCTCCGTCTGCTGCGAACGGAGTACGGCCTGCGCTGTGGCCGGCGGGCGGTCTACGCCGCCCTGGACAAGCTGCGGGCTGTGGGCTGTCATATTCCGGAGTATCAGGATGACGGCGAGGGCTACCGGCTTTTGTCCCGCCCGTTGGAGCCGTCGGAGGTGCGTCTGCTGTCGGACGCCGCCTCCGCTTTTCCGGGCATTTCCCGGCGTCAGTGTGAGCGGCTGCTGAAGAAGCTGGGGCGGGGCCTGAGCCGCTGGCAGCGGGAACAGTGCCGCCCCCTGTCCGTTGGAACACCCTGGCGCGGTATCAATCAGGAGACCTTTCTGTCCGTGGAGGTGCTAGAAGAGGCGGTGTCACGCTGCTGTCAGGTGGAGTTTCAGTACATGGAATACGGCATGGACAAGCGGCTCCATCCCCGCCGGGAGCAGCCCTATCGGGTGTCGCCCTATGGCCTTTTCTTTGCAAATGGAAACTATTACCTTATCTTCCGGTATCAGGGAGAAGAGAACATCAGCCACTATCGGGTGGACCGGATTCAGTCGCCGGTTTTGCTGGAGGACCAGTCCATAGCTCCTCTGCCGCCCGGACTGGACCTGGAGCGGTATGTTCGGGAGCGTGTGTACCCCTTTCCCGGCGAGGCTGTCCAGGCGGTGCTGCGCTGCGAAGCGGAGTTGGTCAGCGACGTGCTGGACCGGTTTGGCATGGAGACGCAGCTTCGGGACAATGGTGACGGAACCTTTGACGCCATGGTGTCCACCGGGGCGGCTGGACTGAAATTCTGGGCGCTGCAATATGTAGCGGTGTGCCAGGTCCTGGAGCCGGAGTGGCTGCGGCGGGAGATTGGAGAAATTTTGCGGAATGGATGGGAGAGGTATCAGAAAATTTCTTGGCTATTAAAAAAAGAGAAGGAGAAATCGTGATGGAAAGCAATATTTTCAAGGCGCTGAGAGTGGCACAGGACGAGGTGTTGATGTGCCGTTTTCTGGCGGATCTGCTGGACCCAAAGGGACACAGGTCGGCTGGGAGCAAGCCGGATACGTCCTTCTTGAAGTCCTTCCTGGAAGTGCCTTTGCAAATGGACAGTGCGAAGCTGAAAAACCTGGAAAGAACCTGCGTCATGACGGAATACCTGATTGATAACGGGCGGAGAATCGATATCATGCTCCAACATCCCCAGTTTTCTGTTCCGATTGAGGTCAAGATCAACGCTGGTGACCAAGAGGCTCAATGCTATGACTATCACTTCTATTCCCGAAACGCCAAATTGGTTTATTTGACGAAGGACGATAAAACGAAACCCTCCCTGTGGACCATGCAGTCCAAGGATAAGGGGAATACGTTAGAAGAAAACGCTGTCACATGCATCTCCTGGAAAAGTATCTGCACATGGCTGGAGGAATGGAGGACGAGACAGCCTAAATCTGACCAAAACGCTGAACTTTTGGAACAAGTTCGGCAGTACATAGAGGCTATTGAGTGGTTTTTGTCCGACTCGAAAAAGCAATCAGCGGATAGCAGCTTGGCTTGTACTGTATTAGAGACATTCAAGGAAGCAATCGACAGGAAAGCGATTGCGGAAACCTACCAGTTGGAATGGTTGGAGGATTCCTACAAGTCCTATTGCAGTGCGGAGTTGAAGGAAAAAAAGAAAACGAACCTACAATGTTTGAACTTTTGCCCCGGCGTGAACTACAAGGTAAAAGCGGAGGGACTGGAATTTTCTGATTCGAACCAAGAGATGTGGTTCCGCATTGAGGCATCTGACGACGGCTATCTGGTTGGTGGTTTTTGTCTGGTGGAGAAGAAGAGAGAAAACGGTTGGATGCCAGTAAAAGTAGATGACGCAGCCATGGAGACGGTCAACAAGCAGTTTCCTGCTTTCCGCGTCATTGCTTCCCGGAACTATTGGTGGTTTGTCTGGCGCTACTCCAACGGTAAGCAGGCCGTGTCCTACGATGACGTGCCTAATTTTAAGACCATGAACCAATGTGCCGTGGACTTGCGTGACCCAGTTAAGCTGAAAGAATTTGCGGAAGAAACGCTTCAAATCTTTGAGGAGCAGCTTTTGCAGTATCTAAAGTCCCCACCTGAGCTGTGGATACATCATAGATTCAAAAGCGGTTCGTCTGTCTTCGTCTAGACAGACGAACCGTTTTTTTGAGATTTACCCTTGACAAAAGCTCTCTGAGGACAACATTTCTGGCAAGCTGTCCCCGTGACTACGAGCAGGAGCAGGAACAGTTAAAGGCCGTCGTGGAAACCCTGGGGCGGGAAGTGAAACAGCAGGAGCAGAAGAAAACCATCGTCAGGAAGTTCATTTCCGTGGTGAAGAAATATACGGACATGACCCAGCTTGACGCCACTATCCTGCGTGAGTTCGTGGAACAGATCAGGGTGTCCGACACCTACACGACCGACGAACAGCAGAAGCGGGTGAAAATCCGGGAAATCGAAATTGTCTATAACTTCATAGGTGCGTTTGATTTTGAGGGAGCTCGGGAGCAATCTCAAACTGCCCAAGACACAAATAATGCGAAAGTCGGCGCAGCTTAACGCTACGCCGACCCTCGCTTAAAATGTTTTCTTACGCCACCGCCCCATTTGTGCGGGATTTTTGCTTGCAGTCAGTAATTCAACCGGCGTTTTGGGATTTCTGAAGATCATCCGAACCAGGTCTCCTCTGTGGGGAATGGTTCGGATGATTTCTTTTGATTGCACTGTGGGCGCAGGGCATCTCTTGGGGTATAATCCGTCAAGTTCGCGGACACCTTAGAACCTATATTCACAACCGCAGAACGTTGTCCAGCCGGTCTTTTTCCTTGCGGGACAGCAAAATCCAATGGCTCTCCAGCATTCTCCGGTTATGAATCCCGCTTCTTAATTCCATTGAGGTGATGAGATGGACTCCGTATGGCTTCAAACGGTACAGCTCCCCAAATTCGCTCCCCTCCGGTCAGACCTGAAAACCGATGTATTGATCATCGGCGGCGGCATGGCGGGCCTGCTGTGCGCCTACCGGTTGGCCCAGGCGGGTGTGGACTGCGCCCTGGTGGAGGCAGACCGCATCGGCAGCGGCATCACCAAGAACACCACGGCCAAGATCTCCGCCCAGCACGGGTTGATCTGCCACAAGCTCATACAGCGATTCGGTGCGGAGCGCGCCCGGCTCTGCCTGGAGGCTAACCTGGGGGCGTTAGAGGCCTACCGCAAGCTGTGCCGGGAGTTTGACTGTGATTTTGAGGAGAAGGACGCCTTTGTCTACTCCAGAGACAGCCGGCGGAAGGTGGAGCGGGAGCTGGCGGCGCTGGAGCGGCTGGGCTTTCCCGCGGTGTGTTCGGAGAATCTCCCCCTCCCCTTTCCTGTGGCCGGGGCGGTAAAATTCCCCCGCCAGGCCCAGTTCCACCCCCTCAAGTTCATCGCCGCTCTCGCCAAGCCTCTGCGTATTTTTGAGTACACCAAGGTTTTGGAGCTGGCCCCCGGCAGAGCGGTCACCCACGCCGGAACCATCTCGGCGGACAAAATAATCGCTGCCACCCACTTCCCCCTTCTCAACAAGCACGGCGGCTATTTTTTGAAGCTGTACCAGCATCGCTCCTATGTCCTCTCCCTGAAAAACGCCCCGGATGTCTGCGGCATGTATTTAGATGCGGACAAAAAGGGGCTGTCCTTCCGCAATTATGGCGATTTGCTGCTCCTGGGCGGCGGCAGCCACCGGACCGGCAGGCAAGGCGGCGGCTGGCAGGAGCTGACGCGCTTTGCCAGAAGCCGCTATCCCGACGCCCAAGAGACCGCCCGCTGGGCCACACAGGACTGCATGTCCCTGGATGAAATCCCCTATATCGGACCCTATTCCCAGCGCACGCCGGGACTCTATGTGGCGGCAGGCTTCAACAAATGGGGCATGACCTCCTCTATGGCCGCGGCCGGAATTTTAACGGACCTGGTGCTGGGAAGAGATAATCCGTATGCCGCCGTGTTCTCCCCCGCCCGCACCATCCTACGCCCTCAGCTGGCGGTGAACGGGCTGTTGTCCGCTCTTGGGCTCCTTACTCCCACCGTACCTCGCTGCCCCCATATGGGCTGCGCCCTGAAGTACAACGCCGCCGAGCACAGCTGGGACTGTCCCTGCCACGGCTCCCGCTTTGGAGAGGACGGAACTCTTATTGACAACCCGGCGGCAGACGACAAAAAGAAGATGTAAGCCAGTGTCAAACCACCTGCAACGCGAGACCAGCCCCTACCTCCTCCAGCACGCGGAAAATCCTGTGGACTGGCGTCTCTGGGGGAGGACGCGCCCATCTTTACCAGGCTTTGTTTGATAAATGGCGGGGTACACAGCGGCCTTGGCCATTGCGCAGGTTTTAAAACAGACACTATGACTCAGACGCCCCATTTTCCTTCCCGGACAGTATGGCGGTGGCATTTTCCACGGCCCTGTCCTCCATATATTTCAGGTAGTCCTGATAGAAGTTCCCCGCGTCCAGGCTGGTCAGGTCCCCTTTCCGCACCACTTCCATCTCTTCCTGGTACTGGCCCGCTTGGGCGACGATGTAGTTCTCCAGCAGTGTCTTGCGCTGCTCTGGCTGGCGCTCCAGCCCCTCTGGCAGGGACTTGCCCAACAAAATATAGCAGCCGCTTTCCGTCTCCACAACAGGGCTGAGCTGGCCGGGCTGGAGCTGAGCGGCGGCGGCTTCAAAGGGTTCTGGCATGGAGCCCGGCGTGTAGAAATAGTCCGTCATGGCCCGGCCCTCCGCAGTGTACTGTACCGCCAGCTCGCCAAAGCGGGCCGCCGGATTTTCGGCCTGGCCGAGCTGTTGGTGGATCTCCTCCGCCTCCTTGCGCGCCTGCTCCTGGTCTTTATCCGCGTCCACGGCGAAGAAAAGAAAGTCGGTATAGCCCAGATACTTTGGATAGTCCGCCTCCGGCAAATAGAGGGGGCTGTCCTGCTGTCCGGCCAGCTCAATCAGCCCGTCCAGCAGGCTGGTCACCGCCATGACCCGGGTCAGGCTCTCCCGGCTCAGCCCCATCTCTGTCAGGTAGTTCTCAAAGCCCTCCGGTCCGCCCAGGGCCTCCTCCATATTCTGCCGCTCCGTCTCAATGACGGCCTCATCCTCCGCGCTGAGCACGACGCCGTGGGTTTTTGCCAGATTCTCAATGGCGGCGTAGAAAAAGATCGTGTCCTCTGCCATGGTCTTGGCATACTGGGAGAGTGTCATGCCGGAGCCGGCGGGGAACTCCGCCCCCCAGTTGAGGCTGCCGTCCTCCTGGAAAAGCTCCTGATACATGCCATAGTCGTGATACATGTTGAGCTGATACTCCAGGGCGCTGCAATTGAAGGCCGTCCAATAGCAGTACAGCTCTGCGGAAATCTCATTGCCGTCCAGCACCAGCACCACTTCTTCCGGCTTCACCCCGGTGATCTGGTGATAGACCCCCATGGTCTCCCCCTTTTCCGGGCCTCCGCAGGCCGTGAGGAGCACAGCAGCCATGACAAACAGTAGAAACACTCTTTTTTTCATATGAATTCACCATCCTGCCGCTCTAAGCGGCGCAAATCGCATTCAAATTTTCTCCCGCGTATCTGTGGGCGGCCCGTTCCGCCGGCTTTTGGGCCGGCCCCTCCCTCTCCAACGGGGCTCGGGCGTCCGAAGGCTGTTCCACCCCAGGCCGCATATCAGCGCTGTCAGAGCCAGCCCTCCCCAGGCGACAGCCTTGTGGTAGGTGTACTGGAAGTAGACGCCCCCCTCCCCCGGCAGTGGCATGGGGCTGGGATCGATGGGCAGTCCGTAAGCCGTGGCCAGGCTCTTTACATTGAGCAGGTGGATCACCGGCGTATTTTCGGCCAGAAAGAGCTGCACCAGGCCGGTGGAATGGTCGTTCTCCGGCAGGGCGGTGAGAATGCCGCCGTCGCTGTACACAATGATCTTGCTGTTGCCAAAGGACACGTCGTTGCCCCCCACATTGATAAAGCAGCGGATGTCCCCATAATCCTGGTACAGTTCAAAGCGCCGGTGGATGTTGTCCAGCAGGTCGGCCTCATAGTAGAAGGGATAGCCGCAGCCAGTGAGCCGGTCCACAATGGTCTGCACCACCGCCGGGTTCATGTCTCCTCCCACATCCTCCAGACCGCCGATAGAAAAGCAATCGCTCCGGATCCCCAGCAAGCCCTGTTGGTAGAGGGCGTACTCCATGTCCAGGTAGGTCAGCTCTGGATCGTTGGCCCCGTGGGTGGAGGAGCCAAAGGAGGTCATCAGCAGAGGGTCCAGCTCCATGACCTCAATGGCGCACAGCACCGCCAGGTTCAGGGCCGGAAAGGAGCCAGAGCAGTTCACCGCCACCTTGTCTCCAGGCTCCAGGCCCAGCTCACAGAACATATCTACCACCATAGCGGCCATGTTGGGATTGGTGGAGGTCCGCTTGGCCTCCAGGTTGCCCAGAGTGGTGGTAATGAGGGAGTAATCCTGCCCGATGACACCGGTGTGATTGATATCGTTGACGGCGCTGATGGGGACGCCCCGGTCCTCCTTGAGCTGCCGCACCGCCGCCAGGCAGGCCTGGGTCCGCTCCGCAGCCTCCAGCTTCTGCGCCCAGTGGGCCGCGGGGGCGGTGGCCCTGGTGAGCATCAACAGCAGCCAGGTGATTGCCAGGATGGCCGCGCAGGCTGCCAGCAGTTTGGTCTTTGTCATCTTCATAGGCTCTTATGTCACAATAATCTGAATCAGCTTGATGAGGAATACCACTGCCGCCAGGGCGCACAGGGTCTTCACACATCCCTGTTTCTCCATCTGTCCCCCCAGAATGCCCGGCACCAGATAGCCGATGGTCATGGACAGATTGTAGAACAGGTAGGAGTTTCCGAAATACAGGTAGGTAAACAGGGCCTTCTCCAGCAGGCCGACGATAATGTACAGGGCAAACTTCCGCCGCCCATACAGGATAGTGACGCTGCCGATGAGCTTTACCACCCCCAGGGCAATCAGGGCGGACACCAGCGTGGCGGCTACCTTTACCGGCTCCTCCAGGTAGAGGGCAAAATAAAAGGGCACCACAATCCCCCCTGGGATGATCTGAGTTACTTCGGTAAAGATCAGGGTCACCAGGAGGGAGAGAATGGCCAGTTCGTTCATAGGCTTCCCTCCTCAAGGGCGCAAATCATCTGGCAGGCCCAGCCCTTGATGTTGCCGATCCCGGCCACAAGGGGGGTGTCCGCCCGCTCCAGGGCGGCGCGCCAGCTGGGGGCGGTCTCCGCCTCCAGCCCCGCCCTCCGGAGCAACCGCCGGGCCAGCCGGCGTCCCCCGCCCATAACAATGAGCTTTTGACAGGACACATAGGGGAAGAAGTACCGGATAAAGAGCAGCAGCCGGTCGGGCCGGTCCAGCCGGTGGTTGTAAATCAGCGTCAGCTCCCCCGGCTGGGGGAACTGTTCCCGGAGCAGCAGCAGAGAGGACTGGGGATCGTTGGCGGAGAAGAGGTTGAGGAACTGCCGCTCCCCCAGGGGGTACCGCTTGCAGGCGCCAAACTCCTGCCGGCAGTCCTCCGCCCCCAGAAGCCGCTCCTGAGGCACCCCCAGCCGCCGGGCGATGCTCTGGGCGATGGCCAGATTCTCGCTCCCCGCGCCCTCTCCGCCCCGGCACAGTACGGCCTGTGTCCCGGCGGCGCGGCACTGTTCCTCAAAAAAGGGGAAAAAGTTCTCGTCCCCGGTAAACAGTACCCCGCTTCTGGGGATCACCGCGCTCAGGCTGTGGGCGATGTCCTCCAGGCGCTCTCCCATTTCGAAAACGTGGTCATAGCGCACGTTGGTGATGACGTTCCAATCCCCCTGCACAATCTTCTCTTGGGCCACACGCTGGAGCTCCGGCGCCACAGCCATACACTCCACCACCAGAATTTCCGCCCCCTCCCGCCGGGCCCGCCGGAGGATGGCGGCCTGCTCAATGATGTTGGCAGGGCCGCGCCGGCGGATAGGGTGTTCCGCCCCGCTGGTGTCAATGTACAAGGGGGCGGTGCCGGTCGTCTTGGTAAACACCTTGAAGCCGGCCTGGCGGAGCTGGGCGTCAATCAAGCGGCAGGTGGCGGTTTTGCCCCGGATCCCGTTGACGTGGATCACATGCCGGAAGGTTCGCCGGGCCCGCCGGTTGGCATAGCCCTCCCACAGCAGCCAGGCGAGATACCCTGCAAACAGAAGCAGTGAAATCACAAGCATAGGGCTGTATTCCTCCCTAGCCTTTGGAAAGCCCTTCGCCGCAAGACGAAGGGCTTTCCAAGCAGGTTTTCAGTTCACGGACGGTCAGTCATAGTACACCCGGTCGGCAGGGACGGCCAGCGGGTTGTGGTAGTAGATACCCAGTCCGTTGCTCATCATTTCCTCGTAAGAGGGGACGTTCTCAATCAGAATGGTCTGGTCGGGGTTGACGGTGTTGTTGACCTCCATAATGGTAAGAGCGGTGGTGACGTGGCGGGCCACGCGCTTGTCAATGGGCCAGCCGTTCTCGTCAATGGGGGCGTAGAGCAGTCCCCGCTCCCCGGCCTTGATCACGAAGACATCCTTGCCGCTCATCAGCAGCTCTTCGTCGGTGATGCCGCGGATGCGATCCAGCATGGGCTCGGCCACCTCTACCAGATAGGACGCAGCGTCGGTGTGGTCGCCTACCTCACGGTGGCTCAGACCGTGGAGGGCGGTGGGAGAGAACTCCATGCCGATGGGCACGTCGAAGGTCTGGGAGGTGAGCATCATGGACACCATGGCGGCCACAGCCTGGCCCTTCTCATGGACCACGATGGTATTCTCCACCGTGTACTCCAGTTCGGCCTCATGGAAATCCAGCGTCATGTCCACGCCCTCAGCCTTGATGAGCTGAGTCACGGCGTAGTTGGTCCGCTCGGTGAGCAGGCCGTTCTCTTTGCCGGGCCAATTGCGGTTGGTGTTGCGGATGTCCACGTTGGCCAAGGTCTGTCCGCTGGGATAGTGGATGTAGACCTCGGGGTCGGGCCAGGAGTCCAGGGGGTTGGCGTGGCGGTCGCCAAAGCGCCAGGTCTTGGTGCCCCAGGGGGTCTGATAGCTGTAGAACCGGGGGTAGGCCTCGCCCACGCGGCTGACGGTGGAGCCGCTGTTATTCTCCCGGGTGATGAGGATGACCTTGCCCTGGGTGACCTTCAGGTTCTCTACCAGCAGGTTGGCGGCCATGACGCCGGCGGGTTCCTCCGCGTGGGTGCCGCCCCAGATGAGCATACAGCCACCCTCCACGCCGCTGTCAAAGATATACACATTGCAGTCGTTGGTTGTGCCTTTAACCACATCGCTGTAGTCGCTGAGCTTCTTGACTTCGGTAATATATTCGCTGACCACCACAGGTTCCTTATAGTTGCGGTGCTCCCAGAACAGGTAGCCGGATACGCCCATACAGAAAGCGGCAATGATGACGGCGATGGCTTTCACCGTATTGATATTCAGATTCCTCAACTGTATCCCTCCCCCTTATTTCAAGCGCAGCAGACGCAGTACGAAGGGAACCATGATGATGCAGTACACCAAGGCGTTCTGCACGTTCTTGGTCTTAAAGAACGCGCGGACAATCGCGACCAGGAAGAACAGCGCGGTGGCATAGGTAAGGATCGTGAATATGGCATTGATAATAACCAGAATATCCATACGTTACACCCCCAGTAAATTGCCCAGTTGGTTGTTGAAGATCATGGAGACCGTACACAGCGCCAGGATAAACAGGATAGGTACCAAGGCGGCCTTGACAAAGCCCTTATAGTAGTTGCCCTTGTAGTCCAGCTGCATGACAGTGGCCCGGCCGACCACGGCGGTGGGGGGCAGGCAGTCGCCCAAAGGCCACATGACGGACCAAGTGGACAGGGCGATGACGGCATTGAAGCCCTTCATGTTGAACAGCATAATCAAGGGCACACCCAGCAGGGGGGCGACGGCGTACTGAAGCACACCCTCAGCCACGGGCAGGATGAGCCACAGGGCGGCGAACAGCAGCCAGATGGGCAGAATGACCACGCCCAGGGAGATAAGGCCCCGTGCGCCGGTGAGGGTGAGGATCTGGTTCAGGATACCCACTACAACCATGATGCCCACCAGCTCTTTCAGGTTGACCACAGTGGTGACAGCCACGTCCAGTACGTTGACCTTTTTGGGGCTGCACAGCAGCACCGCGGCGGCGCTGAGCATGAAAATCATAGGCAGGCCGATCACAGGCCAGTAAGCGGGAACCACCCGGGCGCCCAGAATCAGCACCAGCATGACTACGAAGGGAACGAAAGCGCGCAGGGCGTTCCACCCCTGGGGCGCCTCAGGCAGGGTATCCAGGACGGCGTCCACCGGGGAATCGCTTTTGGTACCCCGGGTCAGGTAGAAGGTGGCGAACAGGGCGCCCACGATGGACAGCAGCGCCAGAGGGGCGGTGAAGCCTACATAGGGCATGTTGGCGCCGGCGGCGGCCATCATGGTCCACAAGTTGATGGGGGGGCAGGCGGCGCTCATGGCGGCCAGAATGAAGACCAGCGCGACGCGGCGATCCTCCGCCACGCCCATGGCGGCCAGCACAGCGCCCACCAAGCCGCCCACAGTCAGCACGGTGGTGGCGCCCGAGCCGGTGACAGCGCCGGGAACCATCATGACCACCAGGAGAAGCAGCAGGCAGAATACACGCTTCTTATAGAAGCGGCCCACGATCTGGCGGACCAGGTAGTTTACGCCCCCTGTCTCCTTGTACAGGGTCATAAAGAAGGTAGCCGTCAGGAAGGTCATACACACGTCGAAGTAATTGAAGGTACCCTCTACCAGGTGCCGGATGATCTCAGTAAAGGGCAAGGCAGAGCGCTCATCCACACCCATGGGGATAATCAGATGGGCCACCAAAGCGCCCAGTGCCGCTAGCAGCAGGGTGAGCTCAGTGCAGACCTTCATTTTCTTCGCCACGGCGAAAACAATCGCGATTACAGCAATGACGGCCAAGGAGTGCTGGAACATAGTCACAAAATTACCTCCTCAGGTAGGACTGCGGGCTGTGAGAACAAGCCCGCAGTCCTAGACAAGAATCGCGGGTAGATTTACTCCGCAGTCATATAATCACTCAGACTAAGGGTATCCTTGGCGGTGATGATGGGTATGCTGTGCTCTTGGGCATAGTTGGAGAACAGGCCGTCGCTGTCGCTCTCCTCAACACAGACGATCACATCCGCCAAGGGCAGAATCGCGTCGATGGAGGCCTGGTCGTTGGCGTCGGTGCGGCGGGACATGCCCTCCACGTGGGCGCAGACAACTACCATTCCCTTTTCCTTTGCGGCCTGGGCCACGGCGGTGCAGCGCTCGATCTCGTCACCCACGTCGGTGCCCGCGGCGCCCATGCCCTTGCCGGAGGTGCCGGTGCTGATGATCAGCGTCTTCGCGTCCGGAGCCAGGGTGTCCAGCTCGCTGGCCATCAGCTGGTGCTCATCAACAGAAGTCACGCCGGCCTGGGTGGCCACCATATGGCACATGACAGAGCCGGTGGACTGGCCGCAGGTGGTCATCACGAAGGGGCCGTGGAGCTTGCCGTCAAACTCGGCAGAGGAGGCGCCGCCGCCAGAGCTGCCGCCGCCGCTGGGCGTATTGGCGTCGGGGGTGGTGGACTCCACAGGGGCGGTGGAGGGCGCGGCAGAGGGGGCGCTGCCCTGTCCGCCACCGCCGCCGCAGGCGGCCAGAGAGGCGGTCATGGACAGGACCAGCAGAGAAACGGCAAGCTTTTTGCTGAAGTTCATAGTTCGTATCCTCCTTGATAAATGAGCGGGCAGAAGCGGGGCCTCTGCCCGCATGTACGCAGGCGAATAAAGGTTAGTTCTTCTTCTTCTTTTTCTGAAGGATGACCACAGCGGCAACGGCCACAGCGATCAGGCAGACCACGATGATAACCGGGGCAGCGGAGCTGCTGGAGGCAGTCTGCTGAGAATCACCGCTGGGAGCGGGGGCCTTAGAGGGGGCGGGAGCCTCAGAGGGCTCGGGCTGCGCAGAGGGCTCGGGCTGCGCAGAGGGCTCGGGCTCTGCGGCACCGCCGGCAGGCAGCGCTCCGTTCAGACCCTTGGAGGCGTCCAGGTGGCTGTGACCGTAGTCAACCGCGTCCAGATACTCCATGCTGTAGGGGAAGCCGGAAGTGCTGTGCTCTTCCGCATTGTAGGACTGTCCGTCGTTGAACTTGCCTACTAGCTCCCAGGCATAGGCCCACCACTGGTCATAGACATCGTCCATGGTGTCGCAGACATAACCGGTGAGATACGCCTTTGCGCCGGCGACATCGCCGCTGTTGTAGAGCTCGAGCGCCTTGGCGTCCACTTCGGCCTGCTCGGCAAACAGCTTGGACTCAATGCTGTCGCGCTTGGCTGCGATGTCGGGGTAGATAATGTTCCAGCCCGTTGTGGCCCAGTTGTTCACGAAGTTGAACGCCCACCAAGCGCAGTTGGTGTCAAACTTCCAGCGGTCGCTCTCAGACCACTCCTTGGGGACTTCGGTGGTACCGGCGTAGATGGGGACGTGAACAGTGGTGTCGGGGGAATCGCAGCCGTACCACAGAACCGTGCCGATCTCAGCTGGCATGTTGGGGCGCATCTGAGACACGAAGGAATAGGAGCAGCGGTAGATGGCGATAGAGCGCTCCCAGTCAAACTTGGCTACATCCTCGGGCTTGTTGTCCTTCTTGGCCCGGTAGCGGACGGGGTTGCCCCAGGGGCCCGCGGCCAGTCCGGTGGTCATGTCAAAGGGGGTGCCCTCATAGTGGTCGTAATAGACGGCCATAATGTCCTGAATGGTAAGCTTCTTATCGGGTTTGGTGGAGAAGGGCAGCTCGGTCAGCGCCTGCTCTTCATTACAGATGGGGAAATTCTGGGAGTTGGCCAGCAGGTCATACACTCTCCACACACGGCCGGAGCAGGTGTAGGCCTCGTTGCCCTCTACGGTATCAAAAATGATAGAGTAATTGAAGGGCTCGCCTTCCTTCCAGTAGCCAAGCTCCTTGGGATACTGGGTGATATCGGTGGACCACATGAAGTTGTCCGGGTCGTTGAAGTCGATCTCGCGCAGGACAGAGCGGTTGGCGCCGGAGTGGATCTCGTCATCAGGCAGGCGGCGGGCGGCCCAGTGGGCGCCGGGTCTGCCGCTGTCAGGCGTCCACAGGGGGCCGGGGCCGGAGATCTCAAAGATCCACACCTCGTTGGAATCGCCCACCAGCAAGGTCTCGCCGCCGTCGGCATAGCCGTACTTCTCGGCCAGCTCGCCCATGATCTGGACGCACTCCTTCGCGGTGGAGGCCCGCTGCAGGCCCAGCGCCTGCAGGTTGGCAATCACCATCATGGCCTGCTCCCCGTTATAGAACGCGGCATAGTCGCCGCTCCAGGTGTGCTCGCCAATGGTGATGCCCTTCTCGTTCATGAAGGGATAGCCCGTGTCAAAATAAGTATAGGTCTCCTCCACCTGGGGAATCTGACCCACCAGCTCTACCGGCTGATAGCCGTCCTGGCAGGGATCCCGGTAAATGTCCACCATCTCACCGGCCGCATGCTTGCCGCCGGCGACAACCTCAATCCGCTCGTCGTACCAGCCGTCAACGGAGTGGGCGATCATAGGCGCCCCATCCGCCGAGGCATCCTTGCCCACCGCAATGGTGGTACAGGCGCCGGCACTCTGCATGGTACCAAACACAATCGCGCAAGCCATCGACAGGGAGATAACGCCTCTGAAAAATTTTCTCTTTTTCATAGTTTCCTCCTACTCAATAATGGGCTGCCTGCATGGTTCTCTGTCTCTTTCCCGCGCCGGCCGGAGATATTATGCACAGCGGCCGGCGCGGGCTTATGGAAGATGCTTTACTGCTTCTTTTTCTGCAGAATAACTACAGCGGCAATGGCGGCAACAATGACGCAGGCAGAGCCGATAAGCAGCGCGGTGGAGTTGCTGGAGGTGGTGTTCACCGCGGGGGCGCTGCTGGGGCCGGGATCCGCGGGCGCGGGGGCGGCGGAGGGAGCGGGAGCGGCAGTGGGCTCAGCGGAGGGAGCGGGCTCCTCGCCGCCGGGGATGCTCTCACCCTTGTCGGCCAGGCTGGTCTCACCGAACTTCACGGCCTCCAGCCACTCGGTGGGATAGCCCAGGGTGGTGGAGGAGCCGTCCTCGTTGATCTGGATGCCGTCGTAGTAGGTGCCAACCAGCTCCCAGGCAAAGGCCCACCAGGTGTCGTTGAGTTCTTCCATGTTGCTGTAAACGTAATTGGTCAGGTACTCCTTGGCGGCGTCCACGCCGGAGGTATTGTACAGCTCCAGCGCCTTGGCGTCGATCTCGGCCTGCTCGGCGAAGTACTCAGACTCGATACCGGCCTTGCGCTCCCGGATGACGGGGTACATGGCGTTCCAGTTGAGCTGGGCGTAGTTGCCCACAAAGTTGAACGCCCACCAGGCACAGTTCTGGTCAAAGGACTTCCGGTCGCCCGTGGACCACTCCTCAGGCACCCGGGTGGTGCCGGCGTAGATGGGGGTATACACAGTGGTATCGGGGCAGTCCTCGCCAAACCACAGCACGCTGCCGATCTCGCCGGGCATGTCGGGCCGCAGCTCAGCCACGAAGGCGTAGGTGCAGCGGAACTGGGCGATCTCGCGCTCCCAGTCCTCAGAGGAGGCGTACTCCGGCTTCATGCTGCCGGGGACCTGCCAGCGGTGGGGGTTGCCGAAGGGGCCGGCGGCCAGACCCTTGGTCATGTCGTACTCGGTGCCCTCCAGGTGGTCGCTGTAGATGTCCATAATGTCCTGGATGGAGACCAGCTCATCGGGGACGATGGTGAAGTCGTAGTGGCTCTGGCGGTCCAGTACGGGGAAGTCCTGGGAGGGCGCCAGCAGGCTGAACACCCGCCACTCACGGCGGCTGGCGTAGAACTCATAGCCATAGGGCTCGGGGTTAAAGATCTTGGTAAAGTTGAACTCCTCGCCGTCGTTCCACCAGCCCATCTGCTTGGGCAGGGCGGTGATGTCGGTGGACCACATATAGTTGTCAGGGTCGTTGAAATCGATCACGCCCAAGCGGGACCGGTTGGCGCCGGCGAAGACCTGGTCGTCAGGCACTCTCCGGGCGGCCCAGTGGGCGCCGGGGGCCTCGCTGCCCTGGGTCCACAGGGGACCGCCGCCGCAGACCTCAAAGATCCACACTTCGTTCTGGTCGGCCACCAGCAGACACTCGCCGCCGTCGCAGTAGCCGTACTTCTCCGCCATGGCTCCCATCACCTCGATGGTCTCACGGGCGGTGGCGGCCCGCTGCAGGCCCAGCATCTCCAGGTTGGCGATGACCATCATGCCCTCGGGGGAGCCCACCTCGCTGCGGCCGCTCCAGGTAAACTCACTGATGACCACGCCCTTCTCGTTCATGAAGGGGTAGGCGATGTTGAAGTAAGTATAGGTCTCCTCCGCCTGGGGGACCTGGCCCACGAGAGTAACCTCGCTCTTGGTGGCGGTACAGGGGTCGTTGTAGATGTCCACCATCTCGCCGGCGGCGTGGGTGCCGCCCTCTACGATCTGGATCCGGTGGTCATACCAGCCGTCACAGGTGTGGGCCACCAGTACGGAGCCGGTATCAGAGGCGTCCTTGCCGACGGCCACGGTAGTACAGGCACTGGCACTCTGCATTGTGCCTAGAGTAACTGCGCAAGCCATTGACAGGGAGACGACGCTTCTGAAAAGCTTGTTCTTTTTCATAGTTTCCTCCTACTCAATAATGGGCTGCTGTGTTTCTCTGCTGCGGTGCAAGAGCACTCTTCCTTCCTTCACCCTCTTTCCCGCGTCAGTCATAACATATCCTGCTGGGGCGCAGACAAATCAAGGCCATAATAAGGGCCTGTGTTGGCCAGTCGCGCATGGTCTGTTCTGATCTGACATGACACACTGCTTGCATACCTGTGGGAGCATATGGAATTGATCATCGGTGCCGCCCACTTCTTGTTGCAGATAAGAGTATAACACAGAACCCCTAATATCGTCAATCCAAAATAAAAGTATGCTAAATTATAGACAAAGAATATACAACTTATACAAATTCATCCCGTTGAGAGTCCTACAAAAGCCATATAGACTTTGGAAATAGAAATAAGTACTAAAGCGGCTCTCTTTCTTCAAGCAGAACTCAAATAATTCATGAATTTTGACCGAAACTATCCCCATCCAACCATTCATATTATGTCTATATTCCCGGATATATTCACTATCTTTCAGAAACTATTCATTCCCTGTAAAGCGGTTCATATGTCCGCCAGTGAAAGAATTCCTTTACCGGCCAATTTGGATGGACGCCGGCCGCTTTCTTATTCGGCGACCGTCTCTGCCCGGCGGGCGATGCTCTGCTCCAGCGTGGGAACAGGGCGGGCGTTGATCGCTGCCGCCCAGGCGCGGACCCACTGGGCCAGCTGGTCAAGCCCTTGGAGGTCCATAGGAAACTGCCGGGTCTCCTCCACCGTGCTGAACTCATAGCTCCACGGCCCCTCCCAAACCTGGGCGGTGAGAACATTCTCCTCCGGCCGGACCAGATAGCGCATACGGCCGTCACTGGCTGTCCAGAGGTTTCCATTTTCAAAATGGGACAGCACGGGGATATAAATTTCTTCCATTGCCATTCACTCCCTATTCTCATTGATGCGGTTCCATCACCGCCGGCTGACCGGGCATGGTCTTTCAGGATCCAAGCGGCGGGAAAAAAGGTGCGCCGCCCGGGGGCGGCGCACCTTTTTATTATCTCTGATTATCGCAAAGAGCAATTAGGGGATCTCGTTGACGGTAGTATTAGCGGAGACGGCGGGCATCTTGGTGATATCGTTGCTTACCTCAATGGCGCCGCTCTTGATCTGATCCACAACCGCGTTATACTCATCCAGGGTAAAGGTCTTAAACCCCCAAGAGCCGGCGTCGGTGGGCAGGCCCACATAATCGCCCTCATTCAGGGAGAAGGTCATGAACTTGCCGCCGTAGTTGGACCAGTTGCCCTTGCTCAGATCGTCCAGAACGCTCTCAGTGACGTTCTGCAGACCCTTCATAGCAGAGGTAACAAAGGGATTGTAGGGGTACTTGTTGGAGCCGTCCTCATTCTTGGCCTCACCCACATAGTGCTGGTCCACGTCCACGCCGATGACCTTGCCGTCATGTAGCACCGCGGCGTCCACAGCGGAGGTGTAGATGCCGCCGCCGCAGGCAAAGACGATCTCCGTGCCGTTGGAGTACCAGGCCTCCATCTTGGAGGTGATGGAGGGGTCGCCGAAGAACTGGCCGCCATAGGTGTAGTTGATGGTGATGTTGGTGCCCATCTCCTGGGCGGCGGCGTCAGCCCCCTGGACATAGCCGTAGCCGAAGCGCTGCACGGCAGGCACGGCCATGCCGCCCAGATAGCCCAAGTTGGTGTAGCCATCCTTTACCGTGGCGTAGCCCGCCAGATAGCCGGCCTGCTCCTCGGCAAAGGTAATGCACACGGTGTTGGGGCCGGCGGCGGTGTTTAGGTCGCCCTCGCTCACGTCAACGGCGATGAAGTACGTGTCGGGGAACTGATCCTGGGCCGTAGCCAGGGAGGGGCCAAACAGGTAGCCGGGCATAACAATGGTATTGTAGCCCTCATTCACAGCCTGGTTGATGGAGACCAGACGGGCGTCGTCGGAATCCTCAGTGGGCTGATAGTAGTTGTACTCCACGCCGTTGGCCTTGCACCAGGTTTCCACGCCCTGCCAGCAGGCCTGGTTAAAGGACTCGTCGTCAATGGTGCCCACGTCGGTGACCAGGGCCACCTTGGTGATGGGGCTGCTGGCGGTCGGGCCGCCGGCGTTGGAGGGAGCGGGTGCGTCGCTGTTGGCGGGGGTGGGGGCGCTGCTGGGCTGGGTGCTGCCGCCGCCGCAGGCGGCCAGGGGGCCTACCATGCCGAGGGCCAGCAGCAAAGCCGCGGCCTTATGTAACTTCTTCAATGTAATCGACCTTCCTTTCCTAAATACAGGACCCCAATCCGTAAGACGGTCTGTCCCGCACCGGTCTGGGGATAGGTGTATTATACAATATGTCCGTTCAAAGAGCAACTACATTTGTCCGGTTTCCGAAAAAAGTTTCAGAATTGTTACATGAGTAACAAAGCGGGCCTCTGCCAGCGCAGAAGCCCGCCCAAAGAGCATAAATCGTTGCAAATCTCAGTTTTTGGCCAGCTTTACCAGAGCGCTGGCCCCCAGCCGATCCGCGCCGGCGTCCAGCATGGCCTGGGCCTCCTCAAAAGAGTGTATCCCGCCGGCGGCCTTGATCTTCACGTCCGGCCCCACGTGGGCCTTGAACAGCGCCACATCCGCGGCAGTGGCCCCCCCGGTGGAAAAGCCGGTGGAAGTCTTGATATACTCCGCCCCCGCCTTGGTGACCAGCTCGCACATCTTTATCTTTTCCGCCTCGGTCAGCAGGCAGGTCTCTACAATGACCTTGAGAATGCGGCCCTTGCACGACGCCTTGATGGTCTTGATCTCCTCCAGCACGTCGTCCCAACGCTGGTCTTTTACCCAGCCCAGATTGATTACCATATCGATCTCGTCCGCGCCGCTGCGGATGGCGTCCTCCGTCTCAAACACCTTCACCGTGGTGGTGGAGTAGCCGTTGGGGAAGCCGATCACTGTGCAGATCTTCAGCTCGTTCCCCACATAGTTGGAGGCCTGCTTCACATAGGAAGCCGGGATGCACACTGATGCGCAATGAAAGGCCATGCCGTCATCACAGATGGTCTTAATCTGCTCCCACGTGGCGTCCTGCTTCAGCAGCGTATGGTCGCACCGTGAGAGAATATTGGCGATATCCATAAATTCATCCCTTTCTATTACCCTATTCTATCCATGCTACACGCCAACTATATCCTGATTGCCCCAAAAAGTCAATCGATCCCTTCCCTATTTTACCTGAATCAGCTCATACTGCCGGGTACCCAGGCCGATGCGCTCCCCGTGCTCCAGGCAGGTTCTCCAGTTGGTCTCGGGGAAGCTGTTGCAGAAGTGGTCGTGGTGATCGTGGAAGTCCGCCGCCTGCATGTTGTCCGTCAGTCTGGAGTTGGGCAGGGGGGTCTGCCGCAGACAGGCGTCCGCGCAGGCCTGGTCCAGGGCCACCGGATCAAAGGAAGCGAACATGCCCACATCCGGCAGAATGGGGGCGTCGTTTTCCCCATGGCAGTCGCAGTAGGGGGACACATCAATGACCAGGCTGATGTGGAAATGGGGCCGTCCTGCCACCACCGCCTTGCTGTACTCGGCGATTTTGGCGTTGAGCTCGTCATTCGCGCAGTCGTTGGGGTTGTGGATGGCGTCAAAATTGCATACGCCGATGCACCGCCCGCAGCCCACGCATTTGCTGTGGTCAATGGCGGCCTTCCGGCCTTCTCCGTAGGAGATGGCGCTGTGGGCGCACTGCCTGGCGCACTGCTTACAGCCCACGCATTTGGCCTGGTTCACCTCCGGCTTGCCGGCGGAGTGCTGCTCCATCTTTCCCGCCCGGCTTCCGCAGCCCATGCCGATGTTTTTCAGCGCGCCGCCGAACCCGGTGGCCTCGTGGCCCTTGAAGTGGCTCAGGGAGAGGAACACGTCCGCGTCCATGATAGCCCGGCCGATCTTGGCGTTTTTGACATAGACGCCTCCCTCCACCGGAACCTCAATGTCGTCGGTGCCCTTCAGCCCGTCCCCGATGATCACCTGGCACCCGGTGGAGAAGGGGGAGAAGCCGTTTTCATAGGCGCTGTCCAGGTGCTCCAGGGCGTTTTTCCGCCGTCCGGCGTACAGGGTGTTGCAGTCCGTCAGAAAGGGAACGCCCCCCAGCTCCTTCACCACGTCCGCCACCGCCTTGGCGTAGTTGGGCCGCAGGTAGGACAGATTCCCCGGCTCGCCGAAGTGGAGCTTAATGGCCGTCATCTTCCGCGTAAAGTCAATGGTCTCAATGCCCGCCGTCCGGATCAGCCGCGCCAGCTTTTTGGGCAGACTGTCTCCTGCTGTTACCCGCAGATCGGTAAAGTATACCTTCGCCTGTTCCATAAAAACCTCCCTGTCTGTTTCGGTTGAAAAGAAACAAAAAACCTCCCGCTTGTGGAGGTTTTGTTGCTGTACCGCAGCGGGCCGGCCCCGCCGCTGGTTTTCCGTCCTGGATGCGGTGCCAACCGCCTCAGCGCAAATCTTTGCGGCCAGAATCCGGGGTCCTCGCCAAGCCGTACAGGCTCTCAGAACGGCAGGCTCAGGCCGCCGGTGATCTTCTGCATCGCCGCCGCCATCTCGCTCTCCGCCGTGCGCAGAGCCTCGTTCACCGCGGCCACAATAAGATCCTGGAGCATCTCCACATCCTCCGGATCCACCGCCTCCGGGTTGATGGTCACGCTGAGCAGCGTCCGCTGGCCGTTGACCTTGGCCTCCACCACGCCGCCGCCCGCCTGGGCCGTGTACTCCTTCTCCTCCAGCTCCGCCTGCTTCTTGGCGATGTCCTGCTGCATTTTCTGGGCCTGCTTGATCATATTCATATTGATGCCGCCGCCCATACCGCCCATGCCGGGCCGTCCGTATCCTTTTGCCATGGCTGTGGTTCCTCCTTCATCTCTGTCCGATCACGCTTGCACAATAATATTATCAAACCGGGCCCCGCGGGCTGCCAGGTCCTTCAGCTTGTCATGGGCCGGCTCCCCAGGGTGTTCTGCTGCCGGCCGCGTCTGTGAAGCCAGGGCTTGTCCCGGCACGGGCGCCGCCTCTGGGGGCCTGCCCACGGAGACTGTGCAGCCCACGCTCTGTCCCAGCAGTCCCTCCGCCGTCCGCTTCACCGCCTCCACAACTGCGGCCTTGCCCACAAGGTCCCGGGTGAACTCGCTGTCCACCCACAGGATCAGCCGCTCATCCTCCAGCTGTCCCTGCACCATGGCGGGGTTGCTGAGGAAGGGGTAGACGCTCATGGGCACCTGTCCCCGCAGGGCCTCCGCCAGCCTGGGCCAGAGATCCCCGCCGGGCCGGGCCGGGGGAGCCTTTGCCTTCTGCGGTTCCGCCTTTTGGGAGTCTGACTTTTCCGCCTGCGCCGGCGCAGGCGCTCTCTCCGCCGGAGCGGGAGTGGCCGGCTCTGCCGCCAGGGCCGGGGATACCGGGGCCGGCTCCGGCCGCGCCGGCCACTCCGCCCCGCCGCCGGAAATCATCCCCTCCAACCGGGCCAGCCGGGCGCTCAGGCCGGACGGGCTGTGGTCCAGCGTGGTGTCGCACAGCTTGATGAGGCACAGCTCCGCATCGGTGCGGCGGTTGCTGCTGCGGGACAGGTCCGCCAGGGTGGATTGCAGCAGCTCCAGCATCTGCATCAGCCGGGGCGCCGCCAGCCGGCCGCCCAACTGTCCCATGACGCGCTCCTCATAGCCGCCGGTGAGCAGCGCCGCGCCCCCCTGGGGTGCAGTCTTGCGCACCAGCAAATCCCGGGTCAGGGAGGCCAGCTCCCCCAGCAGGGCGCCCACGTCCTTCCCAGCGGCGTAGAGCCGGCCCAACGTCTCCAAGGCGCCGGCGGTGTCCCCGCCGGCAATGCGCTCCATCAGCGCCGCCGTCTCCACATTGCCTGCCAGGCCCAGGGCGCTGAGCACCTCCGCCTCCCCCACCACGCCGGTGGGGTTGGTACACTGATCCAGCAGGGACAGGGCGTCCCGCAGGCCCCCGTCCGCCAGACGGGCCAGCAGCTGCGCGCCCTCCTGGGTGAGCTCCATGCCCTCCTGCTGCGCCACATAGCCCAGGCGCTGGGTGATGTCCGAGGGCAGAATGCGCTTGAAGGCGAACTGCTGGCACCGGGATTTAATGGTGGCCGGCACCTTATGCAGCTCTGTGGTGGCTAAGATGAACATCAAATGGGCCGGCGGCTCCTCCAGGATTTTCAGCAGGGCGTTAAACGCCGCGGTGGACAGCATGTGGACCTCGTCCACAATGTACACCCGCCGGCGCACCGCCGCGGGGGTGTACACCGCCTCGTCCCGCAGGGCCCGGACCTGATCCACGCCGTTGTTAGAGGCGGCGTCCAGCTCCAGTACGTCCAGAATGGAGCCATTCTCGATCCCCAGGCAGGACGGGCACTGGTTGCAGGGGTTTCCCTCCACTGGGTGCTCGCAGTTTACCGCCCGGGCCAGAATTTTCGCGCAGGAGGTCTTCCCTGTCCCGCGGGTACCGGTGAACAGGTAGGCGTGGGACAGCCGCCCCGCCGCCACCTGCCGCTTGAGGGTATCGGTAATATGGGACTGCCCCACCACATCGTCAAAGGTGCGGGGCCGCCACTTTCGATAAAGGGCCTGATACAAAGCGGTTCACCTCTTCCGCGGCATAAACGCCATAAAAATAGAGAAAAGGAGCGAGGATGGGGGCACCCCCGCCGCTTCGCTCCTGCGCTTCCGACTGTGCCGGCTTATGGCAAGACCGCACACCGGCCTTTGAAGTTTCCGCCCTGTCCGTTACCCAGGCAGCCAGCTCAGGAGCGGGCCTCCCGCGGCACACGGGACAGTCCGCTTAGTGCTGCTTGGTTCCCCACCTGACACGGTTCACGGGGTCCCGTTGCGCGGGACCGATCCATCATCACCGCTTGCCTGGGTCAGACGACACAGCGAAAATCCGGGGGCCGGGCTTCATCCCTGCTGTAGCGGATTGCAGGTAACAGGGCACCGCTATCTCCCCGACTAGTGCGGCCTTGCCGTAAGCCGGACCGCCGTCCCGGCTTTCGGAAAGCTCCGCTTGTTATCATACATCATTTTTCTCTGTTTCGCAATATGGCTTTTCATATTTTTATCTCTTTTCCCACACAGCTCCCCGGAGACGCGGCGCAGAGCAGGGGGATTTTGAAAAAGCAAATACTTCCTTAATATAGACGGCAATACCTGACTGGCATATCTTCCCCAGGGCCTCATTGCTGGCCAAACTCTCCCCCGCCTTGCGGCGCCGCCCAGCCCCGGCTGTGGCCCACCGCCCTGTGCCAGCCGGCGAACAGCGCGGACCGGCGGTCTTCCGCCATGGCGGGGACAAAGGCCCGGTCCTCCCGCCACAGCTGCTTCAGTTCCGCACGGTCCCGCCACACCCCCACCGCCAGACCGGCCAGATAGGCCGTGCCCAGGGCGGTGGTCTCCCGGATGACGGGGCGGTGGACAGGCCGGCCCAGAATGTCCGCCTGGAACTGCATCAAAAAGCCGTCCCGGCTGGCCCCGCCGTCGGCCCGGAGCTGGGACAGGGGCAGGCCGGTGTCCCCCTCCATGGCCCGGGCCAGATCCGCCACCTGATAGGCGATGGACTCCTGGGCCGCCCGGATGATGTGCTCCCGCCGGGTGCCCCGGGTGAGCCCCACC
The DNA here is from genome assembly GCF_009935845.1 of Pseudoflavonifractor sp. 524-17. GTDB lineage: Bacteria > Bacillota > Clostridia > Oscillospirales > Oscillospiraceae > Pseudoflavonifractor_A. Next base: position 32,806 of record NZ_QWEK01000023.1, on the reverse strand, counting down.
ATGCACCCCCTGGCGTACATATCCCAGTAGGGCGCCCCCAGGCCGGTAAAGGCGGGGACCAGGTACACTCCGCCGGTGTCCGGCACCTTTTGGGCATAATACTCCGCGTCCCGGCTCTCGTCCAGAAAGCGCAGCTCGTCCCGCAGCCACTGGATCACCGCGCCCCCCACAAAGACGGAGCCCTCCAGCGCGTACTGCACCCCCTCCTCCAGCCCCACGGCGATGGTGGTGATGAGGCCGTTTTTGCTCTCGCAGGGGACCGCCCCGGTGTTGAGCAGCAGGAAGCAGCCGGTGCCGTAGGTGTTCTTGGCGTCCCCCGGCTCAAAGCAGGTCTGGCCAAAGAGGGCGGCCTGCTGGTCTCCGGCGATGCCGGCAATGGGCACCTTCTCCCCCTGAATGTCCGTATAGCCGTAAATCCCGCTGGAGGGCCGCACCTCAGGCAAAATGCCCTTCGGGATGTCCAGTTCGTCCAGCAAACGCTGGTCCCAGCGCAGGCGGCGGATGTCGTAGAGCATGGTGCGGGAGGCGTTGGTGTAGTCGGTGGCGTGGACTGCCCCGCCTGTCAGCTTCCACAGCAGCCAGGCGTCCACCGTGCCAAAGCACAGCCGGCCCTGCCGGGCCAGGTCCCGGGCCCCCTCCACATGGTCCAGCAGCCACTTGATCTTGGTGGCGGAGAAATAGGCGTCAGGCACCAGACCCGTAGTTGTCTGGATATACGGCCCCAGCCCCCGCTCCAGCAGCCCGTCCACCAAAGGGGCGGTGCGGCGGCACTGCCACACAATGGCGTTATGGATGGGCCGGCCGGTCTCCCGGTCCCAAAGGATCGTGGTCTCCCGCTGGTTGGTGATGCCGATGGCTGCGATCTCCCCCGCCGCCGCGCCGGACTGGGCGATGGCCTCCATCATCACCCCGTACTGGGTGGACCAGATCTCCATGGCGTCGTGCTCCACCCACCCCTCCCGGGGGTAAAACTGGGTAAACTCCTTCTGGGAGATCGCGCAGATACGTTGCTCCCGGTCAAACAAAATCGCGCGGGAACTGGTGGTGCCCTGGTCCAGGGCCAGCAGATAGGGACCCATAGAATTGCCCTCCTTAAATAATAAAGGCTGTCTCTTTTTCTCTTCTGGCGGGAACTTCTTATCCGGCAATTACGTCAAAATTGTCTGTGGACGTATCCTGTCCCCCTGTAAGGGAAATAATGAGCTTGTTGGGAAGACAGATGATCTGCTCTCCCGCCCGGCCAATCCAGCCGGTGTGGACGCAGTCCCGGCCGGGGCAGCTGCTCTGCGCCACCCGCACCCGGTTCCCAGACCGCTCCAGCCACAGGGGCCACGGCGCGTCAATCGAGATCGTCTCCGGCACGCCGGGGGCAGTCATGTCATAGGCTGCGGCGACTGCGCCGTCCAGGCGGATGGTGAGGGTGAGCGCCCCGCCCCCCGCCGGTCTCAGCCACCAGAACAGCGCTCCGGCGGCGATAAGCACCGCCAGCACCACCGCCCCGTCCCACAGACGGGGCCCCGGGCGGTCAGCGGCGGACGATCTCACAGGTGTACCCATAGTCCTCCCCCCCAAACGTCATCTGGTCCTCCAGCCCCTCCGTCACCAGCACTACGCCGTCTGTCTGGCACAGCACGCACTCAAAATCCCCGGCGGTCCGCCACAGGTCCACCGCCGCCTCCGGTCCCAGGACGTACAGGGCGGTGGACAGGACGTCGGACAGGGCGCCATCCTCCGCCACCACCGTCACCGACAGCAGGCCGCTGCCGGCGGGCCAGCCGGTGCGGGGATCCAGAATGTGGTGATAGATACTGCCATCCGCCTCAAAAAACCGCTCATAGCCCCCGGAGGTAGACAAAATCCGGTCCGAAAGCGCCAGCACCATGATCTGCCCCTCCTCCTGCCGGGGATCCCGGAGGGCCACCCGCCAGGGCGTGCCGTCCGGCCGGGCGCCCACGGCGGCAATAGTGCTGGTACCCAGGTTCAGAAGGGCGGAGGACACCTCATACTCCCCCAGCAGCTCCACCAGCCGGCCGGCGGTATACCCCTTGGCGATGCCTCCCAAGTCCGCCTCCATTCCCGGCTCTTCCAGACGGGCCCAGCCGTCCCCGGTCTCCAGCTTTCCCCCGTCCACCAGGGCCAGACACCGGGACAGGGCTTGCGGGTCCGGCACCCGGCACCCTGTCCCCCCGGCCCCAAAGCCCCACAGGTCCATTACCGGAGCGACGGTCACGTCAAAGGTCCCGCCCACAGCCCGGCGGACTTCCCCCGCTGCCGCCAGCACCTGTACGGTCTCCGGCGACAGGGGCACCTGCGTCCCGTCCCCCGCCCGGGCGTTGAGCCGGGTGATGTCGCTCTCCGCTCTGGCGCGGGAGAACAGGCCCTCCAGCCGTACCGTCTCTGTCTGGAGGGCAGCGGCCGCCGCCTCTCCCCCGGCGCCCCACACCTGCACCGACATAAAGGTATCCATAGCAAAGAACTCACGCACCGCCGGGGTCTGCGCCGCACTCCCCCGCCCCGGCGCCCCGCAGGCCCCCAGCAAAAGAGTGAGGACGCCCAATCCCAGCAGTGAACCGATCTTTTTCATCAACATACTCCTGTCCCTTGTAAAAAACAGTCTCTCATTCAAGAGAAACCCCCCTGTTTTGCCTGAAGCCTATTGTAGCATAGCACGGGGTGGGGGTAAAGCCTTCTCTCAACCAAACCCGCTTTTCCCTGTTGCAAATTGGTGGGCAATCTGCTAAAATGTAAAAACATGAGATAAAATACAGGAGATGAATACATGAACAAGAGAGAAAAAGCGGAGCGGAGCAAGCAGGAAGACGCGATTCTTAACCGCGTTCTCGTGTGGATCGCCGGCTCCGTTGTACTGGAGGCCCTGCTGCTCTTCCTCAGCCGGTATTATGTCAATTACACCGTAGCGCAGATTCCCCTGCGTCTGGCGTTGGATAAGGTCTTTCAAGTTCTGGCCATTGCGTTGCCCCTCTGCTTCGCCGCCTCCCTCGCCTGGTGGCTGAAGAGCCGCAAGGACGGCAAGCCCACCCTTCTGCCCCAGATTGTCACCACGGTGCTGGCAGTGCTGGCGGCCTGCGCGGTGATCCTGCGGCTGTACCCCTCTACCGGCATCCGGGTGCTCTACACCGCAGTGCCTTGCATGGCGGTGCTGGCGCTGATCTACTACCTCTACCAGCGGGAGTTTTTCCTTGTGGCGCTGATGGGTGTGGCCGGCTTTTTGGGCCTGTGGCTGCTGGAGCGGCGGATCGCCCACGGCGCGGTGGTCTACTCCTATTTGGTGGCGGAGGGTCTGCTGCTGGCCGCGGTGGCTCTGCTCACCCGCACCCTCCAGACCAACGGCGGCACGATCTCCGTCAAGGGCAAGCCTATGGCCCTGCTGTCCAAGCACGCCAGCTATACCATGCTGTATATTAACTGCTTGGTGGTGGCCTTGATTCAGGTGGTAGGTCTGATTGTGGGCGCTATGATGTTCCTCTATGTGGCTCTCATCGTGTGGCTCCTGGTAATGGCAGTCTACTACACCGCCCGTCTCATGTAACAGCTCTCCTGGGAGAAGATAAAAAAGGTTCGATATGCGTCTGAAAGGGCCTGCCGCCTGTGATTCACAGGTGACAAGCCCTTTTTCTGCTGCACCGCCATTGTCTGCGTCTCCCGGACGGAACGGACCCGGCAGCTGGCGGAAAAGCTGACCAGCGATGGCTTTCCCGCGCGGCCCTATTGGCCATGAAAGGCTGTATTTCCAAACAGGAAAGCACATTTTTATATTTTTTAAAAAAAGGCTTTACTTTTTTCCAAAGTGTGCTATAATAATCAAGTCCCATAGGCCAGTCGCCCCATTAGGGCTTAGTTAGGGTTTATGATATGGGCCTGTAGCTCAGCTGGGAGAGCGCACGGTTCGCATCCGTGAGGTTCGAGGGTTCGATCCCCTTCAGGTCCACCAAAAGTGCGCCAGACGAACCCAGGAGCCGGTCATCTATGTGGCCGGGAGCCTGTTCGTGCTGGTGTGTCCTCTGGTTTATGCCATGGACAAGTGAAAAAAGGCTGCCGCCTTGGTGCTTCCAGGGTAGCGGCCTTTTTTGCATTTATCTGAAAAATTCTAAAATATTTGCTATATTCTATCGCAATCGCAGAGGAGAACATAAATAGGCGGCTGCTGCAAAGAGCTGACAGACCGTATCAACCTCCAGGCACTTCGAGCTGATATACAAGGCCCTGGATTTCGCTCTGACAGCTCTCCTTGTCTACCATTCAAACGTCGTGCAGTGGTGCTCCTCTGCATGAGCCGCCGCCAATACGTTTGGTTCAAATTACTGCACAATAGCTGTACTTGATAGGGAGGCGAACAGATGGATTGTGCAAAGGTTGGAAAGCTCATCCTTCAGCTTCGTACAGAAAAAGGTCTAACGCAAAAACAGGTTGCCGATCAGCTGAATATCAGCAATAAGACGATTTCAAAATGGGAGTGCGGCCTGGGATGCCCCGACGTTTCACTTTGGGAAGCGCTGGCGAATGTCCTGGGCGCAGATATTCTCAAATTGCTCCAGGGGGAGTTGAATCCCAACCGCCCTGACGTGGGGAAAATGGATCGGATACAATTTTACGTCTGCCCTGTCTGCGGAAATATCCTCACCAGCACAGGGGCCGCTTCGATTGCCTGCTGCGGGCGTCAGCTGCAGCCGCTGCTCCCGAACACAGCCGCCCCTAAACACACGCCGCAGATAGAGGACGTTGATGCTGAATATTATGCCACTGTACAGCACGACATGCGGCGGGAGCATTATCTCCTTTTTGCAGCCTGTGTAAACGACGACCGCGTTTGGATTAACAGGCTATACCCTGAACAAAGTCCCAATTTTCGATTCCCCGATATGTGGGGCGGAGGAAGCCTATATCTGTACTGCACCAAACACGGATTGATGAAGTATGAGCTTGACGTTTTGCTGAACCGGAACAGACGGCTCCAGGAAAAACCCGGGAATCGCCATAACCCGCAACCGTTTCGAATGCGTATTGCATCATCTTCAGATACAAAATCCGAATCAGGGTCAAAGCCTTTTTGAGTCTATTCCTAAAATGCGAGGCTTTTTTGACAGATTGGGGGCAGTTTTCAGAACTTCAAAAAGTTCTGAAAACTGATTTGCCTGGACGCGAAAGGGAACCCTGACGGTTCCCTTTCACACTATCCCTCCCTCCGAAACCTTCAAATTTTGCGTTTTTTGACACTTTGAGATTGCCTGCCCCCCAAAGGGGGCAGGCAATCTCTTTTTTATCTATTCAATCTCTCTTATCTGAGATACTTTTTTAATTTGTAGGCGACGGTTTGGATGTCAATCGGTTTTGCCAGGTGGTCGTTCATACCGCACTCCAGACACCTTTGAATATCTTCTGAAAACGCATCGGCGGTCATCGCGATAATGGGAATGCCCGCGTCCTCACGCTTCAGCCCGCGAATGGCCGCGGTCGCTTCGTAGCCGTCCATAACAGGCATCCGCACGTCCATAATAATCGCGTCATAGTACCCGACAGGGGATGCCTCAAATTTCGCAACGCAGATTTTCCCGTTTTCCACCCAATCCAGCTCCATCTCAAGGGCGGAAAGGAGCTCCCTTGCAACCTCCCAGTTAAGTTCGTTATCCTCTGCCAGTAAGATGTGTTTCCCGCGGAGCACCAGGTCCGCCGCCTTTTCGGCGGAAGCTTCTTCAACGGCAGTGCCGGAAAATGCGCTCAGGGCGTCAAGCAAGGTGGATTTGAACAGCGGCCTGGAGATAAACCCGGAAATTCCCGCCTCCCTGGCCTCCTTTTCTATCCCGCTCCAATCGCAGGCCGAGAGCAGCATAGCCGGACCGTCCTCTCCACAGCTGAGCCGGATCGCCCGGGCCGCCTGGATCCCATTCATATCCGGCAGGTCCCAGCCCAGAATCGTCAGCTGATAGCTGTCATCGCGGCGGTGCTGCGCAATCTGTTCCACCGCCTGCTCCCCGCTCAGACACCATTGAGCCCGGATGCCGACAGACTGCAGCGCATGAACCGCATTGACACACAACCGCTGATTGCCGTCAACCACCAGCACATTCCAATCTGGACGTTCCGCGCTGGTCTCCCGCCGTGCCGCCTTTGCCAGGTCAAGGGTGACATGGAACTCGCTGCCCTTGCCCTGTTCGCTGCGGACAGAAATGGTTCCGCCCATGGCGTCTACAATACGCTTGGTAATCGCCATTCCCAGCCCGGAACCCTCTATTTTTTGTACACGGGTGTTGTCCTCTCTGCTGAAGGACTCAAAGATTACCTTCTGATACTCTTCTGACATGCCGATCCCCGTATCGCTCACCAGGAAATGGGTGCGAACGCAGGCAGTATCCTCCGGCAGCGCCTCCTGATAGACTGACACCTCAACACAGCCCTGTTCCGGCGTAAATTTGACGGCGTTCCCCAGCAGGTTAATCAACACCTGATTCAGCCGCACACTGTCACAGCATACATCTTCCGACAGAATTTCGTAGGCCGTTGCGTGGAACCTCTGATTTTTCGCCTGAATCTGGGGCTGCATCATATTGACAATGCTGTCCATCACATCCCTTAACGACACCGGCTCAATGTTCAGCGTCATCTTGCCGCTTTCAATCTTCGATATATCCAGCACATCATTGATAAGACCCAGCAGATGCTTGCTGGACAGCGCAATTTTATGCAGGTAATCCTGAACCTGTTCTGGGTTGCCCATATTGTCTATGGCCAGAGAGGTCATACCGATGATGGCATTCATGGGGGTGCGTATGTCGTGGCTCATGCTGGAGAGGAAGCCCTGTTTCGCCGCGTTGGCATATTCCGCCTCTCTGCGTGCCTGCTCGGCAGATTTCCGCGCCGCATCCATTTCCGTGTTCATGCGCTTCAGCTCAGATACCTGGTTTCGGAATAGCTTCAGACACTGACAGAATATGTAGAGGAGCATGGCGATTACCGCAAACGAGGAGGCATAGACGATGGCGAGCCAACGAACCCCCATGCCGGAGATAGCGTAATCCAGCCCCTGGAAGGGAAGAACTGTCACCAAGTACCACTCGCAGTAGGGGAGGTTGGTACAATATACATGGTGGCGCGACCCGCCGTTTTTCACAATAACGGAATAGTCTTCGTTGGCATTCATGGCCGCCGTCAGCTGTTTAATATAGAAGGCCGCCTCCAGGTCCTGGCCGTCAAAGATACTGTAGAGCCGGTCAAAATAAGTTTCGTGGCCGTCGCCCTCGTTCCCGACAACGTAGCTGCCATCCTTTCGTATGACGAAGGAATACATCAGCGAACTGTCTGAATCGAGGAAGAGAACCTCGCCCATGTATTTGGTAGACAGCCCCACAATGATGGCCAGACTGTCGCTTCCGTCGGACATGGGGTAGTTACAGGGAACACCGAACAAAATAACCCCTGCGCCGCTGCTGTCAACGGCGGACGCCGCCTTGCGCTCCCCCTTCCTCAGGCTCTCCAAAAACGGCTCCGGGTGGTTGAGCGCCACAGGGTCGCCGTAGATCATTTCAATTTCGCCGTCAGACGAATATAGGGCGGCGCACAAAAAATGCCTTGCCCTTGCGCCGTATTCGATCTCCTCCTTCGAGCCGTAATTGGGCGCTCCCTCCCCTGCCGCGATGTGCGCGATGGATTCCGCCATCGTCAGGCGGAGCTCGATGATGGTTTCAAAGTGTAAGGACACCTGCTGGTTCATTCCGGCCATATATGCAGTGCCAATATCCTCGATGGTGTTTTCGCTCATATTGTGAATGGATACTCCAAGGAGGGAAAACACGAAAATAATGAGACAAATAACTACCGCTATGCTGATTTTTAACGAGCGCGGCAAAGTCATGCTTTTCATATTTCTTCCATCTCCACAGTTTTTAACTCTTGTGCCGCCTGATACTGGCCTCGAAACCGGCTCATGACCTGGAGCATCCTGCGGATGTCCACCGGTTTTGCCAGGTGCTCATTCATCCCGGCGTCCTTTGCCAGTGCGATATCCTCTTCAAATGCGTTGGCCGACAGCGCTATGATGGGCACGGCCTGTGCGTCCGCCCGGTTCAGGCCGCGAATCACCCGCGCCGCCTCATACCCGCTCATAACCGGCATCATCAAATCCATGAGTACGCAGTCAAACGTCCCCGGAGCGGACGCCGTAAACGCATCTACGGCGGCCTTTCCGTCGTTGGCGGTTACCACCTGCGCGCCCGCCTCCTTGAGAATATATTCTACGATTTCACAGTTGATCTCGTTGTCCTCCACCAAAAGGACACACATCCCGGCAACATCGCCCTCTTCATCTGCGGGCTGTCCGTCCCATGTCTCATCCACTCGAACAGGCAGGGTGATTTGGACCACGCTTCCCTCGCCCGGCTGGCTGTCTACTGTAACGGTTCCCTTCATCTGGTCTACCAATTTCTTTACAATAGACATGCCCAGCCCAACGCCGTTATAGTTGGTCCTGGCGCCTTGATGCTCCTGGGTGAAGGGCTCAAAAATGTGTGCCTTGAAGTCCTCTCCGATGCCGATGCCGGTGTCCTTGATGACAAACCGGCAGGTTGCGGTGCCGTCCTGGAAGGCGGTCTCCTCCGCCTGGACAAAGACAGAGCCGCGGGGGCGGTTATATTTGAGGGCGTTGTCGATGACATTCATCAGGATCTGCCTCAAGTGCAGCGGATTCCCAATGACCCTGTTATGGCGCAGGCCGGACGCCTCCAGCTCCAGCCGGATGCCCCGCTCCTCCGCCAGGGGGGAGAGAATGGTGATACAGTCTTCCAAGGTATTGCGGAGATCGAAGGGCTCCTCCACCGCCGCCGGCCTTCCGCTCTCCAGCTTGCTGACCTGAAGAACGTCGTTGACCAGAGACAGCAGATGCTCGGTTGACGCACGAATTTTCCTCTGGCAGTCCCTCTGCCGCTCCGGGTCATCCTGGCTTTTTTCCAAAATGGCCAGCATTCCCAGAATCCCGTTGATCGGCGTGCGGAGGTCGTGGGACATATGGGAGAGGAATTCACTTTTTGCCGAATTTGCCTGCCTCACCCGCTCCAGAAGCTCCATGATGGACTGCTCCTGCTTCTTCCGCGCCACCATGGTCTCCGTGATGTCCTGATGGTATCCGTTCAGGCAGGCGCCCGGTTTTTTAAAAGCCTTGTCCGGCACACCGCCGCAACGGACATAAATTTTCCCCAGCTCCGGATGATTCCAGGGGTAAATTACCTCCGAACGCCCGGTCTTCAATATTTCCTGTACGGATTCCTGTACCATTTCCACATAGTCCGGATCAATATGTTCAAACCAGTGCCGGTAGCACGCCTCCGGCTCGATCTCGCCCGGCACGCCCAGAAGAATCTGCATGGTCCGGTCCGCGTACATCCTCGGCTGGCACCCCTCCTCCAGCTCAATGGTCCAGATGCCGGTTCTGGCGCCCTCCAGAATGTCCTCCAGGCTCTGCCTCGCCTCCAGCTTGTACGTCTCCTCCTGCTCCACCACGGCGTTGACGTCCCGCTGGGCAAAAATAGCGCAGTTCTCTGCCTGGGTCTTCTCTGTGGCGGAAAAATGAATCTCCAGGTATTTTAGTCCAAAAAAATTCTCACTTACCTGGTATCGGACAGAAAACTTCTTCTCTGTCCGGAGCTGGGTGAGCACATAGTCCTTCTTCGTCATGGCGCGCAGGCGTTCCTGGTCCTGGGGGGCCACGCACTTGGAAATGTACCGCTCCATCGCCGCCTGATAGCCATCCTTAATAAAATGGGCCGCCCAATCCAAGCCCACCCGTTTGCTGTTCCGGTAGATCTCGCACTCGCCTGTGTCGAAGTTTACCTGATAGATGCCCAGATAATCCACGCTGAGGGCGTGAAGCACGTTGTAGCTGCGCTTTTGAAGCGCCCGGAACAGGTTGCGCCGTTTCAGAGAGGATACGATAAAGTATGCCGCTGTCTGAAGCATATTTGACGCGTATTCCAGCGATTTTACAGGGGGATTGTCCACGCCGTAAAAGCCGACGATCCGCTTGCCGTCATACAAGGGGACCACGACAAGGGAATGAATGCCCTGGCGCTTCAGGTTCTCGTATTGAAGGGGCTCGGTCTCCCGGATATTTTCCAGGTCCTTGATGACAATGTGCCTGCCGGTGCTGAAATTCCGATACCAGCTGGCGCACACCTCCGCAGGGACATTTTGAAGATTCTCCTTTTCCGGCGCCACCCCATCGGCCGTCCACTCGTAGGTGTTGTCATCGCCACCGGACTCATTCTGCTCAAAGATATAGGTCCGCGCCCCGTTCAGGGCCTTTCCCAGGTGCTTCAGCAGCACCTGGAGTGAATCATCCGGCGTTTCCTCCAACAGGGCGACGCGAAGGCCCTCGTTGATAATAACCTCCAGATTCTGCACGCTCCGCATACCACTTTGCTGCTCATGGACCCTAAAGTCCGGAGCGCCTTCTCCAGTCTGTTCCCAAAATCCCTCTGAATGCTCCATACGCCTACCCTCCAGACCGCTTTCCGCCCTGTTCCCACAGCTTCGCCGCAAAAGTCAGAAAATCTTTGTCATAATATCATATACCCTCGATTACGTCAATAATAAGCCCATCTAAGTTATCTCAATCTATGATGCCATCGCTTGACAAAGGGCAGCCCGCCTGCCGGAGTTTTTCAGATGCACCGGCGGTCGCTTGCGCACCGAAAAACCGCCCCATGGGGGCGGTTTCAGGCAGCTTATTGCTTTTCAAAGACCTCTTTGCCCAGGCCGCAGATGGGGCAGACCCAGCCGTCGGGGAGGGCCTCAAAGGGGGTGCCGGGGGCGACGCCGTGCTCCGGATCCCCCACAGCGGGGTCGTATACATAGCCGCAGGGGCCGCAGACATAGGATTCCATACCTTTCACTCCTCTGTGTGGTTGACTTTTTTGTGCTGGAAGGATACAATAACTGAATTACCAATGGGAAGGGGCGCTCGGGATGTTTGCCTATTTGGATCACGCAGCCACCACGCCGGTGTGCGCCGCCGCCGTCCAGGCCGCGGCGGAGGAGATGACGGCGCAGTTCGGCAATCCCTCCGCCCAGTGCGCCTTCGGACGGGCGGCCGCCCAACGGCTGGGGGAATATCGGGCGGCTGTCGCCGCCGCCCTGGGGTGTGAGGCAGGGGAGATCTGCTTTACCTCCTGCGGCACCGAGGGGGACAACTGGGCGGTAGCTGCCGCCGCGGACCACGGCCGCCGCCGGGGCAGGCACATCATCACCACCGCCATTGAGCACGCCGCCGTACTGGAGCCCATCAAAGCCCTGGAGCGGAAGGGATATACCGTCACCCGGCTCAAGCCGGACCGGCAGGGGCGCATCCGCCCGGAGGAGTTAGCCGCCGCCCTGGGGGAGGAGACCGTGCTGGTGTCCGTGATGCTGGTGAACAACGAGCTGGGGACGATTCAGCCGGTGGCCGGGTGCGCCAGAATGGTAAAGGCGTTCTGCCCTGATATCCTCTTCCACACCGACGCGGTGCAGGGATTTTTAAAAATCCCCTTCACCCCGGCAGAATTGGGGGTGGACCTGCTCACCGTCAGCGGACACAAGATCCGCGCGCCCAAGGGGGTTGGGGCGCAGTATATCCGCAGAGGGTTAAAGCTGCCCCCCCTGCTGCGGGGGGGCGGACAGGAGGGGGGCCTGCGCTCCGGCACAGAGGCCACCGCCCAGATTGCCGCCCTGGCCGCCGCCTGCCGGGACTGGACCGCCCATGCCCCGGCCTACCGCGCCCACATGGCTTCCCTGAAAGAGTATACCCTGAATGAGCTGTGCGCAAACGTGCCGGGGATAGAGATTGTATCCGCCGGAGAGGCGCCCCATATCTGCGCCGTGTCCCTGCCGGGCTACCCCAGCGAGATGCTGGTGCGGGCCCTGGGAGATTTTGGGATCTGCGTCTCCTCCGGCTCCGCCTGCCACAAGGGCCGGCCCAGTCACGTCCTTGCCGCTCTGGATCTGCCCAAGCGGACCCGGATGGGGGTGCTGCGCCTGTCCTTCGGGCCGGACAGCACCTATGAGGAGGCCGGCGCCCTCATCGCCGCGCTGAAAGAGATTCAGGCCGGCCGGGTGGGACTGTCATAAAAAGAACCTGTATCCACAGCCGCTGAACGCTGTCCGGCCGGGTCTTTTGCCGCCCCCGCGGCGGCAGAAACTCCCGCGGTCATCCGCCATTCCACGGTTATAAGTCCAGGTTCTCATATCTGAGTATGTCCATTGATAGATTTGTAGAGAGTTGGTTTGCTTTATGTTTTCCTGTCTCAGGCGGGGCAGCGCGTTTTACCGCAATGTGGTGTCGCTGGCACTGCCCATTCTGCTTCAAAATTTGATTACCACCTCCCTGGGAATGATTGATACTTTTATGGTGGGCACGCTGGGGGAAGCGCCCCTGGCGGCGGTCGCCCAGGCTAACATCCCGGTGTTTATCATCCAGCTGGTGATTTTTGGACTGCAAAGCGGGTCCTCCGTCCTCATCAGTCAGTACTGGGGCAAGGGGGATACGGACGCCATCAACCGGGTGATGGGCATCGGGCTGTATTTTGCCCTGGCCATCTCGTCGGTATTCGCGGTGGTGATGACCTGCTTCCCGGTGGAGCTGATGTCTCTGCTCACCGACAATCAGGAGCTGATCCCCCTGGCGGCGCGGTACGCCCGCATTGTGGGCCTGTCCTATCTGTTCAACAGCGTCACCGGCGTGTACGTGGGGGCCCATCGGAGCATGGAGAACCCCAAGCTGGGGCTGATCATTTTCGCTGTCTCCATGGGAACCAACACTTTTTTGAACTGGGTGCTCATCTTCGGCAACCTGGGCGCACCCCGGCTGGGGGTGGAGGGGGCGGCTCTGGCCACTTTGATCTCCCGCATTGTGGAATTCGCCGCCATGGCGGCCTACGCCCTGTGCAACAAGCGCTTCCGCTTAAAACCTCAGCTGATGCTCCGGCCCAATCAGGCGCTGCTGAAAAAGTTCCTCCGCTTCGGCACGCCGGTGGTGCTCAACGAGACCCTCTGGGGTCTGGGCACTTCCATGTATAAGGTGATCATGGGCCATATGGAGGGCAGCAAGGAGATTTTAGCCGCCCGGGCCATTACAGGCAACATTGAGGATGTAACCATGGTGGCCGTCTTCGCCATCGCCGGCACCGCCGCCATTATCGTGGGCCGGGAGATCGGCGCAGGCCGGCGGTCCACGGTGTATGAGGTGGCCGCGGCGCTGAACCTTTTATCCGTGCTGTGCGGCGTGGTCATCGGCGGAGTGCTGCTGCTCTCCTGCCATACCTGGCTGCCGGCGCTGGTCTACCCCGTCTTCCACCTCTCCCCGGAGGCGGGCCGGGTGGCCACCCTAATCCTTACTTTCGTGTCCATCCCCATGCCTCTGCGCGCCTTTGACACCACCAATACGGTGGGGGTGCTCCGGGGCGGCGGGGATATCCGGGTGGCCGCCTTTATCGACGTGTCCGCCATGTGGCTGGTGGCCATCCCGCTGGCCGCCTTCTTCGCCCTGGTGCTGCGGTGGGGTATCTTCTGGGTGTATGTGGCCATATCGGCAGAGCAGCTGGTAAAGAGCACGCTGGGTATCCTGCGTTTCCGTTCCCACGCATGGATCAACGACATCACCCGGGCGGGAAGCTGACCTCGCGGCCAGGTTCTTGCTTGATAAATGGCACAATACCTGAGCACGAAGGGAAAGGGGTGCTGCCTGTGCTGAAAATTACGGTTTTAGTGGAGAATTCCGCGCCGCCGCACCTGATTGCGGAGCACGGCCTGTCCTTTCATCTGGACTGCGGGGGGCGGACCTTCCTCCTGGACGGGGGGACCGGGGGCGGCGCCCTGCTGGAGAACGCCCGGCGGCTGGGGATCGACCTGGCCCAGGTGGAGGGGGCCGCCCTCTCCCACGGACACGACGACCACGCCGGCGGTTTGGCCGCTTTTTTGAAGATCAACGCCGCCGCCAAGGTGCTGGCCCGGCCCCAGGCGGCGCCGGCCTACGCGCTGGACACGGCGGATGAAGCCCGCCGGCCCGCCGGAGTGGACCCGGATCTGTTTCCCAACTGGCGGGACCGCTTTGACCTGGCCGACGGACCCCGCCCTTTGGCACAGGGCCTCCACCTGGTGCCAGACAGCGTGGACCACGAGCAGTCTCTGGTGGCGGAGACTGCCAGGGGATTGGTGGTGCTGAACTCCTGCTGCCACGCCGGAGCAGACCGCATTGTGGCCCAGGTGTTGGAGTACTTCCCCCAAAAGAGGGTATACGCCCTGCTGGGGGGCTTCCATCTGGTGGGCCGGCACGGTATGGGCTCTCTGGGTACCGCCCCTGCCAAGGTCCGCGCCCTGGCCCTGGCCCTCACCCAAGGCTTGGGCGTGGAGCGGATCTACACCGGCCACTGCACCGGCAGTCCCGCCCTGGACCTGCTCCAGCGCGCGGCGCCGGGACATTTCTTCCCCCTGCACACCGGAGACAGAATTTCCTTTGAATAAGCCGCCGCCGTCCCTTGTCCAGATTTGGGCAAGGGATATTTTTTTGGCTTGGTGTTCATATTTAATTTACAACCCGCCCCTTGACAATTATTTGGGAGGGTGGTACATTATCTTTAGCACTCAGGAGCAAAGAGTGCTAAAGCCTTTGAAAAAGGAAGTGGCGGCATGGATCTCACCGAGCGAAAAAAGAAAATACTCCGTGCCATCATTGAAAGCTATATCGCCACCGCCGAGCCGGTGGGTTCCAAGGCCATTGCGGAATTCCTGGGGCGGTCTGTCTCCTCCGCCACCATCCGAAACGAAATGGCAGATCTGGAGGCCCTGGGCCTGCTGGAGAAGCCCCATACCTCCGCCGGGCGCATCCCCTCTCCACAGGGGTACCGGCTTTACGTCAACGAGCTGATGGAGGCCCACAAGCTGTCCCTTCAGGAGACGGAGCGGATGAACCAGGCCCTGCGGATGAAAATGGCGGAGCTGGACCGGGTGATTTCAGAAGCGGGCCGGGTGGTGTCCAAGCTGACCAACTATCCCGCCTTCGCCCTGTCAGCGGGATTTTCCCAGGTGACGATACGGCGCTTTGACCTGCTGATGGTGGAGCGCAACGCCTTCATTATTGTGGTGATGACCGGCACCAACGTGGTGCGGAACAAGCTGGTCCAGCTGCCCTCCGATCTGACGGCGGCCCAGCTGCAGATGCTCAATACCCTGCTCAACACCACGTTTACCGGCCTGACTCTGGAGCAGATTACGCCGGAGCTGATGCGGGTGGCCCAGCACGCGGCGGGCGAGGCCTACGGGCTGATCAGCCTGGTGGTGTCCTTCGCCATGGAGGTGCTGGAGAGTCTGGAGCACCGCCGGGTGCATACCTCCGGCCTGGCCCACCTGCTGGAGCTGCCGGAATACCAGAACCTGGAGCGGGCCCAGCCGCTGATGAGCTACCTGTCCGAAGCGGAGGACGCCGGACGCTTCCCCGTGCCCAAGGACGAGGCCATGAACATCCTCATCGGCCCGGAGAACGTGGCCGACGCCCTGAAGGACACCAGCGTGGTGGTGGCCAGCTACGACATCGGCGAGGGGATGCGGGGGGTCATCGGCGTAGTGGGCCCCACCCGGATGGATTACGCGAAAATTACCGCCCGGCTGACCTATCTGGCGGAGGGGCTGTCCCGCCTCTTCGGCCAGGGGCCGGGGATAGAGGAAGAACGATAACTAGGAGGTATTTCCTTTGAGCAGACAGAAGAAAGACACCGGCGAAGTCCCGGAGCGGCAGGCCGGCGAGTGCGTAGAGGAGCAGGCCCCTGAGTGCGGCGCGGTGCCCCAAGCCCCCGAGGCCATTGTGCCGGAGGAGGCCGGGGAAGAGACCTGCGGCCCCGCGGCTGAGCTGGCCGCCGCCAAGGAGGCCCTGGCCCAGAAGGAGGACCAGTACCTCCGCCTGGCCGCCGAGTACGACAACTACCGCAAGCGCACCCAGAAGGAGAAGGCCGACGCCTATACCAATGCCAAAGCAGATGCGGTTGTGGCATTCCTTCCCGTCTACGACAATCTGGAGCGGGCCCTGAAGCAGGAGACCGGCGATGAGGCGTACAAAAAGGGCGTGGAGCTGACCATGGCCGGCTTCAAAGAGGTTCTGGCCAAGCTGGGCGTGGAGGAGATCCCCGCCCTGGGAGAGACCTTCGACCCCAACCGCCACAACGCGGTGATGCATGTGGAGGACGAGTCCGCCGGCGCCAGCACCGTGGTAGAGGTCTTCCAGACCGGCTTCCAGTGCGGGGAGAAGGTCATCCGCTTTGCCATGGTGAAGGTGGCCAATTAACGGCTGCCTGAAAGAGAAAGGGGTGCCGGTATGGAGCAGCAGCTTCCAATTTATTTTACCAAACGGGGCAGGGGCTGGAGAAATACCCAGCGGCTTGTAACCCTGCGGTATAAAAAAGACGGTAAAAAGATTCATACGTTCCAGCTGCAGGACTGCCACTTGAAGCGGGGCTCGTTCTCCATCCAGGGCCAGCGGGCCAACGGCTACTATATTGACCAGGACACCGGAGAGCTGGTCCGGATCACCAACCTGACCGGGGCGAAAAAGGGGGAGCTGCGCAAGCGGTGCCCCAAGTGCAAAAGAAAGAAGCCTCTGTCCCAATTTGACAAGAGCGGCCGCCGCACGGATATGCAGCGGGATCAGAGCCGGTGCTGCAAGTGCCGGTAAGGCGCGCCCCGCGTTTTCCCCATTTTCTTTGTAAAAACATAAATTTCTATATTTTGGGAGGAATTCTGTTATGTCTAAGATTATTGGCATTGATTTGGGTACCACCAATTCCTGCGTTGCGGTGATGGAGGGCGGCGAGGCCGTGGTCATCCCCAACGCGGAGGGCAACCGGACCACCCCCTCTGTGGTGGCCTTCTCCAAGGACGGGGAGCGCATGGTGGGCCAGGTGGCCAAGCGCCAGGCCATCACCAATCCCGACCGCACCGTCATCTCCATCAAGCGGGAGATGGGCAGCAACTACAAGGTAGGCATCGACGGCAAAAACTATACCCCCCAGGAGATCAGCGCCATGATCCTCCAGAAGCTGAAGGCGGACGCCGAGGCCTATCTGGGCCAGACTGTCACCGAGGCCGTGATCACTGTCCCCGCCTACTTTACTGACGCCCAGCGCCAGGCCACCAAGGACGCCGGCAAAATTGCCGGCCTGGAGGTCAAGCGCATCATCAACGAGCCCACCGCCGCCGCCGTGGCCTACGGCGTGGACAAGGAAGAGGCTCAGAAGGTCATGGTCTACGACCTGGGCGGCGGCACCTTCGACGTGTCCATTCTGGACATTGACGACGGCGTGATCGAGGTGCTGGCCACCGCCGGCAACAACCGCCTGGGCGGCGATGACTTTGACAAGTGCGTCATGGACTGGATGGCGGACGAGTTCAAGAAGAGCGAGGGCGTGGACCTCACCGGCGATAAGGTGGCCATGCAGCGCCTGAAGGAGGCCGCGGAGAAGGCTAAGATTGAGCTGTCCGGCGTGATGTCCACCAGCATCAACCTGCCCTATATCACCGCCGACGCCACCGGCCCCAAGCATATGGACCTGACGCTGACCCGGGCCAAGTTCGACCAGCTCACCGCCCATCTGGTGGAGGCCACCATGGGCCCCGTGCGCCAGGCCATGAGCGACGCCGGCCTGTCCGCCAGCCAGCTGCACAAGGTACTGCTGGTGGGCGGCTCCAGCCGTATCCCCGCCGTACAGGACGCGGTGAAGAAGATTACCGGCAGCGAGGGCTTCAAGGGCATCAACCCCGACGAGTGCGTGGCTATGGGCGCGGCGCTCCAGGGCGGCGTGTTCACCGGCGACGTGAAGGACCTGCTGCTGCTGGACGTGACCCCCCTGTCCCTGGGCATTGAGACCATGGGCGGCGTGATGAACAAGCTCATTGAGCGCAACACCACCATCCCCGTGAAAAAGAGCCAGATCTACACCACCGCCGCCGACAACCAGACCAGCGTGGAGGTCCACGTGCTCCAGGGCGAGCGGGATATGGCCCAGTACAACAAGACTTTGGGCCGGTTCAACCTGGACGGCATCGCCCCCGCCCGCCGGGGCGTCCCCCAGATTGAGGTCACCTTTGACATCGACGCCAACGGCATCGTAAACGTCTCCGCCAAGGACCTGGGCACCGGCAAGGAGCAGCATATTACCATCACCTCCTCCACCAATATGTCCAAGGAGGACATCGACAAGGCCGTCAAGGAGGCGGAGCAGTTCGCCGCTGAGGACGCCAAGCGCAAGGAAGAGGTAGATGTGCGCAACCAGGGCGACCAGGTGGTCTACCAGACAGAAAAGGCTCTGGAGGACATGGGGGACAAGATCGACGCCGGCGACAAGGCCACGGTAGAGGGCGCCATCCAGAAGCTGAAGGACGCCCTGAAGGGCAGCGATATCGAGGCCATCAAGACCGCCACGGAGGAGGCCAGCAAGGCGTTCTACCCCATCGCCGAGAAGATGTACGCCCAGAACGGCCAGCAGCAGGGCGGCCCCGATATGGGCGGCGCCGCCCAGGACAGCGGCAGCGGTGATTCCGGCGACCCCAACGTGGTGGACGCCGACTACACCGTAGTGGACGACGACAAATAAGGATCAGAAACGGTAAAAGGGCGGGGCCTGCGGCCCCGCCGCTTTCCGCGCAAAGAGGTGAGGACATATATGCCTGAACAGAAACGAGATTACTACGAGGTCCTGGGCGTAAGCAAGGGGGCCACAGATGACGAGCTGAAAAAGGCCTACCGGAAACTGGCCAAGCAGTACCATCCGGACCTGAACCCGGACGACAAGACGGCAGAGGCCCGGTTCAAAGAGGTAAACGAGGCCTATGAGGTGCTGTCGGATAAGGAAAAACGGGGCCGCTACGACCAGTTCGGCCACGCAGGGGTGGACCCCAACTTCAACCCCGGCGGCGGGTTCGGCGGGTTCGATATGGGGGATATCGACCTGGGCGATATTTTTGGCAGCTTCTTCGGCGGCGGATTTGGCGGGGGCTTCGGCGGGGGCGCCCGGCGTAACGGTCCTGTAAAGGGAGAGACCCTGCGGGCCAGCGTGACCATCTCCTTTGAGGAGGCGGCTTTCGGCTGTGAAAAGGAGATCAGCCTCACCCGCAGCGAGCCCTGTGAGGCATGCAAGGGCTCAGGCTGCGCCCCCGGCACCACGGCGGAGACCTGTCCCGACTGCCGGGGCAGCGGCGTGGTGCGGATTCAGCGGGGCGGCGGCGCGTTCTCCTTTGCCACCCAGGTCCAGTGCCCCAAGTGCAGCGGAACGGGCAAGCTGATCCACACCCCCTGTAAGAGCTGCAACGGAGCCGGCGCGGTGCGCAAGCAGCGGAAGATCACCGTAAAAATCCCCGCTGGCATCGACAACGGCCAGGCTATCTCCCTGCGGGGACAGGGGGGCGCCGGCAAGAACGGCGGACCCGCCGGAGATCTGGTGATTGGCGTCACCGTGAAGCCCCATGCCCAGTTTAAGCGGGACGGGGTCCATGTCTACCTGGACCAGAAGGTCTCCTTCCTCCAGGCCACGCTGGGGGCGGAGCTGGAGATCCCCACCATCGACGGCAAGGTGAAGTGGACCCTGCCGGAAGGCACTCAGCCCGGCGCCACCTTCCGCCTGAAGGGGAAGGGCATCCCCGCCGTCAATGGCCGGGGCCGGGGCGATCAGTACGTCACCGTGCTGGTAGAGGTCCCCCGGGGCCTGTCCCAAAGCCAGAAGGAGGCCCTGCGCGGCTTTGGCCGGGCTATGGGTGAGCTCCCCGACAGCGGCGTGACAGGGGAAGATGGCCTGAAAGGATTTTTTGACAAACGCAAGAAAAAGAAATAAAATAGGGGATGGAACCTGAGCGCTGTCCAGACGTCTGAAAAGGGACAGACAGAGGGATCCATCCCTTTTCGTCTGTGCAATGCGGAGGTATCCGCCAGTTTTGAATCACCGGAGGTCCCTATGGCAAATTATCTGTCCTATTTGTCCCCTACGCTGCTGCTCCCCTTGGCGCTGCTGACGGTTTTACTGTTCTTTTTTGTCCACTACTGGCAGCTGGCTCTGGGACCCAAGAGTATCCACGAGCGTATCCTGCGCCACAACGGAACGCCGGTGGAACGTCACCGGGGGAAATTTACCTTTGCGGGAACCTGCCACCCCATGGAGCGGCTGGACTTGGTGTGGGTGCTGGTGCTGACGGCGGTTTACGCAGCCACTGCCTTCTTTCAGCTGGGGTCCCTGCGCAATCCCCAGTCCTTTCAGGATTTTTCCACCCGGCAGCCGGTGGAGCTCACCCTGTCCCAGCCGGTGATTGTGTCCAAGCTGATGTACTACCCTGGACTGGGCACCGGGGATTATAATGTGGAGCTGTCTGCGGACGGCCAGCACTGGTCCACCCTCTGGGCCCGGAAGGACGAAAACGGCGGGGTAACGGGGTACTACTGGGCGGATGCCCAGGGATACGACCCCAGCTACGCCCTGCCCCAGCACTATGTGGACCTGTTCAAATGGCTGGAAATTACGCCGGAAAACGCCATTGAGGTTCAGTTTATCCGCATTACCGGCCGGGCGGACCGCACCCCTATGGAGCTGGGGGAGCTGGCTCTCTATGGTCAGGACGGCGGGCGGCTGGACATGGGCGCTCTGCTGGCGGAGCCGTCCCCCCTCTTTGACGAGCAGGACACAGTGCCTGAGGCGCCCTACTGGACCAACTCCACCTATTTTGACGAGATCTACCATGCCCGCACCGCCTATGAGCATGTGCGCGG
This sequence comes from Pseudoflavonifractor sp. 524-17, assembly GCF_009935845.1. Lineage (GTDB taxonomy): Bacteria > Bacillota > Clostridia > Oscillospirales > Oscillospiraceae > Pseudoflavonifractor_A. The sequence continues at coordinate 12,030 of NZ_QWEK01000023.1, read as the reverse complement.
GGCGGCGCCTTATGAAATTTCTCACCCCCCTCTGGGCAAACTGATTCTGAGCATAGGCATCCAGCTCTTCGGCATGACCCCCTTTGGCTGGCGGTTTATGGGGGTGCTGTTCGGCGTGCTGATGCTGCCGGTGCTCTATGTATTTCTGAAAAATCTCTTTGGCCGGACGGGCACGGCGGTGTGCGGCACGGCTTTCTTTGCTTTCGACTTCATGCACCTGACCCAGACCCGCATCGCCACCATCGATACCTACGGCGTTTTCTTTATCCTGCTCATGTACTGGCTCATGTACCGGTACCTCGCCCTGCCGGCGGGGACCTCCTTTGCCAAGGGGGCGGTGTGGCTCTTCCTGTCCGGGCTGGCCTGGGGAGTAGGAACGGCCAGCAAGTGGACGGTGATTTACGGCGGCGCGGGGCTGGCTCTGCTCTACTTCCTGGGCCTGTGGTTCAAAATTCGGGACTGGCCCCGGGACAATGAGGGGAACCGGCGGGAGCGGCTGGGGCCCTGGCTGTGGAAGACGCTGGCCTTCTCGGTACTGTGCTTTGTCCTTATTCCGGCGTGCATCTACGTGCTGTCCTACCTGCCCTATGCCGCGGCAAAAGGAACGCCCTCCCTGTCCGCGGCCTTTCAGGAGATGTGGGACAACCAGCTCTATATGTTCAACTACCACAAAGGGGTGCATGACGTCCACCCCTATGAGTCCCGCTGGTATCAGTGGGTGGTGGACGCCCGGCCGATTCTGTACTACCTCAACTACAACGTAGGACCCAATCTGAAATCCGCCTTTGCCGCTTTTTCCAACCCGGTGGTATGCTGGGGGGGCCTGCTGGCTGTCCTGTCTGTGGCGGTGCAGGGGGTGCGGCGGCGGTGCGGAAAGGCGCTGTTTATTCTCATCGCCTATCTGGCCCAGCTGGCGCCCTGGTTCTTTATCACCCGCACGACCTTTGCCTACCACTACTTCCCCTCTATTTTGTTCCTCTGCGTGGCCCTTGCTTATGTATGTAATGACTTTCTGGAGCTGGCGCCCCCCAGGGCCCGGCGGGAGGTATACAGTCTGGCGGTGTTGGCGGCAGTGGTGTACGGGGCCTTTTATCCGGTGCTCACCGGCCTGGCGGTTCCCCGGTGGTACACCACAAATGTGCTCCAGTGGCTGCCCTCCTGGCCCCTTTGATTTGGAGTGTGAATTATGTACTATATTGACTACCATACCCACAGCGTCCTCTCCCCGGACAGCGAGGCTCCCCTGGCGGACATGGCCCAGGGGGCGGTCCAGGCGGGGCTGGCCGAGCTGTGCGTGACTGACCACTATGACCGGCTGACCGAGGAGGGGGACTTCGCCCCCGGCTATGACTGGGCCCCGGCGTTGGCTCAGTACCAGGCGGTCCAGGACAGCTTGGGCGGGAAGCTGAACGTGAAGCTGGGCATTGAGTATGGCGGCGCCCCATTTGACCCGGCGTACGCCAAAGAGATAACCAGTCTGCCGGAGCTGGATTTCGTCATCGGCTCCCTCCACAACCTCAGCCCCCAGCAGGGGGGGCGGGACTTCTTCTTCCTGGACTACCAGGACCGGCAGGTGTGCCGCCGGGTGCTGGACGACTACTTTGCCTCCATGGCGGAGCTGGCGGAGCTGGCGGAGACCTATGACATTTTGGGTCACGTCATCTATCCCCTGCGCTATATGCCCCAGGATGTGGCCATCGATCCCTACCTGGAGCGGATTGACGCCATTTTGAAGCGGGTGGCGGAGGCCGGACGGGGCATGGAGGTCAATACCTACTGCGGCCGGACCATCCAGCCCTGGCGTCCGGTGCTGGAGCGCTTCCGGGCCCACGGGGGAGAGTTGGTGACGGTGGGTTCCGACGCCCACGCCCCTCAGATGGTGGGCCGGGGCATCCCGGAGGCTTATGCCCTGCTGGCTGAACTGGGCTTCCGGTATGTAGCGGTCTACGAGAAGCGCAGGCCGGGGTTCATTCCCATCATCCCGTAAGACACCAGGAAGTTTGACAACAAAGGGCATTATATTAGGAGGTTATGTCGGATGAGAATCGCAATTGGCAGCGACCACGGCGGTTTTGCCTTAAAGGAGCACATCAAAACCTGGCTGACGGACCACGGCTATGAGGTGGAGGACTGCGGCTGTCACTCTGCGGAGAGCGTGGACTACCCCGTCTACGGAAAGGCGGCCGCCCTGGCAGTGGCGGAGGGCCGGTGTGAGCGGGGGATTGTGGTGTGTACCACCGGAATTGGCATCTCCATCTGCGCCAACAAGGTGAAGGGAATCCGGTGCGCCCTGTGCTCCGAGCCCCTGTCCGCCGAGATGACCCGCCGCCACAACGACGCCAATATGCTGGCCCTGGGGGGCGGCATGGTGGGCCGGAATCTGGCGGAGCGCATTGTGGAGGCCTTCCTTACCACCCAGTTCGAGGGGGGCCGCCACCAGCGGCGGGTGGACCTGATCGGAGACATTGAGGCATAAAAGGTCAGAGGCATAAAAGGTCAAAAGAATACAGTTTGGAGTAAAAAATCCCCGCCGATCCGGAATTCAAACTCGGATCGGCGGGGATTCTGTTGTTACGCACTGCGGGGCGGGGCGGCGTCTTCAGGGAGATCCGCCCCGGCGGGACAGTCCAGAGGAAAGACAACCGCCATGCGGGTGCCCACGCCCTCCCAAGAGGTGACCTCAAACCAGCCGCCGTGGCGCTCTACAATCCACCGGGCGATGGCCAGGCCAAGGCCGGTGCCGCCAGTCTGGCGGGTGCGGGACTCGTCGGTGCGGTAGAATCGGTCAAAAATATGGGGAAGAGAGGCGGCATCGATGCCCTGACCCTCGTCCTGGACGGTGAGCCGGGCGGAGTTCCCCTCCGACTTCACCGAGAGGGTGATCCTCCCGTCCGCCGGAGTGTATTTGATGGCGTTGTCCACCAGAATGCGAAGGGCCTGCTTAGTGAGGCCCACGTCCGCCCGGATGGGGACGGCCCCCTCCCACTGGGCGGCGAACACATGGGTGCGGTCGATCATCTCAGTCTCCCGCAGTACCTCGGCGGCCATTTCAGTAAGGTCGAACAGCTCCATTTCAATGTGCATGGAGTCGTTGTCCCCCCGGGCCAGGAAGAGCAGCTGCTCCACCAGCTCCTTCATGGCGCCGGCCTCCCCCTGGATGGCGTCAATGGCCTCCTGCCGGGTGGCAGGATCGTCCTTGCCCCAGCGGTTGAGCAGGTTGGCATAGCCCTGAATGACCGCAATGGGGGTGCGCAGCTCGTGGCTGGCGTCGGAGACGAAGCGCATCTGGGAATGGTACGCCTCATTGATCCGGTCCAGCATGGCGTTGATGGCCTGGGCCAGCGTTTGCAGCTCCTTCTGGGTGCCGGGGACAGAGATGCGGGTGTCCAGATGGGTGGCGTTGATCTCATCCAGCTTCCCCGCCAGGGCCCGCAGCTCCTCCGGGGACATGGTCCCGGGATGGCCCAGCCGGTTGGCGGCGGCGGCCAGCTCCTGAATGGGCTTGAGGGTCTTGCGGATAGTACCTGCGTTTTTAAAGAGGTTGCACACCAGAGAGAGGAGCTGGCAGATCATTAAAATCCGCAGGGCCAGCAGGAAGAGGGATACAGGCCAGTGGATGTTCAGCCAAATGGCATAGGGCGCGCCGCCGGAGGTAGTAAGCTCCACAATATAGAGGGTGTGGTTCTGCCGCTCCGCCCGGGGAGAATCCAGAAGGGGCGCGTCCTCTGTGACAGGCTGCTCTACCCAGCCGTAGGAGACGGCGCCCTCCTCCAGAAAAGTGACCAGATCGAAGGTGTGCTCCGTGTCCAGGACGCTCCAGGCCACGTCCGGCTCCTGAGCGGCCTGCCGGTCGCCGAAGAGGATGTGCCCCCCCAGGCAGAGGGTGCGCCTGGCAGTGTACAGCCGCTCCGAGGGGGAGAAGCGGGAGAAGGCGCCGGTCCCTCGGGGCGCGCGATCCAACGCGGCCACGGTGTAGTCCCCCGCCTGCATCCAGACGGTGGCCTCGGCAGAAGGGACGCCCCGCCATTCCACCAGGGCCGCAATGTCGGCGCACTGGTACTCCGCCCACACCAGAATGCCCCCCAAGGCCAGCAGGGCCAGCAGGAGGTCCATCCCCACGTAGATGCGCAGCAGGCGGAAGAACAGCTTGGTGTTCAGCCGGGTGACAATGGAGGACTTCAGGCGGCTGAGGGGCTTTTGAGGGTTGGAAGAATCGTTTTTTTGTTTCGCCATAGGATCACCTGCCAAAATAGGTGTATGAGTAAGCGTCAGGGTTAACGCTGTTGGTCCAGCCAGTCCAGGACGGAGGAGAGCTGTTCCTCCGACATCCAGCTGCCGCCGGAGCGGAATGCCTCCTGCATGGCCCGCTGCTCCTGCGTCTCAGCGGGGGCGCGGAGGACGGAACGGGTCATAGGCGCCATCATCAGCCGGTAAATTCCCCGCAGACGCTCCGGGGCATAGCCGCCCCGGAGGTAGAAAAAGGGGTGTTCCCCCAGATTGTTGTCCTGAATCAGCTTTGCCGTGTTCTCCGGCTTGTACTCAGCCATGCCCACGGCGCAGACGGCCTGGACGCTCCAGCGCCGCCGGGCCTTGGCCAGGCCGCGGATCCGCCCGGCGCACAGCCAGCCCAGGAACAGAATACTGGTACCGGCGGGGGGCTGTTCGCCGGAGGCCAGATCATAGGATGGGATGCCGGAGGCCCGGGCCAGCATCCCGGCGTACCGGGCGGTAAAGCCGGTGTGAGAGGTATAGACAATCGCGGAAGGCGCCATGGGGGAACACTCCTTTGCGGTAAGATGAGATCAGCGGCGGGACGTCAGTCCTCCCGGATGACATAGCCCACGCCCCGGACGGTGTGGATATGCTTTTCGCCAAAGGGCTCCTCCAGCTTTGCCCGGAGGAAGCGGATGTACACATCCACGGCGTTGGTCTCCCCCACGTAGTCAAAGCCCCACACGTTGTCCAGCAGGGACTCCCGGGAGATGACCTTCTCCTTGTTCTCCAGCAGGTAGCGCAGCAGATCGAACTCCCGGCGGGTGAGCTCCACCGGGGCGCCCTTGACGGTGACGGCGTGGCGGTCGGTGTCCATCACCAGATGGCCCGCGGACAGGGTGTTGGCGGGCCGGGCGGCGGGGGCGGACTGCTTGCGCAGGGCCACCCGGATGCGGGCCAGCAGCTCTTCAATGGCGAAGGGCTTTGTAATATAGTCGTCCGCCCCGGAATCCAGACCGGACACCTTATCCACCACAGTGTCCCGGGCGGTAAGCATAATGACAGGCACCTGGCTCTCCCGCCGCAGGCGGCGCAGCACCTCCATCCCGGACAGCAGGGGGAGCATAATGTCCAGCAGAATCAGGTCATACCGGCCAGAGAGGGCCTTCTCCAGCCCGTCCCGGCCGTCGAAGGATTTTTCTACCTCATAGCCCTCATAGCGCAGCTCCAGCTCCACCATTCGGGCCAGCTTTTCCTCATCCTCTATCAGCAGAATCTGTTCCGCCATGATCTCTCCTCCTTATGGGGTGGGCTTCTTTTGTTTGGAATTGCGGTGCTTGTCCTGGTACTCCCGCTTTACTGTTTCCTTCCAGTCGTCCACAGTGTCGGACACGGTGTCCATCACCTGGTTGAGCTCCTTCCGGCCCACGTCCGGGCCGGTGAAATGGTAGCGGTACCCCAAAAAGAGCCCCAAAATCAGCAGGGGGACGGCGATCCAGAAGATACACAGCAGGGCGATGAGCAGAATCAGAATGGGCATGGAAGTAACATACCGGCCGCCCCGCCACAGCTCCAGCCGGTTGCGGGTGCTGGGCTTGAGGACAGTGACGCTGGTGCGGGCGGCAGCCTTCACCGGCTCCCAGAACGTGTCAGAGCCCCGCCCGCCGGAGCCCCCCGCCTTCTCCCAAGCCCCGGTGGGAACACCAGCGCAGCTGTCGGGGGGCTGCGTCTGCCCGCCGGGCCGGGTGGTATAGCTTCCGCCCCGGCCGGCCCGGGTTTTGCCCTGACGCTCCAGCATAATCAGGGCGTCCAGCAGATCCCCTTTGCTGTATTCCAGGGCGGCCCTGGCTTCCTCGTAGGTGACGTCGGCTTTTTGACGCAGCTGCTCCACCTGTTCCAGCGTAATTTCCATAATGAAAGCTCCTTTCGCCGGGGTTGTCTGTACGGTCATTATACCGCAGAAAACCGGCTGAGGCATTTAGGATTTCTTAAAATGCAATTAAAAATGATCAGGCAGGAGATTCCTGGCGTCAAACGATGGGGGAAAAGAACCGCTGCAAAAAGCACTATTGGAGAGGACCACTCCTCCCTAACAGTGCCCTGGGCCGCGCTATTTGGCGCACTTTGCGTGGGACAGTGTGCTTTTGAAATAGATACCGCCTTGCAGTTGGGGTTATATTGGAATTCTGTTCACATATGCGGCAGACGGCCCCAATTGTAAGCGGAACGTTATTTTCCCCTGGCTGTTTACAGCAAACCGGGCTGACATCCGGGTTTTCTTTCAGCCCGTCAACGTATAAATCAATGCCACAGACGTTTGCGGTAAAGATGACGGACAACTATCCGAAGGGTAATTGCCGTCCTAAGTGGTTTTCCCATTTAAAACACTCCCGAAAATGATTTGAAACAGGGCGCACCCTGGTCCTGTCTTTGGCAGCATGGACAGCAAGGCGCCGGTGCTCTGCCTTTGGTCAGCTATATGATACCTCTCATAAAAGAAAAGGTCAAGCAAGAGGCAGACGGGACAACAAAAGGAACCGCGGCAAACATGGGCGAAAAAAATAATAACGCAAAAGTTGAAATTTATGCTTGACAAACCCTTGACGCTGTGGTATGCTGTCTAAGTATTCAAGAGAACGGAGCGCGGCATGAGGGCGGATATGCCGGAGTGGCGGAATTGGCAGACGCCCGGGACTTAAAATCCTGTGGGACTTTTTTCCCGTGCCGGTTCGACCCCGGTCTCCGGCACCATATCGCGGGATAGAGCAGTTTGGTAGCTCGTCGGGCTCATAACCCGGAGGTCGTAGGTTCAAATCCTACTCCCGCAACCAGTAAAACAGCCGATTTCTATAAGAAATCGGCTGTTTTTATAACTTTTGGCAGATATTCAGATGAATGGTTTTTAGGTTTGTGGCATTTTTGTGGCACTCACTCCAAAAAAGTGGCATTCTCGGCGTTGCTGGCTGGTCTGGCAACGCCTATTTTTATGCCAACGGACCGCGCACCATCCCTGTCAGCGAGATCATTGTCAAGCCCGGCAAAACCGCCCTGGCCGCCAATGAGATTATTACAGAGGTCTTTTTCTCCTCGGTGGCTTCCATGCGCACTACCTTTGTCAAGCTGGGCCGGAGAAAGGCCCTGTCCATCTCCCGGATGAATGTGGCCGTGGTGGCGCATCAGGACGCCCAGGGAACGGTGAACCACATCCGTCTGGCCCCCGGCTGTGTCTTTGCCACGCCGGAGCGCGCCAAACAGGCCGAGTCCGTACTGCTGGGCAAGAAGCCGGACGCCGCCCTGATTGGCGCCGCCGCCAAAGCGGTGGCCGGCGAGATGATCGAGCGCACCGGGGTGCGCTGGTCCACAGAGTACAAGCAGCCCGTGATTACCGCTCTGGTCCGCCGGGCGCTGGAAGAAGTGTTGGAGGTTGGTTAATATGGAACTGGTATCTGTACATATGACCGTCAATGGCCAGCCGGTCGAGCTTCAGGTGAAGCCCTACGCCCGTCTGCTGGACGTGCTGCGGGAGGACCTGGGCCTCACCGGCACCAAAGAGGGCTGCGGCGTGGGCGAGTGCGGCGCCTGCACCGTGCTGGTGGATGGAGAAAACGTGAACTCCTGCCTGGTGCTGGCCTCCTCTATGGAGGGCAAATCTATCCAGACCGTGGAGGGCATCTCCGCCGACGAATCCCTCCACCCTATTCAGCAGGCGTTTCTGGACCATCACGCCCTTCAGTGCGGCTTCTGCACTCCCGGTCTGGTGATGTCCGTAAAATCCCTTCTGGATCGCAATCCCAACCCCACCCGCGAGGAGATTAAGACGGCTATCTCGGGAAATCTGTGCCGCTGTACCGGCTATCAGCAGGTTATCGAGGCCGCCGAAGACGCCGCCCGTGTGATGCGGGGAGAAAATTGAGGTAAACAATGACGAACAACCGGATCGACGTACTGGAGAAAGTGCTGGATAAGGCCAAGTATGTCAACGATCTGCGCTTTCCCGACGCGCTTCATGGCGCTGTGGTCCGTTGCCCGTATCCACACGCAAGAGTAATTTCCATTGATGACTCCGCCGCCAAGTGCGCGGAGGGCGTGGCTATGGTAGTCGCCGCTACATTGGAGCAGGCCCGGGAGGCGGCAAAGCTGGTCCGGGTGGAGTATGAGGAGCTTCCCGCCGTCACCAGGAGGAGGCGCTCAAGCCGGGCGCTCCCCAGCTCCAGCCCAATGGTAACGTTCTGTGCCACTATCAGACAGGAAAGGGAGATGTGGAGGCCGGCTTTGCCGCCGCCGACCACATTTTAGTCCGGGATTACACCACACAGCGGCAGGAGCGCATGCCCATCGAGCCGGAGGCCGTGGTGGCGGTGCCGGAGTTCCAGTCTATGGTGGTCTGTGCCCCCACCAACAGTGCCTATAATGTCCGCCAGACCGTCTGCGAGACTTTGGGCCTGCCGGAAAACCAGGTAAGTCTGCGCATTCCCACCATTGGCGGCTCCTTCGGCGGCAAAAACTACGATTTGGCGGTCATGGCTTCCCGCGCGGCAGTGGCGGCGGTTGTGACAGGAAAGCTGGTGCGGCTGGTCTGTACGCGGGAGGAATCCATCCTGGAGGGCACCAAACGCCACCCCTACCGCTGCCATTACAAAGTAGGCTATAAAAATGACGGTACCTTGACCGCCATTCAGGTTACGATTCTGGGGGACAGCGGGGCCTATACCTCCAAGTCCCACCCGGTGGCCACCCGCTCCGCCATTGAGTCCTGCGGACCCTATGTGGTCCCCAACACTCACACGGATCTGACCTTTGCCTATACCAACAATCTCTACTCCGACTCCATGCGGGGCTTCGGCTCCCCCCAGGTGGACTTCTCCTGTGAGCTGATAATGGACGAAGTCGCCCGGGAACTGGGTATGGATCCCATGGAATTCCGCAAAAAGAACCATATCCGGGAGAATGATATCTCCGCGGTGGGCCAGACTATGACCTGCGTCTCTCTGGACAAGTGTCTGGAGAAAGCAGATGAAGAATTTGGCTGGAACACGCGCAGAGCCCGCGCGGCGGAGAGCCGCCGCAGCAATAAGGGTCTTGGCAAAGTCCGCGGTGTGGGCATGGCCCTGCTCCACCGTGGGGAGGCTTTCGGTGCCGCCGGACAGGGCCTGGATACCTCCGCCGTATCCAGGCTCACCAACTGGGATGGGAGTATCGTCATCCTCACCAGCGTCAGCGAAGTGGGCATGGGCTGTCACACCATGCTGGTGAATGTCCTGTGCGAGACCTTGGGCGTCCACCGGGAGCGGGTGGTGGTGTGCCCTGTGGACACCAACTATGTTCCCAACAGCGGCGCCACTGTGGCCACCCGCACCACTGTAGTGGTGGGCAACGCCATGCGCAACGCCGCGCAGCAGGTGCGGGACAAGATGTCCGCTGTTGCCGCCGAGGAGCTGGGCGTCAGCGCGGACTGTCTGGAATTCCGGGATGAGAAGGTCTATGACCCGGCCCACCCTGAGAAATATGTTACTTATCTCCACCTGGTGCAGGAGCTCCACGCCCGGGCACAGAACGCCTATGGCCACGGCTGGTATGCAGTGGCCGGCCTGAAATACGACCGGGCCAACGGCAGCGGCGAGGCTTATCAGTCCTATGCCTACGGCGTATGCATGGCCGAGGTAGAGGTGGACCTGGCCGCAGGACAGGTTTCTGTAGAGAAATTTGTGGCCGCCCATGATGTAGGCCACGCCTTTGATCGGGAAGAGGTTATCGGCCAGATCAAAGGCGGCGTCTCCAGAGGGCGTTGCCATAAGAAAACATGGAGAAACCCAGTAAAATCAATGTTTTTTAAGGGCAGCGGAAAACGGGGCGGCGCAAACAAGTGAACAACAGCACAGAAAACGGGCGATGTCGGCAAGACACCGCCCGTTTCTGCGTCCCGGCCAACGCCGCAGATTTAGAAAAGCCTGCGGCGTTTTTTCATGTCCAGACACCGAAAGGAGCGGAGAACCATGCCAGTATTCCGCGTGGAGAGGAACAAAGGGTACACGGTGATGAGCAACCACCGACTAGAAAAAATATCTTAAAAAGTAGAGGAAGAAACAAAAGAATGGACTGATAACGTATGGCACAGGTTTATAACAGAAAAGAAAGCACTAGGGGCAGTACCGGAAACAATACAAACATATGAGTATGGCTATAAAAAGTTTTGTCGGTATTTTGGGGACAGGGTAGAATACATAGGCGATATTTACGGGGCCATGTTTCCAGAATGGGCGGCGGCTATGCAAGAGGAAGGATTGAGAACAAAATCAATCAATCATTATCTGATTATATTAAGGGCCTTTATGAATTGGTGCATGGAAGATAATCACAATTATCTAACAGAGCATTGCAAAATAAGGCTTGTAAGGACTAGAGAACAGGATGATACTACAAAAGAAAAAGATTACTCCGCCGAAGAAGTAAAACTATTATTGAAAAAGCCAGACAAGAAAGCTAATTTTGTTGAATGGAGAAGTTGGGCGGCTTCATGTTTTGTAATTGGAACAGGGGCAAGAATGGGAACACTTGTAGAAATACAAATGAAAGATATAGATTTGAAAGAGGGTACAGTACATTATCAGCACACAAAAAATAGAAAAGACCAAATTGTTAATTTGCCGCCGCAGTTGATAAAGGTATTAACAGACTATATAGCTATGTGGCGAACAAAGGACACAGAGCCAGAAGATTACTTATTCTGCAATATTAGCGGCGAACAAGTTTCTAAAGGGGCTTTTCGTATTGGATACGGGCAATTTACAAAGAGTAGGGGCGTAAACAGGACTAATATACATGGATTGCGGCACACATTCGCTAGAATATGGTATGAAAACGGCGGCGATGTAGTACAGCTATCAAAGGTATTAGGGCATACAACACTAAGAATGAGTGAGCATTATATGCACGTTTACGCTAACTCTGTAAAGGAACGGTTTATAGAAAACAATCCGCTTGAAAGCCTAACTAGGAGCGGGCCGAGAAAGAACGTACAAAGGAACGACTAATACACCAGACAGGGGGAACGGCCTAGCCGCTCCCCCTCTTTTTTGCTACCGCCGCCGCTGGGCCGCTTGTAAGGACCGCTAGGCGGCTTTTGTGGCGTGGGTAGTGTTGGGTATTTCCTAGGGACTAGAAACGCTCCTAGGGACTTCTATGGGCCTTGTAGGGCGTTCTATGCTATCCAGCCGCCGAACAAGTCCCGCTCCCGCTCGATGTGGCCGACTGCGCCGCCGTTGGCGGCTTGTCGGCCTTTGCTCCCGCTCCGCTGGGCGCATAAGGAAAGCGGGGGCGGCTTGCGCCGCTCCCGCTTGATTGTTATTTCTTCTTTAGGGCCGCTTGCAATTCGGCAAGGGTATCTTTCATCATGTTTGCCTTTTTGCTTGTTCCCTTTGGGGCAAGGTCAGGGAAGTATTTACGGGCGAAAGCGTTTCTAATGTCGATATAGGTTGCTTTGCGCTTGATGGGTTTTCCGTCCTTGTCCTTTGCGTCAACCTCTGTTTTGATGGTATCAATCAGCCATTGAATATCTTCATTTCCCTGCTCCATGACGTATTCCTTGATAAATTCCATCTTGATTTCCTTTAAGGTTTTCGGCGTGTCCATTGTTTATTCCCCTTTCAGATATTGTTTATTATTTTGTTGCTTGATTGTCTTGTATTATAGCGGCTAGTTTTCTATTTGTCAATAGGCAAAATACAAGGCGGCTAGTTGTGTCAATACTAGCCGCCTTATATTTATCTTATTTTGTATGTAAATGTTTCAAATTCTCCATTTTCGCAAGGAAGATAAATA
>NZ_QWEK01000149.1 GCF_009935845.1 Pseudoflavonifractor sp. 524-17 | reverse complement strand
TGGCGTATAACCTTACCTTTTCGCCTGACGCCTGGGCTGACTATCTCTACTGGCAGACAGTAGACAAAAAGATCTTGCAGCGGATTAACAAGCTGCTCCAGGAGTTGCAGCGGGATGGAGCAGTGCGGGGCCTGGGTAAAGCGGAGCTGTTGCGTCATGCCGAGGGCATGAGTAAGCGTATTGACGATAAGACCCGGCTGACCTACACCATGGAGGGCGAGAGCCTCGTGATTTTGTCATGTAGGGGCCACTACGAAGATTGAGGGGGAACGTCATGGATTTCGAGAAAGACCGTATTGCCCAGCTTCAGCTACCAGCCCCGGCAGACGCCGATCTGCACCCCCGGCTGCTCCTGGAGGGCCGGGGCATCCATGCCGGGGAGGGGTTCACCGCCTTATTCCCGGATGGATGGCACGACATTACCCTGGAGGGGAGCTGGGAGCCGACTGGCCCCGGCTGCTGGTACATCTCGACACCCGGCTTTAGGGACATCTGCCCCATTGGTCTGT
>NZ_QWEK01000022.1 GCF_009935845.1 Pseudoflavonifractor sp. 524-17 | reverse complement strand
AAAGCACTTCACAGACCATCGTCACCGGGCGTAAATCCTCAAAAAGGGAGGCGCCCTGTGGCGAGACCAAAATTCTTTTTGCTTCTTTTTCTTCTAAGAAAAAGAAGGGGAAGCCGTCCGGGGGCATGTAACGTCCCCTCCCGGAGCCGCCATCGGGCGCCTTAGCGCAAGCCGAGGGACTTCTCAAAGGAGCGAAGGCTCTTTCGGACGAATTTACACTGGGTTTCGCCGTGCGAAATACCGTTAGGAGTTGACTCAACATGTCTGGATACCGTAAATTGGGCCGTCCCACTGATCAGCGTATGGCCATGCTCCGCGCCATGACCACCTATCTGCTGGAGAATGGCCAGATTAAGACTACTCTGAGCCGCGCCAAGGAAGTGGCGCCCCTGACTGAGAAGATGATCACCCTGTCCAAAAAGGCCAATCTGGCCGCCTACCGTCAGGCCCTGTCCTTCCTCACCAAAGAGGATGTGGCGAAGAAGCTGTTTGACGAGATCGGCCCCAAGTACGCTGACCGCAACGGCGGCTACACCCGTGTTGTGAAGATCGGCCCCCGCCGCGGCGACGCCGCCGAGATGGCGATTATTCAGTTGGTGTAAACGTGATCGGAGTAAAAAGCAGTGTTTCCCAGGGGGAACACTGCTTTTTGCGTACCAGAAGCGGTGCCACCCGTCTCAGTGCAAATCGCTGTGTCTTGGTGAATGGTACAGCCTCTTAGCGTCTGTTTGAAAGGGGTACTCTATGAAGCGGAAACGACTGGACTACAATTCTCCCGTAATTCTCACCTTCTTTTTTCTGTCCCTGGCAGTATTGGTGCTTGACCGGGTCACCAGCGGCTGGGTGACAGCCAACCTATGCTCCGTCTACCGGTCGCCGATTGGCCCATTTTTCGTTGTCCGCCTGTTTGGCCATGTGCTGGGCCATGCCGGGGTGGAGCATTTTATGGGCAATATGCTGTTGCTGCTGGTGGTGGGCCCGCCCCTGGAGGAGAAGTATGGAAGCCGCCCCCTCCTGGCGGGCATCGCCTTGACCGCCCTGGTATCCGGCTTGCTCCAATGCGCCTGCTTCCCCAGCACCGCTCTGCTGGGGGCCAGCGGAATTGTCTTTATGCTGATTATGCTCTCCTCCCTGGCAGGAATGCGCAGCGGATATCTGCCGGTTACCTTGATTTTGGTGGCCGTGCTCTATTTGGGGCAGGAGGTATACTCCATCCTCTTTATTAAGGACAACGTGGCCAACTTCATGCACCTGGTGGGCGGTATATGCGGCACCGGCTTCGGGTTCGCCATGCTGGGCCGGCATTCTTTTTCTTGAAAGAAAAAGAAGCAAAAAGAACTTCCATCTTATACTCCGGCGGCCGGTTGCTGCTGCTTTTTTGACAAAAGATTCTTTTGTTGCGCCGGAGCTGGAATTATGCTATCATTTAAAACAATAAGTGTCTATTTTTCCTGTTTGTCCGTTGGGAAGGGGGCCTGCCTGTGATTTTGAATCACCGCCTGCGGGAAAAAATCAATGAATCCCTCACCTCTGTTCTCCCGATTACGGGAATTGTGTTGGTATTGAGCATTTCCTTCGCCCCGCTGACGCCGGGGACACTGGTGCTCTTTTTGTTTGGCGCGATTCAGCTGGTAATGGGGATGGGCTTGTTTACCTTGGGCGTGGATATGTCCATGATCCCCATGGGCGAGGGGATCGGCGTGGAGCTGAGCAAGTTCCGCCGGCCTTGGCTGCCCATTCTGGCCTGCTTCTTTCTGGGCCTGCTGGTGACGCTGGCGGAGCCCGATCTCCAGGTCCTGGCCCAGCAGGTGCCCTCCATCCCCAATATCACGCTGATCTGGGCGGTGGCCGCCGGAGTAGGGCTCTTTTTGGTGCTGGCGGAGCTGCGTATGCTGCTGAAAATCCCCCTGTCCTACACCCTGATTGCTGCTTATCTGGCGGTCTTCCTCCTGGCCGCCTTGGCGCCGGACTCCTTTGTTCCCACCGCATTTGATTCCGGCGGCGTCACCACCGGCCCCATTACCGTGCCCTTTATTATGGCTTTTGGCATCGGTATGGCCGCGGTGCGAAGCGACAAAAACTCCGGCGTGGACTCCTTCGGCCTGATCTCCCTGTGCTCCGTGGGGCCCATTTTGTCGGTGCTGTTGCTGGGGGTCTTCTTTCCCACCGACGGCGGCGGCTATACCCCCGCCCCCTTGGCGGAACTCCACACCACCCGGCAGGCCGCGGCGGAGTTTTTCCAGGCCCTGCCGGTCTATGCCAGGGAGGTGCTCACTGCGGTGCTGCCCATTGTGGGCATGTTCCTCCTCTTTCAGATGCTCACCCAGCGGTTCCACCTGAAGCAGATCAAACGGATCGCAGTGGGACTGCTCTATACCTATATGGGCCTGGTCCTCTTCCTCACCGGGGTCAACGTGGGCTTTATGCCTGCGGGACAGTTCATTGGCTCTTCTCTGGCGGTAGGGGCCCAGCCCTGGATCCTCATCCCCATCGGCGCCTTGGTAGGCTACTACATCGTCAAGGCCGAGCCTGCGGTGCAGGTGCTTACCAAGCAGGTGGAGGAGGTCTCCAACGGATCCATTACCCAGAAGGCCATCGGCCACAGCCTGTCCATCGGCGTAGCGCTGTCGGTCTCCCTGTCCATGGCGCGGATTTTGACTGGGATCTCTCTGTTCTGGTTCCTCATCCCCGGCTATGCCCTCTCTCTGGCCCTGACCTTCTTTGTTCCCCAGATTTTTACCGGTATTGCCTTCGACTCCGGCGGTGTGGCCAGCGGACCCATGACCTCCACCTTTCTGCTCCCTTTAGCCATGGGGGCCTGCGACGCCCTGGGCGGGGACATTCTTACCGACGCCTTTGGCATTGTGGCCATGGTGGCGATGACCCCACTGATTACCATCCAGGTGCTGGGGCTGGTGGGTACCCTCCGGGGCAGGGCGGAACGGGCGCGGCTGTCCGTAATCCAGGCCCAATCCGACTACATCCTCTATTTTGACGAAAGCGAGGCCTCCCCCCATGAGTGAGCGCATTGAGCCCATGAAATTCATTGTCACCATTGTGGAGCGGGGGCAGGGAGCCCAGGTGCGGCGGCTCTTTCTCTCCCAGCAGCACCAGCTCCGGGCCCTGTGGCAGACAGTGGGCCGGGGCACCGCCTCCTCTGAGCTGCTGGATATTTTGGGCATCGGAACCCCGGAGCGGGACATTCTCTTCTCCCTGGCCACCGGACCCTCCGCCCGCCGGCTGTTCCAGCTGCTCAAGAGCAGCCTCACCGACCACATCCACGCCAAGGGCATTCTCTTTTCCCTCCCGCTCACCGCGGTGAGCGGTATCTTCGCCGGCGCCCTCGCCAGTCTGGAATCCTTTGATGAACCGATAGGAGAGACCACTATGGATATACAGCACAGCCTGATCCTGGCCATTGTCAACCAGGGGTACACCGACGCCGTGATGGCCACCGCCAAGGCCGCCGGCGCCCGGGGGGGCACCGTCCTCCGGGCCCGCTGGGCCGGCGACGGCAAGAGCCACGAGATCATGGGCATCTCCGTCCAGGAGGAGAAGGAGATCCTGGCCATTGTCACGCCCCAGCGCAGCCGGAGCGCCATTATGGACGCAATCACCCGGGATCACGGGCTCAAGAGCGACGCCCAGGCGATTTTATGCTGTGTGGGCATTGAGGATATGACCCGGCTGGGCTGAACCAGCCATCTCCCTGGGTCCGGCTGGACGGCCTGCCGCCGGGCCCCAGGAAAAATCTTAAAAAAATCCGCTTTTCCTCTTGACTTTTCTTTTTATTCTGTTATAATGAATTCTGCACTTGAGAGCGCGAGACAGTTAGCGGATTTGTGTAAGGGTAGCACAGCAGACTCTGACTCTGTATGTGAGGGTTCGAATCCTTCATCCGCTGCCAACAGGATTGCCCTGGAGCCGGTTATGGTTCCAGGGCTTTTTCGTTTGATTCTGCACGCCCTTCGGCGGTTCGGAATAGATATTTAGAACTTGGAGGCGGACAAATCATGTTAGGCAATCTGATGTACTGCAATCCCACCCGTTTGTACTTTGGTGAAAACGCCCTGGACAACCTGGGGGACGAACTGGCCAAGTACGGCCCAAATGTCATGCTCACCTACGGCGGCGGCTCTATCAAGAAATCGGGCCTGTACAGCCAGATCACCGCCATTCTCAAGGAGAGCGGCAAGCAGGTTTTTGAGCTCCCCGGCGTCATGCCCAACCCCACCACGGAGAAGCTCTACGAGGGCTGCAAGGTGGCCAGGGAGCACAAGATTGATCTGATTCTCGCCGTAGGCGGCGGCTCGGTATGCGATTATGCCAAGGCGGTGTCGGTGTCCGCCTGGTGCGAGGAGGACCCCTGGGAGAAGTACTACCTGCGCATGGAGGATGTGGACAACCGGATTATTCCAGTGGGCTGTGTGCTCACCATGGCGGGCACCGGCTCGGAGATGAACGGCGGCGCGGTGATCACCAACAATGACTCCAAGCTGAAAATTGTCCACGTCTTTGGGGACAATGTCTTCCCCAAATTTTCCATTCTCAATCCCAAGCTCACCTATACCCTGCCCCAATACCAGATGGTGGCGGGTATCTACGATATTATGAACCACATCACCGAGCAGTACTTCTCCAACAGCGACGACAATACCTCGGATTACGTCATGGAGGGGCTGATGCGCTCCCTGATCCACAGCAGCCGCATTGCCCTGAAAAACCCGGAGGACTATGAGGCGCGCAGCAACATTATGTGGACCGCCGCCTGGGCGCTGAACTCCTTCATCGCCCAGGGCAAGTCCGCCGACTGGATGGTCCATATGATCGGGCAGTCCATCGGCGGCTACACCGACGCCACCCACGGCATGACCCTCTCCGCCATTTCCATGGCCTACTACCGCTTTGTCTGCCCTTACGGCCTGGCGAAGTTCAAGCGCTTCGCCGTCAGCGTCTGGGACGTGGATCCCGCCGGCAAGAGCGACGAGGCGGTGGCCGGCGAGGGCCTGGACCGCATGGAGGCGTGGATGAGAGAGCTGGGTCTGGTGATGAACATCCGCGAGCTGGGTGTGACGGAAGACATGCTGGACGGCATCACTAAGGGCTCCTTTATTACCGAGGGGGGCTACAAGGTCCTTACCCCGGAGGAGATCAAGGCCATTCTCAAGGCGTCTATGTAGAGCGGCAAAAAATACGCGCCCTCCAAGACTGGAGGGCGCGTGTTTTTTTATACTTCCATGATAACAGGCAGGATCATGGGGTTTCGTTTTGTCTTTTTGTAGAGGAAGGTAGAAAGAGCGTTTTTGATCTCCGCCTTGATGGCCGCCCAGTCGGTGCAGCACTCCCGCTGGCAGGCATCCACCGCCTCCAGCGCCACCCGGCGCAGCTCGTCCATCAGCCCCTCGGACTCCTTCACGTACACAAAGCCCCGGGTGATGATATCCGGGCCGGAGATGAGGCCCCCGTCCTGTCCGGACAGGGAGAGCACCGCCACAATGACGCCGTCTTCCGCCAGATGCTTTCGATCCCGAAGTACCACGCTGCCCACATCGCCCACGCCGTAGCCGTCCACAAAGACCCGGCCTGCCGGAACTGTGCCGTTGATTTTGGCGCTGTTTTGGGTCAGCTCAATGACCTTGCCAATGTCGCTGATGATAATGCGCCGGGGATCCATCCCCATATCCTGAGCCAGCCTGGAGTGGGTCTTCAGGTGGCGCTGCTCCCCATGGACGGGGATGAAAAATTTGGGTTTGACCAGGGCGTGAATGATTTTCAGCTCCTCCTGGCAGGCGTGGCCGGACACGTGGAGCTGGCCCAGCCGCTCGTTGACCACCTCGGCGTCCTTGCGGTAGAGCTCGTTGATGACGCTGCCCACCGCGTTCTCATTGCCGGGAATGGCGCTGGCGGAGATAATCACCCGGTCCCCGGCCCGGATATCCACCTGCTTGTGGGTGGAGAAAGCCATCCGGGTGAGGGCGGACATGGTCTCCCCCTGGCTGCCGGTGGTGATAATGCATACCTTGTTGTTGGGCAGGCTCTTGATATGGTTGATATCCACCAGCACGCCCTCGGGAATGCTCATATATCCCAGCTCCACCGACACCTTCATGGCGTTTTCCATGCTCCGCCCGGTGACGGCCACCTTGCGGCCGTACTTGGCCGCCACGCTGATGATCTGCTGGATGCGGTCTACGTTGGAGGCGAAGGTGGTGACGATAATGCGGCTCTCACAGCTGCGGAACAGGGTGTCGAAGGAGGCGCCCACGCACCGCTCACTGCGGGTGAAGCCCGGCCGCTCCACATTGGTGGAGTCGCACAGCAGGGCCAGCACGCCCTTTTTGCCCAGCTCCCCCAGCCGGGCCAGGTCGGTCATTCCGCCCTGGATGGGGGTGGTGTCGATCTTGAAGTCGCCGGTGTGGACCACCGTACCGATGGGGGTTTTGATGGCAAAGGCCACCGCGTCGGCAATAGAGTGGTTCACGTGGATAAACTCCACGCTGAACTTGCCGGTTTTAACCACCTCTCCCGCCTCGCAGGTGATGAGCTTGGTGCGCTCCAGGAGGTGGTGCTCCTCCAGCTTGAGCTTCACCAGGCCCGCGGTCATCCGGGTGGCGTAGATGGGGACGTTGACGCTGCGCAGCAGATAGGGGATGGAGCCGATGTGATCCTCATGCCCGTGGGTGAGGAAAATGCCCTTAATCTTCTCCTGATTTTTAATCAGGTAGGTAAAGTCAGGGATGACCACATCAATGCCATACATATCGTCGTCAGGGAAGCCCATGCCTGCGTCCACCACGATCATCTCGCCGCCATACTCATAGACGGTTAGGTTCTTCCCGATCTCGTTCAGACCGCCCAGAGAAATAATTTTCAGTTTTTCTGCCATGAAATGAAAAGACACTCCTTTTTATTTTGTGTTTGGTTGGTAAATGGGTATGTAAACGGCCCCGCCCTCTGGGGACGGGAACCAAAGACACGGTTTTGCGTGGGCGCACCAAACCAAGGGCGGAGATTCCCGCTCTTTCCGGCCCTGCCTCGCCGGAAAAAAACCAATCTGTTCCGTCCAACCCACGTGATGCAAATCCTGTCTTGCCTTATCAAAAGCGCGGTTCCGCGCATAAAGCCAAATCAGTATGCCGCAGGCCGTCCACAGCCCGTTGCATAATGTATTAAGTATACTATACCATGGTTTTTGCGAAATGTATACCAAAATTTTCTTTCTTATTTCGAAACAGTTGCTTTTGCCCGGCCTCTCCCTCACAGCTTGCCCAGCTTGTCCTCCCTTTATACACGCCGCCGGTGCTTTTCTCACCCCGCATGGCGCAGTTTTGTCCCTGCCCTCTTCTCAACTGAGACGGTCTATGTTATAATGCCAGAGCGTTGAATCATGCGAAATCCGAAGGGTTCCGAGGGAAGGACCGTGTGAAAGGGGACCGTCAGGGTTCCCGTTCTCGTCCGGGCTGAATACGAGAAATTCCAATAGAAGGAGGTCGTGGAATGAAGGCTTGCAGCATACGGCCGGGGCGCTACCGCCATTTCAAGGGAGGGGAATACCGGGTGCTCTTTACCGCCCGCCACTCGGAGAGCGGGGAGTGGATGGTGGTCTATCAGGCCCTCTACGGAGAGGGGGGCTATTGGGTACGCCCCGCCGCCATGTGGAGCGAAACCGTGGAGCGGGAGGGAACCCCTGTTCCCCGCTTTTGCTATTTGGGAGAGGAGGAGTGACCTTGAACATCCAAATTTTCGGGAAATCCAAGTGCTTTGACACAAAAAAGGCCCAGCGCTACTTCAAGGAGCGCCGGGTGAAGTTCCAGGCCGTTGACCTGCTGAAATACGGCATCAGCCGGGGGGAGCTGGCCAGCGTGAAAAACGCGGTGGGTCTGGCCGCCCTGGTGGACGAGCGCCACCCGGACGCCGCTTTGATTGCCTATCTGGCCTATGACAGCGATAAGCTGGAAAAGCTGCTGGACAATCCGGCGCTCTTAAAAACCCCCATTGTCCGCAACGGAAAGCAGGCCACCGTGGGCTATTGTCCCGATGTGTGGAAAACCTGGCAGTAGCCGCGGGGCAAAGGAGGTGATTGCCATCCACATAGAGACGGTAAAGTTTGAAATAAAACGTTATATTGCCCTTCCGCCGGAGTGGGCCGGGCCCCTGGGGCAGCTGGAGGAGGTCTGCCGCCGGCTGGAGCCCTTCCGGCAGGGGGTGGCTCCTGAAACCGCCCTGAGCGCCCAGCCCGGCATGGACCATCTCTTCCTGGCGGTCCGGGACGGTGCGCTGGTGGGTGCGCTGGGGCTCTTTGACCCAGATGCCGGCTGCGCCGAGGCCACCGCCCTGGTCCATCCCGAGTTCCGCCGCCGGGGGCTCTTCTCCGCCCTGTGGCGGGCGGCCCGGGCGGCCATAGCCCCCTTTGGAATCAAAGAGGTTCTTTTCTGCCACGAGCCGGTATGCGCCAGCGGACAAGGGGTGGCGGACCGGTGGAAGCTGCCCCTGCGCCAGACCGAGCTCACCCTGGAGCACAGGGGCGTCATTCCCGCCCCCGCCTGCCCTGTGGTCCTGGCCCCCGCCCGCCTGGAGGAGCTGGAGGCCCTGGCGGTGCTCTCGGGGGCCGCCTTTGGCGACACCCCGGCCCAGGCCCGCCACATGGCCCAGGCCTTTTTGGACGACCCGGACAGCGGTTTTTACACCGCCCGGCTGGAGGGCGTCCTGGTGGGGCAGATTGTCCTCCGCCGCCAGCCGGAGGGGCTGTGCCTGTGCGCCTTGTGTGTGGCCCCCGCCCTCCAGGGCCGGGGGATTGGCCGGTCTGTTCTGACCCAGGCCCTGGCGCTGGCCCAAGAGAGCTGCGCGTCCATCTTCCTGGACGTCAGCGTGGAAAATGAGAACGCCCTGCACCTGTACACCGGTGTGGGCTTTCACACCGTGGCCTGCTGCCGCTATTACGCCATGGCGCTGTAGCGGGGTTATTCCTTCCGCTGTTCCGGAAAAATCCCCTCCCGCCGCCACAGGGCGTCCAGCTGGCCCCGCCACTGGTCCACCGCCCAGCTGGGGCCCAGCAGGGAGACCCCCTCCCCCAGGCCGAAGAGCCAGCCCAGAAACTGGGGACTCACCACTGCCTGGACAGTGACAGTGAAGTGCTCCGCCCCGTCGGGGATGAGCATGACCTCCTGTCCGAAGCGGTCCAGCACCACCCCCACCAGCCGGTTTTCGCACCGCAGGCGGATCTGCCCCTCCCGGCCGCTGAACATGCCGAAGTGCTTTTGGCCATAGGCCGCCGTGTCCATCTCCGCCCCCAGCGCCTCCCCGCGCCGGGGCTGGGCGGTGATGGTGAGGTCGGCCATCTTGTCCACCCGGTAGTGGCGCATGTCCTCCTTCTCGTGGTCGTAGCCCGCCAGGTAGTAGCTCTCATTGTCCCAGATCAGCCCGTAAGGGGACACGAGATAGGGCCTGCCCTCCCGGCGGAATACCTTCTCCTTTTTCACACTATACTCAAAGTAGCGGAAGGACACCGCCCGTTTGACGGACAGGGCGGCATGGAGCTGGTCAATGGTGTAGTAGACGCTCTCGTTCATGGTCTTGGCCCGGCCGGCCACGTAGACCTGCCGCTGGAGGGAGCGAGCCTGGTGGACGCTGGCCAGCTTCTCCAGCTTTTGGATCAGCGCCCGGCTCTTCTTTGCAGAGATGAACCGGCTGGACTGCACCGCGTCCACCAGCAGCTTCAGCTCCGCCAGCTGGAAGGAGCGCTCCCCCACAAACCAGCCCCCGTGCTTTCCTGCCGTGCGCTGCACGTCCAGCCCAAACTCCGTCAGGGTGGCCATGTCGTCGTAAATGCTCTTGCGCTCCGCACGGATCTCCCGGCGGGCCAGCGCCCCGATGAGCCTTTTGGTGGACAGGGCGTGGTCCTCGTCCGTCTGCTCCAGCAGAATCCGTTGCAGCTCCAGCAGCTTCCACTTCTGACGGGGCTGTTTTGCCATAAAAAATCCCCCTCTGCGCGTTTTCCTGCCTGCTGTTTCCAGTATATCCCCTCTCTCCCGGAAAGGGAAGTCTTTTGTTGTTGGAGGTAACCATGACTGCTTTGATTCGTCTGCCTGTCTGTCCCCTTCAGCTGCGGCCCCACCGGCAGGGGGAGCGGGCTGACGAGGTGCTGTGCGGCTATGCCGTGGAGGTGCTGGAGGACACCCGCTCCGGCTGGTATCTGGTGCGCACGCCCTACGGATACACCGGCTACGCCCCGGCGGAGGCCCTGCGCTTCGGCGCCGCCTGGGCCGCCTACTGGGAGGGGCTGCCCAAGCGGACGGTCTCCCGGGCGTTCTGCGACGTGCTGGCCCGGCCCCAGACCGAGGCCTGGGTGCTGGACACCCTCACCCGGGGGGCCCTGGTGGCCCCGGAGGGGGAGGCGGACGGCTCCGGCTGGCAGAAGGTGGTCCTCTGTGACGGCCGGGAGGGCTATGTCAGGACGGGCTTCCTCATGCCCCGCCACACCGCCCCCGCTTACCGGGAGGAAAATGCCCTGCGCGCCGCCCTGGCCCGGACGGCCCAGTCCTATCTGGGAACCCCCTACCGCTGGGGGGGCAAATCCCCGCTGGGCATCGACTGCTCCGGCCTGACCGCCATGGCTTACCTCCTCAACGGCATCACCATCTTTCGGGACGCCCGCATAGAGGAGGGGTTCCCCATCCGGCCCATCTCCCAGGCGCGCATGGACGTCGGGGACCTGCTCTACTTCCCCGGCCATGTGGCCCTCTACCTGGGCGGCGGGCGGTATATCCACGCCACCGCCCGCCCCGGCAGCGACGGCGTGGTCATCAACAGCCTCACCCCCGCCAGCCCGGACTACCGGGCGGATCTGGCCCAAACCCTCACCGCGGTGGGCAGCTATTTTGCCCCGTAAACACGAGACCGCCGGCGGCATGTTCCTGCCGCCGGCGGTTTTCCCTGTTTTACTGGAGCAGAATGGAGAGGAAGGTGTCCAAATCCATTTTGTTGAAGTACAGGCCGATGTCGGTGTCCGCCAGGGCGGCGCGCAGGGCGTTTTCCTCCAGCGGCTGGCCGGTGAGGCGCTGGGCCAGCTCGGCGCTGTCCCCGTTTCCGAAATAGTCACCGTAAAAGGCCAGTGCGGTGATGGCGCCCCCCTTGGCCACATCCATGTGGACCTCCAGCTTGCCGCAGCCCTCCACCCGGCGCTCCTTTTGAATCTGGAAAGCGGGCGAGCGGCCGAAATTCCACTCCCATTTGTCGTAGACCTCTGCCTGGAGTGCGCGCACCGCCTCCAGGTCGGCCTGGGCCAGCGGATAGGGCTGGAGCTGGTACTCCTCAGACATAAAGTCCCGCAGGGTGCGGAAAAATTCCTGAGTGGACACGTCTCCCTGGATGTAGGGCTTGATATTGGTCACCCGGCTGCGCACCGATTTCAGTCCCTTGGACTGGATTTTGTCCTTGGACACCGCCAGGGCCTGGCCTACCACCTCCAGGTCGGAGTCGAACATAATCGTGCCGTGGTGCATCACCCGATTGTGTTTCATGTACTGGGAGTTGCCGGAGAATTTCTTGCCGTCCACAGTCATGTCGTTGCGGCCGTTGATCTCCGCGGGGACGCCAAAGCTCCGCAGGGCCTTTACCACCGGGCGGCAGAAGGTGGAAAAATCGAACTTGGCCACATCGCCGGCGTCGGCGATGAAGGTAAAGTTGATATTGCCCAGGTCGTGATACACCGCGCCGCCGCCGGACAGCCGCCGGACCACGCTGATCTGACGCTCCTTCACATAGGGAGCGTTGATCTCCGCCGTAGTGTTCTGGTGCTTGCCTACAATGATGGCGTTGTCGTTCTGCCACAGCATGAAGTACCCCTGGCTCCGGTCCAGACGGTCAAAGACATACTGTTCCAGAGCCAGGTTAAAGTGGGGGTCATGGCTGGGGCTTTCGATGTAGTACATAGACGCGACTCCTTTCTCCTAGAGCCTGTTCCGTATCCCGGCGTAAGGGGGAAACGCGAAACGGCCCTTAGGGGGCCAATGGATCGTCTGATTGTAGCACATCGTGTTTTTCCCGTCAACGCATTTTCCGGGCGCCGCTATGCCCTGAGCTCCAGCCCGCCGTCCGGGGCAGGACGCTGGGCCTGGGCGGCTCTCATCTCCGCCCGTGCCTCCTGAAAGGCCTTGGCGTACACGGTGGCCGACTCGCTTAAAAACTTTTTCTCCGCGGCTGTCTGGATCTCCGTCCATCCGCTGCCCAGGCTGTTGTAGCTGGCGATGATCTCCCCGCTGGGGGCGCGGATCTCCGCCGTCTGGGCCAGGGGGGACACATGGGCCGTCACAGAGCCGCCCTCCAGCAGCCGGTCCAGCAGCTCCAGCAAAGGGTCCTTCTCCTGCAAGGCCCGCTGGATCAGGGCGGTGGTCTGGGCTATGGGGCCGGAGCGGTCGGGGGAGACGTGCTCCCGCATGTGGGCGAGGCTGGCGTTGATATACGCCTTGTCCATATAGACGCCCCGCTTGGCGTCCGCCTTGGCCATAGCCTTTACCTGGGCGGAAAACCGCTCCGTCATAGCGGCCTGAGCGGTTCGCTCCGCCTTCTCCTGAATGTTTGGAGTGCGTTCCCGCTTGGCGGCGGCTGAATTCCAGTGGAATAATGGGGTAATACTCATAACAGACCTCCTCTCCCATTTTGCCTGACTGTACGCTAAGATTTTAGCACAGGCAGCCCCTTGATTCAAGACAGCCCCTTGTCAATTGAAGGGAGGAAAGCAAATTGAATCGGGGGAAAGTTTGTGCTAAAATCAGGGTGGTACACGATGATTTATCTTGCGGAGGGAAAAGGGGGGGGACAGGGTGGAATACCTGCCGGCCAAGCAGATTCTTATCCGGACCAAAAGTACCGAGTGGTTCGGCACGGATCACACCATCAACCTGTACCGGGGGTGCTGTCACGGCTGCATCTACTGTGACAGCCGGAGCGCCTGCTACCACATCCCCGGCTTTGATCAGGTCCGGGCCAAGGCGGACGCCCTGTCCATTCTGAATCACGAGCTGCGGCGGAAGATCCGCCCCGGCCTGGCGGGGATGGGCTCCATGAGCGATCCCTATAACCCCTTTGAGGAGGAGCTCCAGCTCACCCGGCACGCCCTGGAGCTGCTGGACGCCTATCAGTTCGGTGCGGTCATCGCCACAAAGAGCGATCTCATTGTCCGGGACATCGATGTGCTCCGTTTTATTCGCGGCCACTCCCCGGCGGTGTGCTGCGTCACCATCACCACGCTGGACGAGGGTCTGGCCGCCCGGATTGAGCCCCGTGCCCCCGCGCCCCGGCGGCGGCTGGCGGCGGTGGAGGCGCTCAGCGCCGCGGGCATCTTCGCCGGCATTCTGCTGATGCCGGTGCTCCCCTTTCTGGAGGATGGGGAGGAAAACATAGGCTCCATTGTGGAAGCCGCGGCCAAAGCGGGGGCGAAGTTTGTCTATCCCGCCTTTGGCATAACCATGCGGGAGGGGCAGCGGGAGTATTTCCTGGCCCGGCTGGAGGAGGCGTTCCCCGGCCGGGGCCTGGCGGAGCGCTACCGGCGGCGCTTTGGGAGGCGCTACTGGTGCGCCAGCCCCCAGGCGGCCAGGCTGTGGGAGATGTTCACCCGGCGGTGCAGCGCTCTGGGCCTGCTCTATCAGATGGATCACATCACCTCCGCCGCCGCCCGGAACGCCCCAGACCGGCAGCTGTCCTTCTTTTAACAGATTTGCCTACAAATTTTTTAAAAATTTCGGGCGGCATACTTGTATTCTCGTAACCATTTTGTTACTATTAAGGTATCGAAGCTTGGGTGTTCTGCCCAGGCCCAGCGAGAAGAAAGGTGGAATGTCTGAATGAAACGCACAAACAAACTGCTTTCGCTGTTTGTGGCGCTGGTGATGGCCGTTGGGCTTGTCACCCCCGCCCTGGCAGTGGAGGTGCCCGCCGCTGGCGACAGCATGGAGGGCAAGCTGGTCATTATCCATACCAACGACACCCATGGCCGGGATCTGGAGGGGGTGTACACCACCGCCTCCGTGTCCCAGCTGAAGAAGGACTTTGAGGCCGCAGGGGCCGATGTGCTCCTGCTGTCCGCCGGCGACGCGGTCCAGGGCACCCCCCTGGTCAACCTGGAGCAGGGCGCCGCCGCCATCCAGTTCATGAACGCCGCGGGCTATGACGCCATGTGTCCCGGCAACCATGAGTTTGACTGGGGCACCGAGAACCTGAAGACCATCTTCAAGGATGCGGACTTCCCCGTTCTGGCCGCCAACGTGCTCAACGCTGAGAACGGCGAGCCCATGTTCGCCGCCAGCAAGGTCTTTACCTTTGACGGCGTGAAGGTGGGCGTGTTCGGCCTGGACACCCCCGAGGCCGCCACCAAGGCCCATCCCGACAAGGTGAAGGGCACCAAGTTCCTGGCCGGCCAGGAGATGTTTGACGCCGCTCAGGCCCAGGTGGACGCCCTGAAGAAGGACGGCTGCGACGTGATCATTGCCCTGGGCCACCTGGGCGTCAGCGACGAGAGCGTTGGCAACCGCTCCACCGACCTGCTGGAGAAGGTCAGCGGCATCGACCTGTTCATCGACGGCCACTCCCACACCGTCATTGACGGCGGCAAGACCATCAACGGCACTTTGCTGGTGTCCACCGGCGAGTATCTGAATCACATCGGCGTGGTGGTCTACGACGGCAAGACCTTCACCGCCGGCCTGCTGGGTTCCACCACCGAGACCAGCACCGGCGAGGACGGCAAGGAAATCAAAACCGTTATCCGGGACTACACCGGCGAGGACGAGGAACTGCTGGCCCAGATTACCCAGACCAACGACGCCGTGGAAGAGGCCCTCTCTGTCACCTTCGGCTCCACGGAAATTCTGCTCAACGGCGAGCGGGATCCCGGCGTGCGCACCCAGGAGACCAACCTGGGCAACTTCGCCGCCGACGCCCTGCTGTGGGCCGCCCGGGAGTACTACGGTGAGGACAAGGTGGATGTGGCCCTGACCAACGGCGGCGGCATCCGCGCCTCCATCGAGGCCGGCGAGATCTCCATGAAGACCATGAATACCGTTTTCCCCTTCGGCAATGAGGTGGCCACCATTACCGTCACCGGCGCCGAGCTGCTGGAGGCGCTGGAGGCTGCTACCTGCACCACACCCGACGCCATCGGCGCCTTCCCCCAGGTGGCGGGCATGACCTTTACCATCAACACCAGTGTCCCCTATGAGCAGGGCGAGCAGTACGCCGGCTCCACCTATTATGCCCCCGCCAACCCCGGCGCCCGCGTCACCGGCCTGAAGATCAATGGCAAGGACGTGGATCTGGCCGCTGAGTACACCGTGGCCACCAACGACTTCACCGCCGCCGGCGGCGACACCTACGGCGTGTTTGCCGGCAAGACCGTGGAGAAGACCGGCCTGCTGCTGGACGAGGCCCTGGTGAACTACACCCAGCAGGAGCTGGGCGGCGTGATCTCCGCCAGCCGCTACGGCGAGACCGAGGGCCGCATCACCATCAACACCGAGGCCGCTCCCGGCCCAGAGGCCCCTGTTGTCACGCTGCCTGACGACGTGGCGGAGAACGCCTGGTACGCCGCCGCCGTCAAGTTCGTGCTGGAAAACAACCTGATGGCCGGCACCGGCAAGGGGTTCAGCCCCTCCACCACCGTTACCCGGGGCATGGTCTATCAGACCCTGTACAATATGGCCGGCAATCCCGCCGTAGCGGACAAGGCCACCTTCTCTGATGTGGACGGCAAGTGGTACGCCAACGCAGCCGCCTGGGCCGAGGACGAGGGCCTGACCACCGGCGTGGGCAAGGGCCAGTTCGGCGGCGACCGGGAGATGACCCGCCAGGAGCTGGCCAAGGTCTTCGCCGACTACGCCGTGGCCAACGGCGTGGCCCATGACGTCGCCGACCTGTCCGTCTATAATGACGCCGACCAGATCGCCTCCTGGGCGAAGGACAGCGTAGCCATCGCCGTTTCCGTGAAAATCATCTCCGGCAGCAATGGCAATCTGAACCCCACCGGCACCGCCCAGCGCGCTGAGCTGGCCCAGATTCTGGTGAACTTCTCCGCCCTGGCCGAAAAGCCTGAGGAGCCTGAGAAGCCTGAGGAGCCCGCCTTTGTGGAGACCACCGTCTCCATCGAGGTTCCCGAGACCGACGGCATCCCCGCCCACACCATCCCCGGCACCCTGACCCTCCCCGCCTCCGCCTCCAAGGACGCTAAGGTTCCCGGCGTGGTTATGCTCCACGGCACCGGCTCCAACCGGGACGAGGCCGGCATGGGCTATGCCACCGCCGCCCCCATCATGGCGGAAAAGGGCATCGCCACCCTGCGCATTGACTTTATGGGCAGCGGCGAGTCCACCGCCAGCTACAGCGACTACTGCTACACCTCCGCCAACATCGACGCCAAGGCCGCCGCGGACTACCTGGCCGGCCTGGAGATGGTGGACGGGGACAGCCTGGGCATCCAGGGCTGGAGCCAGGGCGGCACCAACGCCCTGCTGGCCGCCGCCGCTTATCCCGATACCTTCAAGGCCGTGGTCACCTGGGCGGGCGCCATGCGTCTGACCGGCGCGAGCTTCTTTGAGGACTATGACGCCGCCTACGAGACTGCCAAGAAGGAGGGCTCCGTGGAGCTGACCTTTGATTGGCGGGATCCCCTGCCCCTGGGCGTTCGCTGGTTTGAGGAGAGCCTGAACACCGATAAGGCCGCGGAAGTGGCCAAGATCAAGGGGCCCATCCTGGCCATCCAGGGTCTGGCTGACACCACAGTGACCCCTGAGAACGCCGACCAGATCGTGGCCGCCTCCACCAACGAGGACTCCGCCGTCTACACGATCGAAAACTGCGACCACACCTTCAACGTGTTCTCCGGCGACCTGTCCGCGCTGAAAGACGCCATCAATGCCGGCAGCGACTTCTTCCTGGAGCACCTCACCGCCGGCAGCGCCAGCGCCGCTGCGTAAAACCGGATGTTCCCTTCCAATTTGTAACCTGTAAACGGCTGGGGCCGGTCGGAAGGCCGGCTCCAGCTCTGTTGCAGCCCATTGAAACAGCCGAAAGGAGCATGAAAATGAATCGTAAGCTCTTATCCCTCTCCCTGGGCGGCGTCATGGCCCTGTCCATGGCCGCCCCCGCCCTGGCTGCAGAAGGCCAGACCTTTTCCGATGTGGCGGCGGGGGACTGGTTCGCCCCCGCGGTGCAGTATGTGTCCGAAAAGGGCCTGATGAACGGCACCGGCGGCGGCACCTTCGCCCCCAGCGGCTTGGTCAGCCGGGGCACCGTGTTCCAGACCCTGTACAACAAGAGCGCGCCCGAGGGTGAGACGCCCGACACCAGCTTTGTGGACGTCCAGGGCAAGTGGTACGCCAACGCCGCCGCCTGGGCGGAGTCTGAGGCGCTGGCCGCCGTCCCCGGGAACAAGACCTTTGACGGGGACCGCTCCATCACCCGGGCGGAGATCGCCGCTATCCTGGCCCGCTACGCCAAGGCCAACGGCCTTACCGCCGGTGAGAACAGCCAGGACATCCAGTCCGCCCCCGACTATGACCAGATTCCCGCCTGGGCCCGGGCGGATATGGAGTTTTGCTATCATGCCGGCCTGCTCAAAGGGGACAGCAAGGGCAATCTGAACCCCATGGGGACCGCTCAGCGCTCGGAGCTGGCCCAGATCCTGATGAACCTGGACCAGATGGAGGCCCCCGCCCCTGACACTGAGGGCGACGGCGCGGCGTATATCCAGGCCCACGCCGGGGAGTTCTTCCTCACCGGAAAGACCGAGTACACCATCCAGGGCATGATGGTCTCCAAGGAGACCTCCTTCCACAACGACCTGGAGAACACCGACTACACCGTCACGGACGACGGCGTCAGCGTGGTGCTCAAGGGGACTGTGGGCGAGCAGTGGGTGACCAAGCTGGAGAAGGTGATCTCCACCTACACCAAGCCGGACGGCTCTGCCCTCACCGCGGAGGATTTTGCGGGGAAGGACACCTTCATCGACCTGAAGACCAAGGCCGCGCCGGACACCAATTTTGCCTGCTTCGTCCCCGTGGACGTGAGGATCTCCATCAACACCGCCTGGGGAGATGTGCTCCACGTCAATGACCCCGCCGCCGAACATGGCGCCGGCGATTATCTGGTCTGCCCCAACAAGGACGGCAAGCCCGACTTCTCCGACGTGTGGGTGGTCAACGGGGCCATCTTCGCGAAGACCTATGACACCAGCCGCGCCCCTGTGACCGGAACGGTGGCCGCCATTGAGAAGTACGGCAACATCGACCTGGACATCAAGCCGGAGGTCCTGTACACCGCCGGGCTGGAGCTGGGCGACGTGCTGGATGTGACCGTCAGCGGCCAGACCCTGTCCATCCCCTTCTGCACCTCCTACAGCGACGTGAACACCGGCGAGCTGGTGGTGCGGGACAACCAGGGCAGCGATGTGCTGGTGGTGGCCATCAACATGGGGGATTTCGCCAAGACCTACGGCGTGGAGGTAGGGGATACCGTCACCTTCGCCTTGGGGGAGAAGGCGGGCTATCTGGCCCAGTATCAGGCCCATCAGCTCCAGCGCACCAACGAGCGCGCCGACTACAGCAGCGACGAGGTCTTTGCCAACTTCCGTCCCATCGTCCTGGGCGGCATCGCCGAGGGCGTGCTCTACCGCACCAGCAGCCCGGTAAATCCCGAGCTGGGCCGGGCCGCCTACGCCGACGATCTTATTGAGAAGGCCGGCGTCAAAACCGTGATGAATCTGGCCGACGCCAAAGAGGACATCGACGGCTATCTGGCTGCCGAGGGCTTCGATTCCCCCTACTATCAGAGCCTGTATGAGAATGGCGGAGTCATCACCCTGGATATGGGCGTTGACTACAAGTCCGAGGACTTCCAGGCCAAGCTGAAGGAGGGGCTGGAGTTTATCCTGGCCCATGAGGGCCCCTATGCGTTCCACTGCACCGAGGGCAAGGATCGGGCCGGCTTCACCGCCATCCTGCTGGAGGCGCTTATGGGCGCCAGCCGGGAGGAGATTGTGGCCGACTATATGGTCACCTATGAGAACTACTACCACGTGGAGCGGGGCTCTGAACAGCACGCCCTCATCGGCCAGGTGGCCGACGGGATGCTGCGGGACATCGCCGGCCTGGACAAAAACGCCGACCTGGCCGGGGTGGACCTGGTGAAGGCCGCGGAGGGCTACCTCACCGGCATCGGCCTGTCCAACGAGCAGATTGCCGCCCTGAAGACGCTGCTGTCCACACCCGTGGAGGGGTAAATTTACCTGTGCCGCCGCCTGGAGGGGATGCGCTCCCCTCTGGACGGCGCGTCGCGCCGTATAACTGCCATGCGGAAGGAGAATTTCTTCGGCATGGCAGTTTTTGCTGGACGCATACGGATAGTCTTCCCATTAGGCAGGCATTTTTTTCCCGCCGCCGCATATACTGGCATGTAGCGTGCCTGCTGCGGGAAGGAGGAGCGTCAAATGCCGGAGCCGGAGAAAAACGAACAGACCCCCAGCGTTACGCCGGGAGAAGATGTGGACGATCTGATCTTCCAGTCTGAGCCCCCGTGGCTGGTCAGCCAGCGGTAACATATTTTCAGCAAGATTTTGGGTTTTACTTTACATTTATTCGCCGGTTGTATATAATAATAGGACGAATCAATCAAAGTGAGAGTGTATACCATGCTTCAATTTGACGAGTATAAAGTAAAACTGAACAACCTGCGCCCCCATCTGGCGGAGCTGGGGCAGGCCCTGGGGCTGGACGCCGCCGCCCGGGAGGCGGAGATGCTGGAGTCGGAGAGCGCCTCCGACGGGTTCTGGAACAATCTGGAGAAGGCCCAGAAGACCCAGCAGCGCATTGCCCTGCTCAAGGGCAAGCTGGAGGGGCAGAGCCAGCGGGAGCGCCAGTGGGATGACCTGATGACCCTGTGTGAGCTGGGCAACGAGGCGGAGGATCTCTCCCTCCTGCCGGAGCTGGAGGAGGGCTACGCCCGGCTGGAGCGGGATATGGAAGAGGCACGGCTGTCCACTCTGCTCACCGGCGAGTACGACAGCTCCAACGCCATCATCACCATCCACCCCGGCGCGGGGGGCACGGAGGCCCAGGACTGGGCCCAGATGCTCTACCGGATGTACACCCGCTGGGCGGAGCGCCACGGCTTTGCCTGCAAGACCATGGACTACCAGGACTGTGAAGAGGGCGGCATCAAAAGCGCCACCATTACCATCACCGGGGAGAATGCCTACGGCTATCTCCGCAGTGAGCACGGCGTTCACCGGCTGGTGCGGGTGTCTCCCTTCGATGCCCAGGCCCGCCGCCAGACCTCCTTCTCCGCGGTGGAGGTCATGCCGGAGATCCCCGATGATGTGGAGGTGGACATCCGGCCGGAAGATATTGAGATGCAGGTCTACCGCTCCTCCGGGGCGGGGGGCCAGCATGTAAACAAGACCTCCTCCGCCGTGCGGCTCATCCACAAGCCCACCGGCGTCATCGTCTCCTGTCAGACCGAGCGCAGCCAGTTCCAGAACCGGGACAACTGTATGCGGATGCTCCGCTCCCGGCTGGTCCAGCTGAAAATGGAGGCCCATCTGGAAAAGATCTCCGACATCAAGGGGGTGCAGCTGAAAATCGAGTGGGGCAGTCAGATCCGTTCCTATGTCTTCATGCCCTACCAGCTGGTAAAGGACAACCGTACCGCCTTTGAGAGCAGCAACATCACCGCTGTCATGGACGGAGAGCTGGACGGCTTTATCAACGCCTACCTCAAAGCCAGCGCCACCGGAAGCTGGGCCAATAAATAAACAGAAAGCCGCGTACAGCAACTGCATTGCTGTACGCGGTTTTTCGCGCTGTCAAAGTCTTTTCCGGCAGCGGGGAAGCGGCCGGCAAGTATGGGTTCTAAGTGCGTTCTCCGGCAGCGGCGGTGTCCCGGAAGAGCAGGGAGATGCACCACAGTGCGGACAGGCCGACCAGAGTATAGACGACCCGGCTGAGGGCCATAGTGGGGCCGCCGAACAGGAAGGCCACAACATCAAAACCGAACAGGCCGACGCTGCCCCAGTTGATGCCGCCGATAATGGCCAGTGTAAGGGCAATTTTGTCAATGATCATTACTGAGAACCTCCTCAAATAATCAGATTCCAGGGTTATCATGACCGATTTTGCGGCAATTATACTAAAAATCGAATTTTTAAGGGGCAGTGCGGCGGAGGATAGCCCGGCAGCGCAGCGCCAGCAGCAGGCTGGCCCCGCCACCCAGAAGCAGGACCATCCAAATATGGCTGTGAAGCGCCTGGAACAAAAAGCCATAGAGGGCCTGCCCCAGGGGCATGGCGCACACGCAGATGGCAGAGACAAAGGAGGCCACTTTCCCCAGCAGGGCGGGGGGCGTCTGCTGCTGCAAGTAGGTCTGGGCGGCGACAGAGAAGAGGGTGGCGCAGGCCATGCCAGCCAGGACGGAGGCCACCAGTACGCCATAGACGGCGAGGGGGTGGGCTGGGAGCATAGCCGCCAGGGCCATAGGCGCCAGAGAGAGCGCGGCCAGAATAAGAAAGCGGCAGGACCGGTACAGGGTCATTCCGGCCAGCAGGCCGGAGAGAAGCCCGCCCGCAATGGACCCCAGCCCCATAGCGGCCTCGGCATAGCTGTAGAGCTGGGCGGACAGCCCCAGCCAGACCTTGACCAGATAGGGCAGGCCCACCATGTAGAGGGAGGAGAGAAAGAGGTTGATGCCGGCCACCACCCCCAGCAGGGCGAAGAGATGAGGGCGCTCCCGGCGGAGAAAGACATAGGCGTCTCTCAGGTCAGCTCCGGCCTGGCGGAGCGGGGTGTCTCCACCGGGCGGCGGGGTGAAGGGGATGCGCAGAAAGAGCTCCAGCACGGCAGAGGCGAAAAAGCAGGCCCCGCTGGCCAGCAGGAGGCTCCGTACGCCCGTGACGGCGTAGAGCATTCCCGCCAGGATGGGTCCCAGCAGGCTGGCCAGGGCGTGGACCTGGGCGGCGACACCGTTGGCCTGGGCCAGCCGGTCCGGGGGCGCTAGGGCGGGGAGGCTGGCCATCACCGCCGGCTGGTAGAGGGCCTGAATGGCGCACAGGAGCACCATCAGGCTCCCCACCGCCGCAGGACCCGCCCCGGGGAAGAAGCCCAGGGCGAAAAAAATCACCAGGGCCGCGGTGGCGAAGTCCAGCAGGTACATGATGCGCTGCCGGGGAAACCGGTCGGCCAGGACGCCGCCGGCGGGTGAGAACACCACCGTGGGCACCATGGACAGGGCCAGAATGCCGCCGAAGACGGCGGCGGACCCGGTGACGTCCAAAATATAGAGGGACAGGACAAAGCGCACCACGGCGTTCCCCAGCAGAGAGATGATCTGCCCCACAATCATCAGGGAGAAATCACGGCGGAAGAGGGTGGAACCCATAAAAACTCCTTTCAGCAATCGGGCGGATGGATATTACATACCGGCAGTCGGTATGTAAACGGAGAAAAGAAAATGCCCAAGCCCAGGGCATGGAAACTGCCTCCCTTCTATCTTACTATCTTAATACCAACGGTTGGTATGTATCAGGGGGAAAAGACTGCCGCCTGCGGCAAGGCGGCAGGAAGGTCAGCCGGGAAACATGCGGTCATAGTAGCCGATGACAGTCTGGATTAAGGCCTCGTCTATCAGGGGCAGGCCAAAATGCTCCAGCATATCCCGGCAGAAGAGCAGCTTTTGGAGCAGAGACTCCCGGCTCTCCCCGAACATGCCAACCCAGACGTTGATAAGCAGGATAAACGCCTGAGACAGCTCATGGGGGAAGCGGACATCGGGAGCGGAGCCGTCGGCAATGGCCTCCTGGAGCAGGCGCTCCATGTAGGGAGCGGCCTGGAGAAAAGTGGACTGGATGGACAGGGCAATCAGCCGGGGATTGTGCAGCAGCGGGAGCATCATGTGGTCCATCTCCAGCTTGCTCGTGTCAGTCAGATTGTAGCAGAACGCATAGCGCATTTTCTCCAGCCCATTGGCCCCGGAAATGGAGGCGGGATCAGAGAACCAGGACAGCCGCTGATAGTATTGGTCGGTAATTTTGTCCAAAATGTCCTCTTTAGACTTAAAATGGTGGTAAATGGCCCCCTTGCTCATGCCAAGGGCGTCCACAATGTCCTGGATGGTGGTGTGCTCAAAGCCGCGGGACAGAAACAGGCGGTAGGATACGTCCAGAATCTTTTCCACAGTCTCTTCCGGGTGCTTGTTGCGGGCCATAGGCCCCCTCCTTTTCATACATACCGTTGGTATGTTTATCGTAACAGAAACCGGGACCAGTGTCAAGGGGCCGTCCCAGGTTTTATGTCTATTTTGGGCGGGCGGAGCGTACAATGGACTTTGGAAAAGGAGGTGGCGCCGGTGGAATTTCCGGCGGAAAAACAGGCGCTGGCCAGCCGTGCGGCCATTTGCGCGGCTGCGGCGTGGGTGCTCTACCGCAGCGGCGGGCCGATCTGCGCCGCGCTGAAGCTGACACTGTGGGAGGAGTACCGCCCCTGGCTGGAGAAAAACAAGGTGCAGGCGGTGGCGATTGTTGCCGCGGTGCTGTTCGGCCTCTCCCTGGCCCTATTTCCCGTGGGAGAAGAGGTTCCGCCTCCGCCGGAGGGGTTTTGTCCCTGCGAGGAGGGGTAAGCAGCCAGGGAAAATATACAGGTGTGC
This sequence comes from Pseudoflavonifractor sp. 524-17, assembly GCF_009935845.1. Classification (GTDB taxonomy): domain Bacteria; phylum Bacillota; class Clostridia; order Oscillospirales; family Oscillospiraceae; genus Pseudoflavonifractor_A. Next base: position 56,903 of record NZ_QWEK01000022.1, on the reverse strand, counting down.
CGCAAAATAAAACTGCGGCACACCTGTGTTTCATCTTTGGCGGCGTTCAGCTCTGGCGGAATTTGGAGAGCATGGCGGCGCCGATGACGCCGGCGTCGCTGCCCAGCTTGGCCCGCATCACGCGGGTGCGGTGGACGTTGTTGCGGGCGTAGTCCTCCCGGTTGAGGATATAGCGCACAGGGGCCATCAATGTTTCATCCTGGTTGGAGATGCCGCCGCCGATGCACACCACCTCTGGCTGGAGAATGTTGACCAGACTGGCCACGCCGCTGCCCAGGTACTCCACGTACTCGTCCACTACCCGGCTGGCGGCGGGATCCCCCAGGGCGGCGGCCTCGAAGGGGGTGCGGCCGTCCACATGGTCCAAATCCCCCTCGGTCAGCTTCCACAGCAGGGAGTCAGGGGCGGACTGCATGGCCTCCCGGGTACACTTGATCAGGGCGGTGGCGGAGCAGTAGGTCTCAAAGCAGCCCCTGCGCCCGCAGGTACAGGGCCGCCCGCCCTGCTGGAGGACAAAATGGCCGATCTCCATGCCGGAGTAATTGAAGCCGGTGTAGAGCCGTCCGTCAAAGACGGCCCCGCCCCCCACGCCGGTGCCTAACGTGATGGCCAGCATGGACACGCTGCCCTTTCCCGCGCCGGCGGCGTACTCCCCCAGGGCGGCGGCGTTGGCGTCGTTCTCCAGATAGATGGGCAGGACGTTGGACAGGCGCTCCCGCAGCAGCGCCACCAGGGGGACATTGTGAAAGTTCAGATTGCTCCAGTATTGGATGACGCCCCGTTCCGGATCCACGGTGCCGGGGGAGCCCACCCCCAGGGAGTGGATCTGCTCCAGAGAGAGGGCGGCACTGCGCACCGCGTCCCGGGCGGCCTGGGCCATGGCGTCCGCCACACAGCCGGGGAGGTCCGCGCCAGTTTTCGGCGTAGGGAGGCTGCCGCGGCCCAGAATGGTCCCGGCCTCATCCACTGCGGCGGCGGCGATATTGGTGCCGCCCAGGTCGATTCCCAGATAATACATAGGCACAACCCCTTTTCGCGGCCACAAACCCGGCAGGGGCGCGGCCTAGATGATCTCTATTGTACCACAGTTGGGGCGTGTTGGCAAAAGATTATATGGGGAAGAAGGGCGGCCCCGGAGGTGGACCAGCAGCGTGACCCCTGCGCTGAGGAGGAGGAAGGCGTAAAAGCTGATCCCCCGGCTGACCAGCATGGCGGGGGTAACCAGCGCCGCGCCGAAGAGGGGGGCGAAGGCCTGGACAAAGCCGCCCTCGGCGGGGCCTACCGCCCCGGGGAGGGGGAGGGAGGACACCGCCAGGGTGAGCAGCGCCTGGGTGCCCAGGAAAACCCACACAGGGGTCTCATTCAGGCCAAAGGCCAACGCGACCACGAAGGGTACGGCGAACAGTGCGGTGAGCTGGAGGACGCACAGGGCCAGCAGGGCGGGGAAAAGCCCTGGGCTGCCTGCCAGGCAGCGGGCCCCCTGGGCGTAAGACGCCATCTGCCGGTCCAGGGCCTGCTGTGCGGCGGCGGGATCCCGCAGCAGGCGCAGCCGGCACAGCAAATTTAACCCCCGCCCGGCAATGCTGCCGGCCAGCCGGGGGAGGAACATCAGGCAGAGCATCCCGGCGGTGAGAAGGACCATTACTCCGCCGCCGTACAGGAGGAGCAGGCCCATGCCGCCCCCCAGGGCGGTGCGGACCTGGGGCAGGGCCAGCCAGGCCCACAGGCCGTACCCCAGCACGGCGATCTGGTAGCACACGGCGATGAGCATCATATTGAGGGCCCCGTGGGCGGCTGGGATGCCGTCCCGGGACATGGAGTAGATCTGGGCGGGCTGTCCCCCGGTAGCGGAGGGGGTGATGGAGCTGACATAAAAGCCCACAAAGGAGTAGCCCAGGCAGCGGCGGTAGGGCGCGGCATGACCCAGACGGCCCAGAATCAGGCGGGTACACATGGCCTCACACCCCACAAAGGCCAGCATCAGACCCAGTCCGGCCAGGATCCAGCCGGGCTTTACCTGCCGCAGAATCCCCCAGAGGGCGGAGATGGGCTGATTGCGCAGCAGCAAAAAGCCGGTGAGAGCCATCAGCGCCAGCAGAAGGGCGGCGCCCGCAAGCTGTTTCTTTTTTTCCATAACCATTCCCCTACTTTCTGTGGCTCCGGCTCAGCCGGAGGACCGCGGCCCCCGCCGCCATCAGCGCCCCGAAGGCGGCGCCCAGAATCCAATACCGTTTCACTTCACATACACCCCCCTTCCGCCGGCGAGAACCGGCAGGAGACGCTGGAGGCTCTCCGCCTCCAGCTCGGCCTTTCTGGCCCGCATTTGGGCGGACATGCGGGCCAGCGCGCCGTCGTCGTAAAGGAGCGCCCGGACGGCGGCCACGCAGGCCTGTGGGTCCTTGTCCGCCGCCCGGGCCAGACCGGCCTGAAGAAGAAAGCGGGCGTTGTTTTTCTCCTGCTGAAGGAAGGGCTCCCACAAAAGCATGGGCAGCTCGGCGAAAATACTCTCAAACACCGTGATGCCGCCGGGCTTGGAGAGCATGAGATCTGCCTGAGCCATATAGTCCCACACCCGGTCGGTGAAGCCCACCACCTCGATATGGGGATATTTTCCCAAGAGACGGCGGTACAGCCGCTGGTTGCTGCCGGTGAGGATGGTGGTCTCGGCGCCGGGAAGGGCGTCAAGGGCCTCGTAAAAGCTGTCCTTCCGGGGCAGCAGGCCCAGGCCGCCCCCCATGATGAGCAGGCGGCGCTTCTCGCCGCCCTGCCGCCTGGCCAGGCGGCGGAATTCCTCTTTGACCGGAATGCCGGTGACAAGGACGCGTCCGCCGTCCACGCCCTTGGCCCGCAGGCGGTCCCGGATCTCGGGGCTGCCCACCAGATAGCAGTCGGTGTTGGCGTGAAGCCACTCGTTGTGGGTGGACAGGTCGGTGACGCAGGTAATGAGGGGCAGAGCGCTGTCCCAAAGCGTCTTGTGCCGGGACACCAGCCCGGCGCAGACCGGGTGGGTGGCAATTACCGCGTCGGGCCGGGTCTCTAGAAGAAGCTGGTCCAGCTTGTCCAGCAGGGGCGCGTCCAGCGGGGAGCGGGTGTCCGCCGGGAGATGGCTGGTCAGGCGGTAGTAGGTGTTGAACAGGCCGTATCCGTAGGTGACCAGCAGGTGAAAGGCTTTATACAGGGCCTCCGAGGCGTTGGGCATGGCGTAGGCGAAAAAGTCAACCACCTGGGTCCGGGCGTTGGGAAACGCCCGGGCCAGCTGCTGGTCCAGGGACTGAGACGCGGACCAATGGCCCATGCCAAATTTACCGGTGAGAATCAGGATATTCATCCAGCCTCCCCCTTTCCGATGGGGCAGAAGCATCTGCCAATTCTGTTTGGATGCTATTAGTATAGACGGAGAATCTTTAGAAACTACCGATCCAGGGTTTAAAATTGGCTTAAGATTTTATAAAAACAAAACCCGTTGCCCTGTAAGGTATTGGGCGGACTTCGCCAGGGGGGAAATGAAAAATGGAGGAAAACGCGCTTGAAATCTGGGGGGCGGCTATAGTAAAATGAAGCTGAAACATATATATGGATCTGGGGAATCAAATTCGTACCAATTCAGCACTTAGAGGCATATGACATGATCCGAAAGCAGGCGGCGGTCTCCGCGGAGGCCGCTGCCTTTGCCATACGGGGGACGGCGCGCAATCGGCAAAGGGAGGTAGAAGAGATGATACTCAACCAAATGGAAAAAAAGTATTCGGAGCTTTCCCCGGGCCAGCGGAAGATCGCGGATTATATTACAGAGCATCTTAACGAGGCGGTCTATTTCAACGCCAAGCAGATGGCCCAGAGGGCCGGGGTCAGCGAGTCAGCGGTGGTCCGCTTCGCGGCGTTTCTGGGGTACCAGGGATACCGGGACATGCAGCGGGACATGCAGCGGGAGGCGGAGGCGGGAAAGTCCATCGCAGAGCTGTTTATGAGCGCGATGGAGCCGGAGTCGCCGGAGGTATCCGAGTCAAAGCGGGTGTATAACCAGACCATGCGGAATATTAACGAGACGGTGCAGGGGCTTCCGGAGCACATTTATGAGCAGGCCCTGGATCTCATCTGCGGGGCCCGGCGGATTGGCGTTGTGGGCACCCGTGTGGCGGTGGCCCCGGCCCTGACACTGCAAATTCTGATGAATCAGCTTATTCCCGACTGCCAGCTCTTTCTGCCTGGAATGGATACCACGTTTGACAGCATCCGCTGGTGGGGGGAGGGGGATTTGCTGATTGCGTTCTCCTTCATGAAGTACAAAAATTTTACCTATGATCTGCTTTCCTATGGAAAGGAGCGGGGGTGCCGGATTATCTCCATCTGCGACGGCTACCGAAATTCCATTGCGGGGATCAGCGACCTGGTGATCCCGGTGCGCAGCGGGTCGGCGTTTCTCTCCTTTGTGCCCACCATGCACGTCATTGACACGCTGCTGTATAAGCTGTCCCGGCGGGAGGGAATTGACAGCGCCCGCAGCATTGAGGTGACGGATGATATCATTGACCGGTTCATCAATCACCCCTGACAGTTTGAGTTCAAATCGTGCTTGACAGAGGCGGTGCCCCAGCCCAAGGAAATGGGCCGGGATGCCGCCTCTGTCGTTACCGCCTGGTATGCAATTTTATTGCAAAAATAATTTAACTGTTGCAATTTTAGATTCATAATGCTATACTGAGTATACAGCATACGGCCGGTTTGTTGAAAAAATAATGTTTGGAGGATGGAACGGATGAAAAAGCAGCGTTTACTGGGAAGTATCCTTGCCATGACACTGGCCCTGGGGCTGGCGGCCTGTGCCGGCAGGGGGGGAACTGGAACGCAGGCAGACAAGCCCCAGGAGAGCAGACCGGCAGCCGGCGAATACAAGGTAGCGGTGCTGCTGCCCGGTTCCATCAACGACGGCGGCTGGAGCACCACAGGCTATGAGGCGGCCAAAAAGGCGGCGGAGACCATCGGCGCGGAGTTCAGCTACACAGAGACCAAATCGCCCCAGGACGCCGTTGACGCCCTGACGGACTACGGCGAGCGGGGCTTTACTATGGTGTTCTGTCACAGCTACGACTATCAGGACGCCTGCGCCAAGGTGGCCCCAGACTATCCAAATACCCAGTTCATCACCTCGGGGGGCACCATTATGACGGAGAACGTCACCCCCATCTATGTCAAGTCCGAGCAGGCCAGCTATATGCTGGGGGTGCTGGCGGCAAAGATGACCAAGACCAAAAAGGTGGGTCTGGTGGGCAGTGAGGAGCTGTCGGCCATTACGAAGACCATGAAGGGCTTTGAGCAGGGCGTGAAGGACACGGACGCCACAGTGGAAGTGGTCATTACCTATCTGGGTACCTCCACCGACGTGGGCAAGGCCCGGGAGGCCACGCTGGCCCTGGTCAACAACGGCTGCGATATCATCTTCGGCAACGCCAACGCCGCGGCCCAGGGGGTATTCCAGGCGGTGGACGAGTGCAAGGGCCAGGGGGTTCTGGGCTTTGGCAGCTACGGCCATATTACCCAGACCTATCCCAACTGCTTCATTGCGGACATGATCTCCGACTATGAGCCCGTATTTGTGGAGATGGCGGAGAAGATCAAGGACGGCACCTTTACCCCCGGAGCGCAGTATTTCGCGGATATCTTCAACGGCGGCGCAAATGTGTTCTTCAACGAAAAGCTCCCCGTGCCTGACGAGGTGATGGAGGTTTACAACGCGGCGCTGGAGGGCTTCCGGACGGACAGCATTACCATTGATATCGGCGAATATTAAGCACAGCGGCATGACAGAAACCGGGCCCGCCCCCTTTCCCCGGGAGCGGGCCGTCAATAAAGGAGCGGTGACCAGATGTATGCGTTGGAGATTCAGGGGGTTACAAAGACCTTTGGAACGCTGGTGGCAAATGATAACATCTCGTTTACCCTGGACCAGGGGGAAGTACTGGCAATTTTAGGGGAGAACGGCGCGGGAAAGACGACGCTGATGCGGGGAATTTACGGCATGGACCCGCCGGGCCGGGGGGAGATTTACATCCGGGGCCAGGCGGCGCATGTGGCCACACCCAAGGATGCCATCCGGCTGGGCATTGGCATGGTACACCAGCACTTTATGCTGATGAACCAGTTTACCGTAGCGGAAAACCTGGTGCTGGGGATGCAGAAGTTTACGGGAAAGCTCCTCAACCGCCGGGCCATCAACCGGGCCATCAGCGAGTTTTTCCAGCGCTATCAGTTTGACGTGCCGGCGGACGCCAGGGTAAAGGACCTGCCGGTGGGCCTCCAGCGGCGGGTGGAGATTATGAAGGCCCTCTTCCGGGGCGCGGAGATTTTGGTGCTGGACGAGCCTACGGCAGTGCTGACCCCCCAGGAGACCCAGTCCCTGTTTGCCATCATCCGGCAGCTGCAAAAGGAGGGGAAATCCGTCCTCTTTATCAGCCACAAGCTGGACGAGGTAAAGGAGATCAGCCAGCGGGTGATGGTCCTCCGGCTGGGCCGGGTGAGCGGCATTGTGGACACCAAGGACGCGGACGCCGGCGCCATGGCGCGGATGATGATAGGCCGGGATCTGGCCGTACTGGAGAAGAAGGGGACGGACCCCGCCCAGCCAAGGCGAAAGGTGCTGGAGGTAAAGGATCTCACCGTCAGGGATGACAAAAAAGAGGCGGTGAAGGGCCTGAGCTTTTGCGTGTACTCCAACGAGATCCTGGGTGTGGCGGGAGTGGACGGAAACGGACAAAAGGAGCTGGCGGAGGCCATCACCGGCCTGCGGAAAGCCCAGGGCGCGGCAGCGTTACTTTGGACGGCAAAGAGATCTGTAACGCCAGTGTGAGGACCATACGCAACGCCGGTCTGGCCCATATTCCGGAGGACCGGCGCAAACACGGCCTGATTATGGAGTTTACACTGGCGGCAACCAGCAAAAGGTAGTGATAGCCAGAGAGCTGGCCGCCCAGCCGGAGCTGGTGGTGGCGGTGAAGCCCACCCGGGGGCTGGATGTGGGAGCGGTGGAGTATATCCACACCTGCCTGCTGGAGCAGCGGGATCAGGGCAAGGGAGTGCTGCTGATTTCCGCGGAGCTGGAGGAGATTATGACCCTCAGCGACCGGATTATGGTGCTCCACGGCGGAGAGATTACCGGTATCGTCTATCCGGATGAGGTGACAACCCAGGAGCTGGGATTAATGATGGCGGGGGAGAAGAGCGGGAAAATGGCCCAGGGGCCCAGAGAGGATGTGAGTGTATGACCGGCCTGAAGCGCATGGGAAAAAAGAGCGCAAAATCTTTGGGATTGATTTTATGCGCCATTGTCTGCTCGCTGCTGGCGGGGGCCGTGTTTCTGCTGCTGGCGGGGTTCCATCCGCTGGAGGCGTACGCCGGCATTCTGGCGGGGGCCTTTGGCAGCAAGACGGCTATTACCCAGACCCTGACCAAGGCGACGCCGCTGCTGCTCATTGGCGTAGGCGTGGCGGTGGCCTTCAAGGGTTCTTCCTTCAACATCGGCGCGGAGGGGCAGTTCTACGCCGGCACCCTGGGCTGCGTCCTGTGTGAGATGGCCCTGCATAACGCGCCCCTGCCCTCTTGGCTGATGATAACCGCGTGCCTGCTCAGCGCCTTCCTCTTCGGTGGGATTTGGGGGGCAATCCCCGGTTACTTCAAGGCGGCGAGAGGGGCCTCGGAGGTGGTGGCATCCGTGATGCTCTCGTCGGTGATGGTGCTGCTGGTGAAATATCTGGTGGGAATCGGCGGTCCCATTGCCGAGCCCCGGGGGATCTATCCGGAAACCCAGGAGATCGCCCAGGGGGCGCGGCTGCCCTACCTGCTCTCAGGTACCCGCCTCCACCTGGGATTTCTGATTGCGCTTGCGGCGGCAGTTTTGATCTATCTCTTTTTGGAGCGGACCACCTGGGGCTATAAAATCAAGGCTACCGGGCGCAATGCGGGCGCGGCGAAATACGGCGGAATCAACGTGGGGATGGTGACGGTGTCCACCATGGCTCTCAGCGGAGGGATCGCCGGCCTGGCCGGCGGCATTGAGGTGCTGGGCACGGCGTGGAAGCTGTACCCCGGCCTATCGCCGGGATATGGCTACAACGCCATTGCCGTGGCGCTGCTGGGCCGGCTGCACCCCATTGGGATTATCTTCAGCGCGCTGCTTTTCGGGATGCTGAATACCGGCTCCAACCAGATGGCGCGCAGCGCCGGGATTCCCAGTACGCTGGCGGCGATTTTGCAGGCGCTGGTGCTCCTGTTTGTGGTGGGATTTTCGATTTTCGAGCAAAAGTCGCTCTTTGTCCGAAAGAAAGGGGGGGCACAGAATGGGTAATGGGTTTACTCCGGCGGTTCTGCTGTCTCTTTTGCAGGCCACTGTTCGAATGGCCACCCCCTATACGCTGGCGGCCATCGGCGGGATTTACTCCGACAAGGCGGGGGTGAGCAGCATTGAGCTGGAGGGCATTCTGCTGCTGGGGGCGTTCAGCGGCTTTACCGCCGCCAGCTTCTCGGGAAGCCTGTGGCTGGGCCTGCTGGCGGCGGCGGTATCCGGCGTGCTGCTGGCGGCGGTCTACGGCTATATGGTGGTGTTTTTAGGGAGTAAATCCGCCCTGGTGGGCACGGCGGTGGTGCTGCTGGCCAGCGGGCTGACCAGCTTCTATTTCCGCAGCCTGTTCGGGGTCTCGGTGGAGTTCCCCTCCATCACGCCCTTTGGGGACTGGAAGGTGCCGCTGCTGGGGGCTCTCCCTTTGGTAGGAGAGATTCTGTTCCGGCAAAATGTGCTGGTGTACCTGTCCTTCCTTCTGGTGCTGGCCACCTGGTTCTTCTTCTCCAAGACGGCCCTGGGACTTCAGTGCCGGGCTATGGGGGAGAATCCCTACGCCGCGGATACACTGGGGCTGGCCGTGCGCCGGTACCGGTTTGCCAGCGTATTGCTCACAGGGGCCATTGCCGGTGTGGCGGGGGCGTGTCTGTCGGTGGCGGCCTCCGGCAGCTTCGTGGAGGGCATGTCGGCGGAAAAGGGCTACGCCGCGTTTGCGATTATTATTTTGGGAAAATATCACCCGATTGGAGCCTTTTTAGGCTGTCTGCTGTATGGATTTGCGGACGCGCTGCAGCTCAATCTCCAGGCCATCGGGGTTGACGTGCCCTATCAGTTCATGCTGATGCTGCCCTATCTCTTTACCCTGGCGGTTATGTTTGTGTCGGGGAGCGGCAATCAGCCGGAGGGGCACGGAACATTCTTTCAGAAGGGAGGCCAATCCGTTTAAAACGGGATTTGAGGCGATATGACAACGGACCGAGTGAAACTGCTGGGGATCTGCGGCAGTCCCCGGGACAGCGTGACAAAGCAGGCGCTGGCGGCGGCGCTGAACGCGGCGGAGTCTGTGGGCGGCGTGGAGGTATATGGCATTTATCTGCACGGAAAAAACATACAGTGCTGCCGCAACTGCGGCGTCTGCCTAAAGCTCCAGTGCGGCTACTGCCCGGTGATCCGGGACGATATGTGCCGGGAGTACTATGAGCTGTACAGAAAGTGCGATGGAATCATCCTGGCCACGCCCCTGTACTATATGACGGCCACCGGACTGCTGCAAAACTTCATGAGCCGCATGAGGCCCTTCAGCCGGGACGCGCGCCAGGGGGCGTTTGGAAGCCGTATGGGCGGAAGCATTGCGGTGGGCGGAATGAGAAACGGAGGGCAGGATTTCTGCCTGTCGGTGCTCAACAATATGCTGCAGGCGACGGGGACAAACATTGTGGGCGGCGGCGTGCCGTTTTATAACGGCGCATCGGTGTGCTCCGGCAACGGCAGCGAGCTGAAGGACGAGATCGGCATGGCGGAGGCGGAGGCGCTGGGAAAAAAAGTGGCCTATATGTGCAAAATCGTCCGCCAGGGGCTCCGCGCCGCCGGGGAGAGCGTCGCCAGCGCCAACTTTTTGGGTTTTGAGGACACACAGGCGCTGGCGGAGGGATACCGTGTCCGCGGACTGGGATAGCCGGCCGGACACAAGAGGGAAGCGCTGATGGCCGGCTTTCCGGCAGCCAGAGGGGCGCGGCTGCGCCCCTCCGTTTTTTGAGCCGCTGCGGACGGCGGTAAAACTGGTTTTTAAACTTCTTGCCGCCCGCCGGTTGACATTTCACCGGTTGCTGATATAATAGCGGGGACAACTGAATGTTCCTTTCAAGTGCGCGGTTCCGGTTTTTCCGGGGCCGCGAAGAGGGAATCGGGTGGAAATCCCGAGCGATCCGGTCACTGTGAGCAGGGAGCGGCCCCCCATAACGCCATTGTACCCAGGGTATGAGAAGGCGGGGGGCTGCGGAGATCTGTCAGCCAGGAAACCTGCTTGAAAGGGGATGTTGACGCTTCCGGTCAAAGCCGCTCAACAGCCTTATCAGATGGAGAGCGCCCCGATTTTTGCAGCCGCAGAGGTTAGGGGCTTGGGGTGTTGTACCCGAAAAAGCCATATCAGGGTGGTGCCTGCGCGGACTGTAGTGACAGTCCGCTTTTTTTGTTATGGGCCGCGGCGGACAGAACGGGCAGAAAGGAAGGATCGTTATGAATCCAAGAAAGCGCCTGCTTGGCAGCCTGCTGGCTGGGGCTGTGTCCCTGTGCCTGGCGGCCTGCGGTGGTCCTGCCGCGCCGGACACCGCCAGTCCGGCTCCCTCCGCCCCTGCCGCGAGTACCCCGGCGGCACACGGCAAAGAGGACGTAATCGTCCTGGCCGGCGCCCGCACGCTGGCCCCGGGGGTGGAGGACGTATACTTCTCCCACAAGCTGCTGGGGGCGTGGGAGCCGCTGATCTCCGCAGACGAGACAGGCAGCCCCGTGGGGGTGCTGGCCGAGAGGTGGCAGCGCAATGAGGACGCCACTGCCTGGACCTTTTATCTCCGGCAGGGGGTCAGGTTCCAGAACGGGGAGGCGTTCAACGCGGACATTGTGGTGGAGAACTTCAAGCGCTACCAGCTGCTGGAGAACGGGTACTCCCGGTATACCAGCTTCAGGGTGGCGGACCTCTACCCGGGTCTCATTGGCTGCGAGAAGGTGGACGATTATACCGTCACCGTCCGCTTTGAACAGCCCGTCCCCCGGCTGCTCTTCAACATGAAGGACTACGCCAGCTGTATCTTCTGCCCCGGCTCCTGGGATCCGGAGACCGGCTGCTTTACGGAACAGCCGGTGGGTACCGGGCCCTACGTCATCACCGAGGTGAAGGAGGACGAGTACGCTGTGCTGAAGGCCTTTGACGGCTACTGGGGAGAGCCGGCCAAAACGGAAAACATCCGGGTGCGGGTCATCAGCGATCCCCAGGCCCGGTACGCCGCTTTGGACAGCGAGGAGGTGATGGGGGTGCTGGACCTGGGGGCCATGCCCGCCGCCTTGGGGGACGAGCTGCTGAAGGACAGCCGCTTTGCCATGGCGGTACACACCTCCAATATCACCCACTTTATGCTCCTCAAGGGGGAGGGCACCCCTTTCTCCGATGTGCGCCTGCGTCAGGCGGTGAGTCTGGCCATTGACCGCCAGCTCATTGTGGACCAGCTCTGGGGCGGCTACGCCAAGCCCACCCAGAACCTGATCAACCGGATGTGCCCCGACTGGGTGGAGCTGCCGGTGGAGTATGATATGGACAGGGCAAAGGAGCTGGCCCGGGAGGTGCTGGGGGAGCAGCGGATCCAGGTGGACATGTATACCCGTTCCCTGTATCTGGACCGGGGGCCTTATAAAGAGATGATGGAGTATATCCAGTCCCAGCTGGCCCAGATCGGCATTGACGCCACGGTGAACATCATCGACTCCTCCACTTACTCCGAGATGTCCGAAAACGGGGAGCTGGGGGCCAATTTCATGACCCACGGCATGGCCAACCTGAACGCCTATCTCTTCCTGAACATGTACCTGGGCAGCGAGGGATCCTATAACCAGTCCCAGCACCTGGCCTATCACAATGAGTACGCGGACGGGCTGCTAACGGAGATGAGGGGCACCTTGGACGACGGCCGCTTCCACGCGCTGGCGGTGGAGCTCCAGGAGATTGCCAACACACAGCTGCCGGTGATCCCCCTGTTTTACGACACCAGCAACCTGATCTATAACCGGGAGCAGATCACCGGCTATGAGGACTTTACCGACCATGTGGACCTGTCCCATCTGGCCTGGGTGGGCGGGGTGTAAGAAGCTGCAATTTGCAGCGGGGAATGCTTTTTGCGTTCCAAGATTTGGCTGTCAATAGGGAGGGGGCAGAACCTTTGGGCCATATCCTGCGCTACACTGGAAAGAAGCTGCTGTGGACGGTCCCCATCCTCCTGGGCATCACCTTGCTGGCCTTCGGCCTGGGGCTGGCGGCCCGGGGGGACCCGGCCGTCAACCGGGCCAGCGTGGACCCGGACTACGTCCCAACCCGGGAGGAAATCCAGGCCCTGCGGGAGGCGCTGGGCCTCACCGTCCCGGCGCCGGTGCAGTACGGCCGGTGGATGGCGGGCGTGCTCCGGGGGGACCTGGGGCGTTCGCTTATGGATGACAAGCCGGTGCTGGGGGAGATGCTCCGCCTGCTGCCCAACACGCTGATCCTCAGCGGCATGGCCCTGGCGGTGATTGCGGCGGCGGGGATTTTTGGGGGCGTCCTGCTGGCCCTGTTTCACGGCCGGTTTGTGGACGCGGCGGGCCGGGCTGTGCTGGTGACGGTGATGTCCGTCCCCGGGTTCTGCCTGGCCTACTTTCTCATCTGGCTCTTTGCCCAAAAGCTGCGGGTTCTGCCCAGCAGCGGGGCGGAGGGGCCGCTGCACTTTGTCCTGCCCTGTCTGGCGGTGTCCGCCGCCTCCGCCTGCGCGGCGGCCCGGCTGCTGCGGGCCTCTTTGCTGGGGGAGCTGGGGCGGAACTACATTCTCACCGCCCGGGCTAAGGGCCTGGGGCGGGGCAGGCTGCTCCTCCGCCACGCCCTGCGCAACGCCCTGCCCCCCACAGTGACGCACATAGCCAGCGCCTTCGGCGGTCTTCTGGGGGGCTCTATGATTACGGAGCAGATTTTCTCTGTGCCAGGGATTGGGAGCTATGCGCTGGCCGCCATCCAGAACCGGGACTATACCGCCCTTCGGGGCTATGTGCTCTTTACAGGGCTGGTCTTTGTCCTGGTGTGCCTGGGCTGCGACCTGCTGTGCGCCTGGCTGAATCCGCAGATCCGATTGGGGGAGTAACATGAAAAAGGCCCTGTTTTACGCCGCCCTGGCGGTGCTGGCTGTGTTTATAACGGCGGGGATCTTCGCGGAGGTCCTGGCCCCCTGCGACCCCAACGCCGTGGATCTGGCCAACCCCCTGGCCGCCCCATCCTCCGCCCACTGGCTGGGTACCGACCACTTGGGGCGGGATCTGCTCAGCCGGCTGATCTACGGCAGCCGTTCGTCGGTATTTTTGGCCTTTTTCGCCACAGGCTGCACGCTGATGGCGGGGAGCCTGATTGGGCTTGTCTCCGGCTGGGCGGGGGGCTGGCTGGACCAGCTGCTCCAGGGCGTGGTGAATCTGTTCCAGGGCATCCCCAGTACGGCCTTTGTGGCGGCGGTGCTGGGTCTGCTGGGGCCGGGGATCCGAAGCCTGCTGATCGCGGTGGCGGCCAGCTCCTGGGCGGGGTTCTCCCGGGTGGTGCGCAACCAAGTGCTGGCCGTCCGGGAGCTGCACTACATCGAGGGGGCCAGGGCCCTGGGGGCCGGCAGCTTCTCTATCCTGTGCCGGCACGTCCTGCCCAATATCATGCTGCCCCTGCTGGTACTCGCCGCCGCCCGCGTTGGCTCCACAGTGCTGACGGTGGCCGCCATGAGCTTTCTGGGCCTGGGCCTGCGGGCTCCGGCGGCAGACTGGGGGATTATGATCAGCGACGCGAAGCTGTACTACATCAAGGACCTCAAGGTGCTTCTGGCCCCCGCCGCCTGCCTGACGCTGTTCTGTCTGAGCATTCATCTCATCGCCGACGAGCTCCGGGACCGCCTGGATGGGGAGGGCGATGGGGCCCATATGCTGTGAGGAGGGGAAAAGTATGGGGCTGAGCCTGAACGACCTGTGCGTCCGCTTCGCCACCCCCTCAGGGGAGGTTTTGGCGGTGAACCATGCGACGGTCTCCTTCCGCCAGGAGGAGGCCACGGGGATCATCGGCGAGACCGGCAGCGGCAAGTCGGTGCTGGGACTGTCCATTCTGGGCCTGCTCCCCGCCGCCGCTGTGTCCGGCCGGATCTTTTTGGATAAGCGGGAGCTGACCGCCCTGGGCGAACGGGAGATGTGCCAAATCCGGGGGCGGGAGATCGCCCTGGTGGCCCAGAATCCAGGCACGTCGTTAAATCCCAGCCTCCGGGCGGGCAGGCAGATTGAGGAGGTCTTCCGCCTGACCGGCGCGGGCCGGCGGGAGGCCAGGGCCCGTACCCTGGCGCTGCTGGAGCGGATGGGCTTTTCCCGCCCGGAGGAGACCGCCCGGCGCTACCCCTTTGAGCTGTCCGGGGGGATGCGGCAGCGGGTGTTGACTGCCATTGCGGCGGCGGCGCAGCCCCGGTGGATCATCGCCGACGAGCCCACCAAGGGCCTGGACGCGGTGGTGCGGGAGCAGGTGTACGACACCCTGAGGCTGTCCCGCCGGGAGGGGCGGTGGGGCCTTCTGGTCATCACCCACGATCTGCTCCTGGCCCGGAAGCTGTGTGACCGGATTGTGGTCATGTACTGCGGCCGGGTGGTGGAGACCGGCCCCGCCCCGGCCCTCTTCGCCGCCCCGCGGCACCCCTACACCCAGGGACTGATCGCCTCGCTGCCCCATCTGGGGATGAAGCCCATGCCCGGCTTTTCCCCCGCCTTTACCGATCAGCCCTCCGGCTGCGTCTTCCACCCCCGCTGTCCCTACGCGGAGGAGCGCTGCCGGCGGGAAGCGCCGGAGTTGACCGCCGCCGGAGAAGGGAGCGTGTGCTGTCATCGCTGTGCTTGAAGTGGAAAACCTGTCCAAAACCTTTCGCTCCGGGCTGGCGGGCCGGCCCTGCCGGGCGGTGGACGGGGTGTCCCTCACCGTGGGTCCGGGACAGACCTACGGCCTCATGGGGGAGTCTGGGTGCGGAAAGTCCACCCTGGGCCGGCTGATCACCCGGCTGCTGCCGGCGGACGGGGGAAAGGTGCGGTTTGACGGGGTGGATCTCTTAACAATCCGGGGCCGGGCGCTGAAGCCCTACCGGCGGCGGATGCAGATCCTCTTTCAGCACCCGGACACCGCCCTCAACCCCCGCATGACGGTGCTGGACAGCCTGCGGGAGCCCTTTTTGATCCACCCGCTGGCGGAACGGGGGGAGAGGGACGACATCATCCGGGAGCATATCAAGCACTACGGCATCCAGCCCGAGCTGCTGGAGCGCCGGGCCAGCCAGGTCAGCGGCGGCCAGATCCAGCGGGTGGCCCTGGCCCGGATCATGCTCCTCCGGCCGGAGTTTATCGTGCTGGACGAGCCCACCTCCATGCTGGACGTGTCGGTTCAGGCCCAGATAATGGAGCTGCTGGGGGCGGTACAGGCCGAGACCGGCGTGTCCTACCTGCTCATCTCTCACGACCTGGACCTGCTCCGCCGGGCCAGCGGATATATGGGCATTATGCACCGGGGAAAGCTCATTGAGCAGGGCGCGGCGGAGGCCCTCTTTGAAGATCCCAGGCAGCCCTATACCCAAAAGCTCATCCGCAGCTTTGACCGGATGAAGGAGCTGTGATATACTTCTTTCACTGTGATCTATTAAGACAGGCGGGGCTGCGGTATCCCATAAAGACTGCGGAAGCCGAGGGGGAGTGCGCAATGGAGGACTATCGGGCGCGGTATATCGCGCTGAAACGGGACTATGAGGCGTCAGAAGGGGACGCCGCCAGCGTCCAGGCGCTCTATGAGTACAAGGACGCGCTGGAGGAGCAGTCCGCGCCGGAGGCCCAATGGGTGCTGGTGGACGTGTGCGAGACTTTGGAGCTATACAAAACCGCCTATGACGCCCTGCGCCCCCTGGTGACCCGGGGGGACAAAAAGGGGCAGAAGCGGCTGGGGCGGCTTCTTGGGCTCCAGGGGCGGGGGGACGCCTTTGCCCTGCCCCGCCCCCGGGGCGGGAAGGAGGAGGCGCGGCAGGCGGCCCTTCTGGCGCAGCTGCCCCGGTTCCGCTACCACCCCAACCCCTTCCGGACCCAGGCCTTCCGCGTGGCGGAGCCCCCTGTGACCTGTGATTGCTGCGGAAAACCAGCCGGCGTCTGTTACGAGGGCCCCTTTTATGCGGTGGAGGAGGTGACGGCCCTCTGTCCGGCGTGTATTGCCAGCGGGCGGGCGGCCCAGAAATTTGACGGCGCGTTTCAGGACGACTGCTCCCTAGAGGAGGGGGCGGACTGCCCGGAAGCGCTGGACGAGCTGATCCACCGCACACCCGGCTACCGCGGCTGGCAGCAGGAATAC
This sequence comes from Pseudoflavonifractor sp. 524-17, assembly GCF_009935845.1. Lineage (GTDB taxonomy): Bacteria > Bacillota > Clostridia > Oscillospirales > Oscillospiraceae > Pseudoflavonifractor_A. Next base: position 40,458 of record NZ_QWEK01000022.1, on the reverse strand, counting down.
TGGCGGGCCCACTGCGGGGACTGGTGCGCCTTTTTGGGCTATGTGGGCTACCGGGAGTTGAGGCAGATGGGCCTTGTGGAGGAGGTTTTAGACGACCCGATGTGGGCGCAGTGGGGCGAAGCGCCGGAGAAGGTGCTGCGCAGCGTGGAAAACGCAGGCAGCGTGCAGGGCTATCTCTTCCAGTGCCTGCACTGCGGGAAGCATCTCCTGTGGGTGGATTGTGATTAACAGGTCAAAGGGCGGCTGGTGCGCAAGCACCAGCCGCCCTTTTGCTGGGAAGGCAAGATTTGGGAAAGGAACCGGCCCCGCCTGGGAACAAAGGAGAGGCGGGGGTTATGACTCTGACAGGGTGTGCAGGCGGCCCTTGGGGAAGGTGATGGTAATCTGGGTACCCTCCCCGGGACGGGAGGCGGCGGTGAGATTCAAGCCCAGGCCCAGGCACAGCTTGCGGCAGAGATAGAGGCCCATGCCGGTGGAGCGGGCGGAGCAGCTCCGGCCGTTGGCGCCGGTGAAGCCCTTGTCAAAAATCCGGGGCAGGTCGGCGGCGGGGATGCCAATGCCGTTGTCCGCCACAGTGAGGCGGACGGCGTCCCGCTCGGACTGGAAGTCGAAGCGGAGCAGGGGATTTTGGCCCCGGTACTTTACCGCGTTGGAGATGAGCTGGCCCAAAATGAACTCCACCCACTTGGGGTCGGCGGCCACCTGGGCGGTCCACTCCCCCAGATCCAGCTGGAAGCGGTTGGCGATGAGGGGGCGGGCGTACCGCCGCACTGCGGAGCGCACCGATGCTTCCAAGGGCATACTGCGCACCAGATAGTCCCGCTCCATCGCGCCGCTGCGGGCGTAGAACAGGGCCTGCTCCACGTACTCCTCCACCTGGAACAGGCTCTCCCCCACCCCCTGGGCCAGGGGGCCGGGGTGGTTCTCCAGCAGCAGATTGGCGGCGGCGATGGGGGTCTTGATCTCGTGGACCCAGGTCTCCACATACTCCCGATAGTCCCGGCTCTCCCGGCGGGCAGCGGCCACTTGATTGTTCATGTCCCGGGCCAGCCGGACGGCGGTGTCGCGAAGGAACTCCCCCTCCCAGAACGTGGGGGAAGAGAGGAGGCTGGGGAGGAGATAGGACTCCTCCAGCTCATCCAGAAGGAGGGCGGTGTGCTGGTAGAAGGCACGCCGCTTGACATACTCCGCCCCCAAGGGGAGGAGGACGCACAGGGCCATCACCAGACAGAGAAATGCGATAACCTGTCCCCCCAGCCCCAGAGCCCGGAGCAGGGCGCTGAGGAAGGCGCAGCCCAAAGCCAGTCCCCCCAGAAGAGCCAGCTTTTCCTTAAAAAAGGCGCTCAGAGGCATAGGCAGTACCCCTGTCCCCGGCGGGTGGTGAGGGCGCCGCCCAAGCCCAGCTCCTCCAGCCGGCGGCGCAGGCGGGTGACGTTGACGGTGAGGGTGTTGTCGTCCACGAAGGCGTCCGAGTGCCACAGGGCCTCCATCAGAGCGCAGCGGGAGACAATCTCCCCTGGCTGGGCCATAAGGCGCTGGAGAATACGGGTTTCGTTTCGGGTGAGCTGCGCCGATTGGCCGTTGACGCAGGCGGCGCCCCGGCCCAGATCCAGGGTGAGGGGCCCGTATCGCAGGGTGGGGGCGGCGTCCTGGGCGGGGTAGGCCCGCTGGAGCAGCCGGGCGATCCGGGCCAGCAGGACCTGGGTGTGGTAGGGCTTGGTGAGAAAGTCGTCCGCCCCCAGGCTCATGCTCATCACCTCGTCCAGCTCGGTGTCCCGGCTGGTGACCACGATAATGGGCAGGGAAGAGGCGGCGCGGACCTGCTGGCAGATGTGGCAGCCGTCCTGGTAGGGGAGGTTCAGATCCAGCAGTACCAGATGGGCCCCGGAGGAGAGGATCTGTCCGGCCACATCGTGAAAGTCCCCGGTGGTAAGGCAGGTGTAGCCGTATCGCTCCAGCAGGGCGGACAGCGCCTGGCGGATGGAGGGGTCGTCCTCCACAATGAAGATGCGGTGTGCCATAGGCTACCGCCCCTCCCGGAGGAGGGCTTCCACCGCCCCGTGGACATAGTCCACATCCTCAGCGGACAGGAAGGGGCCCACAGAAAAGCGGACCGTCCCCTGGGGGTAGGTATTTAGCGTCTGGTGGGCGGCAGGGGCGCAGTGGAGGCCGCAGCGGGTGGCGATGCCGTACCCCTGCTCCAGCCGGAAGGCCATCTCCCCGTTGTCCCCCTGGAGAAAGTCCACGGAGACTACGCCGGTGCGGCGGTCCGGGTCCTCCGCCCCCGTCACCCGGAGGCCGTCCCCCTCCAGCTCCCTCAGCCGGGTCCACAGGCGGCGGGCCAGCGCGCGCTCCTTGGCCCGGAGCTCCTCTCCTTGGGCCTCCAGGAAGGCAAGGGCGGCGTGGAGGCCGTAGATGCCGGGGAGGTTGAGGGTGCCCGGCTCAAAGCGGTCGGGGAGGAAGGAGGGCATGTCCAGCTCGTGAGAGACGCTTCCCGTGCCGCCGGCCACCAGAGGATCGATCTGGGCGGCCAAGGCGTCGGTGAGCACCAGAGCGCCGATGCCTTGGGGCCCCAGAAGCCCCTTGTGCCCGGGAAAGGCGACGGCGTCAATGCCCATGGCCTTCATGTCGATGGGCAGGACGCCTGCGGTCTGGGCGGCGTCCACCAAAAAGAGCACCCCCCGCTCCCGGCACAGCCGCCCCACCGCCTGGACAGGCATCACCGTGCCGCACACGTTGGAGGCGTGGGTGAGAATCACCGCCCGCACTTGGGGGGTAATAAGGGCCTCCGCCTGGGAGAGGAGGAGCTCCCCCCTGTCGTTGCAGGGGAAAAAGTCCACCTGCACCCCCTGGGCCTGGAGCTGGGTGAGGGGGCGCAGCACGGCGTTATGCTCCATAGGGGAGGTGAGCACCCGGTCCCCCGGCTTGAGCAGCCCCTTGAGGAGAATATTCAGCCCATAGGTGGCCCCGGGGGTGAAGATCACATTGCGGGGGCCGGGGCCGCTGACCAGCCGGCAGAGCTGGTCCCGCGTGTCCAGGGCCAGAGAGGCGGCGTCGTAGGCGGACTGATAGCCCCCCCGGCCAATGTTACAGCCCACATTGACAATATAGTCCGCCATGGCCTCCCCCACGCCGGGGGCCTTGGGGTAAGAGGTGGCGCCGTTGTCCATATATACGCTTCTCATAGGGTTTTCTCCCTTTCCTTTGGGTGTTTTGCAGGGGTTCAAACAGACTCTAGGGCAAATCAGTCTCCAAAACCGAGTAGGGGAGACATTCCTCCCCCTCCATGCGGCGGAAGAGCTGCTCCAGGGCGGCGGCGGTGACGCTGCTGTCGTCCAGCAGGATGTGGACGGTATCCCGGCCGGCCAGTACCTGGGATATCAGCTGTCCCACATGGAAGGCGCTGCCGTCGGTACGGCCGTCCACCTGGGTGGTCCAAAACCGCCAGCCCTCCTGGCCCAGTGTGGTACGCAGCGCCCTGCCGCCGCCGTCGAGACATGCAATGTGGGTGCGGGTCCAGGCGATGCGCTCCAGCATCCGGCTGCCCTCCGACAGGGCGCCTGCGGCGGCATCGCCGCCGTCCACAAGCAGGCCTACCTGGTGTCCGGCGGCCAGGACGGCGCGCACCTGGGCTTCCTGCTGAACCAGCTGCTCCGGCCGGAAGAAAAAGACGGTGCGCAGGCCCTGACGGGACAGGGCGTCCAGAATGGCGGACAGGCCCTGCCCGCCGGTGCAGGCGAAAGCCAGGCGGGTGTGGATCTCCGGGCGGTCTGGGTCCTCTGGGTCCTCCGGAGCCTGCGTCGGCTGGGGCGCCGGGGAGGGCTGGGGAGGCGCCGGCGTGGCGGCGGGAGTGGACACAGGGGTGGGGGTGACCGTCAGACGCTGAACATACTGGTCATACCGCTGCTGCATCAGGGAGGCGGCGGAGCGCATGAAGCGGGTGTCATCCAGGACGGCGTAGCTGTTTTTAATGCGGATAAGCACGCCTGCGGAACGGGTGGGGCGGTAGCTGTACTGGAGGCCGAAAAACTGGCACACGCCGTTGGCGGGGAGGTAGACCCGGCCGTTGCGCACCACCGCCCGCATATCCATAGGGCCGTTGGTGGACTCGCAGGTCTGGGCATTGATGTCAAATTTCAGGGTGCCGCTGAGGCTGTAGAGGGTAAGCGTGTGGATCCCCCCCTCGTGGACCTGGCTGCATGAGATGCCCAGGTCCACCTTGGAGAGGTTTTTGTCAAAAATGGTGTAGGGGACATAGATAGTGCCGCCCACCGCGATGGGCATGTTGGCGGCGGTAAGACCGGTGTCCACGTCGATGAGGGTGTCGTTTACCGCCAGATGGTAGACCTGCACGTCTGTGGTGGCGGCGGCCAGCGGAAAGACCGCCAGCAGGATCAGCGCCGCGAGCAGCAGCGGCAGACCGGCCCTGGGCCTCATCCCCGGCGGGCGTACGGTCCATTTTCTTTTTCCTGACATGATTCAGACTTCTCCTGAACATATTGCGCGAAGAGGGGCGCGAAGATCTCCGGCCGCTGGTAGTGGCCGGCAAAGTCCTGAAGGACATGGGGAATCACCACATCGGAGGCAATACTGATTATACCACAGGGATCTGCCGGGTTCAATTTGTTTTAGCGGGTGCGCGCCGGCAGTTCTTCCCTGTGCGCACCATAAATGCAGCGCCTTGTTTTTCTCCGACCACCTGCGCTTCTCCCGGCTGGAAAATTCCATGATACCGTCCATAACGCGACTCCTCTATTCCCGATGGTCCGCCCGCACAAATGGAACGTCTATTTTTTCTGTGCAGAGGAGCTTATATTTGCGCGGGCGCCTGTAGGCGTTCCCGTGAATCTCTTCGCGGCAGTATTTCCGGATCATCTCCATGTCAAAAGCGGCGATCCATATTCCCTCTGACTCGTCCGCCTCCACAATGCAGGTATCTCTGGAGCCGGGGCAGTCAGGCAGATACGCCACGCCGTCGAAGGCGCTTGAGCGGCCGTTGCAGTTGGGAACCCCTGCGGGGTAGTTGCAGGTTGCGATTGCAAGCATGTTTTCGTATGCCCTGGCCCGAAGCTGGGACAGACGGTTGATCTCCATTGGGCAGGCGTTTGGCACAAGTATGATCTCGGCGCCTTTCAGCATCAGGATTCTTGCGCTTTCAGGAAATTCGCGGTCAAAGCATATCATGGCGCCAACCTTTACGATTCCAGACGCTGTATCCAGATCTGAGACATAAAAACCGTCACCGGGGGTCAGATTCCGCTCCACATCGAAATCACAGGTATGTACCTTAGAGAATTGAAGGACCCGTCTTCCAAAGCGGTCAAATAGGATCAGCGTGTTTTTCGGTCCGGTCTCCCACGCTTCGAGCAGCGTGATTCCAATCGCCAGATTCAGCTCCTTTGCCCTGCGGCAAAAGGAAATCCCCTTGTCAAGGGTGCTGTCCAGCGTATGTCCCGCAGCTATCTGCAATAAAGCGATTTTCATGGCGGCCTCTCTCCTCCTGCAGACAGTTGATCGCTTTGATTATAGCATGGGATCTGATCCGGCTCAATCTGTTTTCGTGAAATAGGGATACCATGCAGATTGTCAAAAAGCAAAATCTGAGGGTTTTGGAGGAAGGGATCCGTCAGGGTTCCCCCAATTTGAAGTGCTGAACACTGCGCTCAGTCCGGCGAAAACATTTTCCACAGGCTGACAATGATCGCGGCAGGTTTACTTTTCCGCCGCCTTGTGTTAAAATGGGAAAATCTATGGGACATGATATTCTGATCCGGAGGTCTGTGGATTTGAAAACCGAAGTACTGGGCGTGCGCTTTGACGATCTCTCTTTGGAGGAGATGGTCCACACCGCCGCCTCTCTCATTGAGGCGGGCGGCTTTCACTATGCGGTGACGCCCAACCCTGAATTTATTCTCTCCGCCCGGGATAATGAGGCCTTCCGCGAGGTGCTCAACCAGGCGGACCTGTCCATGCCGGACGGGATCGGCGTGATCTACGCCTCCCGCATTCTGGGCCGGCCCCTGAAAGGCCGGGTGCCGGGGATTGACTTTGCCAGCGGCCTTATCGCCTGGGCGGCCCGGACTGGCAGGCGGCTGTTCCTCCTGGGGTCAAAGCCCGGCATAGCGGAGCTGGCGGCGGCCTCCCTGCGGGGGCAGTACCCCGGCCTGACCGTGTGCGGCACCCACGACGGTTATTTTAAGGAGGACGCCCCCGTCGTCTCCGCCATTCAGGAGGCTCAGGCGGATGTGGTGCTGGTGGGCCTGGGGGCGCCCAAGCAGGAGCTGTGGATGGCGCAGAACGGCCCGGCCACCGGCGCGAAATTTATGATCGGCCTGGGGGGCGCCCTGGATGTGTTCGCCGGGGTCACCCAGCGGGCGCCGGAGCGGTGGCAGAAGATGGGGATGGAGTGGTGCTACCGCCTGATTCACGACCCCAAGCGGATCAGCCGCATGGCTAAGCTCCCCCTGGTGCTGGTTCAGGCTGCGGGCCAGCGCGTCCGGGGCAAATAGGGGGGATTTTATTGTCCGGTAAAGTGATTGTCTTTGAGGGGACGGATGGATCGGGGAAGTCAACCCAGTTCCGTCTGCTCTGCCAGAGGCTGGAGGCGGAGGGGCGCCCCTTTCAGAAGCTGGTCTTCCCCCAGTATCAAGAGCCGTCCTCCGCGCTGATTCAGATGTATCTCCGGGGGGAATTTGGCGCCTGCCCCGGGGATGTGAACGCCTACGCCGCCTCCGCCTTCTACGCGGTGGACCGGTACGCCGCGTGGAAAAAGGTGTGGGGGGCGTGGTATCAGACCGGCGGGCTGGTGCTGTCGGACCGGTATACCACCTCCAATGCCGTCCACCAGGCCTGCAAGCTGCCCCCGGAGGAGTGGGATGCCTTCTTTGACTGGCTGGACGACTTTGAGCACGCCCGGCTGGGCCTGCCCCGGCCAGACATTGTGATCTATCTGGACATGCCCACCCGGCAGGCGGCGGAGCTCCTCCGGGCCAGAGAGCGGGACACCCACACCAGCGGCGACATCCACGAGACCGATCTGGACTACCTGGCCCTGTGCCGCCGGACCGCCCACTCCGCCGCCGCCCGCCTGGGGTGGCGGACGGTTTCCTGCACAGATGGAGAAGGCCGGGTGCGCCCTATCTCAGCGCTTCACGATGAAATCTGGGCCCAGCTTTCCCGGGAACTATAGATTATTTCCCGCGCTCATTCGGAAACTCCCCTTTGAGATGATTATCACGATTGGAGGAAATCACAATGATTTTTATCCTGCTCGGTCAGGGATTTGAGGAGGCGGAGGCGCTGGTTCCGGCGGACCTGCTCCGCCGGGCCGGCCTGGAGGTGCTTCTGGTGGGGGTGGACTCCCTCCAGGTCACCGGGGGCCACGGCATCACCGTCCTGGCGGACTGCCTGCTGCGGGATGTGTCCGCGGATCAGGCCGATATGGTGGTGCTGCCCGGCGGGCTGGGGGGCGTGTACGCCATCCAGAGCAGCCTGCCCGCCCAGTCCCTCATCCAGGGGGCCTACGACCGGGGGATCTATCTGGCGGCCATCTGCGCCGCCCCCACCATTCTGGCGAATCTGGGGATACTGGACCGGAAGGGCGCCGTGTGCTACCCCGGCATGGAGGAGGAGATGGGCTCCGCTGTGGTGGAGAAGGGGACGCCCGTGGTCCACAGCGGCCATATCGTCACCGCCGAGGCCGCCGGATCCGTGTTTGAATTCGGCCTGAAGCTGGTAGAGGTCCTCCAGGGGGCCCAGGCCGCCCAGGAGGTCAGAGATGCCATACACTTCCATCACTGAGGAAAAGGCGGCCCTGCGCCGGGAGATCCGGGCCCGGATGAAGGCCCTTACCCTGCAGGAGCGCCAGGACGGGGACAGGCAGCTCTTCCGCCGCTTTTTGGATCTGGACGCCCTGCGCGATGCGGGAACCATCCTGCTCTACTGCGGCATGGGGGCGGAGCTGGACACCGCCCAGCTCTTCCAGCCCCTGCTCCGGATGGGCAAGACCGTGGCCCTGCCCCGGTGTACCGGCGTTCCGGGAGAGATGGAGGCCCGCCTTTATGACGGGGCCGTGCCCCTGGTGCGCCATCGGTATGGGATGCTGGAACCGCCGGAGGACAGCCCGGTAATTGCCCCGGAAGCCTTTGATCTGATTTTGATCCCCGGGCTGGCCTTTGACCGTTTTTGTTATCGGCTGGGCCAGGGCGGGGGATACTATGACCGTTATCTCCCCCGCACTGCCGCCGTTACCGCGGCCCTGTGCCGGGACTGCTTCCTGCTGGACGCCGTCCCCCGGGAGGGGCATGACCGGCCGGTGGACCTGGTGATCACCCAGAGCGGGATGTTCTCCGCCCCAAAAGCCCAGTAAAAAGGCGGGGCTTGCGCCCCGCCTTGTCATGTAGCGGTCTGACTGCCTCAGCAGCATACCTCACCGCCGCCGCAGCCGCAGTTGTTGCCGCCGCAGCCACAGCTGTTGTTTCCGCAGCTGCCGCCGCAGCCGCAGCATACCAGCAGGATGATGATGACCACAATCCAAAGACCGCCGTTGCCCCAACCGTTGTTACCAAAGCACATAAACAGTTCACCTCATATCTTTCTGGAAGAGAGCGCCGCTCCCTCCCGAACTGACTTATGCTATGCGCCGGCGGCGGAATTGGTGCACCACCTTTTTTATCTATCCCGGGCCGCGTCCCGGGCCCACAGTTAGGAGTTGAGTCCATGTCACAGGAATACGATCGCGCCTCCGGCCGCCGGGCCCAGGGGGGCCGGGAGAGCGGACGGCGTGCCCGCCAGGAGGAGGAGCCCCAGCGCCCGCCCCGCAAGCGCCGCCGGCGCAGGCTGGGGCCCCTCTTCGCCCTGCTCTATGTGGTGTTTGTCATCGGCATTTCCGCCCTTCTGGCCAAGGTGGGCTGGATGGCCGCCAGCGATATGCTGGCCCTGAACAAGGCGCCCCATACCGCCACAATTGCCATCCGGGAGGGGGCCACGGTAGACGAGGTGGCCGATATTTTGGAGGAGAACGGCCTGATTGAGTACAAATTTGTGTTCAAGCTCTTCGCGGCCCTCACCAAGGTAGAGGAGCGCAGCAAGATCACCGCCGGCACCTATGATCTGGACACGGATATGGACTACCGGGCCCTGATTGACAGCATGGGCAAGGGCTCCGCCAGCCGCAAGGAGGTGGAGATCACCATTACCGAGGGCATGACGCTGGATCAGATCTTCGCCCTGCTGGAGCAGAATGAGGTTTCCACGGTGGAAAAGCTCCGGGATGTGGCCGCAAACCACCAGTTTAAGTACTCCTTCCTGAAGGATCTGCCCACTGGGGACTACCACCGGCTGGAGGGCTATCTCTTCCCCGACACCTATCACTTCTATATGGGCGGGGACCCCCTGCAGATCCTCAACAAGATGATCCTCCGCTTTGACGAGGTGTTTACCGATGATCTGCGCCAAGTGGCTGCAGACCGGGGCTATACCGTGGCCCAGATCGTCAACATCGCCTCTATGATTGAGAAGGAGACCGACGGCAGCGACCAGACCAACATCGCCTCGGTGATCTACAACCGCCTGGAGCGGCCCAACAGCGAGACCGGCAGCACTCTGGGCATCGATGCCACCATCCTCTACGTCACCGGCGGCACGGTGGTGGACGTAAACGCGGACACCCCCTACAACACCCGCATACACCCCGGCCTGCCCCCCACGGCCATCTCCAACCCGGGCCTTGTGGCCATCCGGGCCGCTTTGTACCCGGCGGATACTGAGTACTATTACTACGCCCTGGGGGACGACGGCACCCACTCCTTCTTCCGTACGCTGAAGGGACAGCAGGACTTTATCGCCACCCAGGAGCGGTATCAAACCCAAACTCAGAATTAAACAATAAAAGCCTGTAGTCACAGCCGGGAGGCCCTGGCAGGACGGTTGTGAAAAAAGGGGCTGAGCAATACGGCGGGCGCGGCTGACCGCGCCCGCCGTATTGTCAGGAAGGATGATGAGCATGGAACTTCTTTCCCCGGCGGGGGACAGAGAGCGGCTGAACATGGCCGTGGCCTATGGGGCGGACGCGGTCTATCTGGCGGGAAACAGCTTCGGAATGCGGGCCTTCGCGGGGAATTTCTCCCCTGACGCCCTGACGGACGCGGCGGCCCACTGCCGTGCCCATGGAGTCAAGGTCTACGTCACCTGCAACACCATGCCCCGCAACGGGGAGATGGACCGCCTCCCCGCCTGGCTGGAGGTGATAGACGCCGCCGGGGCCGACGGCGTCATTCTGGCGGACCTGGGGGCCTTTCAGCTGGCGGGGAAGTACGCCCCCAGGCTCAAGCGGCACATCTCCACCCAGGCGGGGATCACCAACTACGCCGCCGCCCGGGCGTGGCACGACCTGGGGGCGGACCGGGTAATTCTCGCACGGGAGCTCTCTCTGGACGAGGTGGCCCAGCTGAGAGCCAAGACCCCCAAGACCCTGGAGATTGAGGCCTTTGTCCATGGGGCCATGTGTGTGAGCTACTCCGGCCGGTGCGTGCTGTCCAACTACATGACCGGCCGGGACGCCCAGCGGGGGGCCTGCGCCCAGCCCTGCCGGTATCAGTACGCCCTGATGGAGGAGAAGCGCCCCGGGGAGTACTTCCCTGTCTTTGAGGAAAACGGGGAGACCTTTATTCTCAACAGCCGGGATATGTGCATGATTGATCACATCCCCGCCCTGCTGGAGGCGGGGGTGGACTCCCTGAAAATTGAGGGCAGGGCCAAGAGCGCCTACTACGCCGGGGTGATTACCGGGGCCTACCGCCACGGGGTGGACGCCGCGCTGTCCGGCCAGCCCCTGTCCCCCCTGTGGCGGGACGAGGTGGAGAAGGTGAGCCACCGGCACTACTCCACCGGCTTCTGGTTCGGCCAGCCCGGCCAGTACACAGCCGACGCCCGCTACATCCGGGATTATCAGGTGTGCGCCGTGGTGGAGTCCTGCACCCCTGACGGACAGGCCTGGTGCTCGCTGCGCAACAAGTTCCGGGCGGGAGATACGCTGGAGCTGGTGGGACCCGATGTGGCGCCCTTCTCCCTGAAAATCCCATTGATGGAGGACGAGGAGGGCTGTCCTCTGGCGGAGCCCCGCACCCCCCAGATGAAATTCACCCTCCACCTGCCTCGGGCGGTGCCGCCCCTGTCTGTGCTGCGCCGCCGGGCGGAGGGGTTATAGTGGACGGGCCGGTGAGGGGCCGCTTCGCCCCCAGTCCCAGCGGCCGGATGCACCTGGGGAATGTATTTACCGCTCTGCTGGCCTGGCTGTCCGTCCGCGCCGCCGGGGGCACAATGGTGCTGCGGATGGAGGATCTGGACCCGGACCGGTGCCGGAGCGCATACGCCCGGCAGGTGGCGGAGGATCTGCGCTGGCTGGGCCTGGACTGGGACGAGGGCTACGAGAAGGGGGGGCCCTACGGACCTTACCTCCAGAGTGCGCGCACGTCCTGCTACGCCGCCGCCTTCGCCGCCCTGGAGGAAAAGGGGCTGATCTACCCCTGCTACTGCACCCGGGCGGAGCGGCTCGCCGCCGCCGCCCCCCACCAATCCGACGGACAGACCGTCTACAATGGCCGGTGCAGAAGCCTCTCCCCCGAAGGGCGGGAAGCACTGGCCCGCACCCGGCGGCCGGCCTGGCGGGTGATGGTGCCGGAGGAGCGGGTGTCTGTTGTGGACGGACATCTGGGCCCCTTTGCGCAGCGCTTGGACCAGGACTGCGGAGACTTCATTGTCCGCCGGTCCGACGGAGTATACGCCTACCAGCTGGCGGTGGTGGCGGACGACGGAGCGATGCAGATCAACCAGGTGGTCCGGGGGCGTGATTTGTTGGACTCCACCCCGCGGCAATGCTGGCTTTACCGGCTTCTGGGCCTGCCGGAGCCGAAGTTTTTCCATGTGCCCCTCCTCCTGGCGGAGGACGGACGGCGGCTGTCCAAGCGGGACGGAGATCTGGACTTGTCCGCTCTGGGCCGGCGGTTTTCCGCCCCGGAGATCGTGGGCCGGCTGGCCTTTTTGGCCGGACTTCAGCCCGCCCCCCGGCCCTGTGTCCCCCAGATGCTGATCCCCGCCTTTTCCTGGGGGAAAATTACAAAAAACGACATTATTTTAAAGACTGGACTGTTCTGAATTTAAACCTATCAGTATATAAACTGTGTAATTCGTGGAAAGATAGGGCCTTGTGAATAATGTTTATTGTTTAAATGGTATTGTATTAAAAAAGCCGATATGTTATAATACGGTCATCGACAAAATCAATATAGCTGGATGATGACTGCGGGAGAGCGCCGGATCAGACTGGGACGGCCACCGAAGGTATAAGCGGGCCATGGCCGAGTGGGCCGCGAACTTCTCAGGTAACGGTACCGCAGCCGGACAGGACTCTGAAAAGACCATAATCTCCGTATTGTGGCGCCGAAGGGGCAACCCCCGTTTACGGGGGGAATCTCTCAGGTTTTTAACAGGGTGCAGGGCAGTACGTAACCGGTCTACCCTGCGCCCCGTTTTCACAAAGGAGAGAAGGCTTTGATTCTGGTGACAAACAACGAGAAAGTCCGTCAGGCCTACGGCGGGCTGTGTACCCTTCAGTTTGTGGAGGGTGGACACACCGACGTGCTGTGCGCCGTGCGCGACCTGATCCACCAGGGCCACAAGCTGCTCACCCATCCCCTGGCAGGCAGCGTCAAGCCCAACGAGACACCCTTCCGTTCCGTGGCGCTGACCAGGGAGACCGGGGGGCTGGACATGGACTCTCTCACCCTGATTGAGTCCGCCCTCGCGGTCTGCCGGCAGTTCAAGCCCCGCTTCCAGCGGGGGGAGGACGCGCCGGAGAGTATGCGCGAAGACTTTGCGGAAATCGACTATCGGCTTATCCACGGGGCGCTGGCCCCTCATTTACAAAAAGGAGAGTGAGACTATGCGGCTGGAATTAGGCGAAATTCACATCAGCGACATTAAGCTCGGCGACTGCTCCAAGGTGGACAGCGGCACCCTCTACGTCAATGTAGAGGAGCTGCGTGCTCTGCTGCTGGAGGACGAGGATCTTGCCAGCGTCGAATTCGACGTGGTTCATCCCGGCGAGTCTGTCCGCGTCATCCCCGTTAAGGATGTTATCGAGCCCCGCGTCAAGGTAGAGGGCCCCGGCGGCGTGTTCCCCGGCGTCATCTCCAAGGTGGGCACTGTGGGCAGCGGCAAGACCCATGTTCTCAAGGGCTGCGCCGTGGTCACCACCGGCAAGGTGGTGGGCTTCCAGGAGGGCATCATCGACATGACCGGCCCCGGCGCCGACTACACCCCCTTCTCCAAGCTCCACAACCTGGTCATGATCTGCGAGCCCAAGGAGGGCATCAAGCAGCACCAGCACGAGCACGCCATCCGGATGGCCGGCCTGAAGGCCGCCACCTACCTGGGCGAGCTGGCCCGCACCCTGACGCCCGACGAGACCAAGGTGTACGAGACCTCCGGCGTCATGAGCGGCAAGGAGAAGTACCCCGACCTGCCCCGCGTGGGCTATGTCCTGATGCTCCAGAGCCAGGGCCTGCTCCACGACACTTACGTCTACGGCGTTGACATGAAGCGCTCCATGCCCACCATCCTCAACCCCACCGAGACCATGGACGGCGCGATTCTGAGCGGCAACTGCGTGTCCGCCTGCGACAAGAACACCACCTATCACCACCTGAACAACCCGGTGATTCACGATCTGCTGGAGCAGCACGGCAAGACCATCAACTTTGTGGGCGTCATCATCACCAATGAGAACGTCTACCTGATGGACAAGGAGCGTTCCTCTGACTGGTCCACCAAGCTGGCCTCCTTCCTGGAGCTGGACGGCGCCCTGGTCAGCCAGGAGGGCTTCGGCAACCCGGATACCGACCTGATCATGAACTGCAAGAAGCTGGAGGCCGCGGGGATCAAGACCGTCATCATCACCGACGAGTACGCCGGCCAGGACGGCGCTTCCCAGTCCCTTGCGGACGCCGACCCCGCCGCCAACGCGGTGGTTACCGGCGGCAACGCCAACATGGTCATCCACCTGCCCAAGATGGACAAGGTGATCGGCCATCCCGAGGCTGCCAACATCATCGCCGGCGGCTTTGACGGTTCCCTGGAGGCTGACGGCTCCATCACCGCCGAGCTCCAGGTCATTACCGGCGCCACCAATGAGATGGGCTTCAACAAGCTCAGCGCCAGATAAGGAGGAGAGCTGTAATGAGTTTGAAAGTCGTTCACTATATCAACCAGTTCTTCGCTCAGATCGGCGGCGAGGAGAAGGCTGATTATCCCCCCGAGTACCGTGAAGGTGCCGTGGGCCCCGGCCTGGCCCTCAACACCGCGTTCAAGGGCGAGGCTGAAATCGTGGGCACCGTGATCTGCGGCGACTCCTATTTCAACGAGAACCTGGACACCGCCAAGGCCACTGTGCTCAAGATGATCTCCGACGCCAAGCCCGACGTGGTCATCTGCGGTCCCGCCTTCAACGCCGGCCGTTACGGCGTGGCCTGCGGCACCGTGGCCGCCGCCGTTAAGGACGAGCTGAAGCTGCCTGTGGTCACCGGCATGTATGAGGAGAACCCCGGCGCCGACATGTTCAAGAACAAGGTGTATATCATCGCCACCAAGAACAACGCCGCCGGTATGCGCCAGGCCGCTCCCAAAATGGCCGCTCTGGCCATCAAGCTGGGCAAGGGCGAGAAGATCGGCGCCTCCGCCGAGGAGGGCTATATGCCCAACGGCCTGCGCGTCAACTTCTTCGAGGCTGAGCGGGGTTCCACCCGCGCCGTGAAGATGCTGCTGGCCAAGCTGGCGGACAAGCCCTTCACCACGGAGTTCCCCATGCCCTCCTTTGACCGTGTGGCCCCCAATCCCGCTGTGGCCGACATCTCCAAGATGAAAGTGGCGCTGGTTACCTCCGGCGGTACTGTGCCCAAGGGCAACCCGGATCACATTGAGTCCTCCTCCGCTTCCAAGTTCGGCAAGTACAGCATCGCCGGCGTGGAGGATCTGACCGCTGAGAACTCCGAGACCGCCCACGGCGGCTACGACCCGGTCTACGCCAACGAGGACTCCGACCGCGTGCTCCCTGTGGACGCCCTGCGCAAGATGGAGAAAGAGGGCAAGATCGGCTCTCTGCACGAGTTCTACTACACCACCGTAGGCAACGGCACCGCCGTGGCCAGCGCCAAGAAGTACGGCGCCGCGATTGCTCAGGATCTTCTGGATGCCGGCGTACAGGCCGCCATCCTCACCTCTACGTGAGGCACCTGCACACGTTGCGGTGCAACGATGGTAAAAGAGATTGAGCGCGCTGGTATCCCCGTGGTGCATATCTGCACCGTCACCCCCATCTCCCTGACCGTTGGCGCGAACCGGATTGTTCCCGCCATCGCCATCCCCCATCCCCTGGGCAACCCCGCCCTCACCCATGAGGAGGAGTTCGACCTGCGCTACAAGATGGTGGAGAAGGCCCTCAAGGCCCTGGAGACCCCCGTGGACGACCAGACCGTCTTCGACTAAGCAAAGATTTCCTCCGCCCCGCTGTCCAGATGGACGGCGGGGCGGTTTTTGGGGTAATTTCGCCGTTGACAACGGCGGAAAGTGTGATACAATAACTGCGTAGTTTTGATACCGAGACCGGCGTTGAAGGAACGAAGCGGAACCGGCCAGGCCCCAAGCGAGAGGGAATTGGTGAGAGCCCTCGGCCCGCGGTCCGTATGCCACGCCTGAGCTGTTCGTGACGAGCGGACCGCTTCGCCCCCGTTATTGGGCGGTTTGAGACGTCCCTGTTTGGGATAATCAGGGTGGTACCGTGGATTTTTCCGCCCCTGGCCGACGCCGGGGGCGGTTTTTCGTTTGGAAGGATTGACAGGGGGGAGACATGACAGTCAGGGAGGTCCGGAGGCAGGATCTATATGGCTTGCTCACGCTGTATACACAGCTCCACAATAATCCCATGCCGGAGGAGAGTCAGGCATTGTCTGCACTGTGGGCGGATATCCTTCAAGATAGGAATCACCACATTATCGTGGCGGAAAGGGGAGGACAGATTGTTTCCTCCTGTGTTCTCACTGTTATTCCAAATCTGACCCACGGACAGCGGCCCTACGCACTGATTGAAAATGTAATCACAGACGCCAGACACAGAAGGCAGGGACTGGCAGCTGCCTGCCTCGCCTTTGCGAAGCAGATTGCGCAGGAATGTCATTGCTATAAAATAATGCTGCTGACTGGGAGCAGAGAGGAAAATACCCTGCGCTTTTACCGGAACGCCGGCTATAACAGCCAGGACAAAACCGCTTTTATCCAGTGGATTTAACGAAACAAGATGGAGGTAACGACCAATGCCAAACAAACCCTATGGAGTGAACGAGCTCCGGGAGATGTTCCTGAAATTTTTTGAGACCAAGGGCCATCTCCGTCTCCCCAGCTTTTCCCTGGTGCCCCAGAACGACGCGTCTCTGCTGCTGATTAACTCCGGCATGGCGCCTATGAAGCCCTACTTTACCGGCGAGAAAGAGCCCCCCCGCAACCGCGTCTGTACCTGCCAGAAGTGCATCCGCACCGGTGACATTGACAACATCGGCAAAACCGCCCGCCACGGCACCTATTTTGAGATGCTGGGCAACTTCTCCTTCGGTGACTACTTCAAAAAGGAGGCCATTGCCTGGTGCTGGGAGTTCCTCACCTCCCCAGAGTGGGTGGGCCTGGACCCGGAGCGCCTCTATCCCTCCGTCTATCAGGACGATGACGAGGCCTTCGCAATCTGGAACAAGGACATCGGTATTCCCGCCGAGCGGATTTTCCGCTTCGGCAAGGAGGATAACTTCTGGGAGCACGGCTCCGGCCCCTGCGGCCCCTGTTCCGAGGTCTACTACGACCGGGGAGAGCAGTACGGCTGCGGCAAAGGGGGCTGCACCGTGGGCTGCGACTGCGACCGGTATATGGAGGTCTGGAACAACGTCTTCTCCCAGTTCAACAACGACGGGGAGGGGCACTACACCGACCTGGCCCAGAAGAATATTGACACTGGCATGGGCCTGGAGCGGCTGGCAGTGGTGTGTCAGGATGTGCCCTCGCTCTTTGACGTGGATACGGTGATGAACATCACCAACAAGGTGTCCGAGATCACCCACGCCCACTATGGCGAAAGCGCCAAGACCGACGTGTCCCTGCGCATTATCACCGACCACATCCGCTCCGCTGCTTTTATGATCTGCGACGGAGTGCTCCCATCCAACGAGGGCCGGGGCTATGTGCTGCGCCGGCTGCTTCGCCGGGCGGCCCGCCACGGCAAGCTGCTGGGAGTCAACGACCCCTTCCTGTACGAGGTGTGCGCCGCGGTCATCGGGGAGAACGAGGGCCATTACCCCGAGCTGCGGGAGCGGCAGGCCTATCTTACAAAAGTTATCCGGGTGGAGGAGGAGAACTTCGCCCGGACCATCGACGGCGGTATGCGCATCTTTGACGATATGCTCTCCAGCCACAAGGCCAAGGGGGAAAAGGTGTTCTCTGGGGCCGACGCCTTTAAGCTCTACGACACCTACGGCTTCCCCGTGGATCTGACCACGGAGATGGCCGGGGAGCAGGGCCTCACCGTGGACGAGGAGGGGTTCCGCGCCCTGATGCAGGAGCAGAAGACCCGGGCCCGGAAGGCCAGAGAGGCCCTGGGCGACCTGGGCTGGGCCGGGGTGGAGTTCGGCAAGGAGCTGCCGGAGACCCGGTTTATGGGCTATGACAGCCACGTCACCCAGGGCAAAATCCTGGCCATTGTGGCCGAGGAGGAGCTGCGGGACCAGATCGTGGCGGGGACCCAGGCCATTCTGGTGCTGGACCAGACCACCATGTACGCCGAGATGGGCGGCCAGGTGGCGGACCACGGCCGAATTGAGGGCCCCGGCGGGGTGTTTGAGGTCGCCGATGTGCAGAAGAACAAGGGCGGCAAGTATATGCACTACGGCGTGGTGAAGTCCGGCTCCCTGAAGGTGGGGGATGTGGCCACCGTATCCATCGACAGCGAGCGCCGTAAGGCCATCATGCGGGCCCACTCCGCCACCCACATGCTGGACGCCGCCCTGCGCCAGGTGCTGGGGGATCACGTCCATCAGGCGGGTTCGCTGGTGGAGCCAGACCGGCTGCGCTTCGACTTCACCCACTTTGAGGCCGTCACCCCCGAGCAGCTGGCCCAGGTGGACGGGCTGGTGAACAGCAAAATTCTGGAGGGCATCCCCGTGGTGACCGAGGAGCTGCCCATTGAGCAGGCCAAGCAGAAGGGGGCCGTGGCCGTTTTTGGCGAGAAGTACGGGGACATCGTCCGTGTGGTGGAGATGGGGGAGTTCTCCATGGAGTTCTGCGGCGGCACCCATCTGGACAACACCGCCAAGGCCGGGGTGTTCCACATCGACAGCGAGTTCTCCGTGGCCTCCGGCGTGCGCCGCATTGAGGCCACCACCGGCGCCCTGTCCCTGGAGATTATGAACCGCAACCAGAAGCTGCTCTTTGAGGCGGCGGCGGTGCTGAAGACCCGCCCGGGCGAGCTGCGGGAGAAGGCCATTCAGAACACAGAGGAGCTCAAGGAGCTGCGCCGTCTGGTGGAGCACTTCAAGTCCAAGGAGGCCGTGGGCGAGGCAGGCCGCTTCCTCATGGGCGCCAAGGATGTGGGGGGCCTGAAGGTGCTGACCGCCGCCCTCAGCGATGCCGACGCCAGCCGCCTGCGCAAAATGGGTGATTTCCTGCGGGACAAGGATCCCTGGGTGGTGGCGGTGCTGGCCACTGTCAACGAGGGCAAGATCACCTTCCAGGCCGTCTGCGGCAAGGAGGCCGTGGGCAAGGGCGTCAAAGCCGGGGATATCATCAAAACCATCGCCCCGGTCTGCGGCGGCAAGGGGGGCGGCAAGCCCGACTCCGCCATGGGGGGCGGTACCGATGTGCTCAAGCTGGATGACGCCCTGGCCATGGTGGACGGCTTCGTGGCGGAGAAGCTGGGGGTGTAGCGTATGCTCTCTGTTCCCATCCTGCGCTGCGTTCTGGATCTGGCGCTGCCCTCTGTCCTGGCGCTGTCCGGCCTGTCCCAGCCCGCCCCGCCCGCCGGGGCGGGGGAACTGCCCCCGGCCTACGCCGCCCTGCTGGCGGGAGAGATCTCTGCCCCGGCGGATGAGGATTGGGGGGCGCGGCTGGCCGCGGACCTGGACCGGGAGGACTGGGCGTGGGAATACGCCCTTACCGACCTGGACGGGGACGGGGCGCCGGAGCTCTTCCTCCGCCTGGCGGACACCCCCGCTATCTCCCGGATCTTTCACGAGGCGGAGGGCGCCGTCCAGTGCTGGTACTGGCAGGACCACGAGATGAATTACGTGGTGGAGCCCCTCACCGACGGCAAAATTCTGGTCATGTATGACTACGGCGGCGTCCTCTCCCACAGCGTCTACACCATGGACGAAACCGGCCGGGGGGAGCAGCCCCTGGAGTCCTGGGCCCACCGCTACAGCAGCGAGCCGCCCGGTACCCCTCTGTCCTGGTCCTACAACGGCCGGGAGGTGGACGCACAGACCTATACAGACCTGTTTATTCAAAATCTCCAGCCCCGGCGGACGGTGGTGTGGAGTCCCATTTCATCCTGTGATTAGGAGGTTTCTATGTCTGACTGTCTGTTCTGTAACATCGCGGCGGGAGGGATCCCGTCCAACAAGGTCTACGAGGACGATCAGTGCCTGGCGTTTCACGACATTGACCCCCAGGCGCCCACCCATTTTCTGGTGATTCCAAAGACCCACATCCCCTCCTGCGGGGCGGTGACGGCGGAGAACTCCGCCGTGGTGGCCCATATCTTCGAGGTGATTTCCAAGGTCACCAAAGAGCTGGGGATCACCGACTTCCGGGTGGTGTCCAACTGCGGGGCCCAGGCGGGCCAGAGCGTGGCCCACCTGCACTTCCATGTCCTGGCCGGCCGGGATATGACCTGGCCTCCGGGCTAAACACAAAAAGTGCCTCCGTCCCTTACTGTGGGGGCGGAGGCGCTTTTTTGCGTTAAAAGATATGAAATCGGGTGTGCAGGCGGCGGAGGAGGGGGAGCACCAGGGCCACGGTGAGCAGCTCGGACACGGGGATGGCCAGCCAGACACCGGTAAGCTGCCAGAAATAGGCCATGGCCGCCACAGCGGCGATCTCCAGCACCAGCGTCCGGGCGAAGGAAATCTGGGCGGAGGTGGTTCCGTCTCCCAGGGCAGTAAAGAGTGCGGAGGCGGAGATGTTCAGCCCCGAGAAGAGGAAGGACAGGGCGAACAGGCGGAAGCCCTCCACCGCCATGGCGTATACGCTGCTGCCCGGCTGGAAAAAGGCCCCCACAATCTGTTCCGCCCCCAAAATGGAAACGCCGAAAATCAGCACAGACGCCCCCAGCACAAACCACAGGCACTGCCGGAGCACCCGGCGGAGGTAGTCCCGGTGCTCCGCCCCGAAGTGGTAGGAAATCACCGGCCCCGCCCCCATAGTAAATCCGAAGAAAAGGGAGGTCATGAGAAACTGGCAGTAGAACATGGCGGTAATGGCGGCTACACCGTCTGTTCCAGCGAAGCGCAGCGTGTAGAAGTTAAACAGCAGAGTGGTCACAGCCGCGGACAGATTGGTCACCATCTCCGACGATCCGTTGGCGCAGGTGCGCAGCAGCATCCGCCCCTCCCACCGGGGGCGGACGAAGTGCAGGCCCTTCCGGTTCCAGAAAAAGAAGATCAGGCCGCCAGCGGCGGCGATGCAGTAACCGCCGCCGGTGGCCAGGGCTGCCCCCGCCACCCCAAGCTTTCCCGGCACGATGAGCAGATAGTCAAAGACCATGTTGAAGCCGCCCGCGGCCATGCTCATACCCAGGCCCAGCTTTGGCCGGCCGGCGGTGATGAGAAAGCTCTGAAACTGGTATTGCAGGGCGGCCGCGGCGTTGAAGCAGATGAGGGTTCCCAGATAGACCCGGCTGGGCTGTAAAGTGGCGCCCTCCGCCCCCAGCCAGCGGCACAGAGGCTCCAGCTGCCACAGGGTCAAGGCCGTCACTGTCCCAGCCACTACCGCCGCCGCCAGCATCACCAGCGTAAAGGCCCGGTTGGCCTCCTCCATACGGCCCTGGCCCATGCGGATGGCCACAATGGCGCCGCCGCCGGTGGAAAACATAAAGCTCAGCCCCATGGCCGTGCTCTGGACGGGATAGATCAGATTCAGCGCCGCCATGGCCTCCGCCCCCACGTAGTTGGACACGAAATACCCGTCCACCACGGTGTAGAGAGAGGTAAACATCATCATAATGATAGAGGGCAGCGCGAAGCGCAGCAGCTCCGGAAAGCGGAACTCCTGCGCAAGCTGTTGTTCCATGGAATTCTCCTCCTGAATTAGATCATATATCATTCCGGTCTGTGGAAAAAGCCCCGCTTTCTCCGGCGGCGTGTCCATCAGGGAAAACCCATCTAATAAAAAGCAGGCGCTGTCCTATCCAGAGGACAGCCGCCTACATGACAATAAAGGAAAGAAAGGTACCTGCCGCGGTGCGGAGACCGCTTGCATTCGACGGGGAAACTAAGTACAACCCTGCCTGCATATTCTCTGCATACACACGCAGGCGTCGTTCCAATCTCAGACCGTATCTGACAGGATACCATGCAATATATGGATTGTCAATCATTTTTTGCGCTTATTTGACATGGAAAGGAATGAGAGAACAGATTCCCCCCTTGTCAACCGGCCGCACAGCCATTATAATAAAGGCAGCGAAAAAAGGAAATCTTTGCGGCCAAAACTGCCCCTGGCTGGGTTAAAAATTTTGAAATTCACCCAGGATTCCTGCGATTTTTTGCCTTGCCGCCGGCAAGGCTGTCTCGCAAATCGGCAGGTCTTGGCGGTTGGCACAGCGTCTGAGATCAATTTATCACAGGGAGGAGTTGTGTACTATGATTCGTCGTGCGGCACCCCAAGATCTGGATGGTGTTGCGGAGCTGTATAACGCTGTGCTCCGCTGGGAGTCCCAGGGCCGGGTCCGTACCGGCTGGGAGGGGGAGGGCGGTCCCAACCGGGACACCGCCCGGGCCGCCGGGAAGGCCGGTACGCTCTATGTCTGTATCCAGGGGGGCGACGTGGCCTGCGCCGCGGTGCTCATCCCCGGCCAGCCGGAGGGCTTTGCCGGGGTGGACTGGTCTGAGAGCGCCAAGCGGGGAGAGGTGCTCACCGTCCAGGACCTGGCGGTTCACCCTGTCCTGTGGCGGCGGGGCACTGGCCGGAGCATGATGGCCTTTGCCGAGGGACTGGCGGCGGGAAAGGGCCGGAGTGTGGTCCGCCTGTCCGTGTGCGGGGAGAACCAGGCCGCCCGGGCCTTCTTCCAGTCCGCCGGCTACCGGCACGCAGGTACCGTGGGCGCCTTGGCCTATTATGAGAAAAACCTCATCCCAGAGCTGGAGCAGGGCTGAGGCCAGCGGAGAATCCGGCAGCGGCTACCTGCTTTTCCGTCCGCCGGCGGCTTGCATTTTATCAGACGGTATAGTATAATAGCAAAAACTGAATTGTGCTCCGAGCAAAGGCGTCTAAGGGCTGTGCCTATGACGCCGCGCCGCCGGGCTGGGGTGGAAACGGCTCAGCCTTCCTTTTGAAAAGGGGCCGCTTTCCATGGGACGGAATGTATTATTTTTTGTTCCGGGTTCAAACTGGGAGCGCCGCCTTGTTGTGCGGCGCTCCCAGTTTTTACAAATTAGAATCAGGGGGAACCATCCTATGAAGCTCATTGATACCACCCAGGCGGTGGGCCACGTGCTCTGCCACGACCTGACCCGCATTGTCCCCGGGGTGATGAAGGACGCCGCCTTCCGCAAGGGCCACATTGTCACTCAGGAGGACATCCCCGTGCTCCTGTCCATGGGCAAGGACCATCTCTACGTCTGGGAGAAGACCGAGGGAATGCTCCACGAGGACGAGGCCGCCCAGCGGCTGTGTGCCCTGGCCAAAAACCAGCATATGGACGCCTCTGATGTAAAAGAGGGCAAAATCGAGCTAACCGCCGCCATCCACGGCCTGTTCCAGGTGGATGTGGAGCGCCTGTTTGCCGTCAACTGCGTGGAAGAGGTGATGATTGCCACCCGCCATACCAACACCGTGGTCCAGCCTGGGGACAAGCTGGCGGGGATGCGGGTCATCCCCCTGGTGGTCTCCGAGGAGCGGGTGCGGGCCGCGGAGGAGGCCGCAGGGAAGATCCCCCTGCTCACCCTGCACCCCTTCGCCCGGAAGACCGCCGCCGTCATCACCACCGGCACCGAGGTCTATCTGGGCCGCATTGAGGACAAGTTTACCCCCGTCCTCCTGGCCAAACTGGCCGCCTTTGGGGTGGAGGTGGCGTCCCATGTGAAGGTCCCGGACGACCGGGAACAGATCGTTTCCGCCATTCAGACCGCCCGAGACAGCGGCGCGGAGCTGATCCTGTGTACCGGGGGCATGAGCGTGGATCCAGACGACCAGACCCCAGGGGCCATCAAAGCCGCCGGGGCGGAGGTGACAGCCTACGGCGCCCCAGTTCTCCCCGGCGCCATGTTCCTGCTGGGGTATTTCCCCGGCGGTACGCCGGTGATGGGCCTGCCCGGCTGCGTCATGTACGCCAAGGCCACCATCTTTGACCTGATCCTCCCCCGGGTGCTGTGCAATCTCCCCGTCAGCCGGACCGATCTGGCCAGGCTGGGCCATGGGGGGCTGTGCCTGGGGTGCAAGACCTGCCACTATCCCATCTGCCCCTTCGGCAAGGAGGGCTGACCATGCGTATGGGGATTGAACTGGAGGAGGCCCTCTCTCTTATCCGGGACAGCATTGTCCCTCTGGGTATGGAGGAGGTCCCCCTGGACAAGGCCCTGGGCCGCGCGCTGGCCCAGGACATCCGCGCCGCCATCGACCAGCCCCCGTTTGATCGCTCCCCCCTGGACGGCTACGCCCTGCGCTCCGCCGATCTGGCTGGAGCGGACCGGGAGCATCCCGCCGTGCTCCAGGTGGTGGAGACCGTCTACGCCGGGGATGTGCCGGCCTGCGCGCTAGCCCCGGGACAGGCCGTCCGCATTATGACCGGGGCCCAGCTCCCCCAGGGGTGCGACTGCGTCATCCGCCACGAGGATACGGACAACGGGATGGACACGGTTCAGGTCTATCAGCCGCTTTCCCCCTGCGCCAACTACTGCCTCCGGGGGGAGGACTACCGGGCCGGGGAGCGGCTGATCTCCGCCGGCGCCCGGGTGGACGCCGCCGCTGTAGGGGTGCTGGCCAGTATGGGCTGCCACATGGTCCCGGTGCGCCGCCGGCCCCGGGTGGGCCTGCTGTCCACCGGGGATGAGGTGGTCAGTCCCGATGTGCATCCCCTGCCGCCGGGGAAGATCTACGGATCCAACCAGGTGCTGCTGTCCGCCCGGCTGGAGGAGCTGGGGATGGTGGGCGAGAATGCCCCGCTTGCGGGGGATGACTCGGAGGCGGTGGCCCAAGCCGTTCAGCGGCTTTTCCAGACCTGCGACGCGGTCATCACCACTGGGGGCGTCTCGGTGGGAGACAAGGACATTTTCCACCAGGTCCTCCCCTTGATGGGGGCGGAGCGCCTGTTCTGGCGGGTCAATCTGAAGCCCGGCACCCCGGTGATGTACGCCCTGTATGAGGGGAAACCCCTTCTCTGCCTGTCCGGCAACCCCTTTGCCGCCGCCGCCACCTTTGAGCTGCTGGCCCGGCCCCTTTTGGCCGCCTGCGCCGGAGAGCCCGGCCTGTGTCTCCGGCCGGATCGCGCCAGAGTCTCCGGCGCCTTCCCCAAGGCCAGCAAGGGCCGGCGGTTCCTCCGGGGCCGGTACGAGGGGGGCGTGGTTACGCTCCCCAGAAAACATGAGTCCGGCCTGCTGTCCTCCCTCATCGGCTGCAACTGTCTGGTGGACCTCCCCGCCGGCTCCCCGCCGGTGGAGGACGGGCAGATAGCGGCGATCTGGCGGTAGGATCGGGCGAATGATACAGGTTTGTAGAAAACAATAGGTATATAATAGCGGCATCATTGTAATCTGACGTATGGGAGGTTCTCTATGGAACCCAAATTCAACCATTTCGACGACCAGGGGAACGCCATCATGGTGGATGTCTCCGCCAAAACCCCCACCCGCCGCCTGGCCGTGGCCCAAGGGACGATCAAGGTCTCCCGTCCGGTGCTGGACGCCGTTACCGGCCACACCGCAGCCAAAGGCGATGTGCTGGGGGTGGCCCGGGTGGCAGGGATTCTGGCCGCCAAGCGCACCGCGGAGCTGATTCCCCTGTGCCATCCCCTGGCGCTGTCAAACTGCACCGTTGAGTTTACTATTCTGCCTGAGGAGTGCGCCATCCAGGCGGAGTGCGCGGCCAAGCTGGACGCCAAGACCGGGGTGGAAATGGAGGCCCTCACTGGGGTATCCGTGGCCCTGCTCACCATTTATGATATGTGCAAGGCCATCGACAAATCCATGGAGATCGGGGACATCCACTTGGTATACAAAGAGGGCGGCAAGTCGGGAACCTTTACAAACCCCGGCCGCAGGGGCCCCGCGGTGGTGGCGGTCAGCGGGGTGAAAAACTCCGGCAAGACCAGCCTCATCACCGCCATGCTCCCCCACCTGAAGGCCGCCGGGCTGAAGGCGGCCACAGTGAAGCATGACGGCCACTCCTTTACCTCCGACCCGGAGGGGACCGACACGGGGAAGCACATGGCCGCCGGGGCCTGGGGTACCGCCATCTTCGACCGGGAGAAGTATAAAATCGTCCGGCAGGATCCGGTGGACGAGCGGGCGCTGATTGAAAAATTCTCCGACGCGGATCTGGTGCTGCTGGAGGGATTCAAGCACTCCGCCTGGCCCAAGCTGGAGCTGGTCCGGGCGGGCAACTCCACCCAGCCGGTGTGCGACCCGGCCACCCTGCTGGCCCTGGTTACGGACACGGAGCTGAGCCTTCCCGGCGTGCCCTCCGTCCCCCTGGAGGGCGCCGCCGCCGCCCAGGTGATCCTGGACTACCTGAGAAAAGAGGGGCGCCTATGATAGACGGATTCGGCCGCGCCATTGACTATCTGCGCATTTCTGTCACCGACCGGTGCAATCTGCGCTGCGTTTACTGTATGCCGCCCCAGGGGGTAGAGTGGATAGAACACGGGGATATGCTCTCCTATGAGGAGATCATCCGCCTGTGCCGCTGCTTTGCCCAGGTTGGCATCCGGCGGGTGCGTCTCACCGGGGGAGAGCCCCTGGCCCGGCGGGATCTCCACCGGCTGGTGGCGGGCATCCGGGCCATCCCCGGTATGGACAGCGTGGCGCTAACCACCAACGGCGTCCTCCTCAAGGAGCAGCTCCCCGGCCTGCTGGCGGCGGGGCTCACCGCCGTCAACCTCAGCCTGGACACGTTGGACCGGGCGCAGTACGCCGCTATCACCCGGCAAGACGTGCTGCCCCAGGCCCTGGAGGGATTGTATGCCGCCCTGGACGCCCCCGGCCTGCGGGTGAAGCTGAACTGCGTCCCCATGGGGGACAACGACGGCCAGCTGGTCCCCCTGGCAGGGCTGGCCCGGGAACAGAATCTGGCGGTGCGCTTTATCGAGCTGATGCCCATCGGCCTGGGGGGAGAGCTGCCCCGCCGCACCGAGGCGGAGGTGCGGACTATTCTGGAGTCCGCCCTGGGTCCCATGACCCCCTGCGGCGGCGTTTTCGGCGCGGGGCCGGGACACTATTTCACCCTTCCCGGCTTCCAGGGAAAGATCGGCTTTATCAGCGCCATGACCCACCAGTTCTGCGACGGGTGCAACCGGGTGCGCCTCACCGCCACCGGCTTTCTCAAAACCTGCCTTCAGTATGAGACCGGGGCCGACCTGCGGATCCTCCTCCGGGACGGCTCCAAAGATGAGGTGCTGCTGGAGACCATCCGGACTGCCATCCGCCAAAAGCCCTCCCGCCACCACTTCAACGACCAGACCGGCCGGCAGGGGGACGAGCGGCACAATATGCACCAGATTGGCGGGTAAACGGATGAAACAACAGGCGTCCCCATTGAATTTGAATACGAGGTGTAGTTGATGAGCAAAGTGATTGCTGTGTGTACCAGTGAAAAGAAGGGAACTCAGAAGAAAGCCGTCGCCTGCGTCCATCTGGTGGAGGACTGGGGCATTGAGAACGACGCCCACGCCGGCAAATGGCACCGGCAGGTCTCTCTGCTCTCCCATGACAAGATTGAGGCTTTCCGGGCCCGGGGGGCGGAGGTGGCCGACGGCGCCTTTGGGGAAAATATCATCGTAGAGGGCATCGACTTCGCCGCCCTTCCCCTGGGTACCAAGTTTTACTGCAACGATGTGGTTCTGGAGCTGACCCAGATCGGCAAGGAGTGCCACAACGGCTGCGAGATTTTCAAAAAGATGGGGGAGTGCATCATGCCCAAGCAGGGGGTGTTCACCCGGGTCCTCCGCGGCGGAGATATCCAGGCCGGGGACGACTTTCAGGTGGAGCTCCCCTTCCGGGCGGCGGTGATCACCGTCAGCGACTCCGGCGCAGCGGGGAAGCGGGCTGACCTGAGCGGCCCGGTGATCCGGGACATTCTGGAGAAAAACGGCTACCCTGTGGTGCATACCGCCCTCCTCCCCGACGAGCGGGATCAGATCGCCCGCGAGCTGGCCCGGCTGGCCGATGAAGATGAGGCCGACCTGGTCCTTACCACCGGGGGCACCGGCTTCTCCCCTCGGGACTGGACCCCGGAGGCCACCAGGGATATCTCTGACCGGGACGTGCCCGGCATCCCTGAGGCCATGCGGGCCCTGTCCCTGTCCATTACCCCCCGGGCCATGCTCTCCCGGGCCGCCGCCGGCATCCGCAAGGGGACGCTGGTGGTCAATCTCCCCGGCAGTCCCAAGGCGGTGAAGGAGTGCCTGGAATATATCCTCCCCGCCCTGTCCCACGGCCTGGCTATTCTAAAAGGTACCGACGGCAACTGCGCCCGATAACTCATGAAAGAGGAATTTTGGAATAGAGAGGAGGATTTTCTCAAAAATTTGGCGCAGACTGCCGCTTCTATAAAGGTACGCACTTCGAGTCCTGCCGCCTACGGCCCTTTGGCTAAGGCGGCGGACCAATGGGTCATCCCGGAAACAGGCTGGCCTACCATTTTGTAAAGGAGTTACTACCATGAAAAAAGTACTGTCCTGTCTGCTGGCGCTTATCCTGGCCGCCGCTGTGCCGGCCTGTTCCAGCGGCGCCGCCGCTCCCACCCCTGACCCGGACGCCCAGCCCAGTCAGACATCCTCTGCCCAGCCCTCTGAGGCGCCCGGCCAGGAGGAAGTGGAGATCATCGTTTTCGCTGCCGCGTCTATGACGGAGACCCTGAACGAGATCGCCCAGGACTACAAGACCGTGGCCCCCCATGTGACGCTGGTCTTCAATTTCGATTCCTCCGGCACGCTGAAGACCCAAATTCAGGAGGGGGCGGAGTGCGACCTCTTTATCTCCGCCGCCCAGAAGCAGATGAACCAGCTGGACGCCGCCAAGGACGCGGAAGGGGGCAATACCGAGGGCCTGGACTATATCCGCTCCGACAGCCGGGTGAACTTGTTGGAGAACAAGGTGGTGCTGGTGGCCCCCCAGGGCAACCCCGCCGGGGTGACCTCCTTTGAGGACGCGGCCACTGGCAAAGTCCAGCTCATGGCCCTGGGGAACTCCGACGTCCCTGTGGGACAGTACTCTGAGGAAATCTTTACCTATCTGGGCCTGTGGGAGCAGCTCAATGAGGGGCAGAAGATCACCTTCGGAACCAATGTGAAGGAGGTCACCTCCCAGGTAGCCGCAGGCAGCGTGGACTGCGGCGTCATCTACGCCACCGACGCCGCCTCCGCCATCGCCGCCGGGGACGCCATAGAGGTGGTAGCGCAGGCCCCGGAGGGCTCCCACGCCCCGGTGATCTATCCCGCCGCCGTGCTCAAGGACGCGAAGTACCCAGACGAAGCCCAGGCCTTTTTGGATTACCTGCGCAGCAGCGCCTGCACCCCCGTCTTTGAATCCGTGGGCTTCTCCATTCCCCAATAAAAGGACGCGCTCAGGGCGGGGAATCCCCGCCCTGTTGTGTTTGATGAAAGGCAGGTGTTCCATGGACTGGTTTCCCCTCTATAATTCCCTGCGTATTGCCCTGATTGCCACCTTTTTCACCTTTTTCCTGGGCATTGCGGCGGCTTACTACGCAGCCAAGCTGCCCCGGGCCGTCAAAGGGGTGCTGGATGTGTTCTTTACCCTCCCTCTGGTGCTCCCCCCCACGGTGGTGGGCTTCTTTCTGTTAAAACTCATGGGACCAAAGGGGCTGGTTGGCCGGTGGGTACTGTCGGTGTGGAGCGTCCGGCTGACCATGACCTGGTATGCCTCGGTATTCGCCGTCATTGTGGTCACGTTCCCCCTGATGTACCGCACGGTGCGGGGGGCCTTTGAGGCCTTTGACCCGGATCTCATCCACGCCGGGCGGACCTTGGGCCGCTCCAATACCTGGATTTTCTGGCGGGTGCTGCTGCCTGGGTGCAGGCAGGGGCTGATGGCCGGTACTGTATTGGCCTTCGCCCGGGGGCTGGGGGAATACGGCGCCACCAGTATGGTGTCGGGCTATACCCCCGGCCGGACCGCCACCATCTCCACCACGGTGTACCAGCTGTGGCGGGAGAATAACGACGGGCTGGCCTACCGCTGGGTGGCGGTGAATCTGGCCATCTCTTTCGCGGTGCTGCTGGCGATCAATCTATTGGAAAAGCGGGCCGGCGCCGGCCCGGCCCGAGGGGAGGCGGCGCTGCGGTGAGTTTGATTGTGGATATCTCCAAAAAACTAGGCCCCTTTCACCTCCAGGCCAGCTTTGAGACAGAGGGGGAGGTAATGGGCCTGCTGGGGGCGTCGGGCTGCGGCAAGAGCATGACCTTAAAGTGCATCGCCGGTATGATTTCCCCCGATGCGGGGCATATTGAACTGGATGGCCGGGTGCTCTTTGACGCCGGGAAGCGGATCAACCTCCCCCCCCAGCGGCGGCGGGTGGGGTACCTCTTTCAGCACTACGCCCTCTTTCCCAATTTTACTGTAGCTCAAAATATCGCCGCCGGCCTGCGCCGCCGGGACCGCTCCAGCCGGAAGGCCCAGGTGGACCGGCTGCTGCGCGCCCTCTATCTGGATGGCATGGGGGATAAGTATCCCCGGCAGCTGTCCGGCGGGCAGCAGCAGCGGGTGGCACTGGCCCGCATTCTGGCCAGTGAACCGGAGGCGCTGCTGCTGGATGAACCCTTCTCCGCCCTGGACAGCTACCTCAAGTGGCAGGTGGAGCTGGAGCTCATGGAGCTGCTGGACCACTTTCAGGGGCCCACTGTGTTTGTCACCCACAGCCGGGATGAGGTGTCCCACTTCTGCGCCTCGGTCTGTGTGCTGGACCAGGGGCGCTCCCAGCCCAAGGAGCCGGTAAACGCTCTCTTTGACGCGCCGGCCACCCTGTCTGCCTGCCTGCTGTCCGGATGCAAAAACGTCTCCCGGGCCCGGCCCGCCGGAGGTACACTGGTAGAGTGCCTGGACTGGGGGATTACCCTGGACTGCGCAAGGGCGGTGCCCGGCGGGCTCACCCATGTGGGCATACGGGCCCACTTTCTCCGCCCCGCGGCGGAGGGGGAGTCTAATGCCATTCCCTGCCGGGTGCTGCGGGTGATTGACAATGTGTTTTCTGCGGTGGTGATGCTGGCCACCCCGGGGGGGGAGCGGGGCTTCTCCCGCCTGCGGGTGGAGCTGGATAAGGACGCCTGGGCCCCCCTGGCCGGCAGGGACGCCCTCTGGCTCCAGGTGGCGCCTAAGGATGTCCTCCTCCTCCAAGATGGCTGACCAGGCTTTCGGCCTTGTCTGATAAAAAATCTCTCGCCGTGGGGCATTATGCCATTTAGCAAACGAAATATAGATAAATTTGGAAGAAATTTTTATGCTTTTTGTGAGGGGCGGGCCTTGACATCAGGGTCCGTCTCTGCTATTATTTAAACATAAGATTAAATAATAAATTTTTGCTTAGGAGTGAGCGCCATGACCCAGCGGGAGCGGCAGCTGCTCCGGTGGATTGAGGAAGATCCCCTCATCTCCCAGCAGGAGCTGGCGGAGAAAGCGGGGATCACCCGGTCCTCCGTGGCGGTCCACATCTCCAACCTGATGAAAAAGGGTTATATCGTGGGCAAGGGCTATATTATTCACACCGCTCCCTACGCGGTGGTGATTGGCGGCGTCAACATGGACATCGGCGGCCGGCCCAGCCGGGCCTTGGTGGGGCACGACTCCAATCCCGGCCGGGTGCGTCTGAGCCTGGGGGGCGTAGGGCGGAACATCGCTCACAATCTGGTGCTGCTGGGGGCGGATGTGCGGATGCTCACCGCCTTCGGGGACGACCTGTACGCCCAGAAGCTGGCCGCCTCCTGCGGGGAGCTGGGCATTGACATCTCCCACGCGCTGCAAATCACCGGCGCGGCCACTTCCACTTACCTGTTTATCGCCGACGAGCGGGGGGACATGGAGCTGGCGGTGTCCGACATGGAGATTTACGACCATGTAACCCCGGGGTATCTGGCCTCCCAGCAGGGCCTGCTGGACGATGCCCAGCTCATTGTGGTGGACACCAATATCCCCGCCGAGTCCATCCAGTGGCTGGCGGAGCACGCTAAGGTGCCGGTGTTCTCTGACCCGGTGTCCACCGCCAAGGCGGAGAAGCTGCGGCCGGTGCTGGGGAAGATCCACACCCTAAAGCCCAACCGGATGGAGGCGGAGCTGCTGTCCGGCGTGGCCATCACCGACGAGGCCAGCCTGAACCGGGCGGCGGACGCTCTGCTGGACACTGGCCTGCGCCGGGTACTCATCTCCCTGGGGGGGGAGGGCATCTTCGCCGCAGACCACAACGAGCGCTGCCATGTGCCCTGCTATCCCGGCCGGATGGTGAACACCACCGGCTGCGGGGACGCCTCCATGGCCGCCACCGCCTGGTCCTATCTGGAGGGTACGGATCTGCGCAATACCACAAAGGCCGCCCTGGCCGCCGGTGCCATCGCCATGGAGAGCGCCGAGACCATCAACCCGCTGATGAGCGTCTCCGCCCTGCAGGCCCGGATGGAGGGGCGATAGGCCCTGCGGTCCAAGAAAAACGCTGTCCATTTTCAATTTATTTATGATATAACGGAGGTCATCACCATGAATCTGAACAAGTATCTGGATGTTGCGCCCGAAGTCGCCCAGGCCGTCGCCGCCGGCAAGCCCGTGGTCGCCTTGGAGTCCACCATTATCTCCCACGGAATGCCCTATCCCCAGAATGTGGAAACTGCCCTGAAGGTGGAGGAGATTATCCGGGAGAACGGTGCCATTCCCGCCACCATTGCCGTCATCAACGGCCGGCTGAAGGCCGGCCTTACCAAAGAGGAGATCGAGTATTTGGGCAAGAAGGGCCATGAAGTCAACAAGGCCAGCCGCCGGGATCTGGCGGTGCTGGTGTCCAAAGGGGCGGACGGCGCCACCACTGTGACCACTACCATGATTATCGCCCACATGGCGGGGATCAAGATCTTCGCTACCGGCGGCATCGGCGGCGTACACCGGGGGGCCGAGACCACCATGGACATCTCCGCGGACCTGGAGGAGCTGGCCCACACCCCGGTGATGGTGGTCTGCGCCGGCGCCAAGTCCATTTTGGACCTGGGCCTTACCCTGGAGTACCTGGAGACCCACGGCGTGCCGGTCATTGGCTACGGCACCGATGAGCTGCCTGCGTTCTACACCCGCAAAAGCGGCTTTGCCATTGACTACCGCCTGGACACCCCCCAGGAGCTGGCCGCCGCCTTCCACACCAGCCTGGAGCTGGGCTTCCCCGCCGGAATGCTGGTGGCCAATCCCATCCCCGAGGCCTACTCCATGGACGCCGGTGTGATCAACAAGGCCATCGCCGACGCGGTGGAGGAGGCCAAGAATACCGGTATCCACGGCAAGGAGACCACCCCCTTCCTGCTGGCCAAGATCAAGGAGATTACCAAGGGCACCAGCCTGGACGCCAACATCCAGCTGGTCTTCAACAACGCCAAGGTAGCCGCTCAGACGGCCTGCGCCCTGTCCGCCCTCCAGTAAAACAGAGGAAAAAGAGAACACCCGCTGGGAAGCAGTTGCTTTTCAGCGGGTGCGCTTTTATAATAATAGGGAACCCAACCAGCGGGAATTTTTTGGAGGTACGGGCATAAAGAAAATCGTGGGAATTGTTTTAATCCTGGCGGGAATTGCGGCGGCGGTCTCTCTGATGCCGCCGGTGGGCGTCATCGGAGGGGCGGACGGCCCCACGGCCATATTCGCCGGCGGCAGAATTGGCGGCCTTTCTGCAATGATAGGGGTGATTATAGGGCTTGTCTTCCTTGCCGCCGGTATTTTTATGATTGCGCGAAAGAACAGACGTTAGCAAAGAACCCCTCGCAGTTGGGCATATTGCCGGTTTTAAAACAGGCTCTTGGCAGACGGGCTGCGGCCTGCTATACTGTTAGTAGGATAGTACTACAAATAAACGCGGTCCATCCGCGTTAAAAAAGGGGTCGTGCTTCTATGGAACTGAAGAACATCCGCAAACTGGAAAAGCCCATCGCTGTGGAGGAAATCCGCGTTTTGGTCTCACCCGACTGGGTGGACCGCTGGGTTGAGCTGGACGATGAGGTGTGGACCACACGGCTGAAGGTGTCCGAGGGCTTTTTGGGCAAGGAGATCTGGCTGAGCCGGGACGTGCCTGGGGAGATCAACGTGGTCATATACTGGGCCGACTACGACATCTGGCAGGCCCACGACAAATCCGGCTGGTGCCTGGAGCTGGACCAGCAGATGGAGCAGCGGATGGAGGGTCATCTGCTGAGCATGGAGTTTAAGTTCAAGGAGAACCAGAAGTTTAAGTGCTATGAGCTGTAATCCATAACTGAGAACCTGTATTCATTACCGAAAAATGCTGGGTTGCCATGGGATGTTGCCGCCGCAGAGGGGAAAATTCCGGCCGGACAGCGTTTAACGGTTGTAAATACAGGTTTTTGGCCCTAGCAGAAAGCCTGCGCCCGATGAGGGTGAGAAGGGTACTGTCAAAAAATGCGCAAATTAGTTTGCAGACGCTGGCTGAAAGAGATCGGCCAGCGATAGAGGTGTCACCCTGGATCGCCTCTAAATGCTTCATATTCATGTACTTCTTGCTGCGCCACTGGGTAGCAGCTACATGGCGGAGCCTGGCACAGACCAGCATCAGAGCAGAATTACCGTCCGGGAAGCAGCCCACTACCCTTGTACGGCGGCGGATCTCCCGGTTGAGCCGTTCAATGACATTGTTGGTTCGGATACGAGTCCAGTGTTCGCTGGGAAAGTCGCAGTAAGTCAACGTCTCCTGATTGAAGCAGAGCGAACAAAGACCCAAAAGAGCCGCCGGACAATTCCTGTGATAGAAAGCACAGTTCCCTATCTGAAGCAACTGAAGCGAACACAGGAGCAAAACAGGCTTGATTTGGATAAAGTTGTTGTATGGTTGGATGGCCGGGAGCGTCCGTCCCGACTACATATTTCGTTCTGAGATTGGCGGCTTTTCTGTGAGGCAAGGAAGATTACCGGATGCGGAAGCGGCTGATAAGGCTGTTCAGCGTCCGCGCCTGTTGGGACAACTCCTTGGAAACCGACGCGCTCTTTTCAGCAGCCATGGAATTGTCCTGAACCACTGCTGAAATCCCCTTAATCCCGCTTTCAACTAGAGAAATCATCTCTGACTGCTGGACACTGGCGGAGGCAATCTCATCCATCAACGACTTAATGGATTGGATGCAGTCGTTGATGACTCGCATGGCGGAGACGGCTTGGTCCGTAGACTCGGTTCCGCTCTTGGCGTTCTGAACAGACTGGCTGATAAGAGCGTTGGTATTCTGCGCGGCCTCGGTGGATTTGGCGGCCAGGCTGCGAACCTCGTCCGCCACTACAGAGAAGCCCTTCCCCGCACTTCCTGCCCGGGCAGCCTCCACGGCGGCGTTCAGGGCCAGAATGTTGGTCTGGAATGCGATATCTTCAATGGTTTTGATAATGGTACTGATCTGGGCTGAGGACTGATTGATGTTCCTGGTAGCGGCGGTCAGCTGTTCCATTTTTGTGTCCGTCTCGACAGCATAGCCGTTGGCCCGACCCACCAACTCGCTGGCGCTGCCGCAACGCACGGTGTTGGTCTGGATTTGCTCGGTAATGGCAGTCACATTCGTCATAAGTCCTTCAACAGAGGCGGCCTGCTCCGTCGTGCCTTGGGCTAGTGCCTGGGCGCCCGAGGATACCCGCTCTGCGCTGGCGTCCACTTGGCCGGCCACTTGGGAAATGTCCCGGATGACACGCACCAGATTGGCGTGGATGGATTGCAGGCTTGCGGACAGGGCTTTGAAATCGCCGATGTAATAAGATTCGTTCGCTGTGACGTCGACAGTGAGATTTCCATTGGCCATCTCACCCAAGATGCGGCCTACATCGTCGATAGTCTTGCGCAGGCAGCTGCAGACCCGGTGAGTGGTCTGTGCAATCATGCCGATCTCATCCGACCGGCCATAGAAAGGCTCCAGCTCCTGGTCCGCGGAGAGATTCAGCTCCCCCAAGCGGTCTATGGCCCGCTCCACCGCCATCAGATCCCTGCCCTCGCGGCGCAGAATCAAAAGCGTAATCAGGATGACGGCGGCAGCCATGGCCGCGCACAGTACGCCCACCAAAATACGCACAGTCGTTACGGCGGCATAGACCTCCGCAGCGTTGTCCCGTACCATAAAGACCCAGCCGCGGTCCTTCAGGTACTTGTAGACCACCAGCTGTCTGATTCCGTTCTCATCCCGGTAGGAATATGTATTGGCCTGGGTGCTGCCATCCGCCCCAATGCGCTGGATGATTTCCAGATAAGCCGCATCGGTGGTTTTGGTATTCAAAAGCGCGTCGTCCTCATGGTAGAGATAGACGCCCGTATCCACATTCAGAAACACGTATTCGCTGTTGGGCAGGCCCTTGATGTCCAGATTCAGCAGCGAGTCCATCAGATGGCTGGCATAGACGCCGGCCCCTACATAGCCGATACACTGCTGGCCCTCAAAGATGGGGCAGTACATGGACAAAATCATGCTGCCGGTGCCGGGGGACTTCATGATCCCTAGGTTCGTCAGCTCCCGCCGGGAGAGAATGGTATCCTGGAAGGTTTTCAGGGAGTCCCCCGACCGGGTGGTCATGCCGATAGCGCTCTGGGAGGTATGCGTCAGGACATGGGTGGCCGGGGTGGCAATGTATAGCCCTTCAAACACCCCCTTGACGGCGGCAAAATCCTCTGTATAGCTCTGAGCCTGGGCCAACAGTTCCGGGTCATCCGGGTTCAGAAGCAGATCCCGAACCTCGCTGCCCAAGGCAAAGGCGGACATATATTCCTCCGCGGAAAGCACATATTCGTTAATGATTGCGGCCCTGGATTCCACAGCGTCGGTCATCTGGTTGGTAATATCGTTTTTCACCATGGAAGCGGCGTTGGTGGATACCACCAGCCAGAGCAACGTCATTCCGATCAGAGTGATCACAGATGTAATGACCCCGATCCGCGTGGCAAGTTTTTTGCTCTCTATAAATCGCATAAAAGTTTCCCTCCATCGGAAAAAGTTCCAGGGCCAGCAGCCCGCTGGTCATAAGTATATCCGATACTTTCCAAGATATCAATAGTTTTTGCGCTATGCAAAATCTTGCAGAGGCTGATTTTCATCTCGCAGGCAAGCAAGGCATCGGGATATCCTTTTGGATTTCCCGATGCGTCTTGTTGGGGTTCCCCCACGCCCCGTACCGTCCGCTCTGCGCCTGCTCAAATACACCTGACGGGTGGCTGCACGCTTCGCATGACCAGCAGGGAGAAAGTGAACGCAGCAGTGCAACTGCCAACGATATGAACACAGCAGCAGTTCTGAATGGCAACTCCCTAGAAGCTATTTCCTCGGCAGTGCCCAAATTGGCGCTGTTGCTGAAGCTGGAAAGCAAATAAGCCGCTCCTAGACCTCTGTAGCTATCCTACCCGGGGCGCCGGTGCCCCAGCCGGATAGTATGCATTCTCTTTGTTTAATAGTACACC
Source organism: Pseudoflavonifractor sp. 524-17 (assembly GCF_009935845.1). GTDB lineage: Bacteria > Bacillota > Clostridia > Oscillospirales > Oscillospiraceae > Pseudoflavonifractor_A. Next base: position 3,312 of record NZ_QWEK01000022.1, on the reverse strand, counting down.
TCGCTTTTTGGCAACCCTTGTTATGCCTGCTTTTTGCGGGGGAATTGGTGGAAAAAGAATAAGGACAAACCAGTTAACACGTTGCACCGCAGGGGTTTTCTGATTTGTCCTTATTATACCGTAAGGGCACACGGCGGCTTCGTTTTTAGCTGCAACAAAGCAGGCCACGCCAAAGCAGATGCAGGAATTTTTAGGGCATAAGGATATTATAACAACGCTTAACGTTTACACCCATGTACAGGATGAAGGCCGCAAAGCTACGTCCGGGGTTATGGACTCCATTCTCAGAGAGTCTGTATTTTGTTCTGGAAAGTGTTCTGAATCCGAAACAGCTAAAACATGAAGCGCTCCAAAATGTTGTAAAAGAAAATGGCCTGAAATCTTTCGATTTCAAGCCAAATTCTTGGTCCGAGTGACTGGACTTGAACCAGCGGCCTCTTGAACCCCATTCAAGCGCGATACCAAACTTCGCCACACCCGGATAAAACCATTGAAAACACTGGATTTTTAAGCGGTTCACTCTTGATTTTTTCAAGTGTAACGCGCTTGATTTTTACTTTTTCAGTATATCACCAGAGGGCGGAAAAGTCAACTTTTTCGGCCCCTTTTCTATGCCCTCACAAGCTCATGTCCTTGACCCGCCGATAGAATGTATTGGGCTTTAGCCCAACCTCCTGCATGGCGGCGGTGGCGGTTATCTCTCCCGCCCTCCATCTGGCGCAAACCTCCTTGAATTGCGTTTCGTCCACGTCCAACGGCTTGCGGCCCTTGTACTTGCCCGCGCCTTTTGCTATCTCTATACCCTCCCGCTGGCGTTCCAAAATGTTCTCCCGCTCCAATTCTGCCAACGCGCCGAACACTGTGAGCATGAACCGCCCTTGTGGGGTAGTGGTGTCGATGTTCTCTTTCAAGCTGACAAACTCCACTTGCCGCGCCGTCAGGTCTGACACGATGGAAAGGAGGTCGCGGGTATTCCAGGCAATACGGGAAATGCTCTCCACCACCACAATGTCCCCCGCCCGGACAAAGCCCATCATTTCTTTGAATGCGGCGCGGTCTGTGTTCTTGCCGCTGGCCTTGTCAATAAACAGCTTTTCGGCCTGTTGTTCCTCCATCATTTTCAGTTGCCGCGCTTCATTCTGTTCGATGGTGGAACATCGTACATAGCCAACCCGCATGAGCCGCGCCCCCTTGCTTTATCTGTCATTATTCTACCACAAAGGGCGGAATATATCAATAGAGTATTATTTATTTTTGAAATATTTCAAAAGAAAAAAGCAAACTTGTGTGACACGGAAACATGGCCCGCTTCAATGTGTCATTAGGGTATAGCCTATTGACAAAAACAATGCGGGGCGGACATTAAGGGCGTCCAAGAGATTTTGGGCCACGTCAACGCAAGCACGACACTGAATTTCTATATCAGGACTGACCTGCGGCAAATGCAGGAGGCCACGGAGAAATTAGCGGCGGCGTTCAATCTGTAAAATAATCGGGGCGGGATTGCTCCCGCCCCGTTGCTATGTACGCATTACAGCCCCAACAACTGTTTTTTCTTCTCGTCAAATTCTTCCTGCGTGATAACGCCGCTGTCCAATAATTCTTTAAAGGTTTTCAACTCATTTGCTACACCCAGACGACCGGACGGATGGCTAGACGCAGATTGGTGGGAAGTTGTAGGTTGATATTGACCCGATTCATTCTCTGCCGTAATAATAGCATTAATTTTATCCTGCATCAACATAGGCGGTATAACGCCCACAAAAATAGCCAGAATTAAGCAGAGTGTAGTCAGGTTGGATGAAATCCCTTTTGCCGAGGCCAAGCGGTCTATCCGTTGAGCACTTTTATAAATCCAGTAAAATGAGTAGAAGGGGACGAATATACATAGCAACAACTTGGTGGTGGGATTACGGGGTTCCTCTCCCTCTACGCAGTTCAAGTAGTCTGTTGACTTGTAAATCCAATATAGGTAATAGATACCAAACGTAAACAGCAGGAGTAAAATATGGGGGAGCATACTCCGGTAAGCAGTATCAGGGGAGTTGGGGTACGCAAACCATCTGCCTGCCAGCCATACGCCAAGGGCAAAAACTATTGGGTGGCAAATTTCGTACCACAACCAAATGGGCCAATACTCTGGGTCATAATAACTAATAACAATCCCGACATGCGGAAGTTCAGGCAGCACCGTTACCACCGCATAAAGCGAGATGATAATTCCGGGGATAAACCAGAGTTTCTTTGCTTTTTCCGTTAGGTTAAGGAACATAATGGTGCAAAGAATGACCGCAGTCAGCACCGAAAACAAAGTCATATAGTCCACTCTACCGGCTGACATTCCAAACATAATTAAATTGCGCAACTTCAATAGAGCAAAGCCCGCAAACGCAACCGGCAAAGCGACGTTGTGAACCCGCAAAGCCAATAAAACGGATATGACCAAAGGAATCAGAAACGACAATAAGGCTGGAAATAATGCGGGTACCCTAAAAAAAGCGAAGGACAAAACATCCTCATAATAAATACTAAGTTGCTGTACCCAGAGAATGGCGAAAGGAACCGCTGCAGCAACTCCCAGCGGGCTTTTCTTCTTTTCAGTTGTTTCCATTTTATGTTGACTGCTACCTCCTGTTGATCTGAAATTGAAAAGTATACTTCACTTCACCACCTTGTCCTCCGCCCGGAGCATTGTCTCTTTCATGGCCTTGTCAAACTGCTCGCGGACATAATCCTCCGCTGTCCATTTCTTTCCAGAGCCGCCATCAGCAAGGACTTTGTTCATCCTGTCAAGCTAGGGAAAGAAGTTTTTGGGCAGAATGATACGGCCCTTTTCTGTGTCGAGAATGAGACGCATAGATTTTTCCTCCTACAAATAAAAAATGTACGATGTTGTGCAAATTACACAGCATTTCGTCCAATCTATTATATATATATATATTGTCAAGTGTTTTTGCAAAATTTCTCAAATTTTTTTGTTTCCCGCCGAAAATCAGGTGATACACAGAGAAAACAGAGCCGCGCCAGATGAAAACGACTGAATTTCACTCGATTTCGCCGCGCTCCCGCTCGATTTTGCAGGATTTCAGCGCGTAACGCCCGGAGTTCTCTTGATTTCAAGTGAAATTCACTGGATTTTGCAAGTGCGCCGCCGTTTTCGGGTGGATTTCTCCCGTTTCCGCCGTAAACGTCCGCGTTCCCCGTGATTTATCAGCGGTCGAGAAATTCCCCGGAAAATGATGTGGTATAAAAAAAGTTGACACCCCATTCTCAAGGATTGGGTATATAATCAAGAGAATAAGGAGTGGACAA
>NZ_QWEK01000148.1 GCF_009935845.1 Pseudoflavonifractor sp. 524-17 | reverse complement strand
TATCCTTGACTACCACCATACTGACAAGTCCCGCCTCAATGTCGGCCATCATTTCCATAAAGCCGGGACGTTTGAAAGCTGAGGTTAGATAATGTAACTTCTGAAAGCATAGGAAAATCAAGGTTTTCGAGCAGCGGACAAGCATGATATGTACTAAAAAATCGAATATCGGCGCATGAGCGGCGTTCATATTCCCTGCTGGGAAGATGGGACGCCGCTTTTTTCATGTCCAGACACCGAAAGGAGCGGAAAACCATGCCAGTATTCCGCGTGGAAAAGAATAAGGGCTACACGGTGATGTCGAACCATCATCTGCGTAACAAAGATCTGTCCCTGAAAGCCAAGGGCCTGCTGTCACAAATGCTGTCACTCCCGGAAGATTGGGACTATACGTTAAAGGGACTTGCCCTCATCAACCGAGAGAAAATCGACGCTATCCGGCAGGCTATCCGGGAGTTGGAGCAGGCGGGTTACATCGTCCGTTCGCGGGAGCGTGACGAACGGGGACGGCT
>NZ_QWEK01000147.1 GCF_009935845.1 Pseudoflavonifractor sp. 524-17 | reverse complement strand
GCCGTCCCAGCGTTTGGCGGGCTTCTTCTCTATGGCGTCCACCTTCCGCCCCAGATTGGTCACGTCGGTTTTAATCTCCTCCATAGTGCTGCTCTGGTGCTTCTGCTCCGCGGCCATGACCTCCACGGCGGAGGTCAGGCGCTGGAGCGTGTCCACCTTTTCGCCCATCTCATCCAGCCGGTGGGTGTTGGATTTGCTCCGGGCGTCCACCTCCGCCAGCTTCACCGCCAGCTCTTCCGGTTCCATCTTGTCACCCCCTGGGCTTATCGTAGGTCATAGCGTTTTTGCTGTCCCCCAGGCCCTTTGTGGTGGGGTCATTGACGGCGTTCCAGGCGCTTACCGCCACCAGCCCCAGCACGTAGGGATTCCGCGCCGCCCCCGCCAGCAGATCCCACAGGGCGCTCCAGCTGGTCAGGTCCGCCGCCGTCAGCCCGGCATAGGCCAGGACCGGGGTGAGCACCGCCAGCACCATCTGCGCCCACCACAGGGGGTTATGGGCTCTCACTTTCCAGTTCATATAGCGCCTCCTAATCGAATAAACCCAGCCGGTCCAGGACGCAGGCGG
>NZ_QWEK01000021.1 GCF_009935845.1 Pseudoflavonifractor sp. 524-17 | reverse complement strand
TTTATCGAGGTAAAATGCGCCCTCGGCGCAAGAGCCAACCTCCGCCGCCCAAATTCCGCGCCCAGGGAGAATAAAGCAGTTTTTATCAAAAATTTATAACAGCCGAGACAAGTTAGCGGTAAATAAAGAGGGGAACAGGTTTCCCTGTTCCCCTCTAAAAGGTGCTGAATTTTTTGCGTTTGCTTACTTGAAGTACCGCTCCAGCAGGCCCTTGAAGGCCTTGCCGTGGCGGGCCTCGTCGCGGGCCATCTCGTGGACGGTGTCGTGGATGGCGTCCAGGTTCTGCTCCTTGGCCATCTTGGCCAGGGCGACCTTGCCGGCGGTGGCGCCGTTCTCGGCCTCGACCCGCATCTCCAGGTTCTTCTTGGTGGAGTCGGTCACCACCTCGCCCAGCAGCTCGGCAAACTTGGCGGCGTGCTCAGCCTCTTCCCAAGCGGCTCGGCGGTTGCACCTGTGCAAGTTTTCACATGGCTTAATCGAAAAAAGTTGCACTCGAAATTACACATTTCGGGAGGCAACAACATGGGAAAGCAAAGTGACGCGGGAGTGTTCCAGTTAGAAAGTGGGCTGTGGGCTTTTCGTTATACGTTCACTCGTGACGGGAAACGCATATCGAAACAGGGCAGCAAGGACGAAAACGGCTGTCCGCTGAAAACAAAACGGGCTGCAATCAAAGCGCGGCAAATGGCGGTGGATAATGAACAGAACGCCCACAGGCCAAAGCCCACGGTCAGAAAGACGGTGGCGGAGGTCTATCAAGAATACTGCGAAAAGGGGCGGAGCGGCAAAGCCTACAATACCATTCGCAAGCAAGAAAGCCTGTGGGACAACCACCTGTGCGCGGCGTTCGGCAAACGGTACATTGACGAAATCAGCGCGGCGGAGGTCGTGGACTATTTGACGGAACTGTACTATAACCGGGGACTGTCCTATCGTTATGTCGAAAGTTTCTTGAAAATGTTCTATCTGATTTTCGGTCAGGCGTATTCCCGGAACTATCTGGCTGTGGACAATTACAATAAGCTGTGTACCAATAAAGACACGCGAATCCACATGCCAAAGCTGAAAACAGATGATGATATTGACATTGTGGCGTTCAGCCGGGAAGAACTTGTGATTTTGGATGATTATTTTCATGGGACAAATGCGGAAACGGCGTACATGCTGGGGCGGTTTTGCGGGCTGCGTATCAATGAGTGTTTCGGGCTGAAATGGGAGAATGTGGACGTGGAGCGCGGCACGATTTTGATTGACCGTCAAATGCAATACCAGGATGGGCTTATCAAACTGGTGCCGCTGAAAACTCACAACGCCAGACGGACGCTTTACATGTGCGACAAATTGAAAGCGTACTTTCAAGAATTGGCGCGGCGGCGGTCAGAGGATGAAATTCAATTTGCCGCGCTGCGCTCCCAAAATCAACGGATGATTGAGGACTTGGGCGGCAAGCAGATTTTTTCAACGGAGCTTGTCAACTGTCTGCCTAATGGAAAAATCCAGACGGTGAACTCCATGAAATACCCCACGCGGGAAATCAAAGCCCGGTTTCATATTGACTTCAAATATCACCATTTGCGACACACCTATGGCACGCTCATGGCGGAAATGAATACCCCCACCCATTTGCTGTGCAACCAGATGGGGCATGGAAATATCCAGGTCACACAGCGGTATTATATCGCCGTTTCAAAGTCGGGGGTCAATATCCTGCAAGGCAATTTGAACATGTTGTAAGCACATCCCACAAGAAAGCAGATAGAAACGGCAAGTTTCTATCTGCTTTCAGCATCTTCTATCAAGTTTCGTATCTCCCGGCAATATCTTTCAAAAACTTTTGCATACCCTCCACTACATCGGGGGGACTGATAATCTTTGCCCGTTTCCGAAAGCCGCATACCCATGAAAAGAATTGGTCGCTAATCTCCACATCGGCGGTCACTACAAAATGCCGTTCCCCGTCTGGTCTGTAAAATACATGGGGGGACGTTCCAAACCGTTCTATTGCGGTGTCCAACAGAGGATTGATAAAGCGCACACTGACGCGCTTTTGCTGGCCTCCATACATGGAGAATACGCGGCGGGTGTATGTTTCCATGTCAATAGCTGCAAAGGCTTCTGCGCCCTCTCGCGGCTCATCCAGGGCCTTAACTTCTTTCATGCGGTCAACACGATATGTCCGCATATCCTGGGCTTTAGCGTCATAGGCCAGCAGATAATAGTTGCCCTCGTTTATCAGCAGTTTATAGGGGCTGACTACATAGGCGGCTCCCTTGCGGCGTTCCACCTGGGCACTTTTATCTTGAATAGTGTACTTCAAATATTTGAAACTGATTTTCTGCGGGGGCTTGGGTTTTCCGTTCACTTTGGTAGTCATGGCCTTTTGTATTTTGTTAATGTTTGTCAATACACCCGTTTGGGTAGTCTTTACCCTGTCACATAAAAAAACTTCTCTCTCTAATTCATCGGCTTGGTAACTGCTGCAAAATTCACCTATCGTGGCAACAAGTGTTTTTGCCTGGGCCTCTGAAACAAATTTAGCTGCATAAACACATTCTGCCAATATTCGCAATTCATCAAAATCAAACTGTCGAGATAATAAGCGGTATTTCCCGCCCTGTCCCCCGTCTATGTTCATGTCGAACACATCGCGGAGGGCGGCAATATCGCGGTAAATGGCGCGGCGTTCCGCCTCAATACCACATTCGTTTTTGAGATAGTCGGTAATGTCCCCGGCTGTGACGGGGTGGTTTTCGTCTGAATTTTCCAGAAAGTATTTTGCAACAAAAAGTGTTTTCACCTTTTGATTTTCTGATTTTGCCATTCCGGGGGCCTCCTCCATGTGCTTTACATGGTACATCATACCCCTAAACCGCCGATATGTCAATGAACGGGGGCCGCTCATGCAGAGCGGCCCCCGTTCATCATGCCGATATACTTATAAACCGTTGTACGGCTCAAATTACATACCCGCGCTAACTCGCTGACGTTCAGACTTCCAGCGGCAAAGGCGGGATAATGGCGGAAGAAGATAGGCGGTATATCCTCGGCGGTGGTCTGTGGTCTGCCTATCTGTTTCCCCTTGGCCTTTGCGTTTGCCATTCCAGAACGGACACGGGCGCGTATCATAGATAATTCTAACTGGCTGAATACCCCAGCCATTTGCAAAAATGCCTCGCTCATGGGGTCGGCCTGTCCGTTGCGGCAGTCAAGGGTGATACTGCCTATAATCTGCAATCGCAAGTGCTTTGCGCTCACCGTGTCGATAATCTCACATAGCTGCTGCGTACTCCTGGCAAGGCGGGGGACTTCCAGGGTGATAATACTGTCCCCGGCTTGGGCCTGTTCCAGCATGGCCCGTTGCTGGCTCTTGATTTTGCTGTCCCCGTGTTCGTATTCCAAAAATATCTGTTCCGCTCCCGCCGCTTTCAATTCGCGGACTTGTCTGTTTATGTCCTGTTTGCTCTCATTGGTGGAGCAACGCGCATATCCGTATATCATATTATATCCCCCTTTATGGGGGCGGGGATTGCTCCCCGCCCTGTGTATGTTACCCGGCAACTACCATTTGCACGTCACAGTCCAAACAGGCGATATTGACCGATTTCGTTGCCCGGACGGAATTTCCGCAACAGGGGCAAATATACTTTCGCGTGCTGGACGGTCGGCGCGGCCCGGTCGTTCCTGTGCCGCTGTGCGTTCCCGTCCCTGTCACTTGAAAACCGCCGTATTCGTTTCGGTTAATCAGAATGTCGGTTAAGCCGTTTTCAAGGATAAAGTCTAACAGGGCATCGGCGGGGGCGGTATGTGACCAACCGTATTTATCGCTGTGGGTGACGGTCAGGCCGTGGGCCTCGGCTGCTGCCTTAAAGCGTTTGTTGTGGTAGGTGTTCCCCCGGCTGCAATCCTGTACCCCGTTTTCGTAATTGAAATAGTGTACCATTTCATGTAACAGGGTGGCGGCTACTTCCTCGATGGGCCGCGCCAGCGTTCCCGCGCCGATGTTGATTTCATGCGTATCGCCAACAGCGGAAACCCATGTGTTGTCCCTCAAAGAGAAATGACCGTATGCGCGGGGCGTGGACTGAATGGTGATAGTAGGTCTTGAAAGTGTACCTTCAAAAAATTCGGCGTTCAGCATGTCGAACATTTTATTCAAATACCCGGCAACTCGATTATAGCTTGTCAACTGTTTCATTTCTGATTTTCTCCTTTATATCTTGATTTTGTGGAGAGGGCAAGCTATAATGTTCTTGCCCTCTCCTTGACGGTTTGGGTATGGCCTCTTGCCTGTTGCTTTGGTCGGCTGTCAGGCAAGGGCCTTTTCTCATGCGCTGATGGTAAAGCGGCGGCTGGAAACGGGCTTGGTGTAGGCTTTGTAAACGTCCGGCATAACCTTTTTGAAAGATGTGGTATCGAACCTGTTGGAAATGATGGAAGTCCAGCGGACGATATACTGTCCAGCGGTCAATTCCTCGGTGTCGCGCTCCATCATTTCGGCCTTGATAGCGTCCCGGATGGCTTCGGCCTCGGCTTTGGCTTCTTCAATGACGCTTTCCCATTCGTTCAGGGCTTCGATTTTGGCTACCAGTTCGTTTCTGCTCATGTTCAAATCTCCTTTTGTTTTATTGGGGTGGTCCCCTTAACTGATTATCATTTTACACTATTTTCTGTGTAAATGCAATTCGCAATTTACACAGAATTCTGTGTAAATCTTTGTTGATATTTTACATTGATTTCTGTGTAAATCTGTGCTACAATAGGGACAATGGAAAAGGGCCGCAATTTTTCAGCGGCCCCGGATGGGAGGAAATACAATGGGTATCAAATACAAGATTGACATTATCGCCGCTTTGAAAGAGGCGGGGTACAATACCAGCACCTTGCGAAAAGATAAATTGCTGTCGGAGGGCGTGATACAGGCCCTTAGAGAAAGCAAGTACATTTCTTTGCAGAATGTTTCCAAAATCTGTGAGCTGCTGGACTGTCAGCCGGGGGACTTGCTGGAATATGTCAAAGAGGGGTAGTGTTCACGAAAAGGCCGTTTTGTTTTCATGAACAAAATCACCCCTAATACCGGGAATATTTACCCTGTTTCCGCCCCTGTGCAAGTGTTCACGAAACCATCTGTTTTATTGAACAGGTTCCGCGCCGCTGCGCGGCCTGTCGGAATGGAGGATTGCCCCCATGTTTCCAGATACAGACTTACCCCTTGCCCTTATCATGGAAGAAATTCTTGGATGGGAAAAGAAAGAAGATAGCGACAAGGAAAAAGAAGATGCTGCAAGTTAGCAGTATCTTTCTACAAGAAATAAGAAGTCGGCGGGAGATTGTTACATCTCCACCGACTTCTAAACTTTATTCAAACAAAAATCCTCATACCGAGCGGGTGTCAAGGTTTCCGGTTCACTTCGATTTTTTATTTCTCTTGTTTACTGCGTCCTGTATCGACTTCTCTAATTTTTCGGCTATCTGCTGCCCGTACCTCTCAAAATCTACGCTGGGGGCCTGTCCGCGCTGCAATCTATACAAGTAATAGCTTGTCTCCTGTATCAACTGTTTATTGTCTCTGTTCCTGGCCTAATACGCCAGAATGGGGGCTATTTCGTTTAACATGGCTGCGCCTCCTTTCTCCAAATGGGTTAATATCTATGTAAACAGGCGGCAGCTCTCTGGGACTCTGCCTCACCTGGAATTGTCATACACATTTATTTTTGAATGGTGTATTTCAAGTTTCTGCTGGGCCATCTTCACTGTGTCCGATAGCAACTAAAATCTTAATAATATGTTGCTATCGGGCGTAGTGAAGATGTTGCAGATTTACACGGAATTTACCGCATAGATTCCTTTTTGTACTCTTGCAATAGTCTTGCTGGCTACAAGTCTGGTTATAGAATTGGGGTTCGTGTACCCCCATCCTTTTAGCTGGGCCGTGGTGATTTTGTCCCCCGGCTTCAATGTTCCGCCTGTGGCGGTGGTGAACCTTTCCCTAATTCGCTCAATGCCCTTGTCCTTGTTATTGGCTCTGTTGTATTCTGCCATTTCACCGGGGTTTCTCAAATTCCTATTCTCTGGATATTCTAAATTCTCGCTGTCGTATTCAATCGTAAAGCTATAATCTTTATCTGGTATTGGGCCAGACAAAGGGAAGGGAGTTTTTTTGTCCAACAATCTTTTGGATTTCCAGTCCATAATTGTTGAATAGTCTTGCTCTGCCAGCGTTAGCCGCTTACCATTCTAAAAATACAAGGCTCGGCGGAAAACTGTTTCTAAATCTTCTGACCTTTTCGGCGGAGGTGCCTCCTTATAATTATCCAGTATCAGAGTTAGCCTAGTGCCCCATTCCTCCCATGCCATATCTACACCGTGGTATTTAGCGAAATTGTCCGAAAAATCCGCTGTATAGCACCAGGAGTATTGTGCTGCACCATTCGCTTTCATTCCTACGCCAAAGGTTACAAGTTTAGAAAGGCCGTCAGCCCATCTAAGGCGACTCAATAAATCGTTGGCTGTTGGGTTGTTGCGTTCTTCATCACATAGCACTTTCAAAGTGTTTTCGTCCGCCTCATTGACTGGTACTAAACAATCGTGGTATTTATAGGCCAGTATATTATACATCAATTTTGTGCGCTGGCTGGTTGTCAGCCGCAACACATCATTTTCATACGCACCAATAAAATTCACCCTCCGTTTTACTCGGTTGTATTGCCCTGGATATGCAGCAGCAAAAAAGTCTTGTCTTTTGTACTGTCGCTCACCCCATTGTATCAAATGCTCGGTTTCCTCGCTCTCTTTTTCGCCCCAGGCAGTAGCTATATTCTTTGTGCTGGCTATCCACTCAATTTGTTTGCCTTGTATTTCACAGTAGGTTGGGCAAGGTACTCCTTTGCAAATGCAATCAAATTGTTTTCGCGCAAATTGTTCTGGTATTGTTTTTCCTTGATTGATAAGTCTGGCTTTTTTTGCTTCAAGTTTTACCTGTTCGCGGTTTAGCTCAAAGTGTCCATCCCTGTCCCGTGCGTCAGTAAATCCAATTTTGCTGTTAACTTTAAGCCCCGCCGCTTTGACAAGTGTATAAAGTAATATAATGTATGGTTGTTGGGTACTTAATCTATATACAATTTCATGACGTTCATAACGAAAATAATCAGCCAAAGCAAGTTCTTTTACATCTTCTACAATTTCCCTAAAGGCTAAACAAGCGGCCATTTTATCACTGTCAAGCGGCACTTTTCCACTTTCTACATCATCCGCATAAAAATAGTGGTTGAGAAACTCCGTGTATACCTGTTTCTCATATTCCTGCTTCCTTGCTTCTTCCGCTTCCTTTTTTTGTCGCCACTCCGCAACCTTTTTTTCCAAGAGTAGTTTAGCCTCTTTGGCCTTGTCTTCTATCCTTTGCGGCAATTTTGTACTGCCAGTATCGCACCAGTAAGCCCAAGCGTAGAATTCACTTAGATAATTGATATTGATGATGATTTCATTATCGCTATTGCTTAGGTAGGCCAGTATTATATTATGAAAGACTGCTACAAGGCTATCGAAGCCATACCAGTATACGCTGAAGCCCTCCTTATCTATATAACTATAATGTAGACCAGGGACACGCCGTTTTATGGGACCTTTCATGTAAGTCCGTTCAGGGTTGTGGTATCCATCGTAAACATCTCTGATTTGCGGCTCAAACTCTGTCCGCCGTTCAAGCGCCTCGGCAGGAGTGATGTCAAATAACTTTGTTGAACTGCTTTGCTTTTCCGCCAGTAACGGAACCGCTGATGTTTCCATGATAAAATTCCTCCTTATAGATTTTGACAAGTCACAGATAACGCGTTACTGGCACTAAGCGGAACCGTGGAGGAACAGAGCAGCGGCGGCTCCATCATGGAACACGGCCCCGCTGTTCAATCTGCGACTTGTCAAAACCCACAAGGAATAAGCGTTGTTTCCTCACTTTCTGATTATATTATACTACAAAAATTTTTTCGTAGCAAGAAATGCGAATTACGCTTATTTTTACAACATTCTAAAACATTCTTGCAGACTTCATGTAAAAACATGTTGCCGCCACGCAAAAAGACGTAGCTTCTTCTTGGAAGATGTTGCTTTACGCTCCCTTTTCTTTTCCCGGCTCGGCGGCTGGCAAAATTGTATCTACACTTTCAAATTCGAGCGGGAGCGGGAGTACCCCTGTTCGTCAGAGGGTAGCAGCTAAGCACCCCACCGGGGGGATGGTTTCGGGAAAATCTCATTTTGATTTTTCAATGCTGGTTTTCTCGGCGGATTTCCCTCCCGACACAAAATTACGGCGGAAACGGAAGAAAACGGTGGACGCGGCGGAGGTTATACCACATGCGGAAAGACAAAGAAAAAGGGCGGGTTTCCCCGCCACAAGGTTAGATTTCATCATCTTTAATGTATTTCATTATATCTCCTACTTCACAATCCAATATTTTGCAGAACATTTCTATTGTGTGGGTGCTGACACTTTCGTTCCTTTTTAATCTGGTGATTTGCGCAGGGCTGACGTTGTACTTCTTTATCAGTGCATATTGCGAAATACCTTTTTCTTTCATGACTTTCCACAAGTTGTTGTACGAAATCATAACATTCAAGCCTCACTTTCCCACTTGAATGTTAAAAGAAAATGATGTATAATCAGAATAACCAATATCGGTTATTATTCGTGCAAAACACAGTAGGAGGAAACAAAGAATGAAAAGACTTTTGGCACTCATACTTACGGCGGCTCTGGCCCTCTCTCTGGTGGCCTGTGGCAGCGGTGATGGAACAGGGAATACCAACACACCCGGCGGCGGTAACGAGGATACAACAAGCACCAACACACCCGGTGGCGGGGAGGATAGCACAACAACACCGCAAGTCGACACCAGCGCGGCACCAGACGAAACATCAAATTGGTATCTGATTGACGAAGAAGATGATTTTGGAGACAAAACAGGCAAAAAAGTACTTTTGGGAGTATTTACTGGCAAATTCAGAAATACGGCAACAATCGACTCCGAACTTAAAGTGGCTGTAGGTTGTCATATAGAAACATTAATAACAGGCAAGGGAACAGGTAAGTTTTACATAAATTTATTTGAGTATGGCGACAATCGAGTTACCTTCACATCAAGCGAAGCAGAAAATATGTCGTTAAGAATGAAAATAGATAATACCGAACAAGAATATGCGCTCATATGTTATCCCCCATATTCCAGTTTTTTCTTTGATTCAGATGATGGTGCCACCGCCTTTGGCAATGCCCTGTGCAATGGAGATGTAATAAAATGCGTTATGGATATAGGCAGCTCCAGATACAATTTTGATATTGATGGTACGGGATTTTATGAAAAGTATAACATACTTTGTAATGAATATTATCCTCAGCAAATCGAAACACAAATAAGTATGCTTGAACCAACCCTATTGGAAAAGAAATGGATAACAGACCACACTTCGGGCGGAAATCTTATATTTATTGAAGGCGGACAAGTGAACGTGTATGAAGATGATGGCTCATGTGAAACTTGCGAGTGGACACCTTTTGACGATAATGACAGTAGTACAGGTATTATAATACATCTGCAAAACAACAGACGTATTACCTTACATAATAGAGAACAAGATGGAGAAACAGTTCTATGCGTTGAAAATGAAAACAGTAATAACTTTTCCGTTATAGCAACATATCGCGCTTACTCATTAGAGAGTACAAATGAAGAATTCTATTATAGCATTGAACCGCTTTTGTTAAATAAAAAATGGGTATGTAACATTCCGGAAAATGGTGCTTTAGTATTCTTGGAAGATGGAAACGCAGAATCATATAAAACTGATGGAACAATCACTACTTGCACATGGGAGGCAGTAAATCCTGAACTAATTCGAGTAATTTTCTCCAAGAGCACACTTAGCTTAAATATTGAAAACAAAGACGGAGAAATTACATTGTTTACGACAACTAATACAGGTGATATTTTAACAACATATTCTGCACAACCAATAAATAGCTGAGAAAGGAATATTGCAAGTGAAATATTACCAGCACCGGGCACGCCTAAAGGCTCTATTGCTCACCAATTTACTATATGATTTGGATTTATCGTAAAACAGAGTATCTGAATCAAGTGAAAGACGAGGGGCGGCACATCGGCGTGCCGCCCCTTGTTCTGTATTCCCTTGTCAGGCAATCCCCGGAATGTGTTGCAAGTCAATCCCAAAGTCAGGCTCTTGCGGCGGGGTCATGCCCTGTTGTGCGTTGTATTCGTCCCAAAACACCTTTTCAATCTCGCTGTCTGTCAGTCCCGCCAATTCTTCCGCTTCTACGGCGCGGGCCTCGCTGTCAGCGAACCAGCCCAGCAGATAAGAGGCCATGTAGGGACGGTCAAATTTCTTGTTTTCCATGTTCAAAATCTCCTTTTCAAATTTTTGTAGAGTGTATTTCAAAAAGCGGCTTGCTTTTTGTCACTGATTAGCGGCTTTTGCAAAGTCAATATGCTCGGCGGCGGTGCTACCCTCGGCGGGGGCCTTGCTACTGCCCTCCGCTGCATCGTTCTTTTCGGCGGCGGGAGGGTCAACGGGACGGATGTACAAAATCTTGCCGTTGCTGCTGATGTCGGGGAGCTTGCCATAGTCGGGGAACTGCTGCATAAACCAGCCCTTGGTAAACAGGTAGGGATTTTTCTGCTTGGCGGCAATCGCCTTGACCGCCTCAAAGGTAACAAGCAGCTCGGCGGCGTTCTCATGCAGATTGATGTACCCCTCCATGCGCTCATAGGTCAGCCCCTTGTTCGCATTGGCCTTGGAGGGGGAGCGGTGGGTCTTGTGGACAATCCTCATGCCGGGGTAGGCCGCTTGGAGCTTGGACAGCGATTCACATTCGGCGGAAGTGGGGTCGCTGGCGGCTTCGGCAAAGCTCTTGCTGATGGTGATGGTGTTGGCAGTGAAGTTGATTTTGTACTCTTTCATGTTCAATACTCCTTTCATAATTAGGCAGGGACTTTTTCGGTGGTCTGGGACTGACTGGCAGTATCATCCTTTTTGACGTAAGCCGGATAGGTTTTGAGGAACCATGCCTTGACCTTGGGATAGCTGGGCTTATCTTTGCCCGTGGGGGTGTGGTATGCCTTGATAGCCTCAAACGCTTTCAAGCCCTCGCCATTGTTGTTCTGGGCCACGTCCTGGGCCTCGATGTACTTCTTCATCCTGTCCAGCGTCAGGCCCTTATACGTTTCCTTTTTTTGAATAATTTCAGCAGTTCTACGCTCAATAGTGTAATCCGGGAAATCTCTGTGAAAGCTGGTCAGCTCCCGGTATTCCTTGGTGGTAATGTTGGCGGCACGTTTGGCAAACTCCTTTGTGATAATGATGGCTCGTCTTGCATGGTCGATACTGTACCCGTACTTCATAATGTTATTCTCCTTTTCATTTTTGATTTTGTGTTTTCAAGAGGCTGTGTGTCTCTCGCTCTTTCTGGATTTAGTATAGCATGGGGCAAATAAAAAGCTGTACTTTAACAGCGACATGTGCTATAATGAAGAAAAGAAAAAAGCAGACCTATAAAAAGTCTGCAAAATCCAGAGAGAAACGGCAATTTTAGCGGAGGGGATAGATTATTTTGGGCTCGGCGGCTTGAAAACTTGTAAAAAGATGTTACATCTTCTCTCAAACTTCTTATTTCTTGCCACAAAGCTATAAAAACTTATCAAAAGTTGTCTGTTTTATCTAATTTCTTTGTAATTAGGCGGAAAACCGCTTAATATGAGTGCAATTTATTCGAGTTGCACATGTGAAAGCTGAAAAAGTGAATACCGGGCGGGAGTTGCACACTGACTTGCACACCGGCACAAAAAAGAGGGGAACAGGTCTCCCTGTTCCCCTCAAAACGTGCTGAAATTGTGGTAAAAATCTTAACCGAAGTACCGCTCCAGCAGACCCTTGAAGGCCTTGCCGTGGCGGGCCTCGTCGCGGGCCATTTCATGCACAGTGTCATGGATGGCGTCCAGATTGGCAGCCTTGGCGCGCTTGGCCAGGTCGGTTTTGCCGGCGGTAGCGCCGTTCTCGGCCTCAACCCGCATCTCCAGGTTCTTCTTGGTAGAGTCGGTGACCACCTCGCCCAGCAGCTCGGCAAACTTGGCGGCGTGCTCGGCCTCCTCGTAAGCGGCCTTCTCCCAGTACAGGCCAATCTCGGGATAGCCCTCACGATGGGCCACACGGGCCATGGCCAGGTACATGCCTACCTCGGTGCACTCGCCCTCGAAGTTGGCGCGCAGATCCGCAATAATGTCCTCAGGCACGCCCTTGGCTACGCCCACCACATGCTCGGCAGCCCAGGTCATCTCGCCGCCCTGCTCGATGAACTTCTCCTTGCCAGCCTTGCAGACGGGGCACACATCGGGGGCGGCGTCTCCCTCATGAACGTAGCCGCAGACAGAACAGACAAACTTCTTCATAAAAATGGTTCCTCCTAAAAAAATCAAAGTTTTTTAAAACTGCAAGCATAATCAGTAATGATTATTATTTACAGGGAATAAGATATCACGTTCCAGCCCATTCGTCAAGTCCTTTCCCTGCAAAAATCGAAAATATTTTCCTCTGCCCTGGTTCCTCAGCATTTTTGTAAAATGTCCTGATATGCCTCGTAACTATACTGCCGGTTCAGCACTTCCAACAGGGCGTTTGTGCTCATATGTTCCGGGAGATCCAAAATGCGCAGCAGTTCTCTCCGCCGCACCGCCGCGTTGGGCCCGCCGGACAGCCCGTGGCGGAAGAGGTCCGCCTTAGTAATGGGACGGCGGGGCGGCTCCTCGCTGGGCGGTATCTGGGTAAAAGTGGCCCCCGCTTGGCGCAGGGCGTCCAGCAGCACCTCCGGCCTCATTCCCTCCACGCCCAGCTTGCCCTCTTTCCCTGGACGGACTTTGCGCCGCTCTTTCCCAAAACGGGTTGGGATATAGGCATGCTTCATCTGTCCGGCCGGTATGGCCCCCTTTAGAAAGTTCCGGATGACAAAGCCCGCCCCGTCGGCGTCTGTGAAGACAATGAGCCCTTGCTCCTCCGCCAGCCGGCGAAGCAGGGCCAGCAGCGCTCTGTTCTGAAAAATCCCAAAGCCCTGGGTCTCCAGGATCAGGGCGTCCACTACCTGGGACAGGGTATTTTTGTCATACCGCCCCTCTACCACAATGGCTTCCTTGATCTGTGGTTTCATTGTGCCTCATCCGCTCCTTCTTTATTCCCATGCCTGGCACTCCGCCTCACCCTGCAAAAATCCTGCTCCAAATCCAAGCGGGGCACCAGGCTCTATGACAGCGGCAGGGCCAGCTCCATCAGCAGCTTGACCAGCAGCTCTTCCCCGCTGGCGCCGGTGGACTTCATGGCCAGATCCGTCTTGCCGCAACGGATCACCGCCTGACGGCACCAGGACAGGGAGAACCGCCGGGCGGCGGTCATCAGCTTTTCCGCCGGGTAGGAGTTGCGCATTCCCCACAGCTCCATCAGATACCGGGCGTCCTTTTTGTGCTCTAGGGCCAGCCGGGCGGAGTAGAGCTGCCGGATCTGCTTGCCCAGCACGGCCAGCAGCTTAATGGGGGGCTCCTGCATATGGAACAGATCCCCCAGCACACTGGCCGCTTTGTCAAATTTTCCAGCGGCAATGGCGTCGGTCATCTGGAAGACCACCGCGTCCAGCTGGGGGGTGGCCACCGCGTCAATATCCTCCTGCGTGACCCGCCGCCCCTTGGCGTAGGCCCCGATCTTCTCAATTTCAGAGATCAGGCCGTTCATCAGATCCCCGCACAGGAACATGAGATACTTGGCGTCCTCGGTGCTGATCTCCCGGTCCAGGGCCCGGAAGCGCCGGGCAATCCAGTCCACCAGGTCGTTCTGTCCCTGGCGGCGGAACTGGACCACGCTGCCCTTCTCCTTGATTACCCCCGCCAGCTTAGTGCGGGCGTCCGCCTTGTACTCAATCAGGTCGTACACAAACACCAGACACACATACTCCGGCAGGTCGGACAGCACCTGAATCAGCCCCTCCTTGTCCCCTTTGTACAGGTCGAAGTCGCTGACCACAATCAGGGTGCGCCCGCTCATCATGGGCAGGCAGTCCACCAGCTCCTGGAGCTTTTTTACGCTGAACTCCTTCCCCGGCAGTGTGTGGAGGTTGAACGCCTCCATCCCCGGGGGAAGGAGCTTCTTTTTCATCTCCCCCAGGTAGAAGTCCCTTAAATAGGCCTCCTCCCCATGGAAGAGATACAGCGTCCCGATGGCGCCGCCGCTGATGTCCCTTTTCAGCTGCCGGTAGGCGCCGTCGTCTGTTTTTCCCTTGGGCGGCATAGGCCCCCCCTCCTTTCAGGCTGCCGGAAAAGACAAGCTCTTTTTCCGCAGTCTGCTTTTTCTGTGTCATCTCACCGTAAAGGTCAGCCGTCCCATCCAGTCCGTGCGGTAGATGGCGCATCCGGCGGCAGCCAGCCGCTCCAGCGTCTCCCCTGCGGGCTGGCCGTAGTTGTTGTACCCCGCGGAGACGGCGGCATACTCCGGCTTCACTGCCAGCAGCAGCTCCGGCGAGCTGGCGTATTTGGACCCGTGGTGTCCCGCCACCAGCAGCTCAATATCGGGAAGGTCCCCATACTTCACCAGCCGTTTCTCCACCGCCGTATTCATGTCCCCGGTGATAAGGGCATCGAATTCCCCCATGGTACACAGCACCGACAGGCCCGCCTCGTTGGCCCCGCCGTCCCCCAGGGGGCGGTAGAGGCGCAGGACAGCCTCTCCCAGCGTCACCCGGCTGTTCTCTGTCAGAAGGATTACTTCTGTCCCCGCTTCCTCTGCCAGGGCCACAATCTCCTGGCGGAACGGGTCTTCTCCCTGGACGTCTGGGATCACAAGCCGATCCACCGGCAGGCGGGCCAGAAGCTCCGGTACGCCGTTGGCGTGGTCGGCGTGAAAATGGGTCAGAATCAGCAGGTCCAGCTTGGCGTGGCCGGTGCTCTGGAGGAAGTCGGCGGCGATGTCGCCCCCGTTGCGCCGGCTGTTCCCGCCGCAGTCCACCAGAGCGGTCCGCCCCCGGGAGGCCAGCGCCACGCTCTGCCCCTGCCCCACGTCCAGCACCGACAGGGTAAGCCGGGGCAGGCGGGCCTCCAAAACAGTACAGACCAGGGCCGCGCACAGGGCGCACAGACAGCCGCAGACCGGAAGAATAGGCCGGGCCCGGCGGCGCCAGCCTGGGATCAGCGCCAGCAGCGCAATGCCGTACACCAGCAGCAGCCACCCCCGCAGGTAGAGCCCCTGGGAGGGCACTGCCGCCAAAGAAAACCGGCTGAGGCTTTTTACCATCCACAGCACATACCGCGCGGGCAGAGCCACCGCCGCCCCCAGCACACCGGCCAGTCCGCCCCACACCAGACCCGTCAGGGCGGTGAGCAGTCCCCCCACAAAGACCAGAGATACCGCCCACAAAATCAGCAGATTGGCCAGAGGCGACACCAGCGACAGGGCGCCGAACCGGGCCGCCGTCAGGGGCGTGGTGAGGAGCAGCGCACCCAGGGTGGTGCTCACTGAGGCGGCCGCTGCCTTTCCCCCGCCCCAGGCCAGCCGCCGCCACCCCCGTGGATCTTCCGGCACGGCGGCGGTCCACCGCTCCGCCAGAGGGCTGGACAGGAGGTAAATCCCGCTGGCGGACAGGAAGGAGAGCTGGAGCCCCGTCCCCGCGACGGCCCAGGGGTTGGGCAGCAGAATGACCATCAGCGCCCCGGCCAGGGTGGTAGGCCGATCCTCCTCCCGGCCCAGCACAGGTGCCGCCAGCAGCATGGTCTGGAACAAAGCCGCCCGCAGCACCGACGGGGTATAGCCCGCCACGCCGGCGAAAGCCGCCATCATCCCCATAGCCGCCAGGGCGGTGCGCCGGCGGTTCTGTCCCAGCACTTGCCCCGCCAGGCCGGCCAGAAAGGACACGTGCAGGCCGGACACCGCGATGATATGGGCGGTGCCGGTGCGCTGAAAGGCGGTGTATGCCGCTGTGTCCAGATCCCCGCGCTCCCCGGTGATCAGCCCTACTGCCAGCGGGGCCACATCTCCAGGCAGATATGTGCCGGCAGAGTGCTTCAGTCTTTTTGCCCACACCGCCGGCCAGTATTTTACCGGCGTCCTTTCGCAAGGGATGCGTTCCAATTCCTCTCCGGCGTTTGCGGTAAGAAAAATACCCTTTGTATCGTAATAATAGGACGCTTCCCCCTGGCTCACGTTGGTCCGGCGCAGACGCACCGGGCCGGTGAGCCGGTCTCCGGGCTGTACCCCGGCGTACTCCTCCTTGGCGTAGAGCAGCGCGCCAATAGACGCGCCGCCGGTCCGTTCCAGCTCCGCCGGGATGGACACGCCATACCGGGTAGCGGCGGGATAACCGGACACGGTGAAGGTGTATGTCCCCTCCGCGCCGTCCAGAGCGTCTGCGGGAGCGATGTGCCGGAGCTGATACCATCCGGTCCACCCCAGCCCGGCGGCCAGGCCGAAGCAGACCAGCCGCGCGGCCAGCCCCCGCCGGCTGCGTACCGGAAGCAGCGCCGCCCCCGCCAGGGCACACACGCCCGCCCCGGGAAAAACCGCCCCGGCAGGCAGCATCAGCACTGCCAGAAAGACCCCAAGAGAGAAGGGGGCGGCAAACAGGGCCAGCTTACGCATGATCCGGCTCTGCCAGATCCTCGGGAGTCAAGGTCATCAGATCCTCCTTACTGGGGTGCTCCAGCTGGGCCACCCGGTCAGCCTGCCGGGCCACCGCCCGCTCGAACTGGTTGCGCACGTCCCGGGCGTTGCCGAAGTTCTCATCCCGCTCCTCATACAGGACCCGGAAACGCTCCGCTGCCGCGGCCTTTGCTCCCTCCGCCACGGTATAGCCGTTTTTCTCGCACATGGACAGAAAGATCTCCATCAGCTGATCCCTGTTGTAGTCGTCAAAGTAGAAATATTTGTTGAACCGGCTCTCCAGTCCCGGGTTGGCGTGGATAAACTGGCCCATGAGCTCGGTATACCCCGCCGCAATGACAATCAGGTCATCCCGGTGATCCTCCATGCTTTTCAGCAGGACCTCAATCGCCTCCCGGCCGAAGTCGTTGGCATTCTCCTGGTTGGCCAGGGCGTAGGCCTCGTCGATGAACAGCACCCCGCCCAAGGCCTTTTCGACGGCCTCTCCGGTCTTAATGGCGGTCTGCCCCACAAAGCCCGCCACCAGTCCGGAGCGGTCTACCTCCACCAGCTGCCCTTTGGACAGCACGCCGATGGTATGGTAGATCTTGGCCAGCAGCCGGGCCACCGTGGTCTTGCCTGTGCCGGGATTGCCCATAAACACCAGGTGGAGGGACATGGGAGGCACCGGCAGGCCGTGGCTCTCCCGGAGCCTGCGCACTTTAATCAGATTGATGAGGCTCTTTACGTCCGCCTTTACCCTGTCCAGGCCGCACAGGCTGTCCAGCTCGGCCAGCAGCTCGGCCACCGTGGGGGCGGGGGCCGGGTCCTCCTCCTTGGCCGGGGCGGCCTCCGCCTGGGCCTGGGCTGCGCCGGAGGGGGTCTCCGGCGCCGGCCGCCTGGTGATAAACTCCGACGGGTTCAGGGGCGGACTGCCTGCCGTCAGGCCATCCTTGGCGCACAGGCTCCCAAGCTCGTCCGCGCAGTGCCGGGCAAAGGCGGCCTCCGCCTCGCTCACCTGGCCGTCCACCGCCCCAAAGAGCAGAATCATCAGGGTGGTCAGATCGGTAAACTTCCGGGCCAGGCTGGTGCCGCTCACCTTGTCGCAGGCCCGCATCCGGTTGAAAAACGACGGCGGCTGAAAGCCCGGATACTCCCCCACCGCAGTGGACAGCTCCCAGAATAAGATAGAGGGCACCGGATTGCCGCGGCTGTATACGGCGTTGTAGTACTCCACGTGCCTGGGGGTGAGGGCGCCTCCGTCCCGGCCCCACACCCCCAGGGCGCAGGCCCGGAAAAAGATGTCTGCCTCCTGGCTGAACTTCACCCGCAGCCCGGCGTCGGCAATCTGCCGCTGAAATGCCATTACGCTGTCGTTATACTGCTTATGCACCGCCGCCGCGGTCATGGCTTCTCTCATGTCCTGTCTCCCATCTTCCCCGCCCCTGTCCGGCGGGGAGCAACTCTTTCCTGATTATACCGAAAAGCACATCCTTTCGCAAGGCAAAGCCGGAAATTACCGCCGCCTCTTTTTTGCCGGTTCCCAGGGGAAAACGCGGGCCCGGCCTCCCTGCCCCCGCAAAAAGAACCGCCGCCGGGAGGCCGTTTTTTCAAAAAGCCCCTTGCCAGGGGCCTGCTTTTCGCATATGATAGGGTAAGCCGTTTGAAAACGGCAGTTTTGCTGTTTGGAGGAGAGGAATTTGGACCAGAGAGCCATTGGCGTGTTTGACTCAGGGCTGGGGGGGCTGACCACCGTGCGGGAGCTCAAGCGCCTGCTGCCCCAGGAGGACATCATTTATTTCGGAGACACCGGGCGGGTCCCCTACGGCAGCCGCTCCCGGGAGACTATCATCAAGTACGCCCGGCAGGACGTGGCTTTTCTGCGCACCTTTGATCTGAAAGGGATTGTCATCGCCTGCGGCACGGTGTCCACCACGGCGCTGGACCTGCTGGCGGCGGAGAATCCCATTCCGGTGCTGGGAGTAGTGGAGCCGGCGGCCCGGGCGGCGGCTCTGGCCACCCGCAGCGGCAAGATCGGCCTCATTGGCACTCAGGCCACCATCCGCAGCGGCGCCTACGAGCGCTCGGTGGCCGCGGCCAACCCCGGCGCGGCGGTCTTCCCCCAGGCCTGCCCCCTCTTTGTCCCGCTGGTGGAAAACGGGCGCTTCCACCCCGGGGATCCGGTGATTGAAACCGTGGCGGCGGAGTACTTATCCCCCCTGAAGGCCCTGGGTGTGGACACGCTGGTGCTGGGCTGCACCCACTACCCCCTTTTGGAGGAGGTCATCGGCGCTTTCATGGGGCCGGAGATCACCCTTATCAGCGCCGGGGCGGAGGGGGCCCGCGCCGCCGCCGTCCAGCTTCAAAAGCAGGACGCCATGGCAAAACGTCCCCAGGGGACCCACCGGTACTTCGTCAGCGACGATGCGGCGGACTTTTCCCGCCTGGCCTCCCTCTTTTTGCGGGAAGACGTAACCGGCGAGGTCCAGCAGGTGGAAATTGGCTAAATTTGCCCTCTGTATGCCCTTTACAGTGCCGGTTTCTTTTTGTATAATAATGCACACATTCCGGCTGGCATAGAAAAGATATGCACTGCCTGAATGTGAATATTATAATGAAGGACAAGGGCCTGGAGAGCATGAGTGAACAAAATGTGATCATCTCAATTAAGGGGACGCAGTCCCGGGACAGTCAGGAAGACGATGTGATCGAATTGGTGACGGAGGGGACGCTGCTGGAGGACGGAGACGCCGGCTTTACCCTCAGCTACCAGGAGAGCGAGGTCACCGGTCTGGATGGCACCCTGACCACCTTCCATATTGAAAAGGATCGGATTACGCTGATGCGTCTGGGGGAGTTCAACTCCCAGATGGTCTTTGAGAAGGGCCGCCGCCATCTGTCCATGTACAACACCCCCTATGGGGCGCTGTCTGTGGGGGTGAACACCCGGGAGATGTTTGCCGACATCGGCGCCACCGGCGGCAACATCCGCATCGCCTATGATATCGAGCTGGACCACGCCGTGGCCGGCATGAATACCTTTGAAATCAACGTGCGGGAGGCCAGGCGCAGCTCCGGCCCCGCCCTTTGACATGAATAGAGAGAGGAAGACAGCTATGTCCAATAATATGATCCAGGCCGCCCGGGAGCAGGTATCCGCCCTTACCCAGGCCGCTTATGAGAAGGCCGTCTCGGACGGCGTCCTCCCCGCCGGGGCGGCGGTGAAAGCCAATGTGGAGATCCCAAAGGAGGTAAAAAACGGGGACTACGCCTCCTCCTTCGCCATGGCGGGGGCCAAGGCCATGAAGCTGCCCCCCCGGACGGTGGCCCAGGCCATTTTGGACCGCCTGGACCTGAAGGGGAGCTATTTTGACCGGGCGGAGATCGCCGGCCCTGGTTTTCTCAACTTCTTCCTGGGCAGCAAGTGGTACGGCGACGTGCTGGCAGGCATTGAGGCCGCTGGACCCGCCTACGGCCAGGGGAACGAGGGCGCCGGCAAAAAGGTGATGGTGGAGTTCGTCTCCGCCAACCCCACCGGCCCCATGCACATGGGCAACGCCCGGGGCGGCGTGTTGGGGGACGCCCTGGCCAGCGTCCTGGCCCGAGACGGCTATGACGTGTGGCGGGAGTTCTACGTCAACGACGCCGGCAACCAGATCGACAAATTCGCCCGGTCCATCTACGCCCGGTGTATGCAGCTCACCCTGGGGGAGGAAAACTACCCCTTCCCTGAGGACGGCTACCATGGGGACGACATCAGGGAGCTTGCCCAGGGCTTTCTGGACAAGGCCGGGGAGACCTTCCCCGGGGCGGAGCCTTCGGAGGCCGCCTGGCTCACCGCTATGGCGGAATACGGCCTGGAGCGAAACATCCCCAAGATGAAAGCAGATCTGAAAAAGTATGGCATCGAGTACGACCAGTGGTTCTTTGAGTCCTCCCTCCACAACAGCGGCTATGTGGCTGAGACGGTGGGGCTGCTGGCTCAAAAGGGCTGGACCTATGAGAAGGACGGGGCCCTGTGGCTGAACACCACGGAGCTTTTAAAGAAAAAATATCTGGCCGAGGGCAAGAGCCGGGAGCAGGTGGACAAGC
The DNA here is from genome assembly GCF_009935845.1 of Pseudoflavonifractor sp. 524-17. Classification (GTDB taxonomy): domain Bacteria; phylum Bacillota; class Clostridia; order Oscillospirales; family Oscillospiraceae; genus Pseudoflavonifractor_A. The sequence goes on along the minus strand of NZ_QWEK01000021.1, from coordinate 60,145 downwards.
TGGACCTGAAGGATGACGTGCTCCGCCGGGCCAACGGATTTTATACCTATTTCGCCGCGGACATCGCCTACCACCGGGACAAGCTGGACCGCCGGGGGTTTGACCTGGCGGTCAACATCTGGGGGGCGGACCACCACGGCCACGTGGCCCGGCTCCAGGCCGCTTTGGACGGGCTGGAGCTGGACGGCTCCCACCGGCTGGTGATTGTGCTCATGCAGCTGGTCAATCTCCTTCAGGACGGCAGGCCGGTGCGCATGTCCAAGCGCTCCGGCAAGGCCATCGCCCTGCACGACCTGCTGGACGAGGTGAGCGTGGACGCCGCCCGCTTCTTCTTTAACTCCCGCTCCTCCTCCAGCCCGGTGGACTTCGACCTGGATCTGGCCGTGCGGGAGGACAGCGAAAATCCGGTGTACTACATCCAGTACGCCCACGCCCGGATCTGTACGTTGATCGCCCGTCTGGCAGAGGAGGGCGCCGCCGTACCCGCGGCGGACAAAATCGACGCCGCCGTCTTCACCACCCCCCAGGAGAAGGCCCTCATCAAAAACCTGGCCCGCCTGCCGGAGGAGATCCGTCTGGCCGCGCGGGACTTCGATCCCTCGCTGGTCAACCGGTATGTGCTGGCCCTGGCTGCCGATTTCCACCGGTTCTACGACGCCTGCTATATCCGGGGGGAGGCGGAAGCGGTCCTGTCCGCCCGGCTTAAGCTGGCGGATACCGTCCGGGCCGTCGTCGCCAATTGCCTGAATCTCATCGGCGTCACCGCCCCGGAGAAAATGTAACCGGCGTTCTCTGGTAAAAACCACCGCTTTCCGTCTGGAAGGCGGTGGTTTTATGTTGCTTATGCCAAAATAATTTCTCAAAACAAGACAACTGTCGTTTTACTTGGAGAATTATCTCTGCTATCATTAAGAAAACGAAGATTTTTACAGCAGTTTAAAAATTTTTGTTTTAGGAGGCCGCCGCGATGGTGACACGGAAAACCGCATTGGAGAAAGGAAACGCCCAGGCCCGCGCGCTGCTGGCCCACATCCCGGATCGGATACTGGAGGTCTCCCGGCTGCTGGAGATAAAAGCCGGAACCCGGCTCGTCTCCCGCGGGGAACCGGTAGCGTTGGCCTACCTTTTGCTCAGCGGGGAGCTGCACGCCTTTTACGAGGCGGAGGAGGGCGCCTGTTCCACCTGGCTGGTGATGACCGCCCCCACCGGGATATCAGATCTGGAACTGCTGGCAGGAGAGGAGCGGTACAGCATGAATGTCCGGGCTGCCACCGACAGCGTACTGCTCTACTGCACCGTGGAGGAGTTCCGCCGGGAGCTGCGGCAAAATAACCGGCTCCTGTGGGAAATGGCAGCTCTCTTCGCCAAAAAGAGCTGCCGTCTGGTGGAGACTAAGGGGCTGTCCGCCTTCTCCTCCGGGCTGGAAAAAGTAGGCCGCTACCTGATCCTCTACTGCGGCGCCCATCCCCCTATCCCGGGGCAGGATGTTGTGGTGCGGTACACCCGGCCCGCCATCGCCAGTAATCTGGGCATCAGCACCCGCACCGTGGACCGCTATCTCAAGCAGCTGGAAGAGGCCGGTCTGGTGACGCTGCACGGAAAAATTCATATTTCTCTCGCCCAGTACAAGGCCCTCGCTGCCCGCTGGGAACCCCAGGAGTAAGAAGCCATACCAATGAAAAACCGATGCTTCCGCGGGGAGGCCGTTTCCCGCTGAATCATATCATCACATTCAAGAGGAGGCAGCAGCATGAAACGAGCAGTTCCAATTTTGTTAAGCCTGGCCCTCACCGCGTCCCTGACCACGGCGGCCCTGGCGGAGGAACACGCCGCCGGCCCGGCGGTGGCGGAGGCCCAGATCGCCTATCCGGTGGTCAAGGACGCAGCGACGCCGCCGGACAAGCAGGCCACCTACTTCCGCTACACCCCGGAGGACTTCAAATTCCGGGGGAACAGTACGCCGGTGATCTTTGTTCTGGGGGACGGCGTCTGGACCGCTGAGACCGCGGCGGACGCCCTGACCCGGGGCGGCTTTGACCAGATGGCCCAGGAGGAGAGCGGACACATCGTCTTTGTCAGCCCCTCTAACGGCGCCTCCTGGACGGAGGAGGACTACGCCGTCATGCAGGCCCTGGCCACCAATGTGACCGACGACTATACCTACACCCTGGAGCAGGCGGGGACCTATGACGCCGGCGTCACCGAGGACGGCATCATGTACGCCGGCCGGTTCCGCTCCTACACCTTCGCCGAGGGCAGCGCTCAGGCGTTTGTCAAAACCTACCTGGATACCCCCGATTCCACCTACTGGGTCCAGCAGTGGAACAATGTGGTGGACGGCTTCAGCGCGGCCTATCACTACGCGGATCAATTTGACCGCTCGGATAACCTGAGCGCCTGGCAGGACATGCGCCGGATCAACCGCATCAGCATGATGGACGGCGTGACCTATCTGGACAAGTACTATGTCTACTCCGACTACGGCATCCGGGAGAGCATTGAGACCTTTACCACCTCCAAGGGCAATACCATGGAGTACTATCAGTACATCCCCAAGGGCGTGGATGTGAACAGCAAGACGGCGAAATACCCCCTGGTCCTGGTTTCCCATGGCTCCAACCAGCACCCGGAGGGATACGTCCAGCTCACCAACTGGCCCATTGTGGCGGACCAGGAGAATTTTATTGTGGTGGCCATCAACGCCCATAATCTGGTGGATACCGATGAGATTCTGGAACTGGTGGACTTTATGATCGACCAGCGGGCGGTGGACGCCAGCCGGGTCTACGCCACCGGCTACTCCATGGGGGGCATGAAGTCCTGGACGCTGGGCTTTGAGCGCCCCGACCGGTTTGCCGCCATCGCTCCCACAGAAGGCATCCCCGGTATGGGCAAGAACGCCGTTACCCTCCCCGATCCCAGCCAGACCATCCCCACCTTCTTTGTTGCCGGCGAGAAGGAGTTCTATGATCTCTTCCCCATGAACAGCGAGGCGGCCATTGCCATCATCCAGCAGCTGGCCAAGGCAAACGGCTTTGAATACAATGGCGTCTATGACGAGAGCTTGGGCAAATACTACGGTATGGAGACCGACAAGACCTATACCTACTGCCCCCGGCCCGCCCGCAGCGATGACGAGGCCGTCATGACCGTCCACGAGCTGAAGAGCGGGGACGGCAATGTCTACACCATCCTCACCTCCGTGTCCGAGATGGGCCACAGCGCCTATCCCGACTCCGCCCAGCGCATGTGGGCCTTCTTCCGGCAGTTCAGCCGGAACAGCGACGGCTCCCTCAATGTCAATCCCCTGCCCCTGGCCGCTGACGTGCCCTCCGATAGTTGGTATGCCGGGGCGGTCCGCCACGTGCTGGACAACGGCATGATGAACGCCAACGGCGCCTTCTCCCCCAGCGCCCCCCTGACCGCCGGGGATCTGGCTCAGGCCCTGTATGTCCGGGCCGGCTCCCCCGCAGAGGGCTTTGACGCCTGGACCCAGGCCAACGGCATCCCCACCGGCTCCGCCGCTGTCACCCGGGAAGAGCTGGCCAAGGCCATCCGCGCCTGCGCCGCCTGCAAGGGCAAGACTGGGGCGGCCCCGGCGGCGCCAGGCGGCTTCCAGGACGGAGCCAGTGCCTCTCAGGACGCGCTGTGGGCCGTTTCCAACGGGATCTTCTCCGGCAAGAACGGCGGCCGGCTGGACACCTCCGCCCAGGCCACCCGTGCCGAGGGCGCCCAGGCCCTGACTCAGCTCAGCCTCTTCCTGGCCCGATAACCGAGCAGACAGCGGTCCCCGCCGGGGACCGCTGTCTGCTGCTGTGTTAACATTGGGCGCGAAACTGCAAGGAAGCGTAGGTGGATTTTCTCCCCGCCATGCCTTATGATTAGACAGTCCGAAGAAACGCCGCGGGCAGGAAAGGAGAAGACGCTATGAATTTAGGAAGCAGTTTGTTTCAAGCCAGGAAGAAGTGCGGGCTCTCCCAGGAGGCGGTGGCCGAAAAGCTGGGCGTAAGCCGGCAGACCATCTCCAAGTGGGAGACGGGCGAAACCCTCCCCGACATCCGCCAGTCCAAAAGGCTGGCGCTGCTCTACCACCTGTCCCTGGACGAGCTTATCCGCTTCGATCTGGATGTAAAAGAGGTGGAGGAGGCCATCCAGCGCACCAGCGGGGAGTTGGAGCGGAAAATTGACTGGAACCAGGCCTGGGGAAAGAAATACCCTATCTTGCTCACCTACCAAAACCAGGTGGATACCCAGCCCTACGCCGACCAGCTGGACGCCATGCTGGAGCGGTTAAAGACAGAATACGCCTATTCGGAGCTGGACGCCTTTCTGGTACTCAAGGACATTCTGGCCCAGCTGTGGCGGGCGCGAGCCCGTTAGCGCACGCCCAAAAGGGTGAGCGCAAGCAGTACGCACGCCGTAAGGATCAGCAGCGATACCAGCAAAATGCCGGTTGTCTGCCGGGACGTCCCGTCCGCTGGCTTCGCCTGTATTAAATGGGAGCGCCTCAGCGCGGTGACGGCGGGCCGGTACAGCAGCGCGGTGAACGCCGCGTTCAGCCCCCCTTTGACCAGGTTAAAGGGAAGGAATACCGGCAGCAGCAGCTCCGCGACGGCCTGCCTTGGATAACCCATGTAGATAGGCGTAATCAGATAGTTCCACAGCAGCATTACCGCAACCATGCACCCCCATCCACACAGCAGGCCAAGGGCGGCGCCCGGCAGCGTCCGCCGTCTCTGATAGAACAGCGAGGCGGTACACGCGAAGGAACAGCTTGAGATGACGTTCATCAGAAGCCCCCAGACGCCGGTCTCACTGACGGTGATGAATTCCGCGAAGGAAGCTGCCAGCGCGACGGTGAGGGCGGTAAGCGGCCCCAGCAGGAAACCGCTCAGGGCGATTACGATGTCCTTGGGGTCGTACTTCAAAAAGAGGACCAGCGGGACCCGTCCCACTGTGGCCGCCGCATAGGCAAGGGCGCAGAGCATACCTGTGGTTGTCATCTTTCTCACATTGCTGTTCATAAAAAAACCTCCCAAAAAAGAGCCCCTGAACGCGCAAAAACGCCGTTCAGGGGCTGCTGATTTCGGTATCGGTGTATTGAACATGTCAACAGAGCGGCTTGGAGAATTGACAGAAAAAAGTGCAAAAAACCAGGGAGATTCCCGACTGTTTCAACACACCTTCTTCTAATCCAGACTATACTGTCGGTTTTGGAGTTGCACCAAATCAGTGCTTTCGCACGCGCGGACTTTACCGCCGATCGGGAATTTCACCCTGCCCTGAAGACATTTTACGATTCAGTTGTGTGAGACAGTATATCAAATAGATGGGGCACTGTCAACCGCCCGATTACAGCGCCTGCCGCTTCACCGCTTCCAGACTGTGTTGGTGATTTCGAACAAAAAGAGGTGATTCAGTCTGCAAAGCCAGTTCCTTTTGACGGAAAGATGGGAGCCGCCTGGAAAGCAGGGGAAAGAAGTCAGAATTATGTATACAAAAACCAGGGAGGCGCGATAGGGTAAACTGCCGTTCAGCGCCTGTGGAAAAACAGGTGGATAAGTTGAAAAACCGCTGTACAGATTGGGAAAAGTGGGTGTGGAAAAAGTGGTGGAGAATGTTGATAACGCTTTGTAGATAAAGCGCAGCATAAAAATTATGTAAATTAAACGCGAATTTTCGCGGGTTTCGCACAGCCCAACCGCAAGACAGAAAAAAGCAAAAAATCCGGGAAAAGCTGGGGAAATGGCGACGGAATATTGGAACATAGAAATGGATAAAAATGGGGAACAACATGCGGCGCTCTGTCAAAACAGAAGATAATACAGCGGGTTATAGGACTGGGTGATCAGCTGGGACGGGAAGACAGTTGGATGATTTGGAGGAAGTCCTGGCCGTACTGGTCCAGCTTCCGGCTGCCTACGCCGGAGATATGGGCCATCTCTGCCAAGGTAGCGGGCTTTTGAGCGGCCATCTCCCGCAGGGTGCGGTCGGTGAAGATAACATAGGCGGGCAGGCTCTTCTGCCTGGCCAGCTGGGCGCGCAGCTCCCGCAGCCGCTGGAAGAGGGCCTCGTCCAACGGCGCGCCGGAGGGGACCTGTCTGCCTGCGGCGGCGGGGCGGGACGGGGCAATCCGGCGGCGCATGGTCACCTGTCCGCCGGAGACCGCCTCTTTGGCCCGGGGGCCGAGGGAGAGGACCGGGTAGTCCCCCTGGCTGGAGACAAGGTACCGCTCCTCCACCAAAAGGCGAATCTGCTCGCGCACCTCCCGGACGGGCTGGCCGGAAAGACAGCCGAAGGTCCGCTTCCGATCCAGGCTCCAGCGGAGCACCCGGTCGCTCTCCTTGCCGCAGAGGAGGTCGGCGATGGTACTGGCGCCGAAGCGGCCGCTGCACTCGTCCACAGCGTCCAAAATGGCCCGGGCCGCCCGGGTGATGTCCACCTCCTCCCAGCCCGCCTTGCAGTTGGAGCAGCTGCCGCAGTCGGCGGGGAGATCTTCGCCGAAATAGTGGAGAATAAAACGGCGCAGGCAGCCGGTGGTGGTGGAATAGGCGGCCATGATTTTAAGACGCTCAAACTGGCGCTGGCGCAGGGCGGCAACGGTCTTCTCATCCACTCCCTCAGGGCTCTCCCCCTGTTCGATGAGGAAGCGGCCGGTGATCACGTCCTTGCCGCTGTAGAGGAGGATACAGTCGGCGCTGCCGCCGTCCCGCCCGCCCCGGCCCGCCTCCTGGTAGTAGCCCTCCAGGTCCAGGGGCATGTTGTAGTGGACCACATAGCGCACGTTGGACTTGTCAATCCCCATGCCGAAAGCGTTGGTGGCCACCATGACGAGAGCGGTATCCTGGGCAAATGCCTCCTGATTGCACTGCCGTTCCTCTGCGGACAGGCCGGCGTGATAGCGGGTGGCGGAGATATCTTGGGCCTGAAGATAGGCGCACACCTCCTCCACCGCCTTCCGGGTGGAGCAGTAGACGATGCCGCTGTCTGTGGGACGGCGGCGGAGGATAGAGAGCAGCTCCGCCTTTTTGCTCTGGGGGTGGCGGACCTCAAAGTAGAGGTTTTTCCGGTCAAAGCCGGTGGTGGTAAGCACCGGCTGGTCCAACTGGAGCTTTTGGAGGATATCCTCCCGCACCTCCGGCGTGGCGGTGGCGGTAAAGGCCCCCAGCGGGGGCCGCTGGGGGAGGGTGTCCAGAAAGGCTGGAATTTTGAGGTAGCTGGGGCGGAAGTCGGTCCCCCACTGGGAGACGCAGTGCGCCTCGTCCACCGCCACCAGAGAGAGCTGTGTGTGACGGGCGAAGCGGAGAAAGCGGGGACTCTCCAGCCGTTCCGGGGCCACGTAGATAATCTTGTACCGGCCCTGCCAGGCCCGCTCCAGAGCCAGGTCAAACTGCCGCTCCGTAAGGGAGCGGTTGAGATAGGCCGCGGGAACCCCCGCCTGGATCAGGCTGCGCACCTGGTCCTTCATCAGTGAGATAAGAGGGGAGATGACCAGCGCCACGCCAGGCAGCATCAGCGCGGGGAGCTGGAAGCACAGGGATTTTCCCGCCCCGGTGGGCATGATGGACAGCACATCCCGCCCATCCAGAAGGGCGTCCACAGCCCGCTCCTGCCCGGGAAGAAAGCCGTCGTAGCCGAAATAAGCGTTCAGAAGGTCCATTTTGTAGGACATGGAACTCTCTCCTTTCACCGTTCATCAGCGGCGGTGAAACCGCGTGTGCAAGGTGCGGCTGGCCCTGTCCGGGAGCCGGCCGGCGAAGCAGACCGCCAACCGGGCATGGATGATGCTCCGCTCAGGGAAGGGCCGCCCAGACGGGATCGCCCTTCCCTGTACGGCGATTGGACCCAGAGGCCGTGAATAGACGTTTTGAGGTCCCGCCGTGGAACGAATCGCCGTCACTGGCATATGCACCCTCTTCAGATTCCGTTATCATTCAGGTACACTGGAAGCAGGACACGAAAGGCCACCTCACCCGGCGCTCTCTCCACGTGGTCCAAGGTTCCCGCTGGATGGACCATTTCCTTATTTTCCAGTAAATATGCCAGTCATCAATTTTTCCCGCAGTCCTCTGGTTGACTGGACCTCAAAGCTGCCATGCGCCAAATCAAAGCACGCCAGCTTTCTGTCGGCGTCAATGTAGACGTAGTGGTACGAGATCGGCGCTCTGTTTTCATCGCATAAGGCCTCCAGCAGCGGCTCCATTTCGTAGTCCGCCAGCGTGTGCCGGTCAGAGTAGAGGAACAGATCATAGCGCCCCAGAAAGGCATATCCGGCGTTCAGCTTCTGTAATTTTTTGCGGAAGGGTTCGGTAAAACCGGCGGCGGGGAGGGGGTGAATTACAAAGGTCTGCCACAAATGATATTCAATGCCGCACTTCGCGCACAGGTCAAGAACGCGGTCCGACGGCGCCTGATAGGGCTTGCTCATGGCAATCTCTGTCACAAGGCGCTCAAAGATCTCGCCATTCACAGACGTGACCTCAATGCCGGATGCCCCGTCCGCTGTCTGGAGGTCCGGCCTGTCCCGCAGAAGCAGCGTCCCATACCGGCCGCCATACAGCGCTTCCAGAATACATTTTGCATATACCTCATACGGACTGATATGTTTGGACACGGTGCATCCCCTCCTGTCGCGTCACGTTTCTTTCATGATACCCCAATCCCATTTCCTGGCGTCTCCGGCCAGGTAGGCACCACCATGTCCGGGTGGGTCTGGTGAATGAGGTCCGCCAGGGCGGACATCTCCCCATGGGTGGGCTGGCGCACCTTCTCGAAAAAATAGACCGTGATGCCATCGTGCTCCAGCGGGAAGGTCTCGTCCAGCCGCCGGTAGGCCCCGGCGATGGCCTCTCCCTCCAGCAGGCAGCGGGCGGGGGCCCACACCACCTGCTGGTTTTCCTCCCCAAGGTGGAGCTGGATGGGATCGGCCACCGCCAGAATATCGCAGGCATACAGCGCGCTGCCAAAGCCATCCCGCTGGTCCACCGCAGGCAGGTTAATCAGATAATCCCGATCCACCTCAGACACCCGGTCCAGGTTCAGGGAGTCCTCCGCATTGACCAGGGCGCTGAGATTGAGCCGGAAGGAGGAGGACAGCAGGCCCACCCGCTTTCCCTGCGCCCCAAACTGGTCCAGCCGCCGCACCAGAGCCACCAGATCCATAGCGCCCGGCTGCCGGGGCGGGGCGTAGGAAAAGGTGGGGAAGGGACTGAGGGGGGAGTAGTCCAAAATATTCCCCGACTGCACCCGGGGCAGGGCGGGGCTTAAAACCACCGGCAGCACCATCGCGGCCGCCGCGCCCCGGCCCAGCTTCCCCCGATCCGCCAGCCGGTCAAAGCCGGTGATCAGCAGGCAGGCCAGGGCGGGGACGTAGAGGAGCAGATGCTGCTGTCCGTGGGTCTGCACCCTTGTGAAGAGCCAGAAGCACACCAGGGGCTCCAGCAGGAGGAAGACCCCCTTGGCCCGGTCCCCGGGGCGCAGGCACAGCCAGATTCCTATGGTACAGGCGGCCAGCAGCAGCACAATCCCATAATAGCGGGCCAGCAGGCGCAGGTCGATGTCCACCCCCAGGTCATAGGCGGCGTACATGGCCCCATAGTTGGCCAGAAGGCGTTTTGACACAAAGGTCTGGAGGAAAAAGAGCAGAGGAAAGGCAAAGCCGCACAGATAGCCCAGCACCGGGGCCGGGGAGCGGCGGAAGGCGGCGCAGTCCACCGCCAGACACAGCAGGAAAGCCAGGGCGTAAAAGGCATACCACCGCCGCAGCACCACCGCCAGCGCCGCCAGCAGCCCCACCAGCAAAAAGCGGGAGAAACGGCCCTTCCCCGGCTCTTTCAGCCACAGCAGCAGCGCCGCCAGGGCCACCCCCGCCCCGGCGACGTCCACAAATCCGGTGACTGAGGTGTAAAAGAGGGAGGGCAGGGCCAGCATCCCGGCCAGCGCCAGCCACACCCTTCGGGGGCGCAGGCTCCTGGCGTACCCCCACATCAGAACCAGCAGTGGGAAGAGGCAGAAATTCCCAATTGACATGAGGTACACCAGCCGGGAGGGGCCGGAGAGCAGGGCGAAGGGGACGCACAAAAGGCCGATGGTGTAGTTGTAGTCGCTGGTAAAGATGGACTGGTACACTGAGGCCAGCGCCGCCGCCGGGCCCTGATCCCGGAAGGTCTCCGCCAGGGTGTAGGTGCTGCGCCAGTAGATGGCGGCGTCCCAGCTGTACACCGTGCGGCTCCCTTTGGCATAGGCAAAGACCAGCAGGTTTATTCCAAGCCATAGAAGCAGCACCGTCAGCCCGTCCCTTGGGGTGAGCCCCCGCAGCCAGCCGGCCGCCCCCCGGCGGCACTCCCACAGAGCGCAGGCGGCGTGGAGGACAAACACCCCCAGCAGAATGCCGCCCCCTGTGACCGCCGCCCAGGCCATCACAGGCTTGACCGCCACCCCGCCCCCCTCCAGGGCCCAGTCCAGGGTCAGCCCCCGCAGCCGCAGGGAGGACAAAACGCACAAAGCGTACACCGCCCAGGTCCACCGGGAGCCCCCAAAGGCGTACCGGGCCAGATGCTTCTGCACCGCCGGGGCCAGCGCCGCCCCCGCCAGGGCCAGCAGGGGGATCAGACAGAGCAGCACGCCCAAAGGCACGGCCAGTCCCCGGGCCTGGAACAGAAAGGCTTTCAGCCGCAGGGCCGCAAACAGCCCCATCAGTCCCCCGGCCCCGGCGCACCACAGCCGGTATAGCCAGCTCCCGGTCCTTCTCCCCTGTCTCATCCAGCCTCCACCTCTTCTGTCTGACTTGTTACACAACAAGCCGCGCCCCGAAACCCGCGGCGCGGCTTGCAGATATACGCTTACGAACGTTTTGCCGTTTTGGAAGGCTCCTCGGGACGGACGCTGTCAAAGACGCCTTTGGCACTGGCGCACAGGCCCGCCAGCCCCTGAATCTCGCTGGGGATGATAATCTTGGTTGCTTTTCCGTCGGCGGCGGCCTGGAATGCCTCCAGCGCCTTGATCTTCACTACCTGGTCGTTGGGATTGGCCTCGTTGAGCAGCTTGATGGCGTCCGCCAGGGCCTGCTGTACCTTAAGAATGGCCTCCGCCTGACCCTCGGCCTCCAGAATGGCGGCCTGCTTGGCGGCGTCCGCCCGGAGAATGGCGGCCTGCTTCTCACCCTCGGCCACCAGGATCTGAGACTCCTTCTGGCCCTGGGCCTGGAGGATGGCCTCCCGCCGCTCCCGCTCGGCCCGCATCTGCTTCTCCATGGACTCCTGGATGTCCCGGGGCGGGATGATGTTTTTCAGCTCCACCCGGTTGACCTTGATGCCCCAGGGGTCGGTGGCCTCGTCCAGGATGGCACGCATCTGGGTGTTGATGTGGTCCCGGCTGGTGAGCGACTGATCCAGCTCCAGATCGCCGATCATATTGCGCAGGGTGGTGGCGGTCAGGTTCTCAATGGCGCTCATGGGGTGCTCTACCCCGTAGGTGTACAGCTTGGGATCGGTGATCTGGAAATAGATGACCGTGTCAATCTGCATGGTTACGTTGTCCTTGGTGATCACCGGCTGGGGGGCGAAATCCACCACCTGCTCCTTCAGAGAGACCACCTTGACCACCCGCTCAATAAACGGGATTTTAAAGTGGGGCCCCTCATTCCATACGGTGTGGAATACGCCCAGACGGACAATCACATAGGCTTTGGACTGCTGGACAAATTTTACATTCAATACCAGAATCAGCAGGATCAGAACGCCTAAGGCGCTGAACACAATGGGCATGACTGGCATGATTGACTCCCCCTTTTCTCAAATTTTTAAAATGGTGATTTTGCCGCCGGCACCTGAACCGGCGCGACAAACAGCTTGACGCCCTCAATGCGCAGGACCTTCACCCGCTCCCCCGCGGGGATGGGGGCGCCGTCCTCGCTGCGGGCGGTCCAGGTCATCCCTTTCACCTGCACCGCCCCCTGGGCCGCCAGATTGTCAACGGCCTGGGTAACCACCGCCTCCATTCCAATGACCTGATCGGCGTTGGTGGGCTGCCGGCCCCGCCGGCCCAGCATCCGCTGGCACAGGGGCCGCAGCGCGGCCAGGCACAGGGCAGATACCGCCAGAAATACCGCCATCTGCGTCCAGAAATTATCCGTCGCCAGCGCGGTGAGCATGGCGCACAGGGCACCGGCGGCAAACCAGATGGACACCAGTCCCGCGGTAGCGGCTTCCACCGCCACAAAGACCACAATCCCGGCAAACCAGACAATACTCCACGGCAGCATGGCACGTTCCCTCCTAAAATTTTATATTTGCGGCAAGCGGAAAAAGAACCGCCTTTGGTGCGTTTGGATCTGTTTCCAACAGACTCTGGTGTTATTGTAGCATAGTCGTCCCAAAAAATCCAGTGCATTCCCTGGGAAAGCGCCAATTTCATCTAAAGAATCCGTTTTTTATGGCGGCGTCCACAAAATATGGTTTGCCTATTTCTACAAAATCCGATATACTAAAACGGATCTCGCAAATAATAATTGAAGAGCGATTGGAGTATCAGTATATGTCAAATCTGCTCCTTGCCATTCCTGTTTTGTTCGGCCTGGAGGGGTTGGCGGCGGAGGAACTGCGCCGCCTCGCCCTGAACGACGTCCGGGCGGAGAATGGCCGGGTTTTCTGCGCCGCCGCCCCCGCCGATCTTCCCCGGGTCAACCTGAACCTGCGCACGGGGGAACGGGTGCTGCTGGTGCTGGGTCAATTTTACGCCCACACCTTTGACGCCCTGTTTGAACAGGTCCGCGCCCTGCCCTGGGAGGATTTTGTCCCCCAAAACGGCGCCTTTCCCGTAAAGGGCTATTCCCTCAACTCCGCCCTTCACTCGGTTCCCGCCTGCCAGTCCATCATCAAAAAGGCGGCCGCCGCCCGGCTGGGACAGAAGTACGGGCTGCAGCGGCTGCCGGAGGACGGCGCGCTCTATCAGATTCAGTTCTCCATTCTCAAGGACCAGGTGACGGTGACGCTGGATACCTCCGGTCCCGGCCTGCACAAGCGGGGATACCGGGCCGTAGGGGTGGCCGCCCCCCTGCGGGAGACCCTGGCCGCCGCCATGGTGCTCCTGTCCCGCTACCAGGGTCGGGACCCCTTCTGCGACCCCTTCTGCGGCTCCGGCACCATTGCCATTGAGGCCGCCCTCATCGCCAAAAACCGCGCCCCGGGGCTGAACCGCTCTTTTGCCGCGCAGCGGTGGGAGTGGCTCCCCGCCGATCTGTGGATGGCGGCGGCGGACGAAGCCATGGACGGGGAGTTTGACGGCCAATATGAGATCTGGGGCGGGGACATCGATCCCGCCGCTGTGGAAATCGCCCAAAACAACGCAGTCAAGGCCGATGTGGAGGATTTAATCCGCTTTGAGACGGCGGATGCCGCCCGCTTCTGCCACAGCGAGCCCTATGGCCGTCTGGTCACCAATCCCCCCTATGGGGAGCGTATTTTGGAAAAGCAGCAGGCCGAGACCCTCTACCGCTCTTTTGGCCAGGCGGCGCGCCGCCTGCCGGAGGGGTGGCGGGTGTCTGTGCTCTCCTCCCACACGGAGTTTGAGCGTGCCTTCGGCCGCACCGCCGTCAAGCGCCGCAAGCTGTACAACGGCATGATCAAGTGCGACCTCTTTCAGTACGGCGGCCCGCGCCGCAAGCAGGCCGGCCCCATTTGAGAAACAGAAAACAGCGGAAAGGAGTCACTATGGCTGGTGTCAGGAAATATTTTGTCCGAATTGGTACCGCCGCCCTGCTGTTGGCGGCCCTGCTGGCCGTCTCCGCCGCCGCAGCGCCCCCAGGCGTGACCATCTGGGGCTATCAGGAGGGGCTGGCCAAGGCCCAGGGGCCCGACGGCTCCTTCGGCTACGCCAATGTAAACGGCGACATTGTCATCCCCATCCAGTACACCGACGTGCTGGACTTTACCCTGGGGCTGGGGCAGGTGCGCCTGGGGGGAAAGCTGGGGGTCATCCGCCAGGACGGCAAGTATCTCCTCCAGCCCGAATATGACACCCTGATCCACATCAACGCCGGGCTGTATATCGCCCAGAAGGGCACCAGGTATGGCGTGGTCAGCCTCCTCCCCTTCTCCAAAAACGGGCAGTCCACCCAGATTTTTTATGACTTTATCTACGACTCCGCCTCCCTGGTCCAGCTGGGGGGTGTGGACACCCTGGTGCTGGCCCAGGGCCAGAGCCGCACCGTGGTCCCTCTGTACCAGATCACTCAGCTCATGCTGGAGCGGCAGGTGCCCTCCGCCCGCTTTCCCCTGCGCCGGGGGCTGCTTCCTGATTTCTCCGACGTCACCGCCCGGGACTGGTTCGACCTGTGGGTGGATCTGGCCTACAATCTGGAGCTGATGGAGGGCACGGGAAACAACCGCTTTCAGCCCCACAACACCCTCACTGTGGCCGAGGCACTGCGTCTGGCCGCCTGTATGGAGAGCCGCCACCGGGGGGACTCCTTCCACAACCAGCCGGTCACCGGCAGTGTATGGTACCGCTCCTCTGTGGATTACTGTATCGCCAGCGGCATCATCCGAAACGGCGAGTTTACCCGGTATGACCGGCCTGTCACCCGGGCGGAGATGGCCAAAATCTTCTCCGCCACCTCTCTGGGCCGCTCCATCCCCGTCATCAACGACATGGGGCGGGTGAAAGCCGCCGTCCCCGATGTGAAGGCCGGAGACTATGCCGCCGACGCCATCTACGCCCTATACGCCAAGGGCATCATCGCCGGCAGCGACGCCAGCTACACCTTCCGCCCTAAGGCCACCCTCACCCGGGCGGAGGCAGCCGCCATGGCGGCCCGTATGGCCCGGGCGGAGCAGCGTCTGTCCCTATGGTAGCAGACACAGCCCTTACACTGCCAAAAATAAGGCCGCTTCTGGCGGCTGGGCGTGTGCATCCCCAATTTTTTAGAGTGCCGCGCCCTGGCCGCGGGACTCAGAGAGGATGGAGCACTGTGAGGCATCTCTTCCTTGTCAACCCCACCGCCGGCTCCTACGACCGCAGCCATGAGCTGGTACAGAAGATCTCCGACCAGCTGTCCGGCCTGGGCCTGCACTGGGAAGCCCAGGTCACCCACCACCCCGGCCATGCCGCCCAGCTGGCCCAGGAGGCCGCCTGCACCGGGGACGACGTGCGCATCTACGCCTGCGGCGGCGACGGCACTCTGAATGAGGCGGTCAACGGCGCCGCCGGCTATGAAAACGCCGCCGTGACCCAGTATCCCTGCGGCTCCGGCAACGACTTTCTCCGCCTCTTCGGGCCGGACGCCCCCCGCTTTTACAGCCTGAGCGAGCTGCTGGACGCCCGGCAGGCCCCCGCCGACCTCATCGACTGCAGCGGCCGTCTGGCCCTGAACATCTGCTCTGTGGGCTTTGATGCCCGGATCGGCCTGGGTATGGCGGAGTTTAAGCGCCACCCCATGGTCAGCGGCTCTATGGCCTATCAGCTCTCGCTGGTGAAAAACCTCATCGCCGGCATCCACCGGCCCTATGAGATTACAATCGGAACGGAACGGTTTTCGGGCCGTTTTACGCTGCTGTGCGCCTGCAACGGGCGGTACTACGGCGGCGGCTTCAACCCCTCTCCCACCGCCGTTCCCGACGACGGCGAGCTGGAATTTCTGCTGGTGAAGGGGGTCTCACGCCTCACTGTGGCCCGGCTGGTGAAGCGCTACGCCGCCGGGGCGTCCAGCCAGATGCCGGATCTGGTCACCATCCGCCGGGGCAGGTCCATGGTGGTGGAATGCGGCGAGATCTCCCCGGTAAACGTGGACGGAGAGCGGCTGGACGGCAGAACGCTGACCATCGCCCTGTCTGAGAAAAAGGTGAACTTCTTCTTTCCCAAGGGCGCCTCCTGGAACAGTTCTGCGACAATTCACAGAAATTTAAAAAATTAGGGCTTGCATATTTCCCCAACTGCGGTTATTATAATAAGCGTGTTAGCACTCAGGCAAAACGAGTGCTAACACGCTTAACTGGTTTTAGAAGAAACTCAACATATAAGGAGGAACTCGTTATGAAACTCAAACCCCTGGCCGACCATGTGGTCCTGAAGATGGTAGAGGTGGAGGAGACCACCAAGAGCGGCCTGATCCTCACCGGCTCCGCCAAGGAGAAGCCCGAGGTGGCCGAGGTCATCGAAGTGGGCCCCGGCGGCATGGTGGACGGCAAGGAAGTGGTCATGACCGTGAAGCCCGGCCAGAAGGTCATTACCAGCCGCTTCTCCGGCAAGCAGGTCACCCTGGACGGCGAGGAGTACACCATCGTCCGCCAGAACGACATTATGGCGATTGTGGAGTAAGAATCTGACCGCCGGTACGGCACACCCATCTGACTTTTATTTTTAACCGATTCATTATGGAGGTAATTCATCATGGCCAAGATCATCTGCTATGGCGAGGAAGCCCGTCACGCGCTGGAGCGGGGCGTGAACCAGCTCGCCGATACCGTTAAAATCACCATCGGCCCCAAGGGCCGCAACGTGGTGCTGGGCAAGAAGTTCGGCGCCCCCCTTATCACCAACGACGGCGTGACCATCGCCAAGGAGATCGAACTGGACGACCCCTTTGAGAACATGGGCGCCCAGCTGGTGAAGGAGGTCTCCACCAAGACCAACGACGTGGCCGGCGACGGCACCACCACCGCCACCCTGCTGGCCCAGGCCATTATCCGGGAGGGTCTGAAGAATCTGGCCGCCGGCGCCAACCCCATGGTTATGAAGAAGGGCATCGCCAAGGCCACCGCCGCCGCCATTGAGGCCATCAAGGGCAACAGCCAGAAGGTCAACGGCAGCGACGACATCGCCCGGGTGGGCGCGGTCTCCTCCAGCGACGAGAGCATCGGCAAGCTCATCGCCGAGGCCATGGAGAAGGTCTCCGCCGACGGCGTCATCACCGTGGAGGAGTCCAAGACCGCCGAGACCTACAGCGAGGTAGTGGAGGGTATGCAGTTCGACCGGGGCTACATCACCCCCTATATGGTCACTGACACCGAGAAGATGGAGGCCGTTCTGGACGACGCCCTGATTCTCGTCACCGACAAGAAGATCTCCAACGTGCAGGAGTTGCTGCCCGTGCTGGAGCAGGTGGTCCAGTCCGGCAAGAAGCTGCTGATTGTGGCCGACGATGTGGAGGGCGAGGCCCTGTCCACCCTGATCGTCAATAAGCTGCGGGGCACCCTGAACGTGGTGTGCGTCAAGGCCCCCGGCTTCGGCGACCGCCGTAAGGAGATGCTCAAGGATATCTGCGTCCTCACCGGCGGCACTCTGATCTCCGCCGACCTGGGCTATGAGCTGAAGGACGCTACTCTGGAGATGCTGGGCAAGGCCCGCCAGGTCAAAGTCCAGAAGGAGAACACCATCATTGTGGACGGCGCCGGCGCCAGCGAGGATATCAAGGGCCGGGTAGCCCAGATCCGCAACGAGATCGCCATCAGCACCTCTGACTACGACCGTGAGAAGCTCCAGGAGCGTCTGGCCAAGATGGCCGGCGGCGTGGCGATCATCCGCGTGGGCGCCGCCACCGAGGTGGAGATGAAGGAGAAGAAGCTGCGCATTGAGGACGCCCTGAACGCCACCCGCGCCGCGGTGGAAGAGGGTATTGTGGCCGGCGGCGGCACCGCCTATATCAACGCCGTGCCTGCGGTGGAGAAGCTGCTGGATCAGGTGGACGGCGACGAGAAGACCGGCGTGCGCATCATCGCCAAGGCCCTCACCGAGCCCGCCAAGCAGATCGCCGCCAACGCCGGCATCGACGGCTCTGTGGTGCTGGAGAAGCTCCGTGAGGCCGGCAAGGTCGGCTACGGCTTCGACGCCTACAACGAGACCTATGTGGACATGATCGCCGCCGGCATTGTGGACCCCACCAAGGTCACCCGCTCCGCCCTGGAGAACGCGGCCTCCATTGCCGCCACTCTGCTGACCACCGAGTCCCTGGTGGCCGACAAGAAAGAGCCCCCCGCTCCCGCTCCCGCCCCCGACATGGGCGGCATGGGCGGTATGTACTAAGAGTCATACTTTCAGCCCAGGCGCAAAGGACCGGCACTCACTTGGTGGGTGCCGGTCCTTTTCTGTCCGCGCCGGCTGCGAAAAAAGGGGCTTGTCAAAAAATTTTTCTGTTATATGATAAGGAAGGAATATTGCTTCAGAGACATCAAAGAGAGGGAGTGGCCCGCTATTTACGACACACATATTTTTTTGGATTTTGAGATGAACCCCATCCCAAGAGAATTCACCCAGGCCCGCCAGCTGGCCCGCAGCGAGATTGTAGAGGTCGGCGCGGTAAAGCTGGACCAGGACTACCATCTGGTTGACCGTTACTCCCAGTTTGTCAGGCCGGAGTACGGCCCCATTCACAGCAGGATTACCCAGCTTACCGGCATAACTGACGCCGATGTGGCCCAGGCCCCTTCTTTTGCCCAGGCCATGGAGGACTTTGCCCGGTGGATCGGCCCAGGGCGCATCCGGCTCTACTCCTGGAGCCGCAGCGACCAGTACCAGCTCTACGATGAGAGCTGGCTCAAGGAGGCGGAACTGCCGTCCCAGCTCAACCAGCGCTGGATCGATTTCCAGGCGGTGTACACCCGGCTCATCGGACTGTCCCGGAGCAATCCCCTCTCTCTGCAAAACGCCCTGGGGGCGGCAGAGTACCGCTTTGTGGGGGAGGCCCACCGAGCCGTTCAGGACGCGGAAAACTCCGCCTCCCTGCTCATTCTGGTCAAGGAGGGACGGCTGGAGCAGCAGGCCAAAATTGTTATGGACGCCATGCGCCCTAGCCAGGAGCACGGCTTCACCCTGGGGGGAGAGGCAGTGGCCCAGCTGCAAAAATTCCTGACCCGGCAGAAACAGGAGGAGTGACAGATTCCAGTTGCAGCTTTGTCCGCCGTGTGCTATACTGACAAAAAGAGACAGAAAAGGGGCGGCTGATATGGACATTATGATCATCGGCATTGCAGGCGGAACTGGTTCTGGCAAGACCACCCTCACCCTCCGGCTCAAAGAGCAGTTCGGCGAGCATGTGAGCGTCCTCTACCACGACAACTACTACAAGCAGCACGATGATATGCCTTATGAGCAGCGGTGCCGTCTCAATTACGACCACCCGGACGCCTTTGACACCGATCTGCTGATTCGGGATATTCAGGCCCTCCGGCAGGGGGAGACCATCCAGTCCCCTACCTATGACTACACCATCCATAACCGGGGAACGGCCACCGTAGAGGTCCACCCCACAAAAGTAGTCCTTATTGAGGGAATTCTGATCTTTGAAAATCAGACCCTGCGGGATCTGATGGACATTAAAATCTTTGTGGATACCGACGCCGACGTGCGCATTCTCCGCCGCATTCTCCGGGATGTAAAAGAGCGGGGCCGCTCCCTAGACTCGGTAGTCTCCCAATACCTGACCACCGTAAAGCCGATGCACGAGCAGTTTGTAGAGCCCTCCAAACGCCGGGCCGATATTATTGTGCCGGAAGGCGGGCACAATGTGGTGGCCCTGGATATGATTATCCAGCGCATCAAGAGCCATGTGGACGGGTTGTGAGCATCGCTCCCCTCTCCATTTTTACATAAATTTTTGCAAAAATAGTTGACAAATTCCCTGAGGGCAGCTATACTATGTAAAGTAGCTTTCAGGTCAAGCCTGGGGATGTATGCGGATGTGCTGGAACTGGTAGACAGGCACGTTTGAGGTGCGTGTGTCCATGACGTACGGGTTCAAGTCCCGTCATCCGCACCATAGCGAATGGTCTTGCAGCATTTTTCAAATGTTGCAAGACCATTCGCTTTTTTATTTTTAGATTTATGTCTCTTAGCACAGCTCTCCGCCGTCCTCCCAAAATTTAACATTTCTTAGAGTCTGTTTGAAAACCAGCAAAACGCCCGCTCGTCTTTCACCATTTTTATGAAAATATCTCTAAATTATGTATGTAGATTTCTTATTTCTCGTAAATCGACTTCTCCGAAAGAATTGACTCAAACCCATGATAGAGCTCTATTTTCAGACGTTCCACATCCGTGCTGTCACTCAAAACATCATTCAGACACAGGATTTTTTTCTTTGGATGCCTGATTGCCTGAAGCAGCGCGGTGCTGTCCCTTCCAATTTCATAATAGCCACAGAGCTTTTTGATATTGCGCGGGCAGAAATTTCCTGCAAGTTTTTGCCATTCCCGAAAGAGATACTGTGTAACATCTGTCTCACTGCGAAACCGGTTAGCGGAGCACCGCTCCAAAACAGGCCGCTCCAGGCGCCAGAGTTCCTCAAATGTCGCCTTGCAGAACGGCGAGGGGCCATGGACTGTATACAGTCCGGTGTAGTGGGGGAACGCCAGCTCAATCAGGTTGTAGAAGAAATATAACGGCGGCATTCCAATATGGAAATAGTTTCGAAGATGCCGCCGCACATTCTCTCTCTTATTAAAATACTTACATAAAACAAGAATATTGTTCAAATACAGATGGGACATGACAGGGGCTTTGGGATTTGCAATAACTGGCTGGAACGCAAGCATATCGCAGGGCTTCCCATGATAGAAAAAATCCTCCGGCCTGGTTGGACGCATCAGGAACATATCGTCATTAAAATAGACAAAATGTTCGGAAAGACCCTCAATCTTATGAAGCCACATTTCAATGGCATTGGAATTGAAGATAGGCAGATACTGCTCGGGGATGATATCCTCATGGGTTACAATACGAAGCTTCTCACAGGAGGTGTCCAGCCAATCAGGGAGATGGCCCTCAGTGACAAGATGGACTGTGCGCACCCAGGGAGCAAACCGCTCCACGCCCCGAAACCAGTAGTAGAATAGCTCCCACTCCCGATAACGGCATATGTTGTCGTCCATATCAGTGCCGGGAGAATAGTTCGCTTTTTGTCTCTGCCACTTTGGATCCTGTCCGTTCACCCATGTTACTACAAAATCAATCTGACAGTCCATCTTTCCCACACCCTAATCCCATGATGTCTAACTGCA
The DNA here is from genome assembly GCF_009935845.1 of Pseudoflavonifractor sp. 524-17. GTDB lineage: Bacteria > Bacillota > Clostridia > Oscillospirales > Oscillospiraceae > Pseudoflavonifractor_A. The sequence goes on along the minus strand of NZ_QWEK01000021.1, from coordinate 39,155 downwards.
TCAGCAAAATTTTATGAATTATTTTATCATCATCATTGGGGTATTGTCAAATTGACTTCAACGCAGGTGCTGCGGTATGGTACCTCAGTACCCTGTTGTCATGGAAATGCGCGGGGCGGGAGATTCCCTTGGTCCCCAACTCATGGCGGACATTAGGGATGTGACCCGGTTTGTCCACAGAGGGTCTATCACTTCCTTCGCTGGTGTGGATCCGGGCTCCAATCAGTCCGGCACCCACGAAGCCCAAAGCGTTCGTACTTCCAAGAGTGGTCCGCCGGAACTGCGTAAGGTGTTGTTCCTGGTGATGGACTGTTTGTTGAAAACCATGCCCCAGGACAACCCGGTCTGCCGGTTCATGGATAAGAAACGCGCAGAAAGCAAGCCCTACCTGGTTTACATGGCCGAGGTTTGACCAGAAAGCACCCCATCTGGTGCGGGTCTGCGACTTTACCTGTGTAAAGGCTGGCGGAAGATTCCGCTGCGTCTGTGCTATTCTGGACCTCTATGCCAGAAAGGTCATCGCCTGCCTGGTTGGGAGCAGGAGCGACCGTTTTCTGGCCATTGACACCCTGCGGGATACGCTCAGACCCCACTCCCATAATCACGGCCTGACCCCAAACCAAGCTGAATTTGATTTCTTCCACAACTCTGCTTGTCCACTTCATTGACTATTGTCCATCTCTGCTTACCGCCGTTTTGGGCGGCTTAACAGTACTCATTTGGGGCAATTTCATCTGTTTCATCAGCCAATACACCCGACCTTCGCTGATGGCAATGCAATACTCCCTCAAGTATTTCCTACAAACTTCAAAATGTGAAAACAGCCGTCTATAGCTGTTGGAGGATATCCAACAGCCGCAGACGGCTGTTTCTTTTCCTATTCGTTCAGATGTACATTACAATCAACCAGTTTCAGCCGCCCCCCCCCTTTGGAACCCTCCGCTATTTTTTCCGCTGGAACTCCTTGGCCAGAGACATCAACTCCTGGCCTTTCAACGCCCGTTCCAGCAAAAGGGGCAGCTTTTCCGGTGTGCAGGCGAAGCAGGGGATGCCCATGGCGGCGATGCGCTGGGCAGTGGTTTCATCGTAGCAGGGCCGTCCGCCGTCGGCGATGGCCAGCAAAGTGATGACGGTGACGCCGGCGTCCTTCAGCTCCTCCAGCCGCCGGAGCAGGCCCGCCCGGTTGCCCCCCTCCTCCAGGTCGGAGATGAGGAAGAAGAGGGTTTTGGACGGGGTCTCTACGAACTCCTGGCAGTAGGCGATGGATTTGGCGATGTCGGTGCCGCCCCCCATCTGAAAGCCGAAGAGGAGATCCACCGGGTCCTGGCACAGCTGGGTGAGATCCATAATCTGGGTGTCAAAGGCCACCACGTTGGTGCGCACCGCGCTCATGCTGGCCAAAATACAGGCCATGATGGAGGAGTAAATGATGGACTCCCCCATGGAGCCGCTCTGGTCGATATCCAGAATCACGTGCCACCGGTTGGTGCGGCTGGAGCGGTCGTAAAAGTACACCCGCTCCGGCACGATGGCCTTGAGCTGGGGGCTGTAGTGCTTCAGATTGCGGGAGATGGTCCACTTGTAGTCAATGGCCGCGGCGCTGGGCAGCGGGGAGTGGGCCCGCTTGTTGAGGGCGGCGGTCACCGCCCGGCGGATGTCGCTGTCCAGCAGCTTGTTGATGTCGGCCACGATTTTGGCGATAAAGGCCCGGGCGGACTCTTTGGAGTGCTTGGGAATCTGGTCCTTGAGGGCCAGTAGGGTGGAGGCCAGATTTAAATCCGGCTCCAGATTTTCCAGCAGCTCCGGCTCCAGCAGCAGCTGCTTCAGCCCCCGGCGCTCCACCGCGTCGTTCTGCACCACCGCTACAATCTCCTGGTCGAAGAGGCGGCGCAGATCCCCCAGCCACTTGGCCAGCTTGGGGGAGGAGGGGCCGCGGCCCGCGCCCCGGCCGCCGCTCCCCAGGTCGCCGTCCCCGCCGTAGATGGCGGCAAGGGCGCTGTCCATAGCCAGCTCGTCCGGGGAGAGGGCGAGACCGCCGCCCATCTGGGAGAACCGGTCCTCGCTCTCCTGCCCCAGGATGAGCCGCCAGCGCTTGATGCGTGCTTCCTCTGTCATGATGTCCTCCCCCCTAAATGCCGTCAAAGTCGAATTCGTCCAGATCCGCCAGCAGCGCCTGCTCCTCCTGCGTGGTCTTGCGGAGGAGGGCGTCGGCGGTCTGCTGGGCGTTAAGCCCCCAGATCTCCCCCAGATTCTCCGCGATGTCCGCTTTCTCGCCGGCGGTGAACTCGCAGAAGGCCCGGCGGAGAAAGACCAGCGCCCGCTTGAAGGCATCGTCGTCCAGCTGGTCCAGATAGCCGCTGAGCTCCCGCCACAGGGACAGGCGGGTGATGAGGGCGGGACGGTTTTTCCGGGCCAGTCCCTCAAACCACCCGCACCCCAGGTCCGCCGGGATGCCGGGGGAGAGCCGCCGGGCCACCTCCCGCTCCAGCAGGGCGTCCTCCGCCTTGCCCCGCTCCAGCAGCGTGGCCATGGCAAAGCCGGAGCAGCAGGTGTTCAGATCATCCCGGTCAGAGATGCGGCTGAGCAGCGACAGCCACAAGGTCTCGTCCAGAAAGTCGTGGTTGAGCTGGACGGCGTTGAGGCTGTCCATGGTCTTCATGACGCCGTCAGCGGCGCTGTTGTCGCAGATACAGGCGTCCTCTAACGTAAGGCAGGCCCGGAGATAGAGCTGGCTGAGCAGGGGGATGAGGGGAGCGGCGTCAAACCGGCGGAGGTCCCCGTACCGGATCACCAAAGACAGCTGCGCGGCGGTGCCTGCAATGTCGCTGACTGCCGCCGCATCCACGCTCAGGCGCTGGAGGATGGAGAGAATATAGCCGGCGGCCGCGGGCATACCGCACAAAAAGGCGTCCCCAAAGAGGGAAGCGGCCTGTTCCATGGAGGTGCTGGCCTCCGCCCGCTCCCGCAGGGCGAAGGAAGCGGCCCCCTCCACTGTGTCTCCCAGCAGGGCGGACTCCACGATCTCGATCTCCGCCTCCGGGGTCCACTGAAGGGTCCAGTACTCTCCCCAGCTGGCCTTCTCCTGCCGCCGCTGGACCGGCACGGCGAAGCGCACCCCCAGCACCCGCAGCCGGTGGAGAAAGAGGGAGCGGTTGAGATCCAGAAAGGCGGCGGCCTCCGATTTGACGGTGAGCTTTTCTCTCAGGTCCAGATCCAAGGGTTTGGCCTGGGCCGTGCGGTAGGGCTCCAGCTTTAAATCCTTCAGCTGGCGGTAGAAGTCAGCCTGGATGGAGGTGCGGCTCACCCCGTCAGGGAGGGCGCCGATCTTCGTGCCGATCTCCACCTGCGCGGCGGCGGCGGCCAGCTCGGAAAAGTGCCCGTGGCCCATACAGGCCACCGCCGCGTCCCGCAGATCCGCCCGGCAGGGGTACTTGCTCCCCCGCAGGCCGGCCAGGGTGTGGGCCAGCCGCACCGCCTCAATCACCTCCGCAGAGGAGGTGAGGTTGCCCGCTCCCCGGTGGGCCGCGGCCAGGGCGGTGAGGTAGAGATAGGCCGCCTCCCCCGGCCCGCTCCGGTGCAGGGCCTCCCACAGCAGCTCAAAATAGGCTGGGGCCTGGTTTCCCGCGCCGTAGCCCGCCCGGGTGGACAGGCGGTAGTAGGAGTAGGGCATCAGCGTGGCGTGGCTCACCGCCCGGGGAAGGGCGTTCTGCTCCTCGTCGGTCATGGGGGCAATCTGCTCCAATCCCTCCACGTGGAACGCGCCGCAGACGCAGAAGATCCGCTCCGCCGGAACGCCGGTCTCCACCGCCTTTTGAATGGTACGTTTCATGTACGCCTCCCGCACCTGGTTTTCCGCGGTGCGGCGGGGGGAATCCTGGGCCAGGCGGCGCAGCTCCCGACCGAAGGTGTTGGCTGCGTCCCGGTAGGCCCCGGGGGTGTCCAGCTGCTCAAACCGCCGCTCCCAGAAGGCGTCGTGGTCCTCCCCGGTGACGGTCTCCAGCCGGCGGTAGACCCACTCGGTGGTGGGAATATCCGGGCTGGGTGCCTCCTCCGGCGGGGCGTCTTTGTCTTCGCCGTCCTCTTTGGGCGCGGCCCAGTCCGGCCCCAAGGCCAGGAAGACGGAGGAGGGCAGATCCATAAACCGGCAGGGCACCCCGTGCTCGTGGGCCCAGAGGATGGCCTGATATTCTGGGGAGTACTCCGCGAAGGGGTAGAGAATGGTGCGCACAGGACTGTCCTGCGTGTAGGCCAGAATGGCGGCGGGGAGCTTGGTCTGTGGGTGGCAGAACCAGTGCAGCTCCTCGGAGAGATCGCTGGGGCCCTCCACCAGCACCAGGGCCGGATTGGCCTCATCCAGCGCCCGCCGCAGGTGGTACGCCGCCGCCGGGGACAGGTGGCGCACCCCGAACAGCACCGGCCCGCCCATCAGGAATTCAGCTCCCGGCAGGCCCGGTAGAGGGGGAGCCAGGCGCTGCCCCGCTTCTTCATCACGTTTTCCAGGTACTCCTTCCAGACAATCTTGTCTTTGTCCTCCTCCTTGACCACCGCGCCCTGGAGGCCGGCGGCCAGGTCCTGGGGGGAGACCGCGCCGTCTCCGAAGCTGCCGGCCAGGGCCATGGAGTTGGCCAGCAGGGAGATGGCCTCGGCGGTGGACAGCACGCCGGTGGTGGTCTTCAGCTTCTGCTTGCCGTCCAAAGTGGCGCCGCTGCGCAGCTCCCGGAAGATGGTGACCACCTGCTCCACGGTGCCGGCGTCTGGCTGGCGGGCGTTGAGGTCCAGCCCGGCGGAGAGCTGCTCCACCCGGGTTTTTACAATGTCCAGCTCGGTCTGAATGTCCGGCGGGGTGGGGAGTACGACAATATTGAACCGGCGCTTGAGGGCGGCGGACATCTCGTTGACCCCCTTGTCCCGGCTGTTGGCGGTTGCGATGACGGAAAAGCCCTTCCGGGCGGGGAGCTCAATGCCCAGCTCCGGCACGGAGATGCGCTTTTCCGACAGGATGGAGATCAGGGCGTCCTGTACCTCGCTGGCGCAGCGTGAGATCTCCTCCACCCGGGCCACGGTGCCGCTCTCCATGGCCCGGTAGATGGGGCTTTTCACCATAGCCTCGGGACAGGGGCCCTTGGCGATGAGCATGGCATAGTTCCAGGAGTAGCGGATCTGCTCCTCGGTGGTGCCGGCGGTGCCCTGGACCACCTTGGTGGAGTCGGCGTTGACGGCGGCGGACAGGTGCTCGGACAGCCAGCTCTTGGCGGTGCCTGGCTCCCCGATGAGCAGCAGCGCCCGGTCCGTGACCAATGTGGCAATGGCAATCTCCACCAGCCGGCGGCTGCCCATGTACTTGGGGGTGATGGGAACCCCCTTGACGGTGGTATTTCCGGTGACGTAGGTGAGCACCGAGCGGGGGGACATCTTCCAACCGGTGGGGACGGGATCCGTCTCCGCGGCGATCAGCGCGTCCAGTTCCTTTTGATAGAGCTCCTCCGCCGGGAGGCGCTGTACGTTTTTATCAGACATATTAAGTTCCTCCATTTCAGACTGCCAGAGATTGCATGTTGTCCGCCCCTGCGGGCGCGAACGCTGCGGGGCTTTTTCCACAGGCTGATTTACCGCGATCTACCGCATACTCCACCACTCGGCCCACACCGGGAAGGGCTTGCCCTCCCGGAGCTGTTGGATGGTCCAGGGGATGACCTTTTCCGCCAGGGGCAGGTCGTTCTTACGGAAAGCCAGGGCGGGGTCGATCTCCTCCATCAGCTCCGCCACCTCCTGGGCGGGGAAGCGGGCGGCGGCCGCAAAGAGCAGCTCCCACATCCGGTAGAGATAGTGCCGCCCGGATTTCTTGCGCAGGGATCTTCCCAGCACACCTCTGGGGCTCTCCCCCAGGTCCACCAAAAAGCGGCCGTAGACATAGGCGTTTCCGGAGGACAGCATGGCCCCTCTGAGATAGGTCCCGGCGGCAGAGCGCATTTCCTCATTCTCGTGGTCAATCAGGCTCGCCAGTGCCAGGTCGAAGCGGCCCACGGGGTCCCCGCTGCCGAAGGGCATATACTGGCCGGGGATCTCCTTCCAGACAGCCTGAATCAGCCGGGGGATCCACCGGGGGTCCAGGGGCTCGGCGGTGGGCTGGCCGGTGATGTAATCCCAGACGTTGTCCCAGTTGTAGAAGGGGCGGTCGTCCTCCTTCACCCAGTAGCTCTTTTGGTCCTTGCGCCAGGTCACCCAGGTAAAGGCCCGCAGGAGGACGTCGTGGATGGCCCGCTTGGGGCCGGCGTCCAAAAGGGGCTTTTTGGTGAGCAGATAGGGGGAGAAGCGGTCGTACACCTCCGCCGCCGGGCGGGAGAGCAGGGCGGCCAGGAAGGAAAGGATCAGATAGCGGGTCATAGCGGGACGGTTCTCCCAGAGGGTTTGGCAGAAGTCCCGCAGGGGGCCCGGTCCGGTTTTGAGCAAAATGTCCCGCAGGTGGTCCGTCAGCCTCACCCCCAGGAAGGGGGAGCGGCCCTTTTCGTCCTCAATGCGGTCGATGGCCTCGATATGCTCATCCACCCACCGCCAAAAGTCCAGCATCACGGGGGAGTCTTTTTGGCCGATGGCCCAGCACCAGGCGGTAATGTCCTGGCTCTCCGCCAGACTGGCGGGCCCCTCCCTGGTGAGGAGCGTCTCCAGCCGCTGGCGCAGTCCGGCGGTGATCAGGTCGACAGACCAGTCCGAGCGGGCGGGCTGAAGGAACTTCACCGACTGGCTGTTCTTGGCCAGCTCCTCCTCCCAGAAGGAGCGGACCTCCGCCCCCTCCTGAAGGGCCAGGGCCTGGAGGGCGGCGTCCCGGTTGGCCCCCCGCTCCGTCTTGGCCAGCTCCAGCAGCAGGGCGGCGTTGTCCTGGTCGTCCCCCAGGGCGGTGATCACCGCCCCGCGGACCTCCTTCTTGGCCTGGGGGAGAATCTCCCGCAGCCAGGGGGTGGCCTGCGGGCCCTGGACGGCGGCGATGACCTCCACCCGGCGGGCCATCTCCTTTTTCCCGGCGGGATCAAAGTCCCGCTTTAACAGCGGCAGGGGGGCGCCGCCCAGCTTTTTGAGGATTTCCCCGTTCAGCGCGGCCAGCTCCCCATAGCTGTCTCCCAGCCCGGCCACCAGGGCGGGGAGCACCCGGAAGTCCTCAAAATACTCCGGGTGATTCTCCCAGGCGGACTGGACGATCTCCATCCGCCCGCTGCCGGTGGTGGTGAGGGCGGTGAGCAAGGGGGAGAGGGCCCCCCGGCTCAGGGGGCGGTACACCCCGCTTCCCCCACAGTCCAGGGGGAGCAGATCGCCGGCCTTCCCAACCGTCCCCTGGGTGTAGGCCACCGCGTCCACCAGGGCCAGCAGGGCCAGCAACTTCCCCGGACGCTCCTCTCTGGGGGCGGCCAGCAGGCTTTCCGCCCCGGCTTTGATCTTACCAAAGACCGGACTGGCCTTGGCCAGGGGCTCCAGCCCCTCCGCCGCCCGCTTGAGGCGGAAATCCTCGTCCAGCAGGCCGGCGCCCGCCACGGCGGCGCGCTCCAGCCGTTCCTTTAGCTCATACAGGCTTTGCAGTTCCATAATGGCGTCTTCCTCCGTTTCCGTGGTCAATACTGAAGCCGGACGATCTGAGTTCCGGTGATAAGACTGTAGGGGTGCAGGCACAGGGTCCGTTGGACCGCGTCGTAAAACATCACGCCGAAGACCACGCCGTCCTCCAGCATTCCGCCGTCGGGCAGGAGGGCCAGGCGGTGTACGCACCGGTGGTCCTCTCCCGCCTCGGGCTGGTCCATCAGGACAATGCGCTGGCCAGCGGGGTCCTCCAGCACGGCTTCCCCGTCCACCGCGCCGATGCGGGCGTAGGGGATCAGCACGCCGGCGTATTTGGGGGACAGGGTGTTCTTAATCTGGTTCTTCACCGCCTTCACCGCCGCGGCCACCCCGGGCTGGGCTTTCTCCCGCAGCTGGGCCAGATGGCCGGGGGTGAGGTCGTGGGGCATGGCGCTCTCCCACCTCGCCCGGCGGTTGAGCTCCCCGGGATAGCGGTAGAGCTGGGGAACGGTGAGGACGGAGAAATTACTGTCCTCCTCCTTCACGTATTTCAGGGCCTTGACAGGCCGGTAATTCAACGTCTGATAGACCTCGCCGCTGTCCAGGTCGGCCCAGAAGCCCCGGTCGATGTACTCCCGCCGGGCGGGATCGTAGGACACGTCAAAGGACAGCTGCACCACGCTGGCCGCCTCCTTACAGGCGCCGGCGGCGCCCAGCTCCTCCAGCTTCCACACGCCGCCTAGGGCCTCGAAGAGCACATTGTCCTCCTGGGAGAACTGACCCTGCTCCAGCTTTTCGCTCAAAAAGACCCGGCCCTTTTGAATGGTGGAGTGGAGGGCAATGAGCTCCCGCAGCGCCTGTTCATAGCACTGCTCCGCCTTGTCCGGCTCCTTCTGAATGGCGCTCACTGCCAGGGCGATGCGGGAGAAGGACAGCTGGGGCCCGTTGAGGTAAAAGCTGCCCAGATCCTTCGCCAGCTTTTCATAGGACTTTGCCGACACGCCCGCCAGCGTGCCCAGCCCGCCGGTCAGAAGGTCGTTTACCATCCGCTCTGCCATATCCAGGCCCTCCAGCTGCTTTTTCAGCTTCTTGGTGCGGGCGGCGGCGTTGACCTTCTTGGGCTTGGCGGGGGCGGCGGGATCGGCTCCGGCGGCCTTTTTCGCGGCCTTGGCCGCCTGCTTGGCCCGCTTGTCCGCCAGGGACTGGGGCAGCTCCCCTACGGGGAACTCTTTCCCTGCCTCCAGCTCGAACATCAGGCCCAGCGCGTGCTTGCAGGGGAACTGCCGGCTGGGGCAGGAGCACCGGCACACCGGCGACTGGGGGTCTGTCAGGTCGATGGACACCTGATAGGGGTTCTTGCCGCTGCCGGCGCAGTCGGCCCAGAAGCAGTCCCCCTGCTCACTCTGGCAGTGGTTGAAAAAGCTCCCCTTTCGGGACAGCTTGCGGCCGTTCTCCACCGCAGAGGCGTTGGGCGCCAGTGCGCGGATAACATCTTCCTTCCATTCCATAACAAATTGCCCTCCTTGGTGCTTTTTAGACCTTGTCTGATAAACGGCACAATCCCCGGCGGAAAAAGCGCCGCCCCCTGGGCGTTTGGACACATTTCAAACAAGATATCAGTAGTATAGCGAAGAAGCAGTCCCATAAACCGGACTGATTTCTGCGTGGCTGCGTTCTCCCAAATTGTAGCACAACAGAAGGACGTTGAACATTCCCTTTCAAAAAAAAGTGGGGCGGCAGGCCGGGCCGCTCCCCTGCGGGAGAAGACGCAATACTCCGCAGAAAAACGGCGCGTCCGCCTGTTCCGGGGGAAAATGGACTTGACAAAGGACCTGGGTTTTCTGTATAATCATCGCAATAACAGCGATGATGGGAAGAAGACAGGGCTGCTCCGCTCAGAGAACCGGTGGTTTGGTGCGAACCGGCGCGTGGGTCCCCTGTGGATACTGGTCCCGGAGCCGCCTGCCTGAACGGGAATTTAGGGCAGGCCGGATGGCCTCGTTATTGGCCAGGGCCTTGTTGGAGGCCGTGAGCGTCCCCCGGCGACGGCGGACGGAACCAGGGTGGTACCGCGTATTTGTAATTACGCCCCTGACCTAATTTTGGATAGGTCAGGGGCTTTTTCCGTGGCCTAAAACCGACAGGAGGAACTGATTTATGAGCAAATCCTTTGAAAAGTACATTCCCTTTGTCCCCCTCAAGCGCCCCAGCCGGCGGTGGCCGGACCAGGAGATCAAGGCCGCTCCCATCTGGTGCTCCGTGGACCTGCGCGACGGCAACCAGGCGCTGGTGGACCCCATGAATCTGCGGGAAAAGCTGGAGTATTTCCACACTCTGGTGGATATCGGGGTGAAGGAAATTGAGATTGGCTTCCCTTCCGCCTCGGAGACCGAGTTTGAGATCTGCCGTGAGCTCATCGACGGGGGGCATATCCCAGATGACGTGACCATCCAGGTGCTGGTCCAGGCCCGGCCCCACCTGATTCAGCGCACCTTTGAGGCCATTCAGGGGGCCAAGCACGTTATCCTTCACTTCTACAACTCCACCTCCGCCCTCCAGCGCAAGGTGGTCTTCCACATGGATCGGGAGGGCATCACCAAGATCGCCGTGGACGCGGCCAAGCTCATCTATGAGCTGTCCCAGCCCGTCATCGCTGGCGGCATGGACCTGCGCTTTGAGTACTCCCCCGAATCCTTTATGGGCACGGAAATGGACTACGCGGTGGAGATCTGCCAGGCGGTGCTGGACAACCTCCACGCCACGCCGGAGAAAAAAGTCATCCTCAATCTCCCCACCACGGTGGAAAACTGTATGCCCAACTACTTCGCCGACGAGATCGAGTATTTTATTGAAAAGCTGCCTGGCCGGGACTGCGCCATCATCTCCCTGCACCCCCACAATGACCGGGGCTGCGGCGTGGCCACTGCGGAAATGGGCCTGCTGGCCGGGGCGGAGCGGATTGAGGCCACCCTTTTCGGCAACGGCGAGCGCACCGGCAATGTAGACATCGTCACTTTGGCCCTGAACATGCACACCCAAGGGGTGGACCCCCAGCTGGACCTCTCCCACATCAACGACATCCGGGAGATGTACGAGCGGTGTACCAAGATGAAGGTGGGAGAGCGGCAGCCCTATGCCGGCTCTCTGGTGTTCACCGCCTTCTCCGGCTCCCACCAGGACGCCATCAACAAGGGGACCCAGTACATGGCTGACAGCGGCTCGGACAAGTGGGAGATCCCCTACCTCCCCATTGACCCTGCCGACGTGGGCCGCCAGTACGAGCCCATTATCCGCATCAACAGCCAGTCCGGCAAGGGGGGCGCCGCCTTCGTCATGCAGCACTCCTTCGGCTTCGAGCTGCCCAAGTCCATGCACCCGGAATTCGGCCACATCGTCCAGGTGGAGACCGACCGGGTGGGCACCGAGCTTCAGCCGCAGCGGGTCTATGAGCTTTTTCACGACAACTACATCGACGCCACCGCCCCCTATCAGCTGGTGCGCCACTCCTTTGCCGAGTTCACCGACGAGGGGGGGCACTCCCACGTCACCTTCGCCGGCACCCTGCGGCATAAGGATACCGTCTTCCAGGTCCAGGGGTCCGGCAACGGCCCCATCGACGCCTTCTTCAACGCCATCCACGGCCAGAAAATGGACCGCTTCACCTTTGTGGACTACAAAGAGCACGCCATTAAGCGGGGCTCTGACTCCCAGGCGGTGGCCTATATCCACCTTCAGGACCAGAACCGCCGGGATTGGTTCGGCGTGGGAATGAGCCACAACATCAACCTGGCCCCCCTGAAGGGAATCCTCTCTGCGGTGAACCGCTGGTATAACGCCACCCACAGCGGGGAGTAATGGGGCGTAGCTTGAGGCGCTCAAAATTTCTGACAGACGGCACAATTCGCCCTCCCTCCGCCTGTGGCGGAGGGAGGGCGAATTGCCAGGGAAGGATAGTTGAATTTGAAGGTCTGAACACCGCGCTCGGTCTGGTCAAAACAGGTTTTCAAGAGGCTGTTCTGAGATGTTCTGCCTGCCAGCTCCGGCATACGGCTCTGCAGCCCTCCCCGGTTGGCACAGGCGATCACTCACGACAGCAGCGCCCGGTCGCTGGCGAATTCGGCGCCGCTGGCCCTGGAGAACTGCTCCAGCAGGTGCTCCACAGTGAGCGCTTTTTTCTCCTGCCCGGAGATATCCAGCACAATGCGGCCGTCATACATCATGATCAGCCGGTTGCCGTGGGCAATGGCGTCCTTCATATTGTGGGTGATCATCAGGGTGGTCAGGCTGTCCCGGGTGACAATCTTCTCGGTGGTGTCCAGCACCTTGGCGGCGGTCTTGGGATCCAGGGCGGCGGTGTGCTCGTCCAGCAGGAGGAGCTTGGGCTTGCGCAGGGTGGCCATAAGCAGGGTGAGTGCCTGCCGCTGTCCGCCGGAGAGCAGGCCCACCTTGCTGGTAAGCCGGTCCTCCAGCCCCAGGTCCAGCGTCTTCAAAATCTCCCGGTAGCGCTCCCGCTCCGCCTTGGCGATACCGCTTTTCAGCCCCCGGCGCTGTCCCCGGCGGGCGGCCAGGGCCAGGTTTTCCTCAATCTGCATGGTGGCGGCGGTACCCATCATGGGGTCCTGAAAAACCCGGCCAATGTATTTGGCCCGCTTGTGCTCCGCCAGACGGGCCACGTTGGCCCCGTCGATGAGGATGCTGCCCTCATCCACCGGCCACACCCCCGCCACGGCGTTGAGCAGCGTGGACTTTCCCGCGCCGTTGCCGCCGATAACGGTGACAAAGTCCCCGTCGTTCAGGTTGAGGGACAGGCCGTTCAGGGCCCGCTTCTCGTTGACTGTTCCGGGGTTGAAGGTTTTGTAGATTCCCTTAATCTCAAGCATGTTTTGCGCCCTCCCTTTTCACGGGCTTGGAGAAGTACTTGCCCTTCCAGTAGGGCACGGACAGGAAGACGGCCACTACCAACGCGGAGAGCAGCTTCAGATAATTGGGGTTGAGCCCCATCGCCAGCACCGCCTGGATGACGATATAGTAGAGAATGGCGCCCAGCACCACGGATAAAAGCTTCAGGGCAAAGTTGCGGAATATTTTTCCAAAAATTACCTGTCCAATGATGACGGCGGCCAGGCCGATGACAATGGCCCCCCGGCCCATTTGGATCTCACAGGCGCTGTTGTACTGCACCAGCAGCCCCCCGGACAGGGCCACCAGGCCGTTGGAGATCATCAGGCCCAGCACCTTGCAGAAATCGGTGTTGATTCCCTGGGCCCGGGCCATGTTGGGGTTGGCCCCGGTGGCCCGGAGCGCGGCGCCCAGCTCCCGGCCGAAGAACCAGTAGAGCAGGGCGATGATAGCGGCGGTAAAGAGGCCCACCACAAAGATGGGGTGCCGCCAGAGAGGGCGGGCGCCCTTGGCCACATCCTGGACAAAGCGCAGGGAGACCAGCAGCTGGTCCAGCACGTCGGGGTTCGTGACGTTAATGGCCACCGTGGCCTTCATGCCCATAATGGCCATATTCACAGAGTACAGGCCAAGCTGGGTGAGGATCCCCGCCAGAATGGCGGGGATCCCGCAGACAGTGTGGAGGATGCCGGTGGCAAATCCCGCCGCCATGCCTGCCAGCGCGGCGGCCAGCAGCGCTGCCCACAGGTTGGCGCCCCCGGCGAAGAGCACCACAAAGGCCGCCCCGCCGGTGCAGAACGAGCCGTCCACCGTCAGATCGGCGATATCCAGTATTTTATAGGTGATATACACACCGGCGGCCAGAATGCCCCAGATCAGTCCCTGGGAGACGGCCCCCGGCAGGGCATTGATGAAATCTACCATAAAACGCCTCAGCTCCTTTAAATACAGGTTCTCAGGCCTTGTCTGACACATGGCACAATACCCGGCGGCCAGAAATCCTGTGCCAGGACAAAGCCTAATTAAACTGCCAGAAAACAGCGGGAAAAGGAAGGCCTTCTCCCGCTGTTTTCTGACAGTTTTGATGGAACAACCTATGGTTTATTCCACGACAATGGCCTCATAGCCATCGGGCGGGGTCAGGCCCAGGGCGGTACAGGTGGCCTCGTTGTACTTCTTGGTAAACTGGGGGGCGTACTCAATAGGCATCTCGGCCACGTTGGCCTCGCCGGTGAGAATTTTTACCGCCATCTGGCCGGTGGTGTAGCCCAGGTCATAGTAACTGATAGACAGGGTGGCCACACCGCAGCCGGCGCAGATGCCCTCCTCCCCGGCGAAGACGGGAACCTTGCCCCGGCAGATGTTGTCCACGATGCCGGCGTTGGTGGCCACGGTGTTGTCTGTGGGGACATAGATCACGTCATTGTTATCGGCGGCGTTCTGGACAATGGAGGCCATGTCGTTGGTATCCGTGAAGGGGTACTGGGTGCAGGTGTAGCCCAGGGCCTGCAGGCTGGCCTGGACTGTGTCCACCTGATACTGGCTGTTGGCCTCGGCGGAGCAGTAGATCAGCCCCACAGTCTTGGCCTCGGGGCACCACTCCTGAATCATGGCGGCCTGCTGGTCCAGGGGGGCCAGGTCGGAGGTGCCGGACACGTTGGTGCCCACAGTGCCCCCGAAGTTGTCAATGCCCAGGGCCACGCCGTACTCGGTGACTGCGGTGCCCAGCACCGGAATGTCGCCGGTGGCGGAAGCGGCGGCCTGGAGGGCGGAGGTGGCGTTGGCCAGAATCAGATCCACATCGGCGGACACAAATCCGTTAACAATCGTGGCGCAGGTAGGGGAGTCCCCGGCGGCATTTTTCTCGTCAATGGTGACCCGATCCCCAAACGCGTCTGTAAGGGCGGCCTTAAAGCCCTCCGTAGCGGCGTCCAGCGCGGGGTGGGGGGCCAGCTGGCAGATGCCTACCGTGTAGGAGGCGTCCTCAGAGGGGGCCTGACTGGGGGCGTCCCCGCCGCCGCTGGGCGGGGCAGCCTGACCGCCGGAGCAGGCGGACAGAGACAGGAACATGGCCGCGCTGAGACAGCCGGCGGCAAACTTGGACAGCTTTTTCATTTCCATTCCTCCAAAGTGAAGTACATTTGGGACGGCACTTTATCACTTTTAGGCGTTAAAGTATCCCGCCATAAAAAAAGTGCCTTTTCATAGACAGAGCATTACTGCCCTTTAGACGCCCTTTATCATACCCCCTATGCCGCCCGATGTCAAGCCCTTTGTTTCCGCATCCCTGCTCCTCCTGAGCGGTGCTGCTGGATAAAGGTCCGGCGGCCTTACAGCAACAAGGCGTTGAACAATACATATACCTATGATATCATTTAACACGGAAATCTGGACCTGTGAAAGCAGGCAGCGTCCAGTTGATTGGGCAGTTATCCAGTACAGATAACTGCCCGGCTGTATATTTTTGCAAAGGGAGACGAAACAAGCCGCGTTGGACCCGTCAATTTTTTGGCGGCAGGCCGTATGGAATCCACCCGCCGTGTCAGTGTGCGCAGTTTAAGCCGCTCAGGCGGGCGATGATTTTTTCCCGGTACTCTGTGTGGTGCGGCATACCGCCCCCCAGGCCGCCCCGCTTCGGCAGCTGGAGCTTGAGAAAGCTGCCGTCTTTCAGGGTGATCGAGCAGTTGACCGCACCCATAAAAGCGTTTTTAATCACGCAGCTCTGAATTTCCTCCAGAGGGAAGCAGGTACCGATGTCCTGAGCCACGGTCTTTCTCAGATCTGGGACGCGGTAGAACTCATTTAAGTATTTGCGCTCCTCACACTCGGCAACGATGAGGTAGTGCTCCGTAACGCTTATATACACGTCAAAATAGGACGTCTTTTTCTTGTTCACCTGAAGGGTGATTCCGTGTATCCCTGCGCAGAGCGTCTCTCCCTCTGGAAGACAGCGCCCAAGAACCTGCCTCATGTTGCCTTCGTCAAAAATACCGGCCATCGTCAAGCCACCTCCATAAAATAAAAATGGACGGTTTTGATTCTACCATATGGACTGTCCCAATGCAAGGCGCGCCAACGAAAGACCCTTTCCCCTCTCGTGTCGATCGCTTTGACCACCGGCAATTTCACCAAAAGCCAGGCTGAGGCTAGGGCCTGTTTGAAAATTGTCAACACGCCCAAACGGCAGCTCTTTTTCCGCCATACTTTGCCGATTTTCCTTGAAATACATCCAGTATTCCTGCGTCAAATCGGCTTTGTCTGACGAAAAAATATCCCGCCGCTGAGCATATTGCCATTTTTCAAACAAGGCCTAAACAGCCAGTCCGGCAAATCAAAATCTATAAGGAGAACACATATGAAGTGTCCTTATTGTCACAAGGATATGCAGCCAGGCACAATTCAAAGCTCTCACGTGCTGAACTGGCGGAAAAGAAAGCCCTTGATAAACTGCTCTGATGTACCTGAACGTGCAGTACGTTTATCGAAAGGGTCATTGGTGAAAGGCACATCTGTTGAAGCATGGCTATGCAGAGATTGCCGCAAAGTAATTATTGACTATTCTTCCGGTATCGGATAATTGCAGTTTACAGGAGATCATACAATGATAAGAGCGATGAAAGAACAGGATTTAACCGCAGTGATGCAGATATGGTATGACACCAATGTGAAGGCCCACTGTTTTATTCCAGAGGAATATTGGGCCGGTCATTTCCCGGCCGTTAAAGACCAGCTGCCCCAGGCGGAAATTTATGTATTTGAAAATGACAATTCCGATGAAATTGATGGTTTTATCGGATTAACAGGCAGCTATATTGCAGGAATTTTTGTAAAAGAGGCCGCTCAATCAAGGGGGATCGGAGCGCAATTATTAAATTATGCAAAGCAGTTCAAGACCGGCATGGAGCTGAGCGTTTATCAGAAGAACACGCAGGCGGTGCGGTTTTATCAAAGAGAGCAGTTTATGATTCAGTCTGAACAGATTGATGACAGCACCGGTGAAAGAGAGTTTATTATGGCCTGGACAAAATAGGAGCGTTCCGGCTTGGGAACCCTTCGAGAAGCGGCCTCTGCATTTTGTACAAATATACTTGCCTATGGGAGAGAAAACGTTTATACTATGGATAAATCCGGCCCGGTTTTCCACGGCGGCATAACTGGCCCGGACGGCCCGTTTTCGGGCCATATCAGAAGATGAGGTGAGTTATCCATGCATGAACATGAACTCCAATTTCATATCAAGTGCGGCCAGGGAGATGTGGGCCGTTACTGCATTCTGCCTGGGGACCCGGGGCGGTGTGAGAAGATTGCCGCCTATTTTGACAATCCGGTAAAGGTGCAGTCCAACCGGGAGTACACCACCTACACCGGAACGCTGCTGGGAGAGAAGGTAAGCGTCTGCTCCACCGGAATCGGCGGGCCGTCGGCGGTCATCGCCATGGAGGAGCTGCACAAAATCGGCGCGGACACCTTTGTGCGGGTAGGTACCTGCGGCGGTATCAACTTAAAGGTAAAGAGCGACGACGTTGTGATCGCCACCGGCGCCATCCGCATGGAGGGGGCCAGCCGGGAGTATGCCCCCATTGAGTTCCCCGCTGTCTCCGACTACCAGGTGCAGGAGGCGCTGGTGGCCGCGGCCAAACATCTGGGCAAGCCTTGGCACGCCGGCGTGGTGCAGTGCAAAGACTCCTTCTACGGCCAGCACGACCCGGCCCGGATGCCGGTGTCCTATGAGCTGCTCCACAAGTGGGAGGCGTGGAAGCGCCTGGGAGTGCTGGCCTCGGAGATGGAATCCGCCGCTCTGTTCTGCTGTGCCGCCGCCCTGGGGGTACGCTGCGGCTCCTGCTTCCACGTCATCTGGAATCAGGAACGGGAGGCCGCCGGCCTGGACCAGGACGAAAGCCATGACCTGTCCGCCGCCATTGAGGTGGGCGTTGAGGCCCTCAAGCTGCTCATCCAGGCCGACCGGGCGTAGTGGGGGGCGAAGATTTTATGGATGCACCACCGGTTATCTACCTGGAGGCGTGGAAGCTCACCCAGCCGGAGACGGCCTGGCCCCGCCTGTGCCAGACCTTTGGTCTGGCGGAGGGGGAGGAGCCCCGGCTGGAGGCGCTGCGGGAGCGGCTGGCCCAGGGGGAAGCGCTTGGCGTTGTCCTCATCGGAGGCGACCTGCTGCGGCGGGAGAGCTGGGGCAAACGCCTGCTGGGCGCCCTGACCCAGGCAGCCAACGAAAACTCAAAGCTCCACCTGGTCTTTCGGGACTGAATGGATCGAAAAAACGGCGCTGCGTTTTATCGCAGCGCCGTTTTTTGGCGTTTGCTATACCAGACAGAGGACCAGCGCCAGCAGCATGAAGCCGATGGCCACCCACTTGGTCCAGCGGGCCAGCTTGGCGTCCCAGCCCTTGGCCTTGTTCTTGGCCATAAAGGTATCGGCCATGCCGGCGATGGATCCGGACAGACCGGCGCTCTTGCCGGACTGGAGCATGACCACTGCAATGAGCGCCAGCGCAAGCACAACAAGGATGACACTCAGGATTATCTTCACCACAGTTGCATCTTTCCTTTCCGCCCAGAGGGGCCATAATCAATTCCGTTTGGGCGCAAAAAAGCCGCCCATTTCAAAATGTGTCTTTCATGATACCACAGGCAGCGCCCTTTTTCAAGCCATTTTTCCCGGCAGAACGGGGTTATTTAATGGTCTTCTTTTCCACCTCACCGGCCAGCAGGGCGGCAAAGGCATCCAGGGACATGGCGCCCATATCCTCGCCGGTGCGGTGGCGGACGGAGACGGTGTTGTTCTCCACATCCCGGTCGCCGAGAACCAGCATATAGGGCGTCTTGGCCAGCTGGGCCTCCCGGATCTTTTTGCGGATGGTCTCGTTCCGGTGGTCCACCTCCACACGGAAGCCCTGCGCGTCCAGAGCCTCGGCCACGGTATCGGCGTAAGAGGCGGCACGGTCGGTAACGGTGAGGATCTTCACCTGTATCGGGGAGAGCCAGGCGGGGAAGGCGCCGGCAAAGTGCTCGGTAATCACGCCGATGAACCGCTCAATAGAGCCCAGCAGGGCCCGGTGGATCATAACGGGGCGGTGCTTGCCGCCGTCCTCGCCCACGTACTCCAGCTCGAAACGCTCCGGCATCTGGAAGTCCAGCTGGATGGTGCCGCACTGCCAGGTGCGGCCCAGGCTGTCGGAGAGGTGGAAGTCCAGCTTGGGGCCGTAGAACGCGCCGTCGCCGGGGTTGACGACGAAATCCTTGCCCATTTCCTCCATGGCGGCCTGGAGCGTACTCTCGGCAAAGTGCCACACCTCCTCGCCGCCCATGTGGTCCTCCGGCATGGTGGACAGCTCAATCTGGTAGGTCAGGCCGAAGGTGGAGTACATCTCGTCAAAGAGCTTCACCACGTTTTTGATCTCGTCCTTCATCTGCTCCCGGGTCATGAAGATGTGGGCGTCATCCTGCGTAAAGCAGCGCACCCGGAACAGGCCGTGGAGGGCGCCCGACATCTCATGCCGGTGGACCAGGCCCAGCTCCGCCATGCGCAGGGGGAGATCCCGATAGGAGTGGGGCTCGTTTTTGTAGACCAGCATACCGCCGGGGCAGTTCATGGGCTTGACGGCATAGTCTTCCTCGTCGATGACGGTGGTATACATGTTGTCCTTGTAGTGGTCCCAGTGGCCGGAGCGGTGCCAGAGCTGCTGGTTGAGGATGATGGGGGTGGCAATCTCCACATAGCCGTACCGCTTGTGGCATTCACGCCAGTACTCCAGCAGGGTGTTCTTCAGCACCATGCCCTTGGGGAGGAAGAAGGGGAAGCCGGGGCCCTCCTCGGTCATCATGAACAGGCCCAGCTCCTTGCCCAGCTTGCGGTGGTCCCGCTTTTTTGCCTCCTCAATGCGCTGGAGGTAGGCGTCCAGCTCGTCCTTCTTGGGGAAGGCAATGCCATAAATACGCTGCAAGGTCTCCCGGTTGGAGTCCCCCCGCCAATAGGCGGCGTTGCAGGCGGTGAGCTTGATGGCGTTGCCCTTGATCCGCCCGGTGGAGTCCACATGGGGGCCGGCGCACAGGTCGGTAAACTCCCCCTGCTTATAGAAGGAGATATGGGCGTCCTCCGGCAGGTCGTGGATGAGCTCCACCTTGAAGGGCTCCCCCTTCTCCTCCATGAACTTGACGGCCTCCTCCCGGGGGAGCTCGAACCGCTCCAGGGGCAGCTTCTCTTTGCAGATTTTCCGCATCTCCCCCTCAATTTCCTCCATCATCTCCGGGGTGAAGGGGACCGGGGAATCCAGGTCATAGTAGAAGCCCTCGTCAATGGAGGGGCCGATGGCCAGCTTGACCTCGGGGTAAAGGCGCTTCACCGCCTGGGCCAGAATATGGGAGCAGGTGTGCCAGTAGGTTTTGCGGTACTCCGGGTTTTCAAAGGTATACTTGTTCTCTTCAGAAGACATGACGCTTCCTCCTTTTGATTTGGGGCGGAGGATGTTTCTGCCAAAGGCAAAAAGCGCCTCACCCCTGATGTGTGTTCAGGGGTGAGGCGCAGACGCGTCCCACGGTTCCACCCTGCTTACGGCATGGCCGTCGCTCGTGACCGCTGTAACGGGCGGACCCCGTCCCGGTTATGTCCCGGGCGGCTCAGGGGTGGTGGCGCGCTGTCCCGGCCCTGGAAGCGCTCACAGCCTGGACGCTTCCTCTCTGAAGGGCGGATTGCACAGGGCGTCTTCCCCGTCACTGCCTCAATTTCGGGGCTACTATACCACGTTCCGGCGGGGTTGTCAAGAGCGCCGGGACTGCCGGGGCTACAGATTCAAAACAGAAGATTTTAAACGATATGGGAGCGATACGGATTGGAAACCTGCGGCGCACCCCGCCATTTGTCAAACAAGGCCCAGAGGCTGATTTCCGCCGGGAGCAAAAATAGATAAATTAGCATTGGAAATTTACCAGAGATGTGGTATAATTCTAACAGGAACCTTACGCAGGTTCCCAGTGCGGGCTGTGCGTCCCGCGGCAACCACAAATGCCCCCGCGCGGGGGCGGAAGGAGCTGAAATCAATGAAGTTCATATTTACAGACAAAAAGGTTGACCTCCCCAATAAAGTCCACACCTACGCGGAGAAAAAGGTGGGCAAGCTGGACCGGTATTTCAAGTCGGACGCGGAGGCCGCGATTGTCTTTAGTGTGGAAAAGGGGCGCAATAACGTGGAGCTGACGGTCCGCTCCGGCAGCACGATCATCCGTGTGGCCGAGAGCACGTCGGACATGTTCGCCACCATCGACGCGGCGGTGGCCTCTGTGGAGCGGCAGATCCGCAAGAACAAGGCCCGGCTGGAAAAGCGCCTGCGTCAGGACGCGTTCAGCCGCACTGTGGATGAGGAGGTATCCTCCTTCGTCCCCGACGGGGAGGAAGAGGAGTTCCGGGTGGTGCGCACCAAGAAATTCCCCATCAAGCCCATGACGGTGGAAGAGGCCATCCTCCAGATGAATCTGGTGGACCACGCCTTCTTCGCCTTCAAGAATGTGGACAGCGACGGGGCTTTCTCCGTGGTCTACCGCCGGGAGAACGGCGGCTACGGCCTGATTGAAGACGAAGGATAATTGACGCCGAAGGCCCCCGGGGAGTTTGAACCGCCCCGGGGGCCTTCGCTGTTCAGCGGGCGGACAGGTGCTGGAAGGAGAGGCTGCCGGTCTGGGTGAGCTGGTTGAGCAGGGCAAAGGACAGGCGCTCCGCCGTCTGGGCGTCGGGAGCGGAGACGGTGAAGCGGACGCCGGCCTCCTCCGTCTGGAACCAGACACGGGCGGTGTACCCGCACTCCCCGTCGGGATCCAGCGTGTATCCACTGACCTGGACGCCGTTGAAGTCAAAGAGGGCGGCATTGTCATAGAAATAGTCAATGAGCGGCTCTCTGTCCGGATAGAGAGCCAGAGAGAAGGCGCACACGCCGCTGCTGTCCTCTCTGCGGCCCAGCACCTGTGCCAGCAGGACCTCTCCCTCATAGGAGCTCCTGCTGCCCCGGAGGGAGAAATTCTCCCAGCACAGCCGGGTGAGATCGGCTGGGTCCTCCCAGCCGAACAGGGAGAGCATGTCTGAGGCGGAGAGGGGGGCTTCGGCGGTCTCCGGGGGAAAGCCGTAGCACTGGACTATGCAGGACTCACCGGCCACGTTGGGCAGCTCCAGGGGGTTATGGTCGTAGAGGTAGACCGGGGAGCTGGGTACCTTCAAGGTGAGGGCGGCGGGGTCAAAGGGTTCCGGCTGGTAGATGGGATGGACCCGCTGGGACGGGGTGGCCTGGGGGGAGGCGGAGGTGAAGTCGGCGGCCTGGTGGGCGGTGCTCCCGGGGAGGAGGGCGGCGCCGGAGTGCTGGCGCTGCCACGTCCCCCAGCCCAGGGCCAGGGCGCAGCAGGCCAGGACGGCCACCCCCGCCGCGGGGAGGGCCCGCCGCCGTCTGGCGGCCGGTCTTTTCCCCTCGGCCAGGGCGGAGCGCAGCTCCGCCTGGGCCTGGGCAGGGAGGGTGAGGCGGTCCATATAGTGACGGTAGTAGTTCATATTAACTCCTTTCACGGTGTATCATCCAGAATATCCCGCAGCTTTTTCCGGCAGCGGGACAGCCGGGAGCGGACGGTGCCCTCCCGCTCCCCCAAAATGGCGGCGATCTCGGCGGTCTGATACCCCTCATAGTAGAACAGGTGGACGGTGGCCCGCTCCTTAGGGGGCAGGGCCAGTACCGCGTCCAGGGCGGCGTACTCCTGGGGTTCGGCGGCGGGGTAGGTGTCCAGCAGAGGGGCGGTCCGCCGCCGCCAGGGGGCGCGCAGCCGGCTCTTGCAGTTGTTCACCGTCACCCGCAGCAGCCAGGCCCGCTCCTGGGCGCCGGTGGGACAGAAGGGCGCCTTCTCCAGCCAGGCCAGGAAGGCGTCCTGAACCGCGTCCTCCGCCTCATGGGCGTCCCCAAGTACGGCGCAGGCGGCCCGGTAGAGGGTGTGCTGATGGGCTTTGACCAGGGCTTCCAACCGGTTGGGTTCTGTCATGGAATTCCCCCTTTCACCCTAATAAACGCAGCGGCGGCCCAAATTGCTGCACACGGCGGGAAAAAATTCAGCCCCGAAGGGGCAGGCGGGGCGGCTCGCCCAGGGGGAGCTGGATAAAAAAGGAGTTCTCGCCGCAGGCGCTCTCCGCCCAGATCTTCCCGCCGTGGGCCTGGACAATCTCCCGGGCGATGGCCAGCCCCAGACCGTAGCCGCCGTCCCCGCCCCGGGCCTTGTCCGCCCGGTAGAAGCGGTCAAAGAGGCGGGGCAGCTCCCCGGGCGGGATGGGGGGACCGGGGTTGGACACCTGAAGACGGCAGTGCTGCCCCGCGCGAAACAGCCGCAGGGACACCGCCGCACCCGGCGGGGCGTATTTCTGCCCGTTGTCCAATAGGATATCCGCCGCCTGCCGCAAATGGGTCTCGCTGCCCCGCACCCACAGGCCGGGTTTTATCTCCGCGTCAATGGACAGCCCCTTTTCAAAATAGAGGGGCTCAAAGGGGAGCACCGCCCGGGACACCAGGGCGCTGAGATCCACCGGGGCAAACAGGTCTTTGGAAATTCCACCGCCCACCCGGGCCAGATCCAGCAGAGATTCCACCAGCCGGCGCATTTGTTGGGCGGTGGTGAGGATATTATCCACAAAGGGGTCCCGATCCGCCCCCTGGGCCTGGAGGAGTTCGGCATTGGTGAGGATGACAGTGAGGGGGGTCTTCAGCTCGTGGGAGGCGTCGGAGACAAACTGCCGCTGCTGCTCCCAGGCCCGCGCCACCGGCGCTACCGCCCACCGGGCCAGCAGAGCGCTCAGGAGCAGGAAGACGAAAAATCCCGCCCCGCCGATGAGCAGGCAGGTACGCAGCAGGCTGTCCATGGTCCGCAGCTCGCCGGAGATATTGACAAAAACAATCCGCTCTCCCTCGGGGACCGTTGCCCTCCAATAGCGCAGGGCGTCCTCTCTTAGCTCCCCCGCCGACGCGTTTTGGCGGTTTACTTCGGACAGCAGCCGGCGGAGAAGGTCCTGGTCTGTGAGATCATAGCCGGCGCTGCCAACGGCAGACCACCGGCCGTCCGGCCCGGCCTGCAAAATAAGATAGGGCAGATGGCTCCCGGCGGCGGGCCCGCCGGGGCGGATGGGCTGCGTGGTCAAGGTGTGCATCAGTCTGAAGCTGTCCTGGCGGAAGCCCTCCTGCGTGAAACGGAAGACAGTGAGGAGGATAGCCGTCATCATCGCGGTGGCGATGACCAGATTGATGCACACAAATTTAAGGCGAAGCCGCCGGATCATGGTTCCCCCACCTCCAGATGGTAGCCCAGCCGCCGGATGGCCTCAATGCGCACATTGGAGCCAATGGCGGCCAGCTTTTTCCGCAGAAAGCCCACATAGACCTCCACATGGTTCTCCGTGGCATTGGAGTCATAGCCCCATACCTTGGTGAGCAGCGCCTCCTTGGAGCGGTTGCGGCCCCCCGACTGCATGAGAAAACGCATCACGTCGAACTCCCGGGCCGACAGGCGGATGTGCTCCTCTCCCCGGCAGAGCATCCCGGTGGAAAGGTCAAGGGCGGTGTTGCCGAAGGTCAGGGCGTCCACCTGATCCCCCTGGCGGCGGAGCAGGGCATTGACACAGGCCAGCAGCTCCCCGGTGTCAAAGGGTTTTGTGAGATAGTAGTCCGCCCCGGCGTTGAGCCCCGCGATCCGGTCCGTCACGTCGGATTTGGCGGTGAGCATTAAAATTTTTACTCCGCAGTGCCTGGCCCGCACCGCCTGGGCCAGCTGGAAGCCGTCCAGCTTGGGCAGCATCACGTCCAGAATCAGCAGATCGTAGATGTCCAGCGCCGCATAGTCCGCCCCGGCCTCTCCGTCAAAGACCACGTCCACCTCAAAGCCCCTGGACTCCAGCAGAACCCGCAGGGTGCCGGCCAGACGCCGTTCGTCCTCTACCACCAGAATTTTCACCGTCTTCACCTCGGTTATCACAAGATCCGCCGGCAGGATGCGGGCGGATTTGAACCCCGCTTTAAGGCCGTCCTGCCAGAATATTATAATAGATTATAGCGGAAAGGACGCTGAAAGAAAACAGGCCTTGTTTGATCAATGGTGCCGCGCCCGGCGGCGAGCGGCTTTTCGCCCGGCTGGGCGCAGCTTTCCCGGACGCAAAAGGGAACCCTGACGGCTCCCCTTCCCGCCGCCCTTTCCTCCGAACCCTTCCCATTTTACGTTTTTTGACGCGCCGCCTTTTCCATGGCTGCTGTATTGACAGAAAAAAGACAATCTTTTAAAATAAGCCCCGTAAAGGAGCTGATTGGTCAATGGAACTGGACGTGCTGCGGGGCTGTCTGCTGGGGATTTCCGCCTACAGACATCTGATGGATGACCCGGTGATAAAGGAGGCGTCGTCTCTGCTGGCTGCGGTAGTCCGCCGCCAGGGGGAAGAGGCGGTGGCGTGCTATACCCGGCTGTTTTACGCCCTGTGCGCGGCGGAAAAACGGGGGCTGGGGGAATGGCTCCACGACGCGCTGCGCTATCAGGAGTCTCCCTACGCCCGGCTGGTGGAGCGGGGCGGGGAGAATCCCGCGCTGGTCCAGGCCGCCCGGCGGGACATTGAGGTACTGGCCGCCCTGGCGGACACGGACTGCCAGACGCTGATTGGGGCGATGGCCGGCTGCCTCCCCCCGGCGTTTGGGCCGGCGCTGGCGGGACTGCCCCAGCTGGAGCGGGGGGCGCCCTTCTCGTTCGATTCCCTCACGGCGTTTTACCAGGCCAACGGATCGGGCCGCTTTGCCCGGTACCGCGCCTTTTTGTGGGAGGGAGGCACGCTGTGGCCCGTGGAGCAGCCGGACTGCCACGCCCCAGAGGAGATGATCGGCTACCGCCGCCAGCGGGACCAGGTGGAGGCCAACACCCGGGCTTTGCTGGAGGGCAAGGCGGTGAACAACGTCCTGCTCTACGGGGACAGCGGCACAGGCAAATCCGCCGCGGTAAAGTCCCTGCTCCGCCTGCCTGGCTTTGAAGACCTGCGGCTTATTGAGGTGCGGAAGGAGGAGCTGGGCTCTTTGCCGGCGCTCATCCGCTCCCTGGCGGGCCGGCGGCGGAAGTTTATCCTTTTTATTGACGATCTGGCCTTTGACCAGGACGACCGGACCTATTCGGTGCTCAAGACCATTCTGGAGGGCGGGCTGGAGCGCCGCCCCGCCAACGTGGCCATCTACGCCACCTCCAACCGCCGCCGCCTGGTCCGCCAGACCTTCAGCGACCGGGCGGGGGACGAGGTGGACGCCTCTGAGACCATCCAGGAAAAGACCTCCCTGTCCGAGCGGTTCGGCCTGCGCATTCCCTACCTGGCCATGAGCAAGGGAGAATACCTGGACATGGTGGACGCCCTGGCCCGGCGGCATGGGATCACGCTGGAGGCCCAGGATCTCCGCGCCCAGGCCCTGGCCTGGGAGATGCGCCACCCAGGCCGCACCCCCCGCACCGCCCAGCAGTTTATCGCCAGCCTGCGCCTGTAGCGCGGGACGAGACCGCTCAAAACATACCACACAGAGAGGATGTCACCTATGGAGAACAAGCGGCCCAGGAGCCGGGAGAAGCATGTCACCGGTCCGGGAAAGAGTGTATCTAAACGGGGAGAGGGCCTTCACACCGGCCCGGTAGGGGAGGCCGGGGGCTATCAGGACCGCCGGAGCGGCGCCGTCCGGTCCGGGTCCGGCGCCCGGAGCAGCGGGAAGGGCGGCGGCGGAATCCGGCTGCTGGCGCTGCTGGCCGTCCTGCTGCTGGGGGGCGGCGGCGGAATCACCGCTCTGCTGGGGGGACAGCTTCCCGGCGGGGGGCAGACGGGCCAGGGCGGGGGCGCCAACCTGACCGCCCTGCTGGGCGGCCTGGGCGGGGGCAGCGTGTCCAGCGGCTGGCAGGGGGAGGCCAATACCGGCTGGCTGAATACCAGCGTAGACCCCGCCGCCCGGGAGAAGTATACCCGCCTGCTGGGGAACGGCAGAGATACCGCCACCATTATGGTGTACATGTGCGGCACTGACCTGGAGTCCCGCAGCGGCATGGGCACCGCCGATTTGCAGGAGATGCTGTCCGCCCGCTTTGGGGCGCAGATCAATGTGCTGATCTACACCGGCGGCTGCACGGGCTGGCGGAACAGCCAGGTGAGCAGCGCCGTCAACCAGATCTGGCAGGTAAAGGGGGGCTCCCTCCTCTGCCTGGAGGAAAACGCAGGCAGCGTCCCTATGACCGACCCGGCGACTCTGTCCGGCTTTATCCGCTACTGTGCCAAAAACTACCCCGCCAGCCGGTATGAGCTCATCTTCTGGGACCACGGCGGCGGCTCGGTCAGCGGCTACGGGTACGACGAGAAGTTCGCCTCCAGCGCCTCCATGGGCCTGGCGGGGATTGACAAGGCCCTCACCGATGGAGGGGTGCGCTTCGACTTCATCGGCTTCGACGCCTGCCTTATGGCCACGGCAGAAAACGCCCTGATGCTGGCGAAGCATGGGGATTACCTCATCGCCTCGGAGGAGACCGAGCCTGGGGTGGGCTGGTACTATACCGACTGGCTCACCGCTTTCGGGGCGGATCCATCCATGCCCACCCTGGAGCTGGGACGGCAGATCGCGGACAGTTTTGTGGACACCTGCGCCCAGAAATGCCCCGGCCAGCTCACCACTCTGTCGGTGATCGACCTGGCAGAGGCGCAGGCCACCATTCCCGCCCCCCTGACCGCCTTCGCCGGCTCCGCCCGCAGCCTGATCGCCGCCAAGGAGTACCATACTCTCTCCGCCGCCCGGGGGAGCACCCGGGAGTTTGCCCGGGGCAGCAAAATTGACCAGGTGGATCTGGTCCACCTGGCCCAAAATTTGGACAGTCCGGAGGGAAACGCTCTGGTGGAGGCGCTGCTGGGGGCGGTGAAGTACAACCGGACCTCCTCCAATATGACCAATGCCTACGGCCTGTCCATCTACTTCCCCTATCAGAAAGTATCCACTGTGGACCGGGCGGTGGCGGCCTACCGGCAGATCGGCATGGACGAGTCCTACACCCGCTGCATTCAGGAGTTCGCCAGCCTGGAAGCCAGCGGACAGGCGGTCTCCGGCGGAACGGCCTCCCCCCTGCCCGCCCTGCTGGGCGATCTGGGGGGGCTGGTTTCCAGCGGCGGCGGGGACGCCGTGTCCCAGCTGCTCAGCGGCTTTCTGGGGGGCGATTTTGGCCGGATTGGCCTGACCCAATCCAATGCCGGCTTTTTGAGCGGCGCGGCCCTGGAGCCCCAGGAGACCGCCCAATATCTGGCGGAGCACCGCTTTGACCCCCAGGCCCTGGCGTGGAGCACGGGTGAGGACGGGGCGCCGGTCCTCCAGCTGGAGGAGGAACAATGGGCGCTGGTCCAGTCCTTGGAGCTGAATGTGTTTTATGATGACGGGGCGGGCTATATTGACCTGGGCCTGGACAATGTCTTCGCATTTGACGAGACGGGAGGCCTGCTGGGCAGCTATGACAAGACCTGGCTGGCTATTGAGGGACAGCCGGTAGCCTATTACCACACCGCCACCGTGGACGATGGGGCGGCCTACTCCATCACCGGCCGGGTGCCGGTGATGCACAACGGACAGCGGGCGGAGCTGCTGCTCACCTTTGACAACGACACCCCCTACGGCTATGTTTCAGGCGTCCGCGCCGTCTACACTGAGGGGGAGACCGATACCATCGCCAAAAGCGGCGCCGCCCTCCAGCCCGGGGATACCCTGGAGTTCCTGTGCGACTACTACAGCTACGACGGGGGCTATCTGGACAGCTACCTTCTGGGAGAGCCCCTCACGGTTCCTGACACGCCCTTAGCCATCAGCAATGTCCCCTTAGAGGGAACCGTTCAGGCCACTTACCGCTTTACAGACCTCTATCAACAGCATTACTGGACCGCCGTGATTCCTTAGAACCGGCAGGTTTGGGGGAAACTTCCACCGGTGGCGCGGCGTCTGTCAAACGCCGCGCCACCGGTGAAGAACTTTACGACTCCAAAATCCGTTTTAAATACCGCCCCGTATAGGACCCCTCGCACCGGGCCACCCTTTCCGGAGTTCCGGTACATACAACGGTCCCGCCGCCGTCGCCCCCCTCGGGACCCAGGTCAATGACGTAGTCGGCTGTCTTAATTACATCCAGGTTGTGTTCGATGACCACCACGGTATTCCCTATATCCACCAGCTTTTGGAGGACCTCGAGCAGTTTATGCACGTCCGCGGTGTGCAGGCCGGTGGTGGGCTCGTCCAGGATATAGATGGTAGAGCCGGTGGACCGCTTGGCCAGCTCGGTGGCCAGCTTGACCCGCTGGGCCTCGCCTCCAGACAGCGTGGTGGAGGGCTGTCCCAGCTTCACATAGCCCAGGCCCACTTCATATAGGGTCTGAACCTTGTGATACAGCCGGGGCAGATTTTCAAAGAATCCCATGGCCTCCTCCACGGTCATCTCCAGCACGTCGTGGATGTTTTTGTCCTTATAGCGCACCTCCAGGGTCTCCCGGTTGTACCGCTTGCCCTTGCATACCTCGCAGGGGACATAGATGTCCGGGAGGAAGTGCATCTCAATCTTGAGCAGGCCGTCCCCGGCGCAGGCCTCGCACCGGCCTCCCCGGACGTTGAAGGAGAACCGGCCCGGGCCGTAGCCCCGGCTCTTGGCGTCCTGGGTAGAGGCGAACAGGTCCCGAATGTCATTGAACAGCCCGGTATAGGTGGCGGGGTTGGACCGGGGGGTGCGGCCGATGGGGGACTGGTCGATGTTGATGATCTTGTCCAGAAATTCCTGTCCCTCCATGCCGGCGTGGCGGCCGGGGCGGGTTTTGGCCCGGTTGAGCTCGGCAGCCAGCCGCTTATAGAGGATCTCGTTGACCAGGCTGGACTTGCCGGAGCCGGATACCCCGGTGACGCAGGTCAGCGTTCCCATGGGGATGGACACGTCCACCTGCCGCAGGTTGTTCTCCGCCGCCCCCTTTACCGTGAGGACGTGGCCGTTCCCCCTCCGCCGCCGGGCGGGGACAGGGATTTTTTTCCGGCCGGACAGGTAATCTCCAGTGACAGATCCCGGGGTATTCATCACCTCTTCCGCCGTACCGGCGGCCACCACCTCGCCCCCGTGGAGACCGGCTCCGGGGCCGATGTCCACAATATAATCCGCCGCGCGCATGGTATCCTCGTCGTGCTCCACCACCAGCAGGGTGTTGCCCAGATCCCGCAGGTGCTTCATGGTGGCCAGCAGCATGTCGTTGTCCCGCTGGTGCAGGCCGATGGATGGCTCGTCCAGAATGTAGAGCACCCCCATCAGAGAGGAGCCGATCTGGGTGGCCAGGCGGATGCGCTGGCTCTCCCCGCCGGAGAGGCTGGCCGCCGCCCGGGAGAGGGTCAGGTATTGCAGGCCCACGCTCCTCAAAAAGCCCAGCCGGGATTTGATCTCCTTTAAAATCCGCCCGGCGATGCGCAGCTTCTGCTCGCTCAGCTCCAGGTGCTCCACAAAGTCCAGGGCGTCGGTGACGGATTTCTGGCAGAAGTCGTGGATGCTGATGCCCCCCACCGTGACCGCCAGGGCCTCCCTGCGCAGCCGGCGGCCGCCGCAGTCGGGACAGGGCCGCTCGCTCATACACTCTTCCAGCTCCCGCCGGGCGCTGTCCGACTGGGTCTCCCGGTAGCGGCGCTCCAGATTGTTGCAGATGCCCTCAAAGGCCTGCATCAGGGTGCCCTTTCCGTTCTCCCGCTCGTAGCTCAGCTTCAGCTTTTCCCCCTTGGTGCCGTAGAGAATAATGTCCATCACCTCCGGCGGCAGGTCCTTTACCGGGGTGGTCAGCTTGAATTTGTACTGCTTGGCCAGGGCGTCAAAGTACATCTTGGCAATGGAGTCCGTCTTTACGTTGCTCCAGCCGTAGGCGGAGATCGCCCCGTCCACAATGGACAGGTCCCGGTTGGGGATGACCAGATCCGGATCCACCTTCAGCTGAGCCCCCAGGCCGGTGCAGGTGGGACAGGCCCCGAAGGGGTTGTTGAAGGAGAACAGCCGGGGGGCCAGCTCCTCGATAGAGATGCCGCAGTCCTCGCAGGCGTAGTTCTGGGAGAAGAGGATGTCCCGGTCCTCCCCCACGATATTGACGACTACCAGCCCCCCCGCCAGGTTGGAGGCCACCTCCACGCTGTCGGTGAGGCGGCGGACCACATCCGGCTTCACCACCAGCCGATCCACCACAATCTCAACGGAGTGCTTCTTGTTCTTGTCCAGGGAGATCTCCTCCCCCAGGTCGTAGAGGGAGCCGTCCGCCCGGCAGCGGACGTACCCTGACTTCCGGGCGTCCTCCAGCAGCTTTTGATGGGTGCCCTTTTTCCCCCGGACCACCGGGGCCATGACCTGGATGCGGGTGGCCTCCGGCAGGGCCATGACCTGGTCGATGATCTGGTCAATGGTCTGCTGCTTGATCTCCTTGCCGCACTTGGGGCAGTGGGGGGTGCCCACCCGGGCCCACAGCAGGCGGAGATAGTCATAGATCTCCGTCACCGTTCCCACGGTGGAGCGGGGGTTCTTGCTGGTGGTCTTCTGGTCAATGGAGATGGCGGGGCTGAGGCCGTCAATGTAGTCCACATCCGGCTTCTCCATCTGGCCCAGGAACATCCGGGCGTAAGAGCTGAGGGATTCCACATACCGCCGCTGTCCCTCGGCGTAGATGGTGTCAAAGGCCAGAGAGGATTTTCCCGATCCCGACAGGCCGGTGAGCACCACCAGCTTGTCCCGGGGGATTTTTACGTCGATGTTCTTCAGGTTGTTCACCCGCGCGCCCTTGACGGCAATGTGTGTGTGCATGATCTTGCTCTCCTTCTGCCCCGCCGAGGCGGGAAATCGTTGCCTTTATAGGGTAATCAAAGGAATTTTTAATGTCAAGAGAAAGTTCAGGGAATGATTTTCTTCTATAAATCACAATTTACGGCTCTATGGCCTCCTTGCCTTGGCATGGCTGCCGCTTCTCCCCCCGTCCAACCAAATAATCAATGCTGACCTCAAAATGATCCGCCAATTTTATGAGCGTCAACCCGGGAACATTGATTTTTCCCCCTTCCATATCCTGATAGTGCCGCTCGGTCTTTCCCAAAAATTCTGACATCTCTTTCTGGGTCATCCCTCTCTCTTTCCGCAATTCTTTCAGCCGCTGGCCAAACGCCTGCATCTTTATCTCCATCATTCGCACCCCTTGACAGAAATATAATCTCGTGTTACAATGTTCCTATAACGAGATTATATCTCGTAATAGGAGGAATCGCTATGGATAACTGTCTAGACTTGCTCTTTGATTTGATCTATGCGCAACACCCTTACTCTCCCGCTACCGACGCGGAACGGGCAGATTTAAATCAACTGAAACAGGCAGAAGAGTTTTTTAACGCCGCCCCAGGGGTATACCAGGAGATGGCCTTCCTTCTGCTGGACAGCGCCAGCAATCTTGCCGCCTTAAAGCACCGCCACATTTTTAATCTGGGGTTGGATTTTGGACTATCCCTCACCTGGGAGCTGCGACCCTTTCAGGAAGAGTTCAGTCGCTCCCCTTTTTCACCCGCTTTTTCGGCACGGGAGTGACAGTCTCGGCCAGGCGGACCGCCTCCCGGAGGGTTTCCCGGTCGTCCGGATCCAGGACGTAGTGGTCCTTGGCCCCCTGATAGGGGGGCGCGGCGGGGCGGTCCTTCAGCAGGTCCGCCAGACAGGGGAGCATTTTTACCATAGCCCGGTCGCCGCAGATGATAAGCACCGGCTTGTCGTTGAGATAGACCATATACTCCCCGAACATCTTCCTTGACCGGACGGCCCCCAGGCCCTCCAGCTGGTCGCAGATATAGGCTACAAAATCAGCGCTGCTCGCCATAAGTCCTCCTCCTAATTGATTGTAGTCAGCGATATCCGGTAAAATACCCCCGCCATGACGGTTAAGCTGGGCATTTCGCCATTTATCAAACAAGGCCTAAGGCTGCGTACCAGATCACTTTCCCCTCAGCTGGATGATCCGGTCCCGCAGGACGGCGGCGTACTCGAATTCCAGGCGCTTGCTGGCCTCCCGCATTTCCCGCTCCAGCTTCTTGATGGCCTCCTCCCGCTGGGCCTTGGTCATCTTGCCGGCCCGCTTGGCCTCCGCGTCCTCCTGGGCGGACTGGGACAGCTTGAGGGATTCCCGCACGCTCTTGATCACCGTTTTAGGCTGGATGCCGTGGGCCTGGTTGAAGGCGTCCTGCTTTTTGCGGCGGCGCTCGGTCTCGCCGATGGCCCGTTCCATGGAGGGGGTGATCTTGTCGGCGTACATCACCACAAGCCCCTGGGCGTTCCGGGCCGCCCGGCCAATGGTCTGGATGAGGGAGGTCTCGGACCGGAGGAAGCCCTCCTTGTCCGCGTCCAGAATGGCCACCAGCGACACCTCCGGCAGATCCAGCCCCTCCCGCAGCAGGTTGATGCCCACCAGCACGTCGAAGGCGCCCAGGCGCAGGTCCCGGATGATCTCCATGCGCTCAATGGTGTCGATGTCGTGGTGCATATAGCGCACCTTAATGCCGGCGTTGGTGAGATAGGCGGTGAGATCCTCCGCCATTTTCTTGGTCAGGGTGGTGACCAGAATCCGTTCCTCCCGTGCGGTGCGGTCGTTGATCTCCCCGATGAGGTCGTCGATCTGCCCCTCCACCGGTCGGACTTCAATGCGGGGATCCAGCAGGCCGGTGGGCCGGATCACCTGCTCCACCACCTGGCCGGAGCGGCTCCGCTCGTACTCCCCGGGGGTGGCGGAGACGTAGATCACCTGATTCAGATGCTGTTCAAACTCCTCAAATTTTAATGGGCGGTTATCGAAGGCGCAGGGCAGCCGGAAGCCGTAGTCCACCAAAGTGGTCTTCCGGGCCCGGTCCCCGTTGTACATGGCCCGCACCTGGGGGAGGGTAACGTGGCTCTCGTCGATAAAGAGGACGAAATCCTTTGGGAAGTAGTCCAGCAGCGTGTGAGGAGGCGAGCCTACCGGCCGGTTTTCAATCACCCGGGAGTAGTTTTCAATGCCGGAGCAGTAGCCCAGCTCCTGCATCATCTCCACGTCGTAGAGCACCCGCTGCTTCAGCCGCTGGGCCTCCACCAGCTTTTCATTGTCGTTAAAGTACTTCAGCCGCTCCTCCAGCTCGGCGTAGATCGCTCCAATCGCGGCGTCCATCTTCTCCTTGGGGGTGACGTAGTGGGTGGCGGGCCAGATGGGGATATGGGTCAGGTTGCGCACCGGCGTGCCGGTGACCACGTTGATCTCGCTGATGCGGTCGATCTCGTCCCCAAAGAACTCCACCCGGACGGCGGTGTCCTTCCAGTAGGCGGGAAAGACCTCCACCGTATCCCCCCGCACCCGGAACATATTCCGCTCGAAGGCAATGTCGTTGCGCTCATACCGGATCTCCACCAGGCGCTTGAGGAGCTCATCCCGCTCCAGCGTATCCCCCACCCGCAGGGAGATCATCATCTTGGCGAAATCCACCGGCTCCCCCAGGCCGTAGATGCAGGACACGGAGGCCACCACAATCACGTCCCGCCGCTCCAGCAGGGCGCAGGTGGCGGACAGGCGCAGCCGGTCGATCTCCTCGTTGACGGAGGAGTCCTTTTCAATAAAGGTGTCCGTGTGGGGAATATAGGCCTCGGGCTGGTAGTAGTCGTAGTAGGAGACGAAGTATTCCACCGCGTTGTGGGGGAAAAACTCCCGGAACTCAGCGCACAGCTGGGCGGCCAAGGTCTTGTTGTGGGCCAGCACCAGCGTGGGCCGCTGAATGCGCTCAATGGTCTTGGCCATGGTGAAGGTCTTTCCCGAGCCCGTGACCCCCAGCAGCGTCTGTTCCTGCAAGCCCAGCTCAATCCCCCGGGCCAGGGCTTCAATGGCCTCCGGCTGGTCGCCGGCGGGCTGATATTCGGATACTACCTGAAATTCCGGCATTACGCGCTCCCCCTGTCAAGCTGTAGAATTTTATTTTATCAGAACGCACGTTCTATTGCAAGTGGAGAACCACAATTTGCGCTCCAAACTGTCAAGGGCCGCGGCAGATCCGCCGCGGCCCTGCGTTATGTCGCTAAAAGATCCTGTCGAAGTCGCCGCTGTCTACCAGGGCCTGGAGGTCGGAGGGCAGGATCTCGCTCAGCGCCCGCCGGGAAACAGGCCCCGCCCCCGCTCCGTAAAGCCGGTTGCCCATGGCCTTCACCAGCTTTTCGAAAACGTTGCGCACATAGCGGCCGTTGGAGAATTCTTTGCGGAACTGGGGATCCTCCAGTTTCTGCCCCGCCAGCGTCACAAAGAGCTCCCACGTCCCCGCCGGGAGGGTGTAGCCGTTTTGGACGCAGTTGTACTCTAAAATCTGGGCCAGCTCGGACAGGGTGTAGTTGTCAAAATGAATGTGGTTGTTAAACCGGGATTTCAGACCGGGGTTGCTCTCCAGGAAATACTTCATCGGCTCCTGATAGCCCGCCACGATAACCACCAGATCGCTGCGGCCGTCCTCCATGCGCTTGAGCAGGCAGTCCACCGCCCGCTGGCCGAAGTCGTTTCCGCTGTCCCCCTTGGGCGTCAGGGCATAGGCCTCGTCAATGAAGAGGATTCCCCCCTGGGCCTCCTCAATCTTCCGCTTGGTTATTTTCTCCGTGTCGCCGATATGATTGCCCACCAGCTCTGACCGGTCGGTCTCCACCACGTCCGCCTTGGCGGTCACCCCCATACTGGCGCAAATCTTCCCGATGAGCCGGGCCACCGTGGTCTTTCCCGTGCCGGGGTTGCCGGTGAACACCATATGGTAGGACACCGGCGTGACCGGCATATTCTGGGCCTCCCGCGCCTTCTGCATCCGGATGAAATTTACCAGAGAGCGGACATCCCGTTTCACCGCGGCCAGGCCGATCATGCGGTCCAGCTCCGCCAGGTATTGTTCCACATCCCCGCCGGGACTGGGCGCCCCCTTCGCCTGGGGCTGGGGCGGCGGAGTTTTGGCCTGCGCTTTGGCCGCGTGAGGCCTGGCTTTCTGGGTCTGTTGGAGTTGGGGAGAATCTCCCATCCAGTCCTCCGGCGGGATAGTCTGGGGACCTACGGACTTGCCGCCGGCAAAAAAGCCGTCATGGCACAGGGCTCCATTCTCATAATAGCTGCGCCCCTTGCCCTGCCACATATCGTTTACATAGCTGCCCTCGTACATCACTCTGCCGCTGCTGTAAAAATCCTTTCCCATTCCGTGGGCTTTTCCATTTACAAAGCTCCCTGTGTAGATGCGGCTGCCGTCCTCCCGGTATATGGTCCCCTTGCCCTCCCGTTGGCCGTCCACAAAGTCCCCCAGGTATTTCAGCGCGCCGCTCTTGTAGAACTCCTTTCCCTGGCCGTGCCGCTTGCTGTTTACATAATTTCCCTGATACATCACTGCGCCGCTCTCGTAGAACTCCCTTCCCTGGCCTTCCCAGCGGCCGTCTACAACATCCCCCTCGTACTGCAGCGCGCCGCTTTTGTAGAAGCCCTTTCCTTTCCCGTTTGCCTTGCTGCCCGCATAACCGCCGGAATAGATGGGACCGCCGTCCTCCCGGTATTTGATTCCCTGGCCTTCCCAGCAGCCGTCTACAAAATCCCCCTCGTACTGCAGCGCGCCGCTTTCATAGAAGTACTTTCCTTTCCCGTTTGGTTTGCCGTTTGCATAACTGCCGGAATAGATTGGGGTACCGTCCTCCCGGTATTTGGTTCCCTGGCCTTCCCAATGCCCGTCTGCAAAGTCCCCCTCATACAGCAGCGCGCCGCTTTTGTAGAAGACCTTCCCTTTTCCGTTTGGAAGCCCCTTCACATGGTCTCCTGAATAGACAATGGTCCCGTCTTCCCGATATTTTGTGCCTTGACCGTGGGGCTTGCCGTCCGCAAAATCCCCCTCGAACTCCAGCACGCCGCTTGCGTAGAACCTCTTCCCTTTTCCGTTTGGCCTGCCTTTCACATAGTCCCCTGAATAAATGCGGGCGCCATTCTCCAGGTACTTTGTTCCACGGCCATGCCATTTTCCACCCGCGAATTCCCCCAGGTACATCAGCGCGCCGCTCTTGTAGAACTGCTTTCCGTTTCCTTCCCGTTTGCCCTGGGCCATCTCCCCTTCGTACTCCACGGTTCCATCTCCGCGGAACCACTTCCCCGTTCCGCTGGGAAGGCCGTCCGCAAATGTACCCAAGTAACAGGGAATGTCGCCGTTCCAGAGTACGCCCTGGCCATGGGGGTAAAACTTGCCGTCCTTGTCATAGCCCATCCCGGAAAAGCGGAGTCCGCCATCGCTGTCCCTGATCTCTTTTTGATAAATCTGCGGCATGGTTTTATCCGCTCCTCTCTCGTATCCCCCGCCGTTTCTGTATTTCCTATCCCTGTCATTGGTTGATAAGCAGTGCTTTGCAGATTTTCAAACAGACTCTAAAGTCCGTTGAAGAAGCCGCTGTCTCTCAGGGACACAGCGTCGTCATCCGTCAGAATAATGTGATCCACCAGCACAATATCCATCTCACTTAAAAACCGCATCAGGCGCAATGTGGTCGCTTTGTCCTCCGGCGATGGAAAAGCCAGACCGCTGGTGTGGTTGTGGGCCAGAATCAGGTTGGTTGTGTTCAGGGCCAGGGCCTTTTCCGCAATCTGCCGGTTGGTAATGGACACAGAGTTTACGCTGCCCTCGCCCGCAGAGCGGATGCCTAACATCTTTCGTTTGCCGTCCATGCACAGCAGGTACACCCGCTCGTTCCGGGCGCCGAAAAAGTAGGGCCGCAGCTTCCGCACCGCCGTACCGGTGCTGTCAATAATATTATCAAAGCTGCTCCGGTCCACCAGATAGCGCCGGCTGATCTCCTTCACGCATTTCAGCAGCACGGCGGCATGTTCTCCCACGCTCTTTACCTTCTGCACTTCCTCCTCGGGGGCGTCCAGCACTCCGGACAGGCTGCCAAAGCGCTCAATCAGCTCATGGGCCACCGGGTTGGTGTCGCTTCTGGGGTTGGCGTAAAAGAGCAGCAGCTCCAGCGCCTTGTGGTCGGGAAAGGAGTCCGGCCGGGCCAGAAATTCCGCTTTCAGCCGCTGGCGGTGGCCTTCGTGGATTCCCATACCATCCCTCCTCTCCCGCCCGTAAGGGGGCCGCCGGTGTCCCCGCCGGCGCTACGCCTTGGGCCCATATTCCTCCAGATAGGCCTCCATCCGCGCCCGCATTGCGCCGTCCACGTAGACCACGCCGTCTACAGGGCGGTTGTAGAGGAAGGCAATGATCTCCCGGACGGTGACAATGGGGTATACCGCGATGCCGCAGTCCTCCCGCAGCTCGTCCAGGGTAGAGCATTCCCTGGTCCCCCGCTCCATCCGGTCCACGGAGACAATCAGCGCCTTGAGATTCACCTTTGCCACCTGTTCAAAGAGCCGGATGGACTCCCGCACGGCGGTGCCGGCGGTAACCACGTCCTCTACAATCACCACGTTATCCCCGTCCTTGGGCTGATAGCCCACCAGAAAGCCTCCCTCGCCGTGGTCCTTGACCTCCTTGCGGTTGAAGCAGTAAGGCAGATCCCGGCCGTGCTTCCGGTACAGGGCGGAGGCCGCCGACACCGCCAGGGGGATTCCCTTATAGGCCGGCCCGAACAGGCAGGAGATCCCCTCCGGCAGATTTTCCTGGATACAGGCCGCGTAATAATCCCCCAGCCGGTCCGCCTGGGCGCCGGTCCTGTAATTTCCCGTATTGATAAAATAGGGGGTCTTCCGGCCTGATTTCGTGGTAAAATCCCCAAAGGCCAGCACCCCAGATCGCACCATAAAGGTAATAAATTCTTCCTTGTAAGTCATTTTTCCGCCACCCCTCCAAAATTTTAGAACCTGTATGCATAACCGGGAATGCCGGATTACCGGGGGATTCTGCTGTCCCGCAGGGCAAAAAAGCGCAGGAATGCGCTGTGCATTCCAAGTTTTTTACCGCGGCTGGGCGGCAAAAGACCCGGCTGGACCGCGTTCAACGGTTGTAAATACAGGTTCTTGGCCGAAATATTATATCATTTTCCCCCTGTGCTTACAAGTGCCGCCCCCCAAAGTTCCCGCGCCCTTTTGCCGGGTCTTGAACCGGTTTCGCCTGTTATGGTAGAATGGCCGCACAGCGGCTATTCTGCTTTTAATTCGAAAGAAACACACGCTTTGCGCCCCGGCGGACTGACGGTCCGCCGGCTGAAGCATATCATTTGTTTCCTACTACAGGAGGCCCTATGAAAAAGGCAATCGTAATTGGCAGTCCCGGCGCCGGTAAGAGCACCTTCGCCCGGCGTCTGAGCGGCGCGGTCCATCTCCCCCTCTACTATTTGGACATGCTGTGGCACAGGCCGGATCGGACCACCGTGTCCCAGGAGGTATTTGATCGGCAGCTGGATGACATACTCAGACAGGATCGCTGGATCCTCGACGGAACCTATCTGCGCACCCTTGAACGCCGTCTGGGGGCGTGTGATACCGTCTTTCTTTTGGATTTTCCGCCGCAGGTCTGCCTCTCCGGGGCGCAGGCCCGCATCGGGAAAAAGCGGGAGGATCTGCCCTGGGTTGAATCTGAATTTGACGCGGAATTCAAGCAAAAGTTCTGGCAGGCCGCAAAGCATAAAGATACATAAGGGCAGCAAACAGGAGGAAAGAGAGATGAGATAGCCGTT
>NZ_QWEK01000146.1 GCF_009935845.1 Pseudoflavonifractor sp. 524-17 | reverse complement strand
ATGCCGCAACGCCAACAGCATCGGCATTGAGATGTGCTGCCGCAAGGACAAGTCGGGGACGTGGTATTTTGACCCGGAGACCGTAGATCGGACGGTAGAGCTTGTACTGGATATCATGGAGCGGTATCACATCCCCATTCAGAATGTAATACGGCACTATGACGTGACCGGTAAAGTCTGCCCCGCGCCCTTCGTGGAGGACGCCCGGGCGTGGCTGAGATTCAAGCAGAGATTGGAGGAGGGTCCTATGACAGAGGAAAAGGTACAGGCCATTGCGGCGGAAGTCGTAACCAAGAAAGCTGCGGCGGAGCGGAACGCGCCGGCAAGTTCTTGGGCGGCGGAGAGCTGGGCGAAGGCCAAGGAACAGGGCGTCTTTGACGGCACCGCCCCCCAGGCCCCCCTGACCCGGGAGCAGGCCGCCTGCGTCCTGGACCGGCTGGGTTTATTCGATTAGGAGGCGCTATATGAACTGGAAAGTGAGAGCCCATAACCCTCTGTGGTGGGCGCAGATGGTGCTGGCGGTACTCACCCCTATTCTGGCCTATGCCGGGCTGACGGCGGCGGACCTGACCAGCTGGAGCGCCCTGTGGGATCTGCTGGCGGGGGCGGCGCG
>NZ_QWEK01000145.1 GCF_009935845.1 Pseudoflavonifractor sp. 524-17 | reverse complement strand
CCCAGCGGCGGTGGGGAAGATAGTACACCAGACGCAACAAGCAAACCGCAAGGTTTATCAATAGGCGATACAGCGGCAACAGACAAAGCAGAATTTGTTTTGAAGGAATTTGAATTTACTAACGGACTATATAACAGTTCCAACGACCTAACTAAACATCTTATACCATTAACTGATGAAGAAATTGACGCTCTTGACAGCGGTGTATATCAAACGGATGATGGAAAAGTTCTTGCATACATGGAATTTACAATAAAAAATACCGGAAAAACAAAATTAGAAAATTGTTGGGTTAAAACGGAGGATGGACATACAAGTTATGTAGGTGGGTATGTGGAACTTGACTATAATGACTACTTATTCCGTGCTTTAGATGATAATGGATTTATGATTGATATTACCGCAATAGAAAAAGGTCATACAACGTTTATTGGCAATAATTCTACATTAGAATTAGACGTTTTAGAAGATGCACATACATATAGAGGGTGTATTAAAGTACCAGAACAAGTTATGAATGATACAGATAAATCATTAAGTATAAATATTTATCTTCCTTGCGAAAATGGAGAATTTGAAACATTTACATACAAAATAAGATAAATATAAGGCGGCTAGTATT
>NZ_QWEK01000144.1 GCF_009935845.1 Pseudoflavonifractor sp. 524-17 | reverse complement strand
GCGTTGACCTTGGCCTTGAGGTCGTCGGCCAGGTCGGCTTCCGCCACCTTCTTGGCCTCCAGGGCGGCGATACGGGCTACGGCGGCGGTGAGGTCCGCGGCGTCTGCCTTGCCGCCGATGGCGGCGTTGAGGGCGTCCGCCGCCTCCTGGTGGGCGGCAATGTAGTCCGCAATCTCCTTCAGAGTGTCATAAGTCTCCGGCGCGCCGTTGATCAGGCCGGAGATAGCCTGGGAGATAGCGGTGTCCATATCCTTGCCGGTGGGCCGGGTCTCTACCGCGGCCAACAGCTCCGCCAGCTTGGCGGACAGGGTGGTGCCGTCCACCCGGACGTTCTCCGCGCTGGTCTGTACCATCAGGTCGGTGAGCACACCCGCCACCTTGGCCCGCAGGATCGCTTTCTTCGCAATATTCGGCATACTGTTTTCCTCCTAGTCTGTGATTTCGATCTCGTAGATCTCGTCTTCCTCCGCGCCCAAGGGCGCCGCGTTGGTTACTGGGTGAGCCTGCCCGTCAATCTCCGCTGTCACCGGCGTCTCATCGCCCTCACCTCCCAACTGTAGTTCAATGATTTCCGGCCGCCTCGCCCGGGTGTCAAACCAAAATACCGCCCCCTTTTCCGGCTCGGTTTCTCCGATGACCAACAGCGGCAGGCCCCCTTCGGCCAGCTCCTTTACCGCCTCCCGGGCCGCC
>NZ_QWEK01000143.1 GCF_009935845.1 Pseudoflavonifractor sp. 524-17 | reverse complement strand
CGACATACGAAGAACAAAGTTACGACAAAGTAGCTGAGTACAAGTATGAAATAGCTGATATTCCTCCGGAAAACATAAATTGGTAAAATTGAAAACGGGCAAAGGCAATCCACATGACGAAACATTGAAATTGGTTGAATTAGTGTGTTATTATATGGGTGTAACAAAAGAAATAGTAGAGACGGGAGAAGGTATTTGGTATATCTTTGAAGATAACGGCAAATACACTATGAAGAAAATATATGAGTATTGTAAAGAAAAATGGAGTCAAAACCAAG
Organism: Pseudoflavonifractor sp. 524-17; assembly: GCF_009935845.1. Lineage (GTDB taxonomy): Bacteria > Bacillota > Clostridia > Oscillospirales > Oscillospiraceae > Pseudoflavonifractor_A. The sequence goes on along the minus strand of NZ_QWEK01000143.1, from coordinate 431 downwards.
AAATTGTTTTGGATGATATGAGAAGGGATATTACATGCGTAGGAGATGGTAAAATAGGCGCGGCTCCTATAAGGATATGGGTAAGAGAACGCACGATAGATGAAAAGACGAAAAAATTTATAGAAAATCTAATCAAACAAATGGATAAAAAGTAGGACGCAATAGGCTGGTAACGTAAGAAAACATTTTAAGCGAGGGTCGGCGTAGCGTCAAGCTGCGCCGACTTTCGCATTATTTTTGTCTTGGGCAGTTTGGGATTGCTCCCGCGCTCCCTCAAAATCAAATGCACCAATGAAGTTATAGACGATTTCAATTTCCCGGATTTTCACCCGCTTCTGCTGTTCGTCGGTCGTGTATAGTAGTATTACTTAAAAATGCTCAATCTGAAGTGAGTTGTTTACGGAAGAAGAAAGCAGCAAAAATAGCCTGAT
>NZ_QWEK01000142.1 GCF_009935845.1 Pseudoflavonifractor sp. 524-17 | reverse complement strand
GAGGTCACTGGTTCGAGTCCAGTAGTCTCCACCATAGGAACTCCTAGAGCCGCAACGGCTCTAGGAGTTTTCTTTTTTATGGTCTTAACCGATTTGTTAGTAACGTGTAAGTAACCGTTACTTTTCCTCTTTTTCTTTTATCCGGCCATGCAGTTCTTTGTTCTCAGGAAAAATATACGTCCTGTCTCGGCTGGCCAGGTCATATTCTGCTTCGCAGGAGAGCCCACTAACGATCAGTTGGTTGCTGATATCTGCCAGCCGTGTGTAAACGCTGTTTTCTCACTCGACACAGGAAAATATATTTGGAGATGAAAAGAGGGAGCTTACGCCCCCTCTTTTCAAATCTTACGCAGCTTTCTCATGACGCCGTCATAGGCTCTTGGATTCACCACCCGGAGAGTATCCATGAGCTCATCCATGACCATCCACGCTTTAGAGGGCGGTCTCCCCGCCACGGCGCGGAGAAAGTCGCTGTCGCCGTACTGGTCCAAGGCGTCCTCTGCTCCTGCGGCAGCTTCAGCGTAAGCCGCAATCTGCGGCTGGGCGGCGGAAAGCCCCAGCATCTCATTGCGGCAGGTGTAAAGCGCGGCCAGCAAGGTATACCGCTTTTCGCTGCTTTCCTCCTGCTCCAGTTCTTGGATAGCCCACTCTATTTCCTTCAGGTTTGGCGCGGACATGGCCGCACCCCCTTATGCGTTCTCCAGCTCGCGCATGAAGCGTTTGATTTT
>NZ_QWEK01000141.1 GCF_009935845.1 Pseudoflavonifractor sp. 524-17 | reverse complement strand
CGGCCCTCATAGACCAACAGATTGCTCTTGAAGGTTGGCTCCTTGTCAAAAGAGGCCACGCCTGTTTTGAAGCAGCAGTTGGCAGTTTTACACTGTAATCCTAATGTTAGGATTAGCCATGTTACCTATAGGAAAATAAAATCCAAAGGATTATATAAAAAGGTTGGAAATGAGCATAGTTTAAGGGAAATCCTTAGGATTAAAATAATTGAAGATCAGCCAGCTTTCAAATTATAATAGAGCCATCAACTGAAAGGAGGTTTTCAGCGATGGCTCTATTGTTTTATGTGCCGAAAACAAGAGGAGATTCAACGTTTTGGCATCATGGAGGGATAACCTATGGAAAGTAAATATGTGATACTGGGCTGGCAGCAAGACCTATATGATGAATATCTGGAATTTCGGAAGAAAAGTCACAGTTGCGCCCCATCTACGGAGAAAACCATTCATGCGGCAATTTTCAGTCTCTTTAATTATATGAATAAACTGGGAATGAAATCTCTTTCAGATATTTCTGCTATTGATTTAAAAAACTGGCACATCAAGTCGGAGCATTCATCGGCGAGGGCAAGAAATTTATATACTTCTCAACTACGTATCTTTTTTGAATATAGTGATAGTACTTGAAAAAGCACAAAGCGAAGTAGTATAATGAAGATATGAGTTATCCAATAAAGTACAGAGAAGGAACAATAGAATATCGCAAGGAAGGGCATACGTTGGAAGAAACAAAAGCAACTTTTAAAGTATCAAT
>NZ_QWEK01000140.1 GCF_009935845.1 Pseudoflavonifractor sp. 524-17 | reverse complement strand
CCGGGTCAAAATACCACGTCCCCGACTTGTCCTTGCGGCAGCACATCTCAATGCCGATGCTGTTGGCGTTGCGGCATTTGGGGTGCTTGTATTTCCCGTCGCTGCGCCCGCAGTGCCAGGCGGTGTGGCCCTCCGGCACGCTCTGGTAAATGGCCGCGCCCGGGCCGTGGTCTACAAAATAGTGGGCGCTGGCCCCGATACCGCCCCTGCTGCCGTAGTACTGGGCGTTCTCCCTGGCATTGCCCAGCGCCCCTACATAGTGGATTGCCAGATAAGTAATCGGTTCCCTGCGCCCCCTGGTGTCGTTCTCCGGGTGGCACAGGCGGCTTTTGTTGATCTCCAGCAAATAAAAAACCTCCGTTCCGTCACCTTGACAAAAAGGGGGCGTGTACGTATAATAAAGACAGAAAGGGCGCTGCTACAGGCGGTCAGCCCTACAAGCTAAACAAGGTTAAACCTGCTAGCCGTTCGGGGGCCACCGAGCGGCTAGCACGCTTTTGGGCCTATGTAGACCAGCAGCCACACGACTGCCAGAAACACAACCACGAAGCGCAGGGCTTTCGCCCAGCGTCCGTCTCCCATCCGCATCACCTCCCTTCTCAGGGAAGTGGCCAACCGCCATTTATGTAACAGCGCCCTGCCCCTTTTCGGGGGCCTGTCCATCATACCATCACGCGCCGCATTTTGTCAAATACTGCCGCCCCCTAGGGGCGGCTCAGCCTGTCGAAAAAGTCTGCCCTTCGGCAGACTTTTTCATATAAACGAGGTAAAATAGAGCAGGGTGAGAAAA
>NZ_QWEK01000020.1 GCF_009935845.1 Pseudoflavonifractor sp. 524-17 | reverse complement strand
GGCAGAGGCGCGGCCGGGGCGGGCGCTGGGGCGTACCCCGCCTGCTGCGGAGCCGGCGTCTGAGCCGGCGGGGCGGCTCTGCTCTGTCCCGCGGCGGCCACGCCGCCGGCCAGGGCCAGGAAGAGCAGCACCACGGACAGCGCGGCCAGCGGGCGGGAGGGACGCTCCCAGTGATCCATATCCAGTTGACTCATAGCGGATCTCTCCTGTTTTACAAATCGTTAGACGGGCCAAACCGGGAAAAAGTTTTTTCAGCCCCGGATTTTTCCCATTCCCCTGCCTTGCCAGCAGGGCGGTTTTGCGCTATAATGTGCTAATGTGTTAAGAACCTGTGTCTGCGGGACACACAGCCGGCGCCGCGCCGGCAGTCAAAAGAAAAAGGAGTTTGTTCCATGGAAAAGACCGTCATTCCAGAGGGCTATGCCCCCAGTCTGAACCTGTACGACACCCAGAAAGCCATCAGCCTGCTCAAGCGCCTCTTTGAGGACACGCTGGGGGGCGCCCTCCACCTGAGCCGGGTCTCCGCCCCCCTCTTTGTGGAGGCGGCCACCGGCTTGAATGACGATCTCAACGGCGTGGAGCGGGCGGTCTCCTTTGACATCCCCGCCGCCGGGCGGGACGCCCAGGTGGTCCACTCTTTGGCCAAGTGGAAGCGCATGGCCCTGTACCGCTACCAGTTCTCCGTGGGAGAGGGACTGTACACCGACATGAACGCCATCCGCCGGGACGAGGCGCCGGACAACCTCCACTCGGTCTATGTGGACCAGTGGGACTGGGAGAAGGTGATCGCCCCCAGGGACCGGAACGTGGAATTTTTAAAGGAGACGGTGCGCACCATCGTCAAGGCCATCTGTGAGACCCAGACCACCCTGTACGCGGTCTATCCCCGGCTGTGCGCCGTGCCCTTGGTGGACCCAGAGGTGAGCTTCGTCACCGCCCAGGAGCTGGAGGACCGCTGGCCCAGCCTCACCCCCAAGGAGCGGGAGAACGCCTGGGTGAAGGACCACCCCACCACCTTCTTAATGGGGATCGGCGGGAACCTGGCCTCTGGAGAGCCTCACGACGGCCGCGCCCCCGACTACGACGACTGGAGCCTCAACGGCGATATTCTGCTGTGGAACCCGGTGCTCAAGCAGGCCTTTGAGGTGTCCTCCATGGGCATCCGGGTCAGCCCCGAGGTGCTGGATCAGCAGCTGACGGCGGCCGGACAGGACGGGCGCCGGACTCTGACCTTCCACAAGCTGCTGCTGGAGGGCAAGCTGCCTCTGACCATGGGGGGCGGCATCGGCCAGTCCCGGCTGTGCATGCTCCTGCTGGGCAAGGCCCACATCGGCGAGGTTCAGGCCAGCGTATGGGACCCGGAGACCATTGTGGTCTGCCGGGACGCGGGGGTCATTTTGCTGTAGTCTGTAATAAAGAAACCCTTTCCCGCCCCCGGCCTGGCGCCGGGGGCGGTTTTTCATTATGGGTCGCGGCGGAAGATATGGATCCGGAACTGGGCCCGGACCGCCAGTTCAGACAGAGCGCGCAGGCGGTCCGCCCCCTCCCTGGGGGTCTTCCAGGTATAGGGCGTCATATGGAAGAGCGCTTCCACATCCTCCCGGCAGGGAAGGCGGAGGGGGAATTCCAGGGGATAGATCTCCAGATGGGTGAAGCCGCCGTATAACACCGTTTCGTCCGGATTGGGGTAGGGGCTGTTGTACAAAATCTCCTTCAGCTCCCACAGGTGCCGGGGGCCGGGCACCACATAGAGCAGAACGCCCCCGGGGGAGAGCACCCGGCGGAATTCTTCCTGGGCCATGGGGGAAAAGCAGTTGAGCAGCAGGTTTACCCGCCCGTCCGCCACCGGCAGGCGGTAGGCGGAGGCCACGGCGAACTCGCTGTCCCTGTCCCGCCGGGCGGCCCGGCGCAGGGCGAATTTGGACAGGTCCGCCCCCGCGGCCCGGACGCCTCCCCCCCCGGCGCGGAGGGCGGCGGCAACGCCGGCGGTGTAGTACCCCTCTCCGCAGCCGGAGTCCAGCAGGACGGGGGATTCATCGGCATAGCGGAGCGCTGCCTGTTCCAGTGTATCCAGAAGGGGAGCGTAATAACCCTGGGAGAGAAAGCGGGCCCGGGCGGCCACCATGTCCTTGTCATCCCCCGGGGCCTTGGAGTGCTTCCGGTTGGGGGGCAGCAGGTGGACATATCCCTCCCGGGCGATGTCGTAGCGGTGCCCCCGGGGGCACAGATAGGAGCCCGCCTCCCGCGCCAGCGGGGCCGAGCAGACGGGACAGCGGAACAGACTCAAATTCATTCCCCCTCCGGCAGCGCAAAGATTGGCGAAGCCTGTCGCCAGTGTATCGCCCCCTAGTATAGCATAGTTTTGTCATCTTGACAAAAGAAAACGGGGTATGAAGAGAACGGTCTGATATCACAAAATATAAGATGGAATACTTCTGGTTAAATCTCGCTAAATCTTAGCTTGTATTGACAGGGGGAAATATTATGATATACTTATAAATAGAATGGCTGCATTTCATCATGGAGGGAGCGTGTATCGTATGAAGCGGTGTTCCATTTCGCCCCGGCAGGGTCTTTCTCTCGACCGGGCGTGCGGTGCCGTCGGTATCCTTCTGGGTCTGCTGTGCCAGGTTGTCCAGTGGGTTTTTATCGCTGTCATCGGTCTGATTCTCATAATCGCAGCCTTTATTCTTCCCTTCATCTTCTGGCGTTGTCCCGCCTGCCGGCGGTGGCTGCCCACGTTCCGGACCTGGGATCTGAGCTGCTGCCCCTACTGCCGGGAGCGGATCGACTGACCGGCCCAGGGAGCGCCCCACGTGGGCGCTCCTTTTTTGCAGCCGCCGCCAGAGGGGCGTTCCGGGGGCAGATGGGTTTTTGTACGTTATTTCTCTACCATTTTTTTGCCGGCTGTGGTATCATAGTACGGATTTTAGCCATTTGGCCGTCTGAAGAATCTCTTTCTTATTATTGAACGATGAAAAAGGAGCGAAGCAATGATCACCGTTTCCGACCTGACCCTGCAATACAGCGGACAGCCCCTGTTCAGCCATGTGGATTTGCAGTTCACCAAGGGGAACTGCTACGGCATCATCGGCGCCAACGGGGCGGGAAAGTCCACCTTTCTGAAAATCCTCTCCGGGGACCTGGAGCCCACCAAGGGAGAGGTGAGCATTCTGCCCAAAACCCGCATGTCGGTGCTCAAGCAGAACCAGAACGCCTATGACGCCTACAGCGTGATGGACGCGGTCATCATGGGCAACCAGCGGCTGTACGACATCGGCAAGGAGAAGGAAGCCCTCTACGCCAAGGAGGAGATGACCGAGGAAGACGGCATCCGGGCCTGCGAGCTGGAGGAGGAATACAGCGAGCTGGGGGGCTGGGAGGCGGAGAGCGACGCCTCCCGCATTCTCCAGGGCCTGGGCCTGGGGACCGAGCTGCATTACAATGACATGGCCACCCTGGACGCCCGGCTGAAGGTAAAGGTGCTGCTGGCCCAGGCCCTGTTCGGCAATCCGGACATTCTGCTGCTGGACGAGCCCACCAATAACCTGGACATCAGCGCCGTGAGCTGGCTGGAGGACTTTTTGCTGGACTTCCCCGGCACTGTGATTGTGGTCAGCCACGACCGGCATTTCCTTAATACCATCTGCACCCACATTGTGGACATCGACTACAACAAGATCAAGCTCTATGTGGGCAACTACGACTTCTGGTATGAGTCCTCTCAGCTGGTACAGTCGCTGATCAAGAACCAGAACAAGCGCAACGAGGAGAAGATCAGGGAATTGCAGGAGTTCATCTCCCGGTTCTCCGCCAACAAGTCCAAGAGCAAGCAGGCCACCGCCCGGCGCAAGCTGCTGGACAAGCTGACGGTGGAGGAGATGCCCGCCTCCTCCCGGCGCTACCCCTGGGTGGCCTTCTCCCCCGAGCGGGAGGTGGGCAAGGACATCCTCTTCGTCACCGACGTGAGCAAGACCATCGACGGGGTGAAGGTGCTGGACAAGGTGTCCTTCATCGTGGGCCACGGGGACAAGATCGCCTTTGTGGGGGACAACGAGAACGCCCATACCGCCCTGTTCAAAATCCTCACCGGCGAGCTGGAGCCCGACGAGGGCACGGTAAAGTGGGGCCAGACCGCCACCTGCTCCTACTTCCCCAAGGACAACACCGCCTTCTTTGAGAACCACGACGAAAATCTGGTGGAGTGGCTGCGGGAGTTCTCCCCCGACCCCCATGAGAGCTATTTAAGGGGCTTCCTGGGCCGGATGCTCTTCTCCGGGGACGACGTGTATAAGAGCGTCAAAGTCCTCTCCGGCGGGGAGAAGGTGCGCTGTATGCTCTCCCGGATGATGCTCTCCGGGGCCAACGTGCTGCTGCTGGACCAGCCCACCAACCACCTGGATTTGGAGTCCATCACCGCGGTGAACAACGGCCTGGGCGCGGTAAAGTGCAACGTGCTCTTCTCCTCCCACGACCACCAGCTGGTGCAGACGGTGGCCAACCGGATCTTCGACTTCACCGCCGAAGGCCGGCTCATCGACCGGAAGATGACCTATGACGAGTATCTGGAGAGTATGAAGCAGACTCCGTAGCCGGACGCTGCGCGGAGAAAGGAGCGGGAAATGGAGACTTGGGGCGAAAAGCTGTCGGTGTGGCTGGGCCGGGCGGCGCTGGCTGTGTTCGCGGCGCTGCTGGTACCGGCGGTGCTCTGGGGCAGCCAGGCGGGCCGGAAGGAGGCGCTGGTACTGGGAATCCTTGGAGCGGGGGCGCTGCTTTTGGCGGCCCGGCCCGCCGGGCGCCGTCTGGCCGGTCTGGGACGCCGCCGGGCCCTGCTCATACTGGCATTGGCCTGCGCGGCGGTAAAGCTGGCCTGGGTGCTGGCGGTAAAGGTGCCGGTGGAGGGGGATTACGCCGTCTTTTGGGGCTATGCCAACAGCCTGGCCCGGCAGGAGGTGCTGGACAATGGGCGGTATATGGCCCTGTTCCCCCATCTCTTCGGGTACTCCGTGGTACTGAGCTGGCTGGTACGCCTGTTGGGCAGCTATATTGGGGCGGCAGTGGGGCTGAACGTGGTTTTATCCGTGCTGAGCGGGGTGCTGCTCTTTTTCCTGGGGAAAAAGCTCCTGGGCCTGGAGGCGGGGTGCGCCGCTTTGGTACTGTGGACCTTGTGTCCCTCCCAGACCATGTATAACAGCTTGGTGCTGTCCGAGCCCCTATATACCGCAGGCATTCTGGCGGCGCTGCTGGTGAGCGTCCGCGCGGTTGAAAAAATTCCAACCTGTCCCCGGCTCGGGGGACTGGGGGCGGCCGGCGGCCTTCTGCTGGCCGGAGTCAACCTGGTCCGCCCGGTGGGGATGATTGTTCTGCTGACCGTGGGGCTGTGGGCGGTGTGCCTGAATCTTCCGCTCTGGCGGCGGAAATGGAGGGAAATGCTGTGCTTTCTGCTGGCCCTTGGGGCGGTGTACGCCGCCGCCGGCCGGCTGGGCAGCGCCTGGGCGCAGCGGCGTATCGGGGAGGCGCCGGCCTCTGTGCCGGGGTATAATATTTTAGTGGGTTTCAATGTGGGATCGAAGGGACAGTGGAACCAGGCGGACAGCGATCATCTCTTCCAATATGACAGCGAACCGGGGATTACGGCCCCGGAAGTACAGCAAAAAATGTTGGCCGATGCCGTGGAGCGGATTACCGGCGGGGGGATAGACTTTTTGCCGCTGTTCCGGGAAAAGCTGCGCATCTTTCTGGGGGCAGACGACACCTGCGTGGGCTACTGCTCGTCCATACGCCATAAGGCGTACTTTCGGCTGGCCTGCAACGGGTTTTACTACGCCTGCGCCCTGCTGGCCCTGGCGGGCGCGGGGAGAATGTGGCGGCGGCGGGACCGGTCGGGGCTGTTTCTGCCTTTGATCTACACCGTGGGCCTGACCCTGGCCCATATGCTGGTGGAGGTGGCGGGGCGGTACCACTACTCCGTCCTGCCCATGCTGATCCTCCTGGCCTGCGCCGGACTGATGGTGGAAAAACCGGGAGAAAAACAGACGGCATAATCTGTTATGTGACCCAAAGCACTGATTTTTCAGCGGTGAAAGCCTTTACTTTTTTGTCAGTGATGTGATACAATCTATCTGCCTGCGGGCGGGGAAAGGGGAGAGCGCCATGGAGCGGCTGGAAGCACTGGAGGCATTTGAGGAACTGAAGCAGCGCCTGACCCATCAGCGGCCGGCGGAGTGGGAGGCATTCCCGGATATCGGGCTGTATATGGACCAGCTGGTGTCCTACCTGCCCCGGCAGCTGATCCACTATGGGGAGGAGCCTGTGCTTACCTCCGCCATGGTGAACAACTACATCAAGGACGGCCTGCTCCCCCGGGCGGAGGGAAAGCGGTACGCCCAGGGACACCTGGCCTACCTCACCGCCATCTGTATGCTCAAGCAGGTTCTGTCCGTGAAGGAGACCAACCGGCTTATCGCCATGGGCAACCAGCGCAAGGGCTCCACCCAGGAGTTATATGCCTACTTCTGCGCCCAGCTGGACGGCGCCCTGTCCGAGACGGCCCAGCGCCTGCCGGAGGAGTGCGCCGTGGAGGACCTGCCCCGTCTGGCGCTGAATCTGGCTTTGCGCAGCTACGCCGACCGCCTGGCCTGCCAGCGGATTCTGGATATTCTGGCCAAGACGGAGCCACAGCCGGAAAAGCCGGAGAAAAAGAGAGAAAAAGCCGGGAAATAGTATCACATTTCCATCAAACAGGAGGGTTACACCGGAAATGAGCGAGTTTGTCATTGTCACCGATTCCGCCGCCGATCTGTCCGCCGCCATGGTGGAGGAGCTGGATGTAGAAGTTCTGCCCCTGTCCTTTACCATTGAAAATCAGACCTACGAGGATCACCCGGACCGCAGGGCCATGCCTATTGAGACCTTTTACCGGCTGCTGCGGGAGGGAAAGATGGCTACCACTTCGGCGGTCAACGTCTCCCAGTATACCGAGCTGGTGGAGCCCTTCCTCCAGTCGGGGCGGGACGTGCTGATTCTGGGGTTCTCCTCCGGCCTGTCTACCACCTATAACTCCGCCGCCATGGCCGCGGCGGAGCTGGGCGAGAAATACCCGCAGCGGAAGATCTGCGCCGTGGATACCCTGTGCGCCTCTCTGGGTCAGGGCCTGCTGGTGTGGTACGCCGCCAAAATGCGCCAGGCCGGCAGGAGCATCGAGGAGGTCCGGGACTGGGCGGAGGCGGAAAAGCTCCACTTCTGCCACTGGGTGGCGGTGGACGACCTGGCCCATCTGAAGCGGGGAGGCCGCATCTCCGCCACCACCGCCTTCGTGGGGGGAATGCTGTCCATCAAGCCCATTATCCACGTGGACAACGAGGGGCACCTGATCAACGTGGGCAAGGTGCGGGGGCGCACCGCCTCCCTGAAGCACATTGTGGAGGAGATGGGCAAGCGGGTGGCCAATCCCCAGAACCAGATCATTTTCATCAGCCACAGCGACTGCCTGGAGGACGCCAGGATTGTGGGCGAGGAGGCCAAAAAGCGCTTTGGGGTAAAGGACGTGGTGTACAGCCACATCGGCCCCGTCATCGGCGCCCACACCGGCCCAGGCACCGTGGCCCTCTTCTTTGTGGGAACGGAGCGGTAATGGAGGACATCAAGTGGCTGGAGGTGGCCGTGGAGGCCGCGCCTCAGGAGCTGGACGACCTCTCCGCCCGGCTGACCATGAACGGGGTTACCGGACTGGTGATTGAGGACGAGGGGGATTTTAGGCAGTTTTTGGAACAGAACCGCCAGTACTGGGACTATGTGGACGAGGAGCTGGAGGCGCGGATGAAGGGCGTCTGCCGGATTAAGTTTTACGTCCCGGACGACGCGGACGGTCGGAAGCAGCTGCAAACATGGCTGGATGGAATTGGAAATCCTTATACCACAGCCCCCCTGGGGGAGAACGACTGGGCCCACAGCTGGCAGAAGTACTACAAACCCATGGAGGTGGGCCGGCGGCTGTACATCGTGCCGGAGTGGGAGCGGGGCGCCCCCGTCCCGGCGGGGAAGACGGCGGTGTACCTCAACCCCGGCCTTACCTTCGGCACCGGGTCCCACGCCTCCACCCAGTTATGCCTGGGGGGCGTGGAACAGTATGTGACGCCAGGGTGTCAGGTGCTGGATCTGGGCTGCGGGAGCGGTATTCTGTCCATCGCCGCCCTGTGTCTGGGGGCGGCGGAGGCCATGGCTGTGGATATCGACCCCAAGGCTGTGGACGTGGCCTACGAAAACGCCGCCATGAACGGCATCGGAAAGGACCGCTACCAGGTGCTGGCGGGGGACGTGCTCTCTGACCGGGGCCTGGCGGAGGAACTGGCACGGCGGCAGTACCAGGTGGTGCTGGCCAACATCGTGGCCGACGTGATCATCCCCCTGTCGGCACAGGTTCACCGCTTTCTCGCCCCAGGGGGGGTCTTCCTGTGCTCAGGCATCATCGACACCCGGGCCCATGAGGTGGCCGCCGCCCTGGAAAAGAACGGCTTGGCCCTCATAAACCGCTGGGAACAGAAGGGCTGGGTGGCTCTGGCGGCACAGGTTCTAAGAAATTAGAGGCAATTAAAAAGGAGCGCCCATGGGGCGCTCCTTTTTAAAACCGGCGGGGCGTATTTGCACTTTAAGGATTGATCCGATATAATAGAGGAAACCGGAGGCTGGGGAGGGGACGGCATGATTTTAAACGTACTGGCGGTAGGCGACGTGGTGGGGGAGTCCGGGCTGGACTTTTTGACAAAGCGCCTGCGGGGCGTGAAAAAGTGGAAGGATATCCATTTCACAGTAGTAAACGGGGAGAACGCCTCGGGCCTGGGCATACTGCCCCGGCAGGCGGAGGCTATTTTCGACGCCGGGGCGGATGTGATCACCCTGGGCAACCACACCTGGAACCGGATTCAGATTGCCGATTATCTGGAGGACCACCAGAGGATTCTCCGCCCGGCCAACTATACCAGCCGTGTGCCCGGCCGGGGCTGGGGCGTGTTTGAGGGCCCCCAGGGACTGCGCGTCGGGGTGCTGAACCTCATCGGCCGGTGCGAGATGGACTGTAATTTTGACAATCCCTTCTATACGGCGGATCGCTGGCTAAAGAGCCGGGAGGCGGACATTATTCTGGTGGACTTCCACGCGGAGGCCACCAGCGAGAAGGGGGCCATGGCCTGGTACTTGGACGGCCGGGCCCAGGCGGTGTGGGGCACCCACACTCACGTGCCCACTGCGGACGGGCAGATTCTGCCAAAGGGCCTGGGCTTTCTTACCGACGTTGGGATGGTGGGTCCCAGAGAAAGCGTGCTGGGCATCCGGCCCCAGCAGGCGATGAACCGGTTCCTGGGGGGCCTGCCCCAGCGGTTTGAGCCCGCGCCCGGGCCCTGCAAGCTCAACAGCGTGTGCTTTGCCATTGACACGGAAACCCGCCGGTGCGTATCCGTGGAGCGGGTGGATTTGGAGGAATAAAAAAGCTGCACTCCCCTGGGAGTGCAGCTCTCAATTTTGCAAGAAAACTAACGGATATAGGCGGCAAAAGAAGCTGATATGGAGAGTCGGGAGTAACCAAAGCCCTTTTCCGCTATACTATTTCGACAGTCGCTGCTGTAAATATTGATTTACGGTATCTGTTACAACTTTTTCTGAAAACAACTTATATAGTTGGGTTTTCATAGCATCTACATTGGCTCTATTTGCCTTACTATAGCTACTGTCTCCAATAATGCTTATATATTCGCTTACATCTTTCATAGACGTAATATTTTGCGGACCCATACTTTTTAGTCGAATATCTTCTTCGACACATTTTTTAAGTTCTGCTGTATCTGCATAATCACCACAAAGAGTCTTCATTTTTTCTAAGGCTGCACACTCCCCTTGACTTGCGGCCCTTGTCATCGCCGTCCAGTAAATAGTATCAGATACGTTATGCTGGTTTGCGGCAGCCACACCCTTTTGCAGACATGCTGCGCCAATCGCGACATAATACATTTTTTCTGCGTAGGCATCTAATAACTGTGATTTTTCAGCTTCTGGGATATTGTTTGCAGTAGGGGTTACGGGTTTAGCGGGTAAGGCATCCCGCAGCGTAGAGCCGCCATCTTTATATCGGATGTCAAGTGCTTTATAAGAAATAATTGCAACATCTCCGCGAGTAAAATTAGATGTATTTGCATTGTACGACCCATCTGTCAAGCCAATTTTGTCTGAAAATTCCCACGCCTTATCCCATTGGAAATCTACGCCAATTTCATAGCCAAGGGCACGGAGAACAAAAGTAAGATACTGTGTTGCTGTAATAGTCTGTCCTCCACCAAAAGTGGTTGCAGAGGTGCCAACGGTCAAACCATTCGTATACGCGTATCCAACATATGGCTTTGCCCAACTTGCTACATCAGTAAATGGGATGTTCCAAGTCCCGTTTTCTGCGTTATCTACTTTGCCTAATAGACGCACAAGCATAATAACGGCTTCCTGCCGTGTGGGAGCGCGGTTAAGGTCAAAATTTGGGTTGCCTTCTGTGTCATTGCCTATACCACTGAAAAGACCTAGTTCATACAAGGCCTGTGCAGCCTCTTGGGCAGCCTTGGGTGTGGAAGCAGGTGTGGCGGTAGATGTAAGAGCAGAGACAGATAACGCAGTAACGGCGTCAGGTGCAATATGACCAGGATGTGGATGGAAACCGGCCGCAAACGCGGTTGGAACAAGTGAGGCCATGACGGCTAAGAAAAGGAGCAGCGAGATTGTGCGTTTCATTTTCATACCTTCTTTACAAATTTTATGATGTGCTTTGAGGCTTACACATGAGGAGTATAGCATAAAGAACTCGAAATGTCTATGATAATAGACGAAAAATTTCATTTTTCCCATACACTTAACAATAGGATGGGAGAGATGATAAAGTGCAATTTGATAATACGGCCATTGGAAAGACAATCCGCACCTTGCGGAAAGAAAAGAGGCTGTCACAAGATGTGTTGAGTGGACTTGCTGGAATTGCACGGACTCACTTGACCATGATTGAAAATGGAAATAAGCAAGCTAACTTTGAAACGTTATGGAGGATTGCTTTGGCGCTCAATATGCGCCCAAGCGAATTGGTTAAAAAGATTGAAGAAGAAATAGAAAAGAAATGTTAAAAATAGATGAAATAGATATAATTTCCTTTCTATGTTGACAAGAAAAACGCCTCTTTTCAGACTTGTATATCTGAAAAGAGGCGTTTTCTCAAGAAAACAAGGTTTGCACTTTAGTGCCTCTGCCTAGGTTACTTGTGGTCCACGCTGTACATATGGGCGATGAGATCCAGCACCTTGTTGGAGTAGCCGATCTCGTTGTCGTACCAGGAGACCACCTTCACGAAGGTATCGGTAAGGGCGATGCCGGCCTTGGCGTCGAAGATGGAAGTGTGGGTGTCGCCCAGGAAGTCGGAGGAGACCACCGCGTCCTCGGTGTAGTCCAGAATGCCCTTCAGCTCGCCCTCGGCGGCCTTCTTCATGGCGGCGCAGATCTCGTCGTACTTGGCGGGCTTGGCCAGATTGACGGTCAGATCCACCACGGACACGTCCAGAGTGGGTACGCGCATGGACATACCGGTGAGCTTGCCGTTCAGGGAGGGGATGACCTTGCCCACGGCCTTGGCGGCGCCGGTGGAGGAGGGGATGATGTTGCCGGCGGCGGCGCGGCCGCCCCGCCAATCCTTCATGGAGGGGCCGTCCACGGTCTTCTGGGTGGCGGTGGTGGAGTGGACGGTGGTCATCAGACCCTCGGTGATGCCCCAGTTGTCATGCAGCACCTTGGCGATGGGCGCCAGGCAGTTGGTGGTGCAGGAGGCGTTGGAGACGAAGGTCATGCTGGAGTCGTACGTGTCCTGGTTGACGCCCATGACGAACATGGGGGTGTCGTCCTTAGAGGGGGCGGACATAACCACCTTCTTGGCGCCGGCGTCGATGTGGGCCTGGGCCTTCTCCTTGGTCAGGAACAGGCCGGTGGACTCCACCACGTACTCCGCGCCCACCTGGCCCCAGGGGATCTCGGCGGGATTTTTGCAGGCGAAGAAGTTGATTTTCTTGCCGTTGACGGTGATGGAGGAGTCGTCGTACTCGATGGTGCCGTCAAACTTGCCGTGCATGGTGTCATAGCGCAGCATATAGGCCATATAGTCGGGGGTCATAAAGGGGTCGTTGATGCCGACAAACTCGATGTCGGAGCGGCCGATACCGGCGCGGAAAACGAGGCGGCCGATACGGCCGAATCCGTTGATGCCAACTTTAATGCTCATGGGAATCTCTCCTTCACAAAGTAGTGTGTTTGAGTTACCTTCGCGCATTCCTATTATATCCCAGGAAGGGAAAAAAGAAAAGGGGATAAATGCAAAAAAACTGTTAAATCTGAATAAATCAGCGGCGGCGCTTTGGACAACAGCGTGTAAAATTTGCTCTAAGCTGGTAATTAAGGTTGTGGCGGCGGAAGGTATTTGCTATACTATTGCCGTGCCGGCAGGGATAAGAACCGGTATGTCCTCCTATTGGGGGGACAGGTTCTAAGAACTTTAACGACCTGCATACCATAGAGATACCGTCCCGGAATCTGTTTGAAAACGGACGGCGGGGACGGCGGGGAGGGAACCGCTTTTGAGAGAGAACAACAGCAAAAGATGGGGAGCGGTGCTGGCAGAACAGCTGCGGGAACAGGTGGGCAATCTGATGGCCGCGGCGCAGCTGCTGACACCGGCCATTCAGGAACGGGAAGACCGAAAGTACAGCCAATATCTGGGGATTTTGAATCAAAGCCTTTACCGGCTGCTCCGGCTGACGGAGCAGGTGGATTTCGCGGCGCAGGGGGAGATCCGGGACTTCCGCCCCGCCCCGGTGGATATTGCCCATATCGTCCAGGATCTGGGGGCCCAGGTGGAACCCCTGGCGGAGCATATCGGGGTGAGCTTTGACTGGGAGATAGAGGGGCATCCCCTTCTCCTGCTGGGGGACGAGGATTTGCTCCGGCGGATGCTGCTCAATTTGATTGCCAATGCCCTGAAGGCGGCGGGGGCCGGGGGAAGGGCGGGAATGCGCCTGACCGGCGAGGGGAAACGGGGCCGGATTGCCGTGTGGGACGACGGGCCAAAGGGCGTCCTCCCCGGCGGCGAGGGGGCGGAGCTCCCCCTGGAAGCGCTGCTGAAAGAACGGGAGGGCCTGGGCCTGGGGCTGGAAATTGCCAGGGAAATCGCCAGGCTCCACGGCGGCGCGCTGATTCTGGAGCGGGGGGAAAACCGGGGCCTGCGGGCGGTGGTCTCCCTCCCCGGCGGCCTGGAGGATCTGGATACCCTGCGTACCCCCCGGATGGGCTTTGACGCCACCGGCGGCTTCTCCCAGGTACTGGTGGAGCTGTCCCAGGTGCTGCCCTTCGACAGCTTTCTGCCCGAGGATGTGGAATAGAATAGGTGCCTTTTTGACAGCCGAAGCCCCCGGTTTTTTGACAACCGGGGGCTTCAGTCTGTGGGAAAGGCCGTGTCCGTTCCGGCAGACTGGCTCTTTCCTGCCCAGAGGTCAGTATAGGAACCAGAACCAGCGCAGAAGGAGCTTTTTCCACCAGGGAGCGGCCCGGTCCAGCGCCTCCACGGCGGCGGCCACGGCGGTGCGGGAAATCCGGGCCTCCTCATGGGACAGGCCGTTCTGACTGAAGGCCGCTTTTTGGGCCAGAGCCTCGGTCTGTGGGGGCATGGTCCCCCCGTGGCGGACAAGGCGCAGGGCGTAGCGGTACAGGGCCACCGCGGCCCGGTTGGGATTCTCCTGCCGGAAGCGGCGCCGGCGCAGGGTGCCGGCCAGATAGCGGATGAACACCAGCAAAAAGGCGAATCCCGCAATCCCGGCGGGGAGAAGGAGCCGTTTGAGGTCCGGCCCGGAATTCGGCCTGGCCCCGCCGGAGGGCGTTGGGGTGGGGGGGAGCGCAGGCGCGCCGGAGGGCTGGGGGGCGGAGGGCGTAGGCGCCGCGGAGGGGGTCGGAGTCGGTGTAGGGGTGGGCGCGGGCTGGGCGGACTCCTCCACCCAGGGCAGAGAGGCCCCCTGATAGCCAGGGGTCACGTCCACAGGGTACCAGCCGTAGTTTTCCACATAAACCTCCACCCAGGCGTGGGCGGTGTAGTCCGCCACGTTGATGGTCCCGGGCACCACGGTGCGGGTGACATAGCCGCTGACGTACCGGGCGGGGACATCCATGGCCCGCAGCAGCAGCACCGCCGCCGAGGCGAAGTGCATACAGTACCCCCGGTGGCTGTCGTTGAGGAAGTAGAGCGCGAAATCTTCCCCGGCGGGGACGGCGGGGGTATCCAGATCGTAGACCGCCAGCCGGTCCAGGTACTCCGCCACAGTGAGGGCCATCTCAATGGGGTACGCGGAAAAATCGCCGGCCTCTGTTTTTGGGACGACAGCGTCCAGCGTGTCCAGAAAGCCGCGTGCAGATTGGGGCGCTGTGTCCGGCTGATTCTGAAACCGGGAGATAGAGTAATAAAGCTTCAAAACGGCTTGAACGTGGGGCCGCAGCAGATCGTCGTACCCCTGAGGAAGCTGCTGGTAATTGTCATAGACAAAGCGCTCATAGTTATAGGCGGCGAGGAAGGCGGAGGGGTTATTCCGGAACAGACGGTCCCCCAGATCCCCGCCGTTGGGGCGGAAGTAGACGGTGTGCTTGGTGACGAAGCGGCCCTGGGCCACGGCGGAGTCGTCCAGGAAAGCGGCTCCCCGCAGTTCGCTGGGGGAGCTGAGCAGATTGTAGGGGAAGTAGACGCACCCGCCGGGGGCGGAGACATTCTCGACCTCCACCGCATAGTAGGGCTGTCCCGACAGGGCCGCGGCGGGGAGGTTGATGGGGTTCAGATCCGCATTCAGGAAGGAGCCGTCCTCCAAAAGTCCGTCATAGGCCCGGGCGTCCAAGGGGCACCAGGCGTTGTTCTCATAGACGGCGGCGCTGTGGCCCCGGAGGTAGAGCTTGCCCACATAGTCGGTAGTCACCCGCAGGACGGTGTGGCCGTCGTAGTGCTGCCCTCCCATGGAGAGGCTGATGTGGGAGGTGGAGCCGGCGGCGGTGAAGCCCCCGGAGCCGAAGGGGCCGGGGAGCAGGCCGGAGAGGTCCAGCCGGGAGGTTACCCGGCTGACGCCGGCCACCAGCTCCTGCCGGGCCTCCACCGCCCACTGGGGCTGCCGGTAGTCCCGCCAGGGAAGAAGGGCGGTGAGCAGCGCCAGCAGTCCGGCCACACAGGGGATGGCTGCCAGCGTGAGCCGGGCGCTGCCCGCCGGGTCGTGCCGCCGGGTGAGGGAGGAGAGAAGGAGAACGCACAGACCGCCCAGCAGCACCATCAAGGGCAGATGGCAGGGGGTCATGGTGACGAAGAGGGCGGGGACCACCAGGGCCCCGGTGAGGATCAGCGTACCCCAGAAGCTGTGCAGCGTCACCAGCATCAGGCCGAGAAAGAGGGCCAGCAGGGCGGAGACCGCCAGCACCGTCAGGGTGACGGCCCGGGTCCACTCCGCCGCCGTGAGCTGGGGGATGGGGTAGATCCGCTGGATAAAGGGGAAGGCGTTGGCGTAGACGTTGACCACCGCGCACTGGATGTTGGCCTGTCCGGCAAAGAGGGTGTCCTGAAGGAGCCATGCCCCCCGGCCCAGGGCCAGCAGCGCCGCCCCGGCGAGGGGGAGGCGGAGTTTCCAGGGCAGCGAGAAGAGAAGGGCGGAGGCGAGGCCCAGCACCGCCAGTCCGGCGGAGAGGACGGTGTAGTCCACATCCAGGGCAAAGGCGGTGGAGAAGCACAGCACCGCGCTCCACAGCAGGGCGGGCAGGAGGAGGGCGTTGGCGCAGAAGGTCAAGAGGGCGTGCTTTTTGGGCTTCATGCCGTCCCCCCTTCCCGCCAGAGGGCGCAGGTGATGTGAAGGCGGCGGGGAGGCCCGTCCCCGCCGGGGATGGACAGAGGAACATCCAGGATAGATTTGCCCGTTAAGGGGGCGGGCTGGGAGAGAATGTGGAGCAGGCAGGGGGAAAGACTTCCCTCATCCGTGATATCCCAGTGCTCCAGCTGGCCGGTGACGGGGTGGACCCACTGGATAAAGTGGGGCAGATTGCCCTCCAGCAGCCGCCGGGACAGGGCGCACAGCCGGTCCAGCACTCCGTCCACCTCCTCCGGCGGGCCGAAGTGGTCAAAGGTGAGCAGCAGAGCAGCCCGCCGGGGCTCCATGGTCTCCCGCACCACCAGATCGTCCAGCTTGGAGGAGAGCTTCCAGTGGACAGCGCGCATGGGGTCGCCGGGTCGGTAGGGACGCAGCTCATAGTCCTCCCCCGGCCCGCCCCCAGGCCGGGGTTTTAAGCCCAGATCCCTGCCCCGGGCGCCGGTGAGCGCCGGGGCGGGCCCCGCCTCCATGGGGACGGGGAGAACGAAGAGCGTCCCCTCCGGCGGGGCCTTCACCGGCAGGGAAAACAGCCCCAGCAGATCGCACACCCGGGGTTTGACACAGCGTACCGTCCACCGGCCGCAGCGGCTGGTGTCCATCTCCTGCTCCAGGGCGCAGCCCCCGGCGGGGGGGCACAGCCGGAGGGCCTGCCGCCGGGTGAGGCCGGAAAAGCTGTGCTCCAGCAGAAGGGCGGCGGAGAACCGGGAGAGGGGAAAGGGGGAGCGGAAGGTCAGAGACAGGAGGAGCCGGCCCTCCTCCCCCCGCACCGCCCGCTCCGGCTGGAGGGAGAGGGACAACGTGCTCCCCAGCGCCCCCGGCAGGCTGAGGGCCAGGGAGATCAGCGGCAGGGCCAGCAGGGTGATGAGGAGGAACAGGGCAAAATACCCGGAGAAAAAGAGAAAAAAGAGGCCCGCGGCCAGCAGGGCCGCCCCGTAAAGCAGTCGTCGGCGCAGCATAGGCCCCTCACTTGACGGCGGGGGGCTGGATGCCCCGGAGAATCTCCTCCAGGGGGCCGGCGCTCTGGGTCTCGGCGTACCGGGGGGAGAGAATCAGACGGTGGGCCACCGTGTCCTGGAAGACCAGATGGACGTCCTCCGGGGTGACGTAGTCCCGCCCACGGACGCAGGCGGCGGCCTTGGCCATAGCGGTGACGGCCAGGGTGGCCCGGGGACTGCCCCCCTGGGCGATCATGGGATGGGTGCGGGTAGCGGTCATCAGGCGGACAATGTAGTCGCATACCGGGTCGCTGACGTACACCCGGTCTACCTGGAGCCGGATGGACTCCAGGTCCTTCAGGCCAAGCACCCGGTTCACCTGGTCCAGGGGGCTGCCCCCCTGCTTGCGGCGCAGCAGCTCCACCTCGTCGGCGTGGGCGGGGTAGCCCAGGGAGACCTTGATCATGAACCGGTCCAGCTGGGAGTCGGGGAGGAGCTGGGTGCCGGAGGCCCCGGCGGGGTTCTGGGTGGCCAGCACCAGAAAGGGCTGGGGCACCGGATGGGCCACGCCGTCCACTGTGACCTGCCCCTCCTCCATGGCCTCCAGCAGGGCGGACTGGGTGCGGCTGGTGGCCCGGTTGAGCTCGTCCGCCAGAAAGAGGTTGCACAGCACCGCCCCCTCCTGGTACTCCATCTGCCCGGTGGCCTTGTTGAACATGGAAAAGCCGGTGATGTCCGAGGGCATTACGTCCGGGGTGAACTGCACCCGGCGGCAGCGCAGGGAGAGGGCCTTGGAAAAGGCCAGGGCCAGGGTGGTCTTGCCCACGCCGGGGATGTCCTCCAGCAAAATGTGGCCCCGGGCCAGAATGGCCAGCAGGACCTTGGCCAGGATCTGGTCCTTGCCCACCACGGCCTTGCGCACCTCGTTGATGACATCCGAGGCCAGATTCAGTTCGCTCATGGCTTGTTGTCTCCTTAAAAATGTAGATGAAACGGGGCGTCCCCCGGCAGTTTAGCAGAGTA
This sequence comes from Pseudoflavonifractor sp. 524-17, assembly GCF_009935845.1. Classification (GTDB taxonomy): domain Bacteria; phylum Bacillota; class Clostridia; order Oscillospirales; family Oscillospiraceae; genus Pseudoflavonifractor_A. Next base: position 63,891 of record NZ_QWEK01000020.1, on the reverse strand, counting down.
AAGCGTCTTCTATTCTATCAAACTTCACGGTTATGTCAACAAAGAAAGAGTTACAAATCATGGAACCCGTTCCCCCGCGGCTGCGCACATGCCGGAAAACCATATAATTTTTGCAGGACAGGGGTGTAAAATAGAGGGAAAGCACTTGCACCTGTATGGGTTGTGTGCTATAATCCTTATGTTAGATGTAAGGTAGATGATGAGAGTGGGGTTCGCCCCGCTCTTCATTTTTGAAAAAACCAGGCATGTAAATTTTTGGATTATCAGGAAACGGAGAAGAAACTATGGCGAAAGTGACGGAGCTTGTGGCCGGCCTGGCGGCGCCCATCGCGGCGGAACAGGGCTGTACCCTCTGGGACGTGGAGTATGTCAAGGAGGCCGGAACCTGGTTTTTGCGGGTGTATATCGACAAGGAGGGGGGCGTGTCCATCGACGACTGCGAGGCGGTATCCCGCCCCCTGTCCGACACGCTGGACGAGGCCGACCCCATTGAGGGCAGCTACACCCTGGAGGTCTCCTCCGCCGGGCTGGACCGGGCGCTGAAAAAGCCGGAGCATTTTGCCCGGTTTATGGGCAGCGAGGTGGAGGTGCGCCTTTACCGGGCCAGAGAGGGCAGGAAGGAGTTCGTAGGCGCGCTGCAAGGCTATGAGGGGGGCAATGTGACCCTGGACACCCCGGAGGGCAGCGTGACGTTTGAGAAAAAGGATGTGGCCCAGGTTCGCCTGTACGTTCGGTTTTAAAGGAGTTTTGTGACAATGGCCGGAAGAAAGAATGCAAAAGCGCAGAAGAGCAACGAGCTGGACGGGGCGGAGTTTTTTGCCGCCATCGAGATGATTGAGCAGCAGAAGGGCATTCCCAAGTCCTATATGATAGAGAAGATCACCCAGGCGCTGGTGTCCGCCTATAAGCGGGACCACGAGGGGGTGGGGGATAACGTCACCGTGGAGGCCAATGAGGAGCTGGGCACGGTGCGCATGTTCGTGAAGAAGGACGTGGTGGAGACCGTTGACAACCCCTGTACGGAGATGAGCCTGGAGGAGGCCCGGGCCGCCCTGCCCCGGGCCCAGCTGGGGGACGTGCTGCGCATTGAGATTAAGCCCCGCAACTTTGGGCGCATCGCCGCCCAGACCGCCCGACAGGTGATCATCCAGGGAATGCGGGAGGCAGAGCGGGGGATGATTTATGACGAGTTCAACTCCAAGGAGCATGAGATTCTTACCGGCGTGGTGACCCGGGTGGATCCCCGGTCGGGGGCGGCGTCCCTGCGCATCGGCTCCGGCGGGGAGAGCACCGAGGCCTATCTGGCCGCCGGGGAGCAGGTCCGGGGGGAGTCCATTGCCGAGGGAATGCGCCTGAAGGTGTACGTGGTGGAGGTCCGCCGGTCCACTAAGGGACCCCAGGTCCTCCTCTCCCGCACCCACCCGGGCCTGGTGAAGCGCCTGTTCGAGCTGGAGGTGCCGGAGATCTACGAGGGTACGGTGGAGGTCAAGTCCATCGCCCGGGAGGCGGGCAGCCGCACCAAGCTGGCGGTGTGGTCCGCCGAGGCGGAGGTGGACGCCATCGGCGCCTGCGTGGGCCCCGGCGGCCGCCGGGTGAATAATGTCGTAGAAGAGCTGGGCGGCGAAAAGGTGGACATCATCAAATACAGCGAGGACCCCGCCCAGTATATCGCCGCAGCCCTCTCCCCCGCCGACGTGATCAGCGTCACCACACTGGAGGAAGGGAAGAGCTGCCGGGTGGTGGTTCCCGACGATCAGCTGTCCCTGGCCATCGGCAAGGAGGGGCAGAACGCCCGTCTGGCCGCCAAGCTCACTGGGTATAAAATTGACATCAAGCCGGCCAGCGCCCCGGCGGAAGAGGAAGAGGGGCCGGAAGAGGAGGAACTTTTTGATATAGACGGCGGGGCGGAGGAGGAAGTTCCGCCGCCGGAGGAAGCCGGAGTCCAGGAAGAATTGGAAGAGCGGGCGGAAGCGGAAGAAACGCAAGCGTAACCGGCGGAGCGAGGAAAGGAGGCGCAGCCATGCCCAAAAAGATCCCCATGCGTCAATGCCTGGGATGCCGGGAGATGAAGCCAAAGCGGGAGCTCATCCGGGTGGTCCGCTCCCCGGAGGGGGAGGTCTCTTTGGACTTTAAGGGGAAGAAGCCGGGGCGGGGGGCCTACCTGTGTCCCGATCCGGCGTGCCTGAAGCGGGCGAAGAAGTCCAAGGGGCTGGAGCGGGCCTTTTCCGTCCAGATCCCCGAGGAGGTATACGCCTCGCTGGAGGAGCAGATGGGGGCGGGCCATGAGTAGCGCGCTGCATGTGTTGGGCCTGTCCCGCCGGGCGGGAAAGCTGGCCATCGGCGAGGAGGCGATACACGAGGCTGTCTCCCAGCACAGCGCCCGGCTGGTGGTAGCCGCCCGGGACGGGGCGGAGAAGACCCTGAGCCGGGGGGAGGCGCTGTGCCGGCGGGAGGAGGTCCCCTGGATGGCGGTCCCCTTCTCCAAGGAGGAGCTGGGGGGCGCCGTGGGCCGGGGGGTGTGCGCTGTGATGGCCGTGACCGACGCCGGCCTGGCGGCCGCCTTCGCCCGACGCATGGCTGAGGAGGACCTCCGGTTTGCCGCCCTGGCGGAGGAGCTGGACAGCCGGGCCCAGCGGGCCAGAGCCCGGCAGAAGGCCCGGCAGGCCCAGAAGCGGGCGGCGGAGAAGCGAACGCGCAAGCCGTGGGCGGCGCCCCCCAGCCCCGACAAGGGGCGTCAGACCGGGAAGAAAACCGGCCCCAAGGGGACCGGACGCCATCCGTAAGCCCCGGTGATGCGGAAGGACAGAACGTTTGAAAAGATGAGAAGACAGGGACTTGTTCCAATCAGAAAGTGCAGCGGCACGCTGTATTTTCTCATTGGCGCAAGTCCCACAGTGGAGGTGTCTTTATTTGCTGAACAATAAATACCGTGTACACGAGCTGGCCAAAGACTTTGGCAAAAATTCCAAAGAAGTGGCGGATATTCTGACGGAGTACGCCGCCACACCCAAAAACCATATGCAGGTGCTGGACGATCGGTCGCTGTCCATCGTATTTGACTATCTGACCCAGCACAACCAGGTGGAAAGCGTGGAGTCCATCTACGCCGACGTCTACCACGAGCCCAAGCCCGCCCAGGCCGAACCCGCGCCCCAGCCGGAGCAGCGCAAGAGTCAGGGCGCGCCCCAGCAGAAGGGCGGACAGAAGGCCCAGCAGCCGGCTCAGCGCCCGGCCCAGGGGCAGGGACAAAAGCCAGTCCAGAGCGCGCCCCAGAAGGGGGGGCATTCCCAGCAGCCCGCCCCCGCGCAGGGCCAGGCCCGGCCCGCCAGCCGGGTGCCGGAGAAAAAGATTGTGGACACCCGCAAGGGCGGCGACGTAAATCTGGATAAGTATGACGAGCGGCTGGAGCAGCTGGCCCCCGAGCGGGCGGACCGCATGAAGGCGGGCAAGCAGAAGTTCCAGGGCCGCAACGCCAACCAGCGCCGGGGAGGCGGCTTCCAGGGCAGCAAGCGCCGCCAGGAGGAGCAGGACCGGATGCGCCGCCTCCAGCTGGAGATTGCCAAAAAAGCGCCCCTCAAGGTGCTTATCCCCGACGAGATCGGCGTGGGCGAACTGGCCTCCCGCATGAAGAAGACCGGCGCGGAGGTGGTCAAGTGCCTGATGAAAATGGGGGTTATGGCCTCTCTGAGCGATATCATCGACTATGACACCGCCGCCCTGGCCGCCATGGAGCTGGGCTGCAAGGTGGAAAAAGAGGTCATTGTCACCATTGAGGAGCGGCTTATCGACACCGCCGAGGACAGGGAGGAGGACCTTCAGGCCCGGGCCCCTGTGGTGGTGGTGATGGGCCACGTGGACCACGGCAAGACCAGCCTGCTGGACTATATCCGCCAAGCCAATGTGGCCTCGGGCGAGGCCGGCGGCATCACCCAGCACATCGGCGCCTATCAGGTCAGCGTCAACAGCCAGACCATCACCTTCCTGGACACCCCCGGCCATGAGGCCTTTACCGCCATGCGGGCCAGGGGCGCCATGATCACCGACATCGCCATTCTGGTGGTGGCCGCCGACGACGGCATTATGCCCCAGACCATTGAGTCCATCAACCACGCCAAGGCCGCCAAGATCCCCATTATTGTGGCCATCAACAAGATGGATAAGCCCGAGGCCAACCCGGACCGGATCATGCAGCAGCTCACCGAGTACGAGCTGGTGCCCGAGGAGTGGGGCGGCGAGACCATCATCTGCCCCATCTCCGCCAAGACCGGCGAGGGGATCAACCATCTGCTGGAGATGGTCAACCTGACAGCGGAGATGCAGGAGCTCAAGGCCAACCCCAACCGCACCGCCCACGGCGCGGTCATCGAGGCCCGGCTGGACAAGGGCCGCGGCCCTGTGGCCACTTTGCTGGTGCAGAACGGCACCCTGAAACAGGGGGACGTGATCATCGCCGGCACGGCGGTGGGCCGGGTGCGGGCCATGACCAACGCCCGGGGGCAGAAGCTGGCCGAGGCCGGCCCCTCCGTCCCCGTGGAGATCATCGGCATGGGGGAGGTGCCCGGCGCCGGCGACGACTTCCACGCCGTGGCCGACGAGCGCATGGCCCGGGAGCTGGTGGAGCAGCGCAAGCACGAGCAGAAAATGGCCGCAGCCAGCCCTGTGGGCCAGAAGGTGTCTTTGGAGGACCTGTTCAGCCAGATTAAACAGGGCGAAATGAAGGAACTGGCCATTATTGTCAAGGCCGACGTCCAGGGCTCCGCCGAGGCGGTGAAAACCAGCCTGGAGAAGATCTCCAATGAGGAGGTCCGGGTGCGGGTGATCCACTGCGCCGTGGGCGCCATCAACGAAAGCGACGTGATGCTGGCCTCCACCTCCAACGCCATTATTGTGGGCTTTAACGTCCGGCCCGACGCCAACGCCAAGGACTCCGCCGCCCGCAGCGGCGTGGATATGCGCATGTACCGGGTGATCTACGACGCCATCAACGAGGTGGAGGCCGCCATGAAGGGTATGCTGGCCCCCAAGTTCCGGGAAGTGGCCCTGGGCAGCGTAGAGGTTCGGGAGGTCTACAAGATCACCGGGGCCGGCATTGTGGCCGGCTGCTATGTCACCGACGGCAAGGTGGAGCGCAAGGCCCAGGTCCGCCTGGTGCGGGACGGCATAGTCATCCACGAGGGGGCCATCGCCTCCCTGAAGCGATTCAAGGACGACGTGAAGGAAGTGGCCCAGGGATACGAGTGCGGCATCACCATTGAAAAATACAGCGACATCAAACAGGGCGACGTGATCGAGTGCTTCATGATGGAGCAGATTGAGGTATAATTTTACCGTAGGGGCGGGCGTTTTCGCCCGCCTCTGTTCGCTTATGGAGGAAGAGAATGAGCCGTGTCTATGTATTGGCAGCGGACAAGGAACTGCCCCTGTGCAATTTTCAGGAGTCACATACCTCGTACAGCGGCGGGTACAGCGTCACGTTCCGGCAGGGCTTCAAAGTGGAGCCGCTGCACTACTACCGCCGCGCGGTGGACGAACTGGGCTGGCCCATGAAGCCCTTCCGGTATGAATTTGTAATGGCAAAAGAAGAAACTGACCTGGTGAAACTGCGGGCATATCTGACGGAAAACTTCTCTTCGGGAGAGGTTTTGGAGCTGTGGAGCGTCTGGCTGAGCGGCGATGTAGACAAAAAGCGCCCGACCCGGTTTCAGGGCAGGCTGGCGGACTTTGACACACAGGCCCTGAAACAATTTCTGGACGCGGAAGAAATCTGCTTTGATATCACGGTTTAAGAGGAGGACCACCATGGCAAGCAACCGGATTGGACGGATTAACGAGGAGATACAGCGGGAGCTGGCGGCGCTGCTGCCCACGGTGAAGGACCCCAGAGTACATGGTCTGGTGTCCGTCACCGCGGTGGAGGCCACGCCGGATCTCCGCTACGCCAAGATCTATATCAGCGTGCTGGACAAGGGGGACGCGGCGGAGGTGGTAAAGGGCCTGAAATCCGCAGGGGGCTATCTCCGGCGGGAGCTGGGCCGGGCGCTGTCCCTGCGGCACACCCCGGAGCTTCAGTTCGCGGCGGACGACTCCATTGACAAGGGCGCCCACATTTTACAGATGCTCCGGGACCCGGAGGTGGTCAAGCCAGCCAACCCGGCCAACGCCCACATCGTCCTGGACGGGGAGGAGGAGGAATGAGAGAGATGACCTGCCGGCAGGCAGCCCAGTGGCTGAGAGAGCGGGATCAATTCCTCATTCTCACCCACAGGCGGCCGGACGGGGACACCATCGGCTGCGCCGCGGGGCTGTGCCGGGGCCTGCGCCGGCTGGGCAAAACCGCCCACATCTGCCCCGGCACCGGGGAGACCAGCCTGTTCACCCCCTACCTGGAGGGGTGCATCGCCCCGGAAGGGTTTCAGCCGGAGACCGTAGTCAGCGTGGACATCGCCGCGGAGGGCCTCTTCACCGACACGGGAAAGCAGTGGCTGGCCCGGGGGGTGGATCTGGCCATTGACCACCACCCCTCCCAGACCTTTTTCGCGAAAAACACCTGTGTAGACCCGGGCCGGGGGGCCTGCGGCGAGCTGGTGTATGAGATTTTGACCCGCCTGGGGCCGGTGACGGCGGATATGGCCGTGCCGCTCTATGTGGCCATCGCCACCGACACCGGCAGCTTTCAGTACAGCAACACCACCGCCGCCACCCACCGGGCTGCGGCGGCCCTGCTGGAGACGGGAATGGACGCTTTCCCCCTGAGCAAGCGGCACTTCCGCACCAGGAGCTGGGCCCGCCTCCAGGTGGAGGGGCTCATCGTCCGGGGAATGCGCCGGTATGACGAAGGCGCGATCGCCGTGGCCCTGATCCCACGCTCCCTGCTGACCGAGGCGGGGGCCACCGAGGAGGATATGGAGGACATCTCCGCCTTTTTGGGGCAGATTGAGGGAGTGGACACCAGCATCACCATCCGGGAGCTGGAAGAAGGGGGCTGCAAGGTGTCCGTGCGTACCAGCGGCGGGCTGGACGCCTGCGCGGTCTGCGCCAGACTGGGCGGGGGCGGACACGCCGCCGCCGCCGGATGCAGCGTCCCCGGCACAGTGGAAGAGGCGGAACAGGCCGTTTTGGCGGCCGTCAGGCAGGTGGAGCATGGCCAACGGAATTGTTGTGATTGATAAGCCCCAGGGGTGGACCTCCCACGATGTGGTGGGGAAGTGCCGCCGCCTGCTGGGCGAGCGGCGGGTGGGCCACGCCGGCACGTTGGACCCCATGGCCACCGGCGTGCTGCCGGTCTTCGTGGGCCGGGCCACCCGGGCGGTGGAGTTCGCCAGCGAGTCCGAAAAGGAATATGTGGCGGGCTTGCGCCTGGGCGTTGTCACGGATACCCAGGATATCACCGGAACGGTACTGGAAGAGCGGCCGGCGGCGTTCTCCCCGGCGGAGGTGGAGGGCGCGCTGGCCGCCTTCCGGGGGGAGATTTTTCAGGTCCCCCCCATGTACTCCGCCATCAAAGTCAAGGGCCAGAAGCTCTATGAGCTGGCCCGGCGGGGGGAGAGCGTGGAGCGAAAGCCCCGGCCGGTGACCATCCGCAGCCTCACCCTGGAGGGACAGGAGGGCGGCGACTTCATCCTCCGGGTGCGCTGCTCCAAGGGGACCTATATCCGCACCCTGTGCCACGACATTGGGGCGGCCCTGGGGTGCGGGGGGGCCATGTCCGCCCTGCGGAGGACCATGGCCTGCGGCTTCACCGCGGGGGACGCCCTGTCCCTGGAGGCGCTGGCCCGGGCGGCGCAGCGGGGGGAGGCGGAGGCCTGCCTTATGCCGGTGGACGCCTATTTCTCCGCCTATCCGGCGGTGACAGTGGATGAACGGCGGGTGAAGTCCATCCGCAACGGGGCTTCTTTCCCCCAGCGGGGGGCGGAGGGGGACTACCGGGTGTACGGGCCGGACGGCGCCTTCCTCATGCTGGGGCGGCTGAGGCAGGGGAGAATGGATACCATTAAGAGCTTTTTCGAGGTGTGATTGCCAGTGGACAGAGAAAACGCAGCGAAACATGTAATCGCCCTGGGCTTTTTTGACGGGGTCCATCTGGGCCACGGGGCCCTGCTGCGCCGGGTGGCGGAGGTGGCGGAGCGCACCGGCCTCACCCCCGCGGCAGTGACTTTCGACGTCCACCCGGAGAGTTTGATTCTCCGCAGTCCTCAGCCCCTGCTCAGCGCCCCGGAGGATCGGGCGGATCTGATGCGGCGGTGCTATGGAATACAGGACGTAATTGTGGCCAGGTTTGATAAACAGATGATGGGGATGCCCTGGCGGAGCTTTGTGACGGATTATCTGGTAAAAGAGCACCGGGCGGCCCATCTGGTGGCGGGGCACGACTTCCGCTTCGGATACAAGGGGGAGGGAAATCCCCGGCGGCTGTCGGCGCTGTGCGGGGCGCTGGGCATCGGCTGCGACATCATCCCCAGAGTGGAGCGGGACGGGATTACCGTCTCCTCGACCTACATCCGCACGCTGGTGGCCCAGGGGGAGATGGAGCGGGCTATGGAGTTTTTGGGCCACCCCCACACGCTGACCAATACGGTGGCCCACGGCAAGCGCCTGGGCTCCAGCCTGGGCTTCCCCACGGTGAACCTGCGCTTCCCCAAGGGGGTGCTGGTCCCCGCCTACGGAGTGTATGCCTGCAAGGTGTGCTTTGAGGACGGGGAGAGCCGTATGGCCGTGACCAACGTGGGCACCCGCCCCACCGTGGACGACGGGGACGAGGTCAACGCAGAGGGGTTTATTCTGGACTTCCGCGGGGACCTCTACGGCCGGAGCATCCGCATGGAGTTCTACCGCCGCCTGCGGGGGGAGCGGAAATTCCCCAGCCTGGACGCCCTGCGCCGGGAGGTGATGAAAAACGCGGAGGAGACCAGAGATTACTTCCAAGGCACGTAAAACATTGCGGCCGGATTGTTCCGGGCCGCCCCGCCTCCCCGGGGCGCGCGGTTGTTGTGCTTTTTCCGGCGGTATGGTATGATAACGATAAGAAAAGTTGGGATAAAGGAGACCGTTATGCAGGACACCGCCGAGAAGCGCCCTGCCCTGGTGGGCGTTGCAGAGGAGAAGACCACGCTGCTCCCCTTTCTTCTGGCCCATGTGGCCGGGAAATCCAGGAATAATGTAAAATCCATGCTGTCCGGGGGGCAGTTTTTGGTCAACGGCCGGGCGCGCAAGCGCCACGACTGTCCTCTGGCCCCGGGGGACCGGGTGGAGCTGCTGCCCCGGCAGGAGAAACCCGCCCCGGCGCTGCCCTTCCCCGTGCTCTATGAGGACAGGGACATTATCGTCATCGACAAGCCCGCCGGCCTGCTCACCATCGCCAATGAGCGGGAGAAGGTGCGCACCGCCTACCACATGCTCCGGGCGTACAGGGAGGAAAAGGAGCGGGGCGGGCGGGTGTTCGTGGTCCACCGGCTGGACCGGGACACCTCCGGCGTGGTGCTCTTTGCCAAGAACGAGGAGACAAAGCTGGCCTTTCAGGAGGCGTGGGACCGGCGGGTGCTGCGCCGGGGGTACCGGGCGGTGGTGGAGGGCGTCCCGCCCAAAGCCCAGGACCGGCTGGTGTCCTATCTGCGGGAGACCAAAACCCACCTGGTCTATGCCGGGGGCCCCGGCGGGGACGCCAGGGAGGCGGTGACCCGGTATCAGGTAATCGCCGCCGGCGGGGGGTACGCCCTGCTGGACATTGACCTGGAGACCGGGCGGAAGAACCAGATCCGGGTGCAGCTGGCGGAGATAGGCTGTCCCATCGCCGGAGACAGGCAGTACGGCGCGGAGAGCCGCCCCCTGGGCCGGCTGTGCCTCCACGCCCACGAGCTGCGCCTGGAGGACCCCCGCACAGGGGAAGTGCGGACCTTCTCCGCCAGAGAGCCTGCCGCCTTCCGCCGGCTGTGCCGGTAATATGTGACACGAGAGCGCACCGCAGCGAAAACCTGCGTGCGCTTCTTTTTTCTCCCGGAGCGCATAAAAAGCTGCCGGTCCAGGTGGGGACCGGCAGCAAAGAGAGGGTATTTATTGGTTAAAGCAGGCCACAAAGTGGCCGGGGGCGCGCTCTCGCAATGGGGGCTCCTGCTGCCGGCACTGATCGGTGGCGTGGGGGCAGCGGTTGGCGAACCGGCAGGCGTTGGGCGGATCGATGGGGGAGGTGATCTCCCCCTTGAGCAGAATCCGCTTTGTCTCGCGGTGGAGCTTGGGAATGGGGATGGCGCTGAGAAGCGCCTTTGTATAGGGGTGTGTGGGGTGGGAGAAGAGGTCCTCCGAAGGGGCCTTCTCCACCAGCCGCCCCAGGTACATCACCATAATGTCGTCTGAGAAGTGGTTGACCACAGACAGGTCGTGGGTGATGAACAGATAGGTCAGGCCGATTTTCTCCTGCAAATCCTTCATCAGGTTGAGGATCTGGGCCTGAATGGACACGTCCAGGGCGGACACCGGCTCGTCGCATACAATGAATTTGGGATTGACGGCCAGGGCCCGGGCGATGCCGATGCGCTGGCGCCGGCCCCCGTCCAGCTCGTGGGGGTAGGCGTTTACCAGCCGCTCGGACAGGCCCACGGTCTCCATCAGCTCCAAAACCCGCGCCTGCCGTTCCTGTTTCCCCCGGATCAGCCTGTGCAGGCGGATGGGCTCCGCGATGGTCTGGCCCACCGACTTGCGGGGATCCAGGGAGGAGAAGGGGTCCTGAAAGATCATCTGCATCTTGGTGCGCATGGCCCGCATCTGGGCGGGGCTGAGCTTGCTCACATCCTCGCCCGCGAAGCGTACCTCGCCCCCGGTGGGCTCCAGCAGGCGGAGGATGGCCCGGCCCATGGTGGACTTGCCGCAGCCCGACTCCCCCACCACACCCAAGGTCCGCCCCGCCTCCAGGGTGAAGGTGACGTCGTCCACGGCGTGGAGGGTGCCCCGGGGCGTTTTAAAGTACTTTTTCAGGTGATTGACCTGAAGCAGAGGCGCGGTGGATGTTACTCCCATACGGCGCTTCCCCCCTTCTCAAAGCAGATCTGCCGGCAGCGGTGGCACTCCGCGTAGTGCTCCTGGGTCCGGTAGAAGCGCTCCGGCCTGTGCTGGGCGCACTGATCCGTGGCGTAGGCGCAGCGGGTGCAGAAGGCGCAGCCCTCCGGCAGGTTGGCCGGGTCCGGCATCAGCCCCGGAATGGGCTTGAGCCGGGCGGTGCGGTCCTCCAGATTGGGCAGGGAGTCGAACAGCCCCCTAGTGTAGGGGTGGAGCGTGTGCTCAAAGATATCCTCCAGGGTGCCATACTCCACAATGCGGCCGGCGTAGATGACCGCCACCCGGTCGCAGGTCTCCGCCACGATGCCCAGATCGTGGGTGATCATCAGCATGGACATCTGATATGTTTGCCGCAGCTGCTTCATCATCTCCAGCACCTGGGCCTGGATGGTCACATCCAGGGCGGTGGTTGGCTCGTCCGCGATGAGCAGCTGGGGGGAGCAGGCCAGGGCCATGGCGATGACCACCCGCTGCTTCATGCCGCCGGAAAACTGGTGGGGGTATTCGGAGCCCCGCTCCCCCGGGATGCCGACGGTTTCCAGCATCTGTCTGGCCTGCTCCACCGCCTGCCGCTCCGGCAGGCGGGTGTGGTGGGCGATGACCTCGGCGATCTGCCGCTCCACGGTCATCACGGGATTGAGGGAGGTCATGGGGTCCTGAAAGATCATGGAGACCTGTTTTCCCCTGATTTTCCCCATCTCCTGCTCGCTCTTGGCCAGCAGATCTTCCCCGTCCAGCCGGATGGACCCGGCGCGGATGCGCCCGGCGGGCTGGGCCAGCAGGCGCAGCACGGACAGAGCGGTTGTGGTCTTCCCCGCCCCGGTCTCCCCCACCAGGCCCAGGGTGGTCCCCTGCTCAATGGACAGGTCCAGGCCGTTGACCGCGTGTACCACCCCGTCCAGGGTGTGAAATTCTACCACAAGGCCCTGGATGTCCAGGGCCAGACTGCCGTGTCTCTTCTGATCGCTCATCTCGCCCCTCCTGTCACTTGAGTCTGGGATCCAGCGCGTCCCGCAGGCCGTCTCCCAGAAGATTGAAGGCCAGAATGGTCAGCATGATGGCCAGGCCGGGGAAAAAGGTCATATAGCTGTAGTCCCGGATATAGGTCCGGCTGCTGGCCAGCATGGCGCCCCACTCCGGCCGGGGGGCCTGTACCCCCAGCCCCAGAAAGCTCAGGCCCGAAATAGTGAGAATGGCGAAGGAGACGCTGATGGTCAGCTCCACCAGAATGGGGGCCAGGCAGTTGGGGAGCACATGGTGGATAATGATGGTGCCGTTTCTCGCCCCAATGGCCCGGGCGGCCTCGATGTGCTCACAGTCTTTCACCGTCATCACGGCCCCTCTGGTGATGCGGGCGAATTTGGGAATGCTGGAAATGGTGAGGGCCAGAATAAGATTCCGCATGGAGGTTTCCAGCGCCGCCACAATGGCGATGGCCAGCAAGGTCCCCGGGATGGCCATGAGCATATCCATAACCCGGGAAATAATCATGTCCACCCGCCTGCCGTAGAAGCCGGAGACGGCGCCGATGGCCCCGCCCAGGAAGGACGCCATAATCGTGGCGGCGAACCCGATGGACAGGGAGACACGGGTCCCGTGGATCACACGGGCCAGAATGTCCCGGCCCAGCTCATCCGTCCCGAAGGGGTAGGCAAGGGAGGGCCCCTGGCACATCTCGGCGTAATTCTGCTTGATGACCGTCTGCTCATAGTTGAACAGCACATCCGCAAAGACGGCCAGGAGGATCATGATGAGAATGATGATAAACCCAAGGACCGCCGTCTTGTTCTGGGCCAGCCGGCGCATGGCGTCATACATCTGGCTGTTGTGCCGTCTGGCGTCCCGGGATGCTGGCTTTGCCGCCGCTTGTACTGCCATAACTATCCCCCCTTACGCGTATTGGGATTTCATCCGCGGATCGATAAAGCCGTACAGGAGATCCACGATGAGATTCACAATGGAAAAGAAGATGGCGAAAATGATGATACAGCCCAGCACCGTGGGGATGTCCCGCTGCTGGATGGAGGTGATCATCAGCCGGCCAATCCCCGGCCAGGAGAAGACGGTCTCCACCAGCACCGAGCCGGACAGCAGGAAGCCCACCTGGATGCCGATGGAGGTCATGGTGGGAATCATGGCGTTGCGCAGGGCGTGCCGCCGGATGACCCGTCCCTGGGAGATGCCCTTGCTGCGGGCGGTGCGGATGTAGTCCTGACGGATGACCTCCAGCATAGAGGCCCTGGTGGTGCGGGCCACGGAGGCCATTGAGCTCACGGCCAGGGCGAAGGCAGGCAGAATCACGCTCTTCCACTCGTCCGCGCCGAAGGGGGGCAGCCAGCCCAGCGTCAGGGAGAACAGCAGAATCAGAAGCAGCCCCAGCCAGAAGGAGGGCATGGACACCCCCAGCAGGGAGAGCACCATGCACAGGCCGTCCAAAAAGGAGTTCTGCTTGATGGCCGCGATTGTCCCCAGGGGAAGGGCCAGCAAAATGCAGATGATGATTGACGCGGCCGCCAGCCAGAGCGTATAGGGCAGCCGGGCGAAAATCTCGTCAGAAACCGGGGCGTTGGTGCGGTAAGAGGTGCCCATGTCTCCGTGGACCAGATTGAGCATGTACCGCCCATACCGGACCAGAACGGGGTCGTTGAGGCCCATCTCCTCCCGGAGCTGGGCGATGGCCTCCGGCGTGGCGTTCTCTCCTAGAATAATCCGCGCCGGATCCCCCTGGGCCATATTTAGAATGAGATATACAATGAGCGTCGCGCCAATAATGACTGGCAGAAGAGAGATCAGACGCTTTAATATGTACTTTAACATTCCTCTTCCCCTTCCTCTTCTTCGGCTCTGCCGCCTGGGGGACGCCTTACTCCGCCCCCAGGCGGCCTGCCGGGTGATTCAATTACGCGGAAAACCTCTTATTTCCAGAAGAGCCAGTGGTAGTAGGCCGCGCCTGTGGCGTTGCAGTTGGCTCCGCCCAGACCGCTGTTGTACGCTTTCACATAGATGGCGCTGTACAGGGGGATAGTGGGACAAAGCTCATTGAGGCGGGCCACACACTGAGTCATCAGCGCCTGGCGCTGGGTGTCGTCCAGCGTGACCGCCGCCTGGTCCAGAAGAGCGTCGATCTCAGGGTCGTTCAGCCGGGTGCCGTTGGTGGCGCCGATGTTCTTGGAGTGGTAAAGGGTGGTGACCCACTGCTCCATGGTCCGCTGGGCCAGCTGGATGATGCCGGCGGTATAGTCCCCGCTGGCGTAGCTGGACAGCCAGGTGGCGTTGTCCATGGACTCCAGGGTGACTTTGATGCCCAGCTCTCCCAGATTGGCCTGGATGATGGTGGCGGTGCGCAGGTCGGCGTCGCTGGTGTAGACCAGAGGCATCTCCACCGTGGAGGGATCCACTCCGGACTGGGCCAGATATTCCTTGGCCTTGTCCAGGTCATAGCCCACCGCGTTGTCATTGGTGGAGCAGGTATACCCCGCAGGAGCGTTGGAGATGGCGGGATTGGCAAAGCCGTTCATGGTGACCTTGATGATGCTCTCCCGGTCGATGGCCGCGGAGATGGCCCGGCGGAACATCACATTATCAAAGGGGGGCTTTTCGTTGTTGATCATGACGTAGACCAGGCCCGCGCTGTCCTGACGCAGCACCTCTACATTAGAATTCGCCTCCAGCTTGGGCACGTCGACGGTCTCCAGGTCGTAGAGATAGTCCACGGCGCCGGACTCCAGGGCGATGGTGCGGGCGGAGCCCTCGGGGATGATGCGCCAGATCATGTGGGCAATGGCGGGCTTCTCGTCGGGATTGAAATAGTTCTCGTTGACCTCATACTCGATCTTGTCCCCAGGGGTATAGCCCACGAACTTGTAGGGGCCGGTGCCGTTGACGTGGGTGTTGAAGTCCACGCCGGCGTCAATGTCATCCTTGCTCAGAATGGATACCTGCTGGTTGGTCAGGTCCATGAGCAGGCTGGAGCAGGGGCCGTTGGTAGTGATCTTTACAGTATAGGGGTCCACAACCTCGACGCTGGCGATCTTCTCTACATACTGCTTGGCCTGGGCCACGGTGGCCGCCTTCTCCAGGGTGGCCTTGACATCCTCGGCGTCCATGTCGCTGCCGTCGTGGAATTTTACCCCCTGGCGCAGGTGGAAGACCCATTCGGTGTCGCTGACAGCCTCGTAGCTCTCAGCCAGATCGGGCTCGGGTTGGAGGTCATCCCCCACCCGGACCAGACAGTTATGGGTGAGCAGGGTGGAGACGCAGGTCATCATCCAGTTCTGATTCATGGTGTCAAAGGTGGGAGCCTCCCGCCCGGCGGCGATGACTACCGTGTCCTTCACGGCGCCGCCGCCGGTTGGACCGTTGGACTCAGAGGGGCCGGCCGACTGCTTTGGGCCGCAGGCCGAAAGGCCAAGGGTGAAGCCCACGGCCAGCAGCAGGCAGCTCACGCGAACGCGAAATGGTCTCTTCTTCATGTTTACACCTCGTCTTTCTGTTTTCTGTGCAAGTGACACATTCTCTTCCTGTTGTTTATGGCTATCATATCATAAGTTGCTCCGGCGCACCTCCTCCAATTTCTGGATTGTATCAATGAGTGCCCCCGCCCTGGGGTGCCAGGGCGCGCTGCATGGAACCAAGGTCAGGATGTAAATAATTTTTTACTCGAGCATAGTATACATAAAAATATTTTTACTGTCAAGTCTGAACTGAATTGGTCGATTGTCACAAAAAAGTTGAAATTTATCCGGATATTAGAGATATAATGGACGATTTCTCTACTGACAGGCGTAAAAATCAAAATCCAAAAAGCCATTGACAGAAAAATTTTTACACTCTATAATATAAGCGTAAAATATATTTTACTCATGCCGGCAGGGGGATCCTTCCGCCGGCTGGTCTGGGAAGCCGTATTAAATAAGGGGGCCTTGCGGCAATGACGATTTCGGAACGACTCAAAGAGGTGTATCCCTCTCTCAGCCCTGGCAAACGGCTGGTAGCCGACTACATCAACTCCAATCCTGATATCGCGGCATACTGTACGGCCTCTCAGCTGGCGAAGAGCGTGGGGGTGAGCAACGCCCAGATTGTAAAGTTTGTAAAGTCTATCGGGTTTGACTCCTATAAGGATCTGCAAAACGCCATCCGGGGCGAGGTGGTGCAGCGGGTGAGCATGTCCGGCTCCCTGCGCAGCTGGAGGGCCAACGAGCAGCGGGAGATGCGGGATAACTGCTGGAATATCATCAATCAGGACCGGGAGAACATCCGCACCACCTTCGCCGCCGTTGACTTCAGACAGATGGAGGAGATCGCAGACCGGATCGTAGCCGCCGGCCGGGTGGGCTTTGTGGCCGCCCGCACCGGCGCGGCCTGCAATCTGATGGCCTCCATCTTCATGGGGGAAATGCGGGAGAATATCTTTCACTTCACCCCCGGCTTCAACAACACGGTGGACGCCCTGAAGTGGTGGGGAGAGAGGGACGTTGTGCTGGGGGTAAGCGCCTACAGCTATGGCAAGGGTTTTAGCACGGATATGCTGGATCTGGCAAAGTCCAAGGGATGCTATACCGTCTGGTTTACGGACAGCGAGTCCTTTATGCAGACCCCTGTAAAGCCCTATGACCAGGTGATTCAATACGCCACCCACAGCGCCATGCTCTCCCTCACAGCGCTGGTGGCGCTGTACAATGTGCTTAACTATCTGGTGGCCGTCCGGCTGAACGACTCCATGGAGTCCATCAGCTATACGGAGGAGATGCTGTTCCCGTCCAACGGGAATGCCGCCCCCTTTCTGGAAAAATTGGAGCCCACGGAGCAATGACATAGCCCCTCGCCCTTGCTGCATGGAACACAGCATAGGACGGATGGAAAAAGGAGCTATACTGAAATTATGCAGAAGATTGACATGCTGGTGCGGGACGCCAGGTTAATAGTACCAGGGCAGCAGCAGGCCGGCGGCGGCGCCGCGGTTGCCATAGATAATGGTATGGTCCTCGACATCGGCGGCGGCGCCCTGTGTGAGCGGTACGCGCCCGCGCAGGTGCTGGACGCCAAAGGAATGTATCTCGTCCCCGGCTTCATCAATACCCACGATCACCTCTTCCAGGTGCTCACCAAGGGGCTGGGCAAGGAGCGCCCCCTGTGGCAGTGGCTGGAGGGCACCATCCGGCAGATGACCCCCTATATGGACGAGGAAGCCCTCTACTACGCGGCCCTGGCGGGCTGCATGGAGAACCTGCGCAGCGGCGTGACCACCATGCTGGATTTCCAGTACTGCCACTCCCATGCGGGACAGTTCGACGCGGTGTGTCAGGCCTTCCGGGACTGCGGCATCCGGGGCTATGTGGGGCGCATCCGCCACACCGGCGACTACCTGGGCCTGTCCAAGGTGCCCAAGGAGAGCACCCAGGACTACTTTGCCGCCGTGGACCGCATTCACCGGGCCATGGAGGATCCGGCCATGCTGGACGTGGCCCTGATTGCGCCGGGAATGCCCGGCTTGTTCGACGACCCCTACTTCAGCCCGGGATTTTTCCGGGAGATCCGGCTGTGTGCGGAGGAGCTGTCCATTCCCTACACCCAGCATCTGGTGGAGACGGTGGACGACGACGCGTACATCACCGCCAAGACTGGCATGACCAGCGTGGAGTATCTGGACAAAGAGGCGTTCTTCGGGCCGCGCTGTATCCTGGCCCACTGCGTCAAAATGGCGGAGCCTGATTTTGCGGTGTTCCGCCGCCACGAGGTGAAGGTGTCCCACAATCCCGTATCCAATATGCTTCTGGCCTCGGGGGTGTCCCCGGTGCGCCGGTTCCTGGAGGAGGGCATTTGCGTCAGCCTGGGCATTGACGGCTCCGGCAGCAATGACGGGCAGGATATGCTGGAGACCTTGAAAATGGCCTGCCTGCTGCAAAAAGTGTCCGCTCTGGACGCCCAGGCCCTCACCGCGGCCCAGACGCTGGAGCTGGCCACCCTGGGCGGCGCCCAGGCCCTGAACCGGGCGGATCTGGGGATTATCGCGCCGGGAAAGCGGGCGGACTTCTTCCTGTATAACCCGGCGGTGCTGAAATCCGCCCCTGTGGCGGACCCCGTGGCCAGTCTGGTGTATTGCAGCGGAGAGAGCAACGTACACACTGTGGTAGTCAACGGAAAGGTAGTGCTGGAGGACGGAGCCTTCCCCTGCCTGGACGAGGGGAAGGTCATCGAGCAGCTCATCCGCTGCGCGGAAAAGGTGCGGGCCGCCTCCGGCATCATGTCAAGGTAACGGAGGGGCGGGGATGGAGCACAGAAAACCCCTTATTTTGGGGGTAAACGGAAGCCCACGCCGGGGGGCGGCGGCCAAGGCGCTGGGGATCAGTCTGGAAGCCGCGGCCCAGGTCCCAGGGGTGGAGACCGTCCAGATTGATTTGGCCGGGAAGGAGATCCGCTGCTGCACCGGGTGCAACGCCTGCCGGACCCGGGGACTGGACCACTGCCCTGTATTTCAGGATGATTTCGCGGCGGAGTTTTTCCCCTTGTACCTGGGCTGCGATGGGATCCTCCTGGCGTCCCCGGTCTACTCCATGAATCCCACGGGGCTGCTGATGAACTTCCTCAACCGGATGCGCCCCGCCGGGGGCAGCCGGAGCCCCCGGGGAATGGCGGGAATGCGTATGGGGGGCTGCATCGCCGTGGGGGGACGGCGCAACGGCGGACAGGACACGGCCCTGGCGGCGATGAACGCCGCGCTGCAGAGTACGGGGACCAATGTCGTGGGCGGCGGTGTGTATTTCTACAACGGCGCCGCAGTCTGGTCCCAAAACGAGAGAGCGTTTGACGACCCCACGGGGACTCTGGAGCTGGAGGCCCTGGGGAGAAAAGTGGCCTGGGCGGCAAAGATTGTCCAGGCGGGACTGGCCTGCCTGGAAGGGCAGGTGAGCGCGGCCAACTGCGCGGGCTTTGCGTCCCAGGAGCAGATGGCCCAGGCCAGGAGACAGCTGGGCTTGACCTAGGCCACGTTTGAAAAAGGAAAAAGCGCCGTCTTAGGGCGTCTTTTCCCCCAAGTAAAGAGAAGACAACCCGACAAAATTAGGAGGTCATTGAGTATGGATAACCACAGCTATCAGAAGCCGAAGAAGGTCCGCATTGTCGTTGATCACTGCCGGCCCCACCCGGAAAACGGGCACACCTGCCGCTGCCACCAGGAGGGACAGGTTTTTGAGTTTGACTTTGAGCGCTGCCCCCAGAATTTCTGCGCCGCCGCGTTCCACAGCCTGTGGCCCGCCCTGCGGGTGCTGGAGCTGGGGGGGCGGCATCCCTGGGATGCCAAGGAGGGCTGCACTTTGGTGGCCTGCCCGGATCCCGTAGTTACGGTCAACTTCCGGATCGAGGCGGTAGAGGAAGAGGAGTAAGAAGCGATGAAATCGCCTGACAAAGCGCAGTTAAAGGCGGCGGCGCTGGATTATATCCAAAAACACCGCCAGGCATATCTGGACCTGGGCCGGGATTTTTACCGCCATCCCGAGCTGGCCTTTCGGGAGACATATACCGCCCAGAGGCTGCTGGACGAATTCAGCGCCCTGGGGCTGGCGGAGGTGACGCGGACGGCCCACACCGGCGTCACGGCCAGGCTGCCCCTGGGCAGGCCAGGGCGGAACTTTGGGGTCATTGCGGAGCTGGACGCCCTCTATCTGCCCAATCACCCCGACGCGGACACTGCCACCGGCGCCGCCCATGTGTGCGGCCACCACATCCAGACCACCGCCCTGGCGGGGGTGGCAAGGGCGCTGAAGGAGAGCGGAGTGGCCCAGTTCCTGGCAGGGACGGTGTCTTTCTTCGGCTGTCCGGCGGAGGAAGGGTCCGTTCCCAAGGAGCTCTATGACACCCTGTGCCGGGAGGAGGGCTTTCACAGCGCCAGCGGTAAGCAGGAGATGCTCGCCCGGGGATGCTTTGCGGGGGTGGAGGGCCTGCTCAGCACCCACGCGCTGATCAATGACAGCAAGGTGACTCAGCCCGCCCTTCTCTCCGCGGGGTGCGACGGGTACAACCGCTGGGTCTTTGATATCCGCGGCCGCACCGCCCACCCCACCATGGACCCCAGCAAGGGGATCAACGCCCTCAACGGGGCCGTGCTGGCCCTGCATGCGTTGCAGTGCGTGCGGGAGTCGTTGGCCCTGGACGACTACTCCATTATTCTCACCGCCATGGACGAGATTGTACAGGCGCCCGGCGCCATCCCCGACTATGTCAGGCTGCGGGTGACGACCAAAAGCAAGACGCCCGCCATTCTGGAGGAGATTGACGGCAAGGTGTGCCGCGCCGTCCAGGGAGCCGCGGGGAGCATTGGGTGCCAGGTGGACTGTGAAAAAATCCCCGGCTATCAGTCCTTTATCGCGGATGAAGCGCTCAGCCGCGTGTACATGGACAACTGCCAGGCTATCACCGGCACGGCGGTGCCTGTCCGTCCCCATGGGTACTACAGCAACGACCTGGGGGATGTGTCAAAGCAGGTGCCCACATCGCAGATTGTGGTGGGCGGCTTCTCCGGCGCCCTGCACTCGGAGCGCTTCCGCATTGAGGACGAGGAGATGGCCTACCTGCTGCCGTCGAAAATGATGACGTGTACCCTGATTGACCTGCTCTATGCAGAGTAGGAGATGGCCGGCACCAAAAAAAGCGAGGAACGGATTAAATTCCGTTCCTCGCTTTTTGTTCGGTCAGTCGGCCTGTTTTTTCTGGCGGAAGGGGGGCGGGAGATAAGCGTCGGGTCCGCCCGGGCCGGCCACGTTGCGCATTCGCTCCCGCACCTTAAAGATGCAGTCGTCGGGGGAGGCGAAGCCCAGCACCACGTCCTCCGCAAAGGCATGGCAGTTGGGCGCGCCGCAGGAGCCGCAGTGCAGGCCGGGGAGGCGGCTCTCAAACGCCTCGATCCGCAGGTGCTTGGACATGGCCTGGCTCCGGTCCTCATCCAGCTGGAAAGCGGGGCTGTACTGGAGAATGCGGTTAAATTTCAAAGCCTCCTGTTCCTCCGGAGTGACCGGCGCGGTATGCTGGGTCGGGGGCAGAGTCTTCATCATGCGGCGGATGCGCATCCGGGCGGAGTAGGGATTCTCCACGTTGAGACAGCCGCCCACGCACCCTTGGGTACAGGCGGACAGCTCGATAAAATCCACCTCTGGCTGGCGGCCGTCCTCAATCTGCTCCAGCATCTGGATGGCGTTGTCAATGCCGTCCACCGCCAGAAAGCGGGTGGAGCCCCGGGCGTGGCTCTCCCCGCTGGCCACCGCCACGCCGATGCCGGTGGCCCCGGCGGAGCGCATGGGCGTAAGCGCACCAAGCTCCTTCATGGGATGGAGCAGGCGGAGATAAATGTCCCGAATGGCAAAGGCGCCGTCCAAAACAGGCTGCTCCAGCCCCTCGGGCTTGTGGACGGCGGTGACCTTGGCGGGACAGGGCACAATGGCAAATACACCGATGTCCTCCGGAGGCAGGCCGGTCTCCGCCGCCGCCTCCCGCCGGGCCTGGATGGCGGCCAGCTCCATGGGGAGAATGAGGGGGTCGATATGCTCAATCAGCCGGGGAAAGCGGATGCGGATCAGGCGCAGAATGGTAGGGCAGTGAGAGGAGATCAGAGGCGAAGGACGCTCCGAGTTCCTGTGCTCCCCGCTGAACGTGAACTCGGACAGAAGCTCTGACGCCTTGGACGCCTCATATACCTTGTGAAAACCCACCTGAAGCAGACCATTGAGCACCAGATCAATGTCCCACATATGGTGAAACTGTCCGTAAAGCGCGGGCTCCGGCACCGCCACGCAGAAGCGAAAGCGCTCCAGCCCGTCCAGGCTGTCGCTGACGGACTTAATGGCCCGGTGGGGACAAAACTGGATGCAGCGGCCGCAGTCAACGCAGCGGTCGGGCAGAATGGTGGCCTTGCCCCGGCGGACCCGGATGGCCTCCGTGGGACAG
The DNA here is from genome assembly GCF_009935845.1 of Pseudoflavonifractor sp. 524-17. GTDB lineage: Bacteria > Bacillota > Clostridia > Oscillospirales > Oscillospiraceae > Pseudoflavonifractor_A. Next base: position 41,907 of record NZ_QWEK01000020.1, on the reverse strand, counting down.
TTTTTGATGCAGGTTGTGCAGCCGCGGCACCGGTTTCCGTCTATGACAACAGCGTGTTTCATATCGGCATCATCTCCAGAAGAGGGGGGCGGTTATCCGATTTTCAGCATCATAGTCACCGTGGTACCCTTTCCCACCTCGGTCTCAATGGTCATCTCGTCGGAATAACGCTTCATGTTGGGCAGGCCCATGCCGGCGCCGAAGCCCAGGCTTCGGATCTCGGGGCCGGCGGTGGAATAGCCCTCCTCCATGGCCTTGGGCACGTCGGGAATGCCGGGACCCTGGTCTACCATGCGCAGGACAATCTGATCCATGGTCACCGTAACCTCTGCCTGTCCGCCGTTGGCGTGGATGACCATGTTGATCTCCCCCTCGTACATGCAGATGGCCGCCTTGCGGATCACATCCGAGGGCAGGCCCAGCTTTTTCAGGGCCATTTTCATCTTGCTGGAGGCCTCGCCGGCCTCGATAAAGTCCCCGCCCTCTACCGGGTATACCATTTTTACAGGTTCCATTTGTCAATTCCCCCTTAGTCCATTGCTGTACAAAAGTCCGCAGGCGGTGTACATCTGCTCGCCCGATGTCATGACCACGATGTCCCGCTCCTGCGCCAGGCGGACAATGTCCTCCCCGGGCTGCTTGCCCCGGACAAAAACCACGCACTTGATGTCGGTCATCTCCGCGGTGCGGATCACCTGGGAATTAACCATCCCGGTGAGCAGGAGATTTTGATCGTGGACATAGGCCAGCACATCGCTGAGAAAATCGCTGCCGCAGCAGGAGGTGACCTCCTCCTCCAGCCGGGACGACCCACAGAGAACCGCAGCGTTTAGGATCTCTTTTACCTGACTCAACCGCATCTTTTGCCTCCTGTCCGCTGGGTGCCATAAGTAAACTCTCAATTCTAAACACAGATGTATTCTATCACAAAGACGGCATGGGTGTAAAGAGATGTTTGGACTTTTTCCACGCCGTCTCATAAATCTGGAACCGGCCTTCAGATACAAACAAAAAATACCGGCCTGTGCGCATTTGGACGTGCACAGGCCGGCTGTCCATGGACGGCGAAGGCAGGCTTTGGAGGAAATTACTGGATCTCCTCAATGGGGAGAAGGCAGCCGCCGGCGTCGTATTTCAGGCACTGGATGTCCGCCTTGGTGTTGCGGATGATGTCATCCATGCGGATGCCCTCGGTGATGTTGGCCACGAAGGTGTAAGCCACGCCGTGGCGCTTGGCCCGGCCGGTGCGGCCGATGCGGTGGGTGTAGTTCTCCAGCTCGTCGGGGACGTCGTAGTTAAAGACGGCGTCCACGTCGTCGATGTCCAGGCCCCGGGCGGCCACGTCGGTGGCCACCAGCACCCGCACCGCCCCCTTTTTGAACTTTTCCAGGGTCTTTTCCCGGATGCGCTGCTGAATATCGCCGTGGATGGCCTGACAGGAGATGCCCCGCATGGCCATAAGGCCGGCCAGCCGGTCGGCCATATTTTTGGTGTTGCAGAAGGCGATGGCACGCTCGTATTCCCCGTGGGTGATGAGCGCGCACAGGGTGTCCAGCTTCTGGGTGCGGCCGTCCAGGTCGATGCGGTACTGCTGGATGTCCGGCTTGGACTCCTCCACCGGACGGACGGTGATCTCCACCGGGTCCCGCTGGTACACCCAGGAGATGTCCATCACCTCCCGGGAGATGGTGGCGGAGAACATGCCCATATTCTTGCGGTGCTTGATCTGGTCCAGAATGCGGGTGACGTCCCGGACAAAGCCCATGTCCAGCATCCGATCGGCCTCGTCCAGCACTACGGTGGCCACCTTGTCCAGCCGGACGGTGCGCCGCTTCATGTGGTCCATGAGCCGGCCGGGGGTGGCCACCACAATCTGGGGCCGTTTTTTCAGCTGGGTGATCTGCTTGTCAATGGGCTGTCCCCCGTAGAGGCAGACCACCCGCACCCCCTCTTTAAAGGCGCACAGGTCCCGCAGCTCCTCCTGGATCTGGAGGGCCAGCTCCCGGGTGGGAGCCAAAATGAGGCACTGCACGTTGGAGGAGGCGGGATCGATGTGCTCCACCATGGGGATGCCGAAAGCAAAGGTCTTGCCGGTGCCGGTGGGGGCCTTGGCGATGACGTCCTTCCACTCCATAAAGAAGGGGATGGCCGCCGCCTGGACGGGGGTGGCCTGGGTGTAGCCCTTTTTGTCAATGGCCCGGAGAATCCCCTCTGAGAGGCCCAGGCCGGCGTAGTCGGATTGGCAGCGGATCTGCTCGCCGTTAATTTCTATCATTGTACTTTGTTCCTTTCCGATGATTCGGATCCGGCCGGGCCGTAGCGGCGGGCCAGAATGTGGATGATCTCCGCGATGCAGCTGTCGTCGCAGGAGCCCACCATGACGGCGCCCCACTCCTTCACCGCCGGGGCGCTGTTGGCCGGGGCGAAGGGGACGGCAGAGACAGCCAGCATGGGGATGTCGTTCTCATTGTCCCCCACGCAGTAGATGTGTTCTCGGGAAACCCCCAGGCGGCGGGCCAGCTCCAGCACCATGCCCCCCTTGCTGCTGCCCTTGCGGGTGAGTTCCAGCAGGACCTGGTTGGAGAAAATGGCCTCATAGTGCTCCCCCCAGCGGGAGAGAATATACTGCCGGGCCTGGTCCAAAACAGCGCGCTGGGTGTGCTCGATGAGCACCTTGGACAGCGGCTGGGGGATGTCCCGGATGGCCAGCTGGGCGCCCTCAGAGCCGATGCGGTCCAGGTGGGCCCGGGTGACTGCGTTGGGGTTGTGGAGGTAGATGTCGTCGCCGTGGTACGCCTCAAACCCGATCTGGGGGACGAGGAAGGTGAGCTCCATGAGATCCTGAAGCACCCGGTCCGGGAGAAAGGTTTCGCAGACGGTCTCCCCGGCGCGGAAATCGTAGAGGGCGGACCCGTTGGACAGGATGACCGGCGCGTTGATGGGGGCCAGATTGGCGCAGGGGGCGAAGGCGGGCCGGGCCCGGCCGGTGGCCACCGTAAAATAGCCGCCCTGGTCGATAAAGGACTGAATGGCGTCCACATTTTTCTGGGAGACTGTCATATCATAGCCGTAGAGGGTGTCGTCAAAGTCAGAAACCAGGAGGACGCCGCTGAATTTACCCAAAATTGCTCACCTGCTTTGCGAATGTTATTTGGCGGAGGAGGGGGACAGGCCGTCAGTGCAGGCGGTCCAGAACCGCCTGAAACCAGGGGGGGAGGGGACAGGACAGCTCCATCCGCTCCCCGGTGCGGGGGTGGCGGAAGGCCAGCCGCCGGGCGTGGAGACACTGACCGGCCAGGCCGGGATAGGGGCGCTTGGCGCCGTAGACCACGTCCCCCAAAAGGGGGTGACCGAAAGAGGCCATGTGGACCCGGATTTGGTGGGTGCGGCCGGTCTCCAGCCGGCACTGGAGATGGGCGTGGCGGTCCAGACGCTCCAGCACCGTCCAGTGGGTGACGGCGGGGCGGCCGCGCAGGTGGTCCACCGCCATTTTTTTCCGGTCGGTGTGGTGCCGGCCGATGGGAGCGCTGATGGTGCCGCAGTCCTCCCGGGGGGCGCCGACGCACACCGCCTCGTACACCCGGCACAGGGAGTGATCCTGAAGCTGGGCGGAAAGGCCCAGGTGGGCAAAGTCGTTTTTGGCGGCGATGATAAGGCCGGAGGTGTCCCGGTCGATGCGGTGGACAATGCCGGGGCGCAGCGCCCCATTGATGCCGGACAGGCTGTCCCCGCAGTGATAGAGCAGCGCGTTGACCAGCGTGCCGTCCGGGTGGCCCGCCGCCGGGTGGACCACCATGCCAGCCGGCTTGTTGACCACGATGACGTCCCCGTCCTCGTACACCACGTCCAGAGGGATCTCCTGGGGGACCAGGTCCACCGGGGCGGGGTCGGGGAGGACCAGGGTGAGCACGTCCCCAGGGGAGAGCTTTGCGTTTTTCTTCACCGGCGCGCCCTCTTTGGACACAGCCCCCTCCTCCAGCAGGCGCTGGGCGGCGGAGCGGGTGAGCTGGGGGAGAGACCGGGTGAGGAACTGGTCCGCCCGCTCCCCCGCCCGGTCAGCGGTCAGATGCAGAGGCGTCATGGCCGGACTCCTTTCCCGTCACCTTGTCGTGAAAAAAGAAATAGTAGACACAGAAGGCAATCCCGCCCAGCACCACGCAGATGTCCGCCACGTTGAAGACGGCGAAGCGGATAAAGATGGTCTGAAACATATCCGTGACGAAGCGGAAGCGGACGCGATCGATGAGATTGCCCACCGCCCCGGCCAGCACCACCGTCAGCATCAGCCGGGCCGCCGGATGGCGGAAGACCTTCACCACAAGGAAGATGAGGACGGCAGAGGCCGCCAGGGAGACCAGAGTGAGCAGCCAGGTATGCCGGGAGAGCAGGGAGAACGCCGCTCCGGTGTTCTGACAATAGGTCAGATTCATAATGTGGGGCAGAAAGGGGACGGACTCCCCCAGGGGGATGTGGGCGCGGACCAGATACTTGACCAGCTGGTCCGCCCCGATGAGCAGACCGGCGAGAAGGACGTAGAGCATAGCAGACTCTCCTACTTGTCAGATTAGATTCCACACCATTCTACCACGAAACACCCGCAGGAACAACTAGAGTCTGCTTGAAACATGCCAGAACGTCCAGAGAGCGGCAGGCTGATAAATATAAGAAATTCCGCTGCGGTTATTTACAAGATGGGGGCAGGTGAGGTATAATCAAAATAATTTAAAATGCGGGTATGGCGGAATTGGCAGACGTGCAGGATTTAGGTTCCTGTGGAGTAATCCGTGTGGGTTCGACCCCCACTACCCGTACCAGCGAAGAAATTCCCTGCACCGCTGCGTTTCCGCCTGTGGCGAAAACTGCGCTGTGCAGGGAATTTCTTCGCTTCCAGCCGTGACCCGCTTCGCTGGGGTCGCGGTTAGGGACAAGCCGGTTTCACTGTGGTGCAGGCGGTGAGACGGGGCCCTCTGGGCGGGCCAGATCGGCGAGGGTGATTTGATCCAGGTAGTCCCGGATGACCCGGTCCAGGCCCTCCCACAGGGCGCGGGTGGGGCACTGGGCGGTGCGGGGGCAGGGGGCGGCCTGCTCCTCCAGACAGGCCACAGGGGCCAGGGACTCTTCCGTAAGCCGCAAAATCTGGCCCGCGGTGTACTGCTCCGGAGACTGGGTGAGCTTGTATCCGCCGCCCTTTCCCCGCAGGCCGGTGAGCAGTCTGGCCCGGACCAGGAGCTTGATAATGCTCTCTAAATATTTTTCCGAGATCTCCTGCCGCTGGGCGATCTCCTTTAAGGGAATATAGTCCCCGTCCTGGCGCTGGGCCAGATCGATCATCACCCGAAGGGCATAGCGGCCTTTTGTGGATACGAGCATGAGAAGCCCCCCTTTCTTCTAACCCATTATACAAAATGGTTAGTGGGTAATCAAGAGGTATAGAAAAACAGACAGGAAATTTACGGAAAAGAAGGGTTGACAAAGGGCGCAGGGCGGTCTATAATTCCAGATAAACCTACTTGAATAGTTGGTATTATGGAGGGAGGCACAGAGCATGAACGCGATCTATACATCTGTAGAGGAGCTGATAGGCAGGACGCCCCTGCTGGAGCTGACCCGCTTGGAGCGGAGCGAGGGACTGGCAGGACATATTCTGGCCAAGCTGGAGTGCTTCAACCCCGCCGGGAGCGTGAAGGACCGGGCGGCGAAGGCTATGGTGGACGACGCCGAGGCCAGAGGGCTGCTCAAGCCCGGAGCGGTGATCATCGAACCCACGTCAGGGAACACGGGGATCGGTCTGGCCTGTGTAGCGGCAGTGCGGGGGTACCGGATGATTGTCGTTATGCCGGAGACCATGAGCATAGAACGGCGCAGGCTGATGGGGGCCTATGGCGCGGAGGTAGTGCTCACAGAAGGAGCCAAGGGGATGGTGGGCGCCATTGCCAAGGCGGAGGAGCTGGCCCGGACCATTCCCAACAGTTTTGTGCCGGGGCAGTTCGTCAACCCCGCCAACGCCGCCGCCCATGAGAAAACCACCGGACCGGAGATCTGGGCGGACACCGGCGGGGCGGTGGATATCTTTGTGGCCGGCGTGGGTACTGGGGGCACGATTACAGGGGTGGGGCGGTACCTCAAGAGCCGGAACCCCCAGGTGAAGATCGTGGCGGTGGAGCCGGCGGCCTCCCCGGTGCTCAGCGGCGGGCGGGCCGGCGGCCACCCCATCCAGGGGATCGGCGCCGGGTTTGTTCCCGGTGTGCTGGATACTGAAATTTACGATGAGATTGTCACCGTGGAGGGGGAGGACGCCCTGGCTATGGGGAGAAAGCTGGCCAGGACAGAGGGGGTTCTGGCAGGGATCTCCTCCGGCGCGGCCTTGTGGGCGGCAGCGCGGGCTGCAAAACGGGAGGAGAACCGGGGGAAAAATATCGTGGTGCTCCTGCCGGATACCGGGGAGCGGTATCTGTCCACAGCGCTGTTTGGAGAATAAAAATTAAGGGGCGTACCGCTGGCCGGCGGTACGCCCCTTAATTTTTATGGTGAGGTGATGGGAAAACATGGGGAGGGGAACGGTCATTTTTCGTAAGGCTTGGACAGAGCCGCCGGACGGGCGGAGGCCTTGCCCCGCACCAGCAGAACCATAACCAGCGCCAGCACCATGGGGATGACCAGGAGGATGCTGGTGGGGATGGGGACGTTGTAGATTTGCAGGCGCATTTGCAGGGCGTTGCCGGCGCCGAAGATAAGACCGCCCAGCAGAGCGCCCACGGGACTCCACTGGCCCAGAATGACGCAGGCCACCGCCATATAACCCCGGCCGGCGGAGATGTTGTCCACAAAGCAGTTCATGAAGCAGATGGACAGGATGACGCCGGAGACGCAGGCGCACACGTTGCCAAAGACGGACATGCCGTACTTCCAGGCGATGACGTGGATGCCCATGGTGTCCGCGGCCTTGGGATACTCGCCGATGGCCCGGATTTTCAGGCCCCAGGTGGTCTTGTAGAGGACAAACGAGGCGACGAGAACCATCAGATAGGACACGTAGACCAGCAGGCTGTGCCGGAAGAAGACAGGGCCGAGAACCGGAATATCGCTGAGCAGGGGAATGGAGATGTCCTGGAAAGCGGGGACAGTGAGAGGCACGTCCCGCACACCCCAGATCATCCGGGCCAGCAGAGAGGTCAGGCCCAGAAAGAGGATATTGATGCCGGTGCCGGTGACAGCCTGATTGGCCCCCAGGCTGATGGTGGCCCAGCCGAAGACAAAGCCCAGCACCACACCGCCCAAAATGGCCAGCACTAAGCCCATCCAGGGCGTCTGGAACAGGTAGGAGCCCAGCACGCCCAGAAACGCGCCGAAGAGGATGCCGCCCTCAATGCCCAGATTGAAGATGCCGGCCCGCTCCAGCATGACCTCGCCCACGGCGGCCAGGATGATGGGGGCGGCCATACGGATGGCGGTATAGAAGAAATCCTGATTGAAAATAGCGAGAAAATCCATTGTCCACCCTCCTTAGGCCGCGTTGGACAGGGTGCTGTCCTGGCGGTTCTTTCGATTCATCTCGCGGATGGCCAGATAGCGGGGCAGCTTCATCAAAACGGGGCTGATGGCCACAAAGAAAATGATAACACCGCTGAGCACCATGCTGAAGCTGGTAGGCAGGTCCGCAGCCCGGGACATGGTGCCCCGGCCGGCCTTCAGCGCGCCAAAAAGAATGCCGGCGATGACCACGCCGAAGGGGTGCTTCTGCCCCAGCATGGCCACGGCCAGGGCCTCATAGCCATAGTTGGACAGGAAGCCGGAGCGCAGGCGGTACTGGGAGCCCAGAATCTCCGCAGAGCCGGCCATTCCGGCCAGACCGCCGGCCACGATGACGATGACCATCTGCATGGTAAAGACGTGGATGCCGGAGTGGCGGGCAGCGGTGGGGTTTTCACCCAAAGTACGCAGGTCGTGGCCAAAGGAGGTCTTGAATAGAATTACATAGGCCAGTACCGCAAGAATCAGGGCGATGAGAAAGCCCGCGTGGAGCCGCGTCTTGGGCAGCAGGATGGGCAGACGGGCGGACAGCGCCACCTGGGCGGACTGGGGGGCGAACTTGTCCGGCTCCTTCATGGGACCCTGGACCAGGGCGGTGATGATGCCGCTGGCGATGTCGTTGAGGAGCATGGTGGTAATCATGAAGTTGACCCCGTGCCGGGCGAAAAAGTAGCCGGGGACAATGGCCCACAGGGCGCCGCCCAGGAAAGCGGCCAGCAGGCAGACAGGGATATAGAGCGGGGCAGGCAGGCCCTGCATGGCAGGCAGCGTACCCACAAACGTGGCGAAAATGCCGCCCATGATGATTTGGCCTTCGCCGCCCAGGTTGATGACGCCGCAGCGGGCGGCCAGGGCGATGCCCAGTCCGGTGAGAATGAGAGGCGTGGCCATCACCAGGCTGTTGGACAGATTATAGGCGTTGCCAAAGGCGCCTGAGAGAAGGGCGGCGTAGGCCTCCAGCGGGGAGGCGCCCTGGGCAAGGATGATAATGCTGCCGATGAGCAGAGAGACCGCAATGGCGACAACGGGAATGAGAATATTGAACAGCTTTTCAAACCGGCGGACCAGCTGGTCAAGGCGGTCGTAGTTGGCCGACGCTTCCGGCTTTGTCGAGGCTTCTGGTTTGGCAGGCATGGCGCTTCCTCCTGGCAGTATGAATACGGTTCTAGGCCTTTTCAAACGCGGCCTAGGGCGGGAATGGGGCCGCCGGGGGTCCCATTCCCGCAGGCGGAAGGTTCGGGGTTAGCTGGCGGCGGTGACTTCCAGCTGAATGGCGCCGCTGGTCAGGTCGTCCACAACCTTCTGGACCTGGCTCTGGACGTCAGCGGACATGAGGCTGTCGCTGTAGCCGCCCACCTTGAACAGACCGGAGGCAAAGGTGCCCTCAATCTTCAGGCTGCTGTTGAAGTTGCCCTCGGTATAGGCTTTGACGGCGCTGACGATCTGCTGCTTGGTGTCAGTCTGGACATACATGGCGGCGGTGTTGGGGGCCATCTCCTGCTGGCTGGGGCTGGTGACTACAATGGTCTTGCCGCTCTCCTCGGCGGCCTGGACCACGCCGATGCCGGCGCCCTGGGCGTACTGGAAGATACAGTCCACGCCCTCGTCAAACAGGGCGTTGGCCTGCTCCTTGGCCTTGGCGGAGTCGTCCATGGAGCCCACATAGGTGATGACGGGCTGGGCGCTGGGATTGGAGGCGGCCAGACCCTGGACAAAGCCGTTTTCCACCCGCTTCTGGGCCAGACCCTCAGTGGAGCCCACAAAGCCCACCTTGTTGCTCTGCGTCAGCAGGCCCAGGGCGTAACCGGCCACATAGCCCTGCTCCTCGTTCTTTACGTCGATGCCCACTACGTTGTCATAGCCCTCTACCACGGAGTTAGTGACGGCGAAAGCGGTGTCGGGAAACTCGGCGGAGACGCTCTTGATGGCATCCAGGAAGTCGTTGCCGTGGCCGATGATCAGGTTATAGCCCCGGCTGGCGTAGTCGCGGATGGTGCTCTCCTGCTCCGCCAGGGGGACGGACTCGGAGTAGTCGGCGGCGGCCAGGCCGTACTCGTCCTTGGCCTGCATCAGGCCGTTGTAGCCGGCGGCGGACCAGCCGGCGTCGTTGATGGTGCCGGGGAGCAGAATGGCCGCGGAGACGCCGTCACCGCCGCCCTGGCCGTCGGATCCACCGGCGCCGCTGGGGGCGCTGCTGGGCTGGGAGCCGCCTCCGCCGCCGCAGGCGGTGAGGCCGAGGGTCATAGCCGCTGCAAGAGTCAAAGCCGCAATTCTCTTTTTCATAACATTCACCTTTCTCCAAATAGAAATTATGTCTTCTGATGATTCCGCTGGCGCAGGCAGCGGGGACACAGGCGGTTCAGGCGGGGGCGTCCGCGGCGCTCTTGCCCAGCATCATAAGGCCAATCTGCTGCACCGCCTTGGCGGTGGCGGGGGCCTCGCCCATGATCTGACCCTTGAAGAGGACCAGAATCCGGTCCGACAGGGCCAGCAGCTCGTCCATCTCGGTGGACACCAACAGGACGGCCTTGCCGTCGGCGCGCTCCTGAAGGATACGCTTATGGATGAACTCAATGGCGCCGATGTCCAGGCCGTGGGTGGGGTGGCAGGCGATGAGCAGGTCGTGAGGCCGCTCAATCTCCCGGCTGGCCACGATCTTCTGCTGGTTGCCGCCGGACATATTGCCCGCCCGGGTCTCCGGGCCGTTGGCCTTGATGGAGTAGTCCTGGATCATTTTGCGCACAGTGCTGTCGATAACCTTGTTTTGAAGGAAGCCGTGCTTGGCGTAGGGTTTGTGCCAGCGCTCCTTGAGAATAAAGTTGTCCCGGACGGAGAAGTTGAGCACCAGGCCCTCGGTCTGGCGGGAGAAGGGGATGTTGGACACGCCCTGCTCCAAAATCTCCTTGGGGGTGCTGTGGGCGATGGAGCTGCCCTTGAAGCGGATATCCCCGGAGGCTGCGGGGGTGAGGCCCATAATGGCCTCAATCAGCTCCAGCTGGCCGTTGCCGTCTACGCCGGCAATCCCCACGGTCTCGCCGGCCCGGACGGTGAAGCTGACGTTGTCCACGGCAGGGATGCCGCCGTCGGCCCGGACGGTGAGGCCGTCCACCTCCAGTACGGTGGCCCCCGCCTTGGCGGGGGGCTTCTGGAGCTGGAGCTCCACGTCCCGGCCCACCATCATGCGGGCCAGGCGCTCCTCGTCGATGTCGCTGACCTGGGCGGTCTCGATAAAGTGGCCGTCCCGCAGGACGCTGACCCGGTCGCAGAACTCCAGCACCTCACGCATCTTGTGGGTGATGAAGATCACCGTGTTGCCGTCCTTGATCCAGTTGCGCAGTACGGCGAAGAGCTCGTCGGTTTCCTGGGGAGTAAGTACCGCGGTAGGCTCATCCATAATGAGGACGTTGACCCCCTTATAGAGCACCTTGATGATCTCCACCCGCTGCTGGTCGCCCACGCTCAGGTCGTGAATGCGGGCGTCCGGGTCCACCTTCAGGCCGGTGCGCTGGGACAGGTCCAGAATCTTCTGCCGGGCGGAGCGGGTGTCCAGAAGGGGTTCCCGCTCCAGCTTGGCGCCCAAAATCACGTTTTCCATTACGGTGAACTTGGGGATGAGCATGAAGTGCTGGTGGACCATGCCGATGCCGTGGGCAATGGCGTCCTGGGGGCCGCTGATGCGTACGGGAGCGCCGTCAATGGTGATGACGCCCTCGTCCGGCTTGAGCAGGCCGTAGAGCATATTCATCAAAGTGGACTTTCCCGCGCCGTTTTCGCCCAGCAGCGCGTGAATCTCCCCCTTGGCAAAGCCAATGGATACGTCGGCGCTGGCGGTGACGCCGGGAAAGCGCTTGGTGATATGCTCCATTCTGATATAATCGTTCATAACAGCTTTCTCCTATCCTGCGCGGGCGGGGCCGGATTACTCCATAAAACGGAAGCGGTGCAGGGAGATGAACAGGCTGAGCAGCTTGTTTGTGACAGGCTCCCCCTCGTTGTGGTTGCCCAGAGCCTCCAGCGCGTCGTCGATCTTCTGAGAGGCGGCCCGCAGCTCGTCTACCGGCAGATTGGCCATCATGCCGTAGATCTCAATGGGGAAGACGGCGGAGGGCTTCTGGTCCTCGGTGACGATGCAGGCGCCGGAGTACTGGTCCACCGCCTTCAGGCAGGCGCACATCTCCTGGCTGTCCTGACCCACCACCACCATGTAGGGCGTGGGGGCGGGGAAGGAGGTGGAAACCGCCCCCCGGTCCACATACACGCCCTTAAACAGGCCGTTGACAATGTGGCGGGCCTCTCCGGCGGCGGGATAGCGCTTGAGCACGGAGATGCGGGAGAGTTTTTGACCGTCCAGCTCGGGGATTACCTTGCCCTCTGCATAGGGCACCCAGACCTCCTGGTAGAACTTGGCGTGGCCCCGGCCGTACACGTCGAAGAGGAGGACCTTGGCCTGCTTGCCGTCGGCGGAGATCTCAATGGGCTGGATGTCCAGCTGGTCGGCGGTGAGGTCATTCAGGCCGGGCACGCCCTTGGTGACCATGCCGTCGTAGCCGATCTCCGTGTGGGTGAGCAGCTTGCGGTCCTGGGCGATGAGCTTGCCGCTCTTAAAGACGTACTTGGGCTCAATGACAGAAAGGCTGTCGGTGAGGACGATGTCCGCGAAGCGGCCGGGGGTGAGGGATCCGAACTGGTCGTCCATGCGGAAGTACTTGGCGGTGTTGTAGGAGGCCATCTTAATGGCCTTGATGGGGGGGATGCCCATCTCCACGCACAGGGAGATGATCCAGTCCATATGGCCCAGCTTGGTCAGGCGGTCGATGGAGATGTTGTCGGAGCACAGGCAGAAATTGTCGGTGGGGAATTTCCGGTCCACAATGGCCCGGAGAAGGGTTTTAATCACTTCGCTGCTGCCCACGCCGAACTTGATCTGGGTGGCGTAGCCGTAGCGGATGCTCTTCTCCATATCATTGACGTTCCAGACGTCGTGGTTGTTGGTGGAGCCGATGGCGGGGAGATAGTTCAGCTCCATGTCGCTGAGAGTGGTGACGCCCCAGTGGGAGTTCATAAAGCCGCCCCGCTCCCGCAGCCAGGCCGCCTTCTTGAAGTCGTCCTCATTGCCGCTGGAGTAGGAGAAGTGCTCAAACTCGCCCAGGCCGATGACCGGGTCCAGCTTCAGAATCTCCTCGGTAATGGCGGCGGGGACCTTCTTGCCGGGGGCAAAGGCGTACACCCGGTAGGGCAGCTTCTCATAGTCCTTGAAGAGGAGCTTAAAGGCCTCCAGGCCGTCCGCGCCGGCGGAGCCGATGAGATCCAGGCACTCGGCAAAGATGGTGGTGGTGCCGTTGGGGACCATGGCCTCCCCCAGGGCGGTGGGGTGGGCCAGCTGGGACTCGAAGTGGATGTGGGCGTCGATGAGGCCGGGAATGGCGTACAGGCCCTGGCCGTCAAAGACCTCCTTCACCTTGATCTTGTCCTCGTCGGGTGAGAGGGCCACGATGCGGCCGTTGTAGATGAGCAGAGAGCCGGCGTAGACCGTCTCGCCGTGGACATCCAAAATGTTGAGGTTCTTGAGGAGGAGGTCAGCCTCTTTTTCGCCGTGGACAATGTCAAAGATGTCGTGGACCTGCTGGAGCTGAGAGACACTGTGAGACATGGTGAATCGTTCCTTTCCGTCTATCTCGTGGAACCTGTCCAGGGACAGGTTTTTACGCTTTAGTTATACGTTTAACTTTTATAACAAAAGACGAACAGCGGCGGTTCGTCTGTTTGTCCTTGAAAAATACCGGGTCAGGTGGAGGTGCGCTGGACGATGGAGGGCTCCAGCACCGTTACCGGGTCGATGGGCAGGCCGTCAATCTGGCGGATGATAAGCTGGGCGCTGTGGATGCCCAATTCGTAGTTCTGAAGGTCTACACAGGACAGCTCCGGGGTGGTGATCTCCCCCACGATGGAGTTTCCGAAGCCCAGCACGGCAATGTCCTGGGGGATGCGCACCCCCCGCTGGGACAGGCACTTCACCAGGCCGGCGGCGATGAGCTCGTTGAGGGCGAAGACCCCGTCAATGCCGCCGTCGATGAGCGCGTCCAGACAGCTGGGAGAGGTGACCAGGCCGGGGCTGGTGTCCAGAATCACCGGCTCCGGCAGGCCGGCGGCCAGAGTGGCCGTGCGGAAAGAGGCCGCGTGCTGCACCATGGGGTCGTCCCCGCTGTCCCCCTTGCGCACCAGGGCCAGACGGCGCTTGCCCCGCTGGATGAGATGGCCGGCGGCCAGCTCCCCCACCTTGAGAAAGTCGGGGTAGAGCAGAGGGTAATGGGTGTACGGAATGAGGCGGTTGACATAGACCACGGGGATGCCCCAATCCACTAAGTACTTTAAAGTATCCTTGAAGGCCAGGTCATAGGACATCCCGATAAAGATGACCCCGGCGGCCATATTTTCCCGCATCATCTGCAAAATTTCCAGCTCGCTCTTCTGCAAATGGTCCTTTTCGAAAATGAAGAGGTGATAGCCGTGCTTGGCCAGCTCCCAACTGATGCCGCCGGTCATGTCGGAATAATAAGAGGTGTTGATGCGGGGGACGATAACCGCGATGTTGGAGGTGCTGTTGCGCTTGAGTGACTGGGCCACTACGTTGGGGACGTAGCCCAATTCCTCTATGGCGTGTTCCAGCCGCTCCTGGGTGTCCCGCCGGACGGTGATCTTGTGGTTGAGATATCGGGAGACGGTACAGACGCTGACGCCCGCGTGCTGGGCGATATCCTTAATGGTAGCCATAGTGATCACCTGATAAGAATGATACGTTTAACAGAGTATAATCTTGCGTTAGTTATACGTTTTACTTCATGGCGATACTATAGCACACAGAAAAAAAGTATGCAAGCGTTTTTTGAATTGTCCCTGTAATTTTAGATATTATATACAGAAAAGAGAGAAAAATTTTGTCGCGGACGGCAGGAGAAAAATTTCCCGGGCGCTTCTGCCGCCCGGGAAATGGCTTGAGGTTACGGCTCGCGGGTTCCCTCCCGGGGCGGCGCGCCGAGAAGGAGGAGGAGCAGGGCGGCGGCGGGGAGGATCAGAGCGGCGGGACGCCAGCCCTGACTGAGCCGCAGGGCGAGACCCTGGGGCGTACACAGGGACAGGCGGCGCAGAAAGGGGGAAAACTGTCCCAGATCCCCAAAGCAGCCCCCCGCCAGGCAGGTGATCAGCGCCGCAAAGGGAGCCAGAGCGTCAATCCGGCCGCTGAGGGCGGAAAAGCGGGTGAGAGCCAGGGCAAAGGCGGACAGAGTACATAAATAGAGCAGCAGGGCGGCCAGCTCCAGAGGGGCGGGGGGACCGCCAGGCAGAAAGGCGGCGGCGGAGATCAGCAGTCCCACCAGCAGCAGAGCCAGAAAGTCGCTGCCGTAGGAGAGCAGCCGTCCGCCAGGCAGGGCGCACACCCGGCGCTCCACCCGGCGGGCGTCGGTGCGGCCGGTCCACGCCGCCCAGGTGAGCAGGGTGAACATAGCCGCCAGAGTGGTGAACCCCAAGGGGCTGGGGGCGAAGGGGTCCGCCGGTGCAGCGCCCCCCAGGGCGGTGAAGCGGCACAGCGGGGGGAGGGCCTCCTGTGCCTGGGCCATGCTGTCGTAGAGAGTGCGCGCCTCTTGATCGGAGAGAGGGCGGTTCAGACGGGCCTCCGCGTCCCGCAGGCCCCGCAGCCGGGCCCGCTGGGCGGCGGTCTGGCCGGCGATGAGCTCCCGGGCGGCCTGGGCCGAGGCGGAGGAGGCGGCGCTGTTATAGGTGAGCGTGGGGAGACGGCCCGCCTCCAGATCGGCGCCGTAGCCGGGGCCTATCGTGAGCACTCCCTCTGCCCCGCCGGAGGCGAGGAGACGCCGGCCCTGTCCGGCGGAGACCACCTGGAGACAGACCCCCTCCTGGGCGGCAAGGCGGTCTGTCAGCTCCTGGGCCAGCGGATGGGCGTCCTCCACCACCGCCGCCAAGGTGAGAGCGGTGGGGCGGACCTGAACGGCGTAAGCCGCCAGAGCCCCGCACAGAGCCGCCGCGCCCAGCGTGACCAGCAGGCCCAGCCAGCCGCCGGCCATGGAACGGACCTTGAGGACGGCTAGAGAGAACAGCCGGCCGGACCGGGGGAGGTAGGGCTGGGCGCCGGGCTGCTCCGGTGCGGCGGAGGAAAGGGCGGGGACGCCGCCGGTGCGGCGCCGGCCATGGTGGACCAGACCGGGGAGCGACAGCAGGGCACATCCGCCCCCCAGGGCCAGGAAGGGCCAGAGGACAGACAGACAGGGGACGAAGACGCCCTCCTGGCGGGACAGCGCCTCCAGCCCCTGCCGGGCGTAGTAGGGCAAGGTGAGCCGGCCCAGAGTCTGGACCGGGAGGGGGAGCAGCTCCCTGGCGTACAGCGCGCCGCCGGAGAGCAGGGAGAGCAGGAGGATCAGATTGCCCCGGCGCTGGGCCGCGGCGCTGTCCGGCGACCAGGCCGCCACACACAGGAGCAGGCCGAAGGCCCCGCAGAAGAGAAGAAAGGAGAGAAGCAGCACCCCGCGCCAGTCCCCCGGCTGAAAGACAGCCACCAGAAGGAGAAGGGCGGGAGTGGTGAGCAGCAGGGCGGTGAGAAATTTGGAAAAGAAGAAGGCGGCCGCCCGGCCCCCCGCCGCCAGATACCGGGGGAGAATCCCCATGGCCAGCTCCTCCGGCAGGGTCTTCACCGCGCAGAGAGGGAAGAAAAGGCACAGGGCGGACAGGGCGCAGACAAAGAAATTCCGCTCCAGGGTCTGCTGGACATCAGCGGTCTGGACGGCGGCGTCAAAGACCTGCTGCCGGCCCAGGGCGTCCTCCAGCAGATGCCGGGAGGTCTCCCGCCAGAGCTGGGCGGAGCGCTCGGGGGTAAGGCCGCCGTAGCAGAATTCATAGACCGCCCGGCCCGCCGTCTGGTCCGCGGCGATGATATCCGTGACGGAGGAGATGACCGATTGAAAGAGAGCCGCCTCCAGAGGCATGGAGCGGTTGAGGGTGACAGAGACGGCCTGGTTGTCCATGGTGTACATGGTATAGAAAAAATCCTTGGGAATGGTGACCACTGCGGCGGCCCCCTGCCGGAGAAGGTCAGCGTCTGACTGGCCAGGCAGCGCAAGCACTACCTGGGAGAAGAGCTCCACACGGCCAATCTGACCGATCAGCGAGCGGGACATGACGGTTTGATCCTCATCCCGGACGGCGATGGGGAAGGGCTCCACATAGGCCTGCCGGGGGGTGGAGGCCATGCCGGCCCGAAGGGCCAGCAGGAGCAGGGCTGGCAGAAGGAGAGCGATAAGCCCCGTGCCGCTGCGGAACAGGCGGAGATCCTTCCCAAGTGCGGCCTTTAACCCTCTCATGGCGCGGCGTCCCCCTCTGACTGCGAGATAACCCCCTTTTCCAGGGTGAGGATGCGGGTGCTCACCCGCTCCAGCTCGCCGTGCTGGTGGCTGATGAAGACCACGCCGCAGCCCCGCTCCCGCAGGTGGGTGAGGATGCCCAGAATCAGCTCCGCCGAGGGGGCGTCCGCCCCCACGGTGGGCTCATCCAGCAGGAGCAGCCGGGGAGTGATCATCAGGGCGGTGGCCAGATGGAGCCGGCGGCGCATCCCGCCGGAGTAGGCGGATACCGGCGCTTTGGCCTTGGCGGTAAGGTCCAGCCGCTCTAACAGCCAGCGGCTGCGGGCGGCGATGGCCTTCCGGGGGAGACCGTACACCCGGCCCCAGAAACGGAGGTTTTCCAGACCGGTGAGGGAGTCGTACAGAGCCACCTCCTGGGGGACGTAGCCCACCTGCCGGTCCAGGTCCGCCCCGTAGCGGCAGGTCCCGCCGTCCGGCCGGAGCACCCCGGCCAGGAGCTTGAGCAGAGTGCTCTTCCCCGCACCGTTGGGGCCGCGGATGCCCAGAATCTCACCGGCATATACCTCCAGAGAGAGGGGGCCCAGCACCGTTGGGCCCCCGCGGTACCGCTTCTCCGCCCGGTCCAGGGTGACGATTGGCTGACGCTGTTCCATGGCGCTCAGCGGTAGTAGACGTCCAGCTGGGACAGAACGTCGTGAGTGAGGGTATCGCTCAGGCGCTCCATCAGATCCTCATACTGCCACCAATCGTAATTGGTGATGTCCTGGGTGTGGGTGCGGGGCTTGGCGGCGGTGGAGGGCTGGTCCGTGGTGTGGAGAGTGACGGTGAGGCCGCGCAGCTCCTCTGTGTAGGTCAGATCGGCCAGGCTGTCAAAGTCAAAGATGTGGTCCGTGCCGCCTTGGGCGGCTTTCATTACGGAAAAATTCATCGCATAGAGGTCGCCGGAGTAATCCACAGGCATGATGATCTGATAGTCACCGTAGCAGGCGCCCAGGGCGGAACGCTTGGTTTTGTCCACATCGCGGAAGGAGACGCGGTAGAGCTCCTGGTCATAGGAGGTGGTGAGGACGCATTCGCCGCTGTAGCGGCCGTTCTCCTCCGCTATGGTGAGGTCGGCGGCAAAATCCCGGGAGCCGTAGGACTCCATATAGTACAGGTCGTGCCGCTCCCCCTTGCCGGGGCGGTAGGACTCGTAGGCGAGGACCACGTCGCCGCCGTCCAGCTCCAGGCGCTGCATACAGACCTTGCCGCCGCTGACCCCCAGATACCAGCAGAAGCCGGAAGATTCCATTGTGCGGCCGATCTCCGCCGCCTGAGCCCGGAGGTTGTTGGCCGCCTGGGAAAGAGCGTCGTCCAGGACATCCTCCAGGTCCACACCGGTTGCCCGCTCGATAAGCGCCTGGTTGCTGCCCAGCAGCGTGGTGACAAAGCCGCGCAGGTTTTTGTCCTTCTCCAGGGTGTCCGCCAGGCGGAGGACCATCCCCTCAATGTCTTCGGCGGAGGGGCGGAAGACGTAGGTCTGTCCGTCCACCGTCTTACCAAGGCCGTCCAGACGGATGACCTTGCCGTCCAGCTGGGTGACATTGTCCTTGTTTACCGTGTCCAGCACCACGTTGATGTAGCACTGGGCCAGATCGTGGAGGAGATCCGCTGGGATGGTGGGGATCTCCAGATCCTCCAGCCCCTCAATGCCGCCAGAGCGGCGGGCCAGCTGGGCCAGGTCGATGAGATAATAGGTGTCGTCCAGCTCCGGCAGGCAGAAGCCCAGGGTGCCGTTGTCGTAGGTCAGCGCGCCGGTGAGGATGGTGCTGCCCATGAGGTCAAATTCCAGATTGGCGAGAAGGGCCCGTTTGTCCATGTCCACCTTCAGGCGGAGGGCGGATCCGTCCAGATACTGGTTGATATCGGGATCGTCCACCCGGGCGGTGAGGGTCATGTCCGTGGACAGGCCCAGCAGGCCGTTGATCTGCCGGGTGTTGTCCATCAGGTCGGACAGGCCCTTTTCCAGCAGGAGCTCCTTTTGATAGGCCAGGAATTTGTCCGCCGGAGAGGCGAATACGCCGGTAAAAAAGGCAATGGCCGCACCCGCACCCGCCAGCACCACCGCGAAGAGGGCCACGAAGGGGAGAATGCGCCGGGCCTTGGCGGGCTTCTTTACCACAGGGATGGGAGACGCGGCGGGAATAGCCGGGGAAGACGGAGCCGGCGGCGGGGGCGGCGGGGCGGCGTCCAGACAGGCGCCGCAGTTGGGGCAGAAAGCGCCGGCGTCCCCGGAGAGCAGCTCCCCGCAGTTGTGACAGAATCCCCCGGAGGCCCTGGGCGGCGGGGGCGGCGGGGCGGACGCGCCGCAGTTGGGACAGAACCGGGCGTTCTGGTCCAAAGGCTGGCCGCAGTGAGTACAGGTTTGCATCAAAATCCCTCCATCTCCGCCCTGTCCTTGGATCACACACAAACGGAGAGAGCGGTTTTTCCTATTCTATCAAAACAGGGTGGGAAATGCAACTTGAGGACGGGCTGGTTCTTCAACAAGAGGAAAATAAAAATATTTTTCCTCTTAGATGTACGGAGACGTGCAACTTTTGGGGGTTGGGAAGCAAGGGTGAAAAGAGGTGAGGCAAATCGCCATGAGAGATGGACGGAAAACCGTACTCCGGCAGATTGAACAGATGGCAAAGAGCAGGCCCAACGATGTGGTAAAGCTGGCCTTCCTGGACGGCGGACAGCTGGAGGAGATCGACCGGATGGATTTGATGATGCTCTCCGAGCTCAGGCGGAGCGGAAACGGTGGGGTGGAGGTGAAGCTCAACGACAGGCTGAAGACCCTGGAGCGGCTGCTGGAGCTGAGCCGGGAATCGGAGGAAGCGGGCGGGTTCTTTCAGGCGCTGGAAAAGGCGGCGGAGGGGTTGAATGAAATTTAAATCCTTTTCCCCCAAACAGCGGACGGTGTTGACCTGGTGGTGCGGGCGCTCCCCCTGGAGGGACCGGGAGGCTATTATCTGCGACGGGGCGGTGCGCAGCGGGAAGACCCTGTGCATGGGGCTGTCCTTCTTCTGCTGGGCCATGGGGCGCTTTCGGGAGGAACAGTTCGCCCTGTGCGGCAAGAGCGTGGGGGCCCTGCGGCGCAACCTGCTCCGGGAGGTGCTGCCCGCCCTGCGACAGCTGGGGTTCCAGTGTGAGGAGAAGGTAAGCCGGAACGTGATCGAGGTGCGGCGGGGGAGGCGGCACAACACCTTCTATCTCTTCGGCGGGCGGGACGAGGGGAGCGCCGGGCTGATCCAGGGCGTCACTTTGGCGGGGGTGCTGCTGGATGAGGTGGCCCTTATGCCGCGGTCCTTTGTGGAGCAGGCGCTGGCCAGGTGCTCCGTCCAGGGAGCCAAGAGCTGGTTTTCCTGCAACCCGGCGGGGCCGGAGCACTGGTTTTACCGGGAGTGGATTGAAAAGAGCGAGGAGCGGCGGGCGCTGTACCTCCACTTCACCATGGAGGACAACCCCAGCCTGTCCAGACAGGTGCGGGAGCGGTATGCGCGCACCTACAGCGGCACCTTCTACCGCCGGTTTGTGTTGGGAGAGTGGACCGCCGCCCAGGGGGCGGTATACGACTTCTTCGACAGCAGCTACGTCAAGCCGGTACCGCAGGGACCCATGGAGCGGTGGTGTGTCTCCTGCGACTACGGGACCCGCAACCCGGCCTCCTTCGGGCTGTGGGGCCTGCGGGAGGGAGTGTGGTACCGGGTAAAGGAGTACTACTACGACGCGGGAAAGACAGGCCGGCAGAAGACCGATGGGGAGTATGCCCAGGACCTGGCCCGGCTGGCGGGGGAGCGGAGCGTGGACACCGTGGTGGTAGATCCGTCGGCGGCCAGCTTTATTGAAATCCTCCGCCGGGAGGGCTGGAATGTGGTGAAGGCGGACAATCAGGTGCTGAGGGGGATCCGAAGGACGGCGGAGCTCCTCCAGACCGGGCGACTGGTGATCTGTCAGGGATGCGGCGACGCCATTCGGGAGTTCTCCCTGTACTGCTGGGACGAGCGGGCGGGGGACGACCAGGTGAGAAAAGAACACGACCACGCCATGGACGACATCCGCTACTTCGCCGCCACCATCGCCGGCCGGGAGGAGGAGACGGAGTTTGAGGCCCTGTGCGTGGAGCGGCAGGTGTTCTGAATGGGAGGGTTTTTAAAGCTTGAGGTGGTTTGAAAAGGGGAAAAAGCAGGAGGCGCCGGCGGTACAGCTGCGGGAGGCAGAGCGGCACCCCTTCGCTTTGCTGGATGGGTACGTGCCCTTGCGCAATGGGGAGATCGCCCTGTACCGGAGCATCCGGGAGGCGGTGCCGGTGGTGGACGCCGCCATTTTGAAGCTGGTGCGGCTGGTGGGCGGGGTGGCGGTGCAGGCGGAGGACCCGGCGGCGGCGCCAGGACTGGCGGAATTTCTGCGCACAGTGAACACCGGGCGGGGACAGAGGGGATTGCAGTCCTTTCTGGACAGCTATCTGGACGCCATGCTCACCTGCGGCAGAGGCGTGGGGGAGCTGGTGCTGGACCGGCGGCATACAGAGATTGCCGCCCTGCTGTGCGGAAATCCGGCGGATCTGATGATAAAAGAAGGGGACAGCCCGTTGGACTTTACCCTGTGCGTCAGGGGAGAAAACGGAGTCCCACAGCCGCTGCCAAGGCAGGATCTGCTGCTGTTTACGCCCTTTCAGCCGGAGACGGACAGCCCCTATGGGGTGTCCCTGCTGCGGTCCATGCCCTTCTTGGTGGAAATCCTGCTGAAAATCTATCAGGCCACCGGGATGAACTGGGAGCGGATGGGCAATGTGCGCTTCGCCGTGGTGTGCAGGCCGGAGCGGGACGGATTGGAGCGGGGAAGAGCCCAGGAGCGGGGCGCTCAGATCGCCAGAGAGTGGTCCGCCGCCATGCAGGCGGGGAAGCAAGGCAGCGTGAGAGACTTTGTGGCGGTGGGAGACGTGGACATCAAGGTCATCGGCGCGGACAACCAGGTCCTGGACAGCGAGGTGCCGGTGCGGCAGATTCTGGAACAGCTGGTGGCTCGGACAGGTATTCCGCCCTTCCTGCTGGGGCTGAGCTGGTCCACCACCGAGCGGATGAGCGCACAGCAAGCGGATATGATGACCAGCGAGATCACCGCCATACGGCGCACACTGACCCCGGTGGTGGAGCGGATCTGTGAGCTGTGGCTGAGAGTACACGGCTTCGGCAGCGGAATCCAGGTGGTGTGGGAGGACATCAATTTGCAGGATCTGGTGGAGGAGGCCAGAGCCGAGCTCTACCGGGAGCAGGCCCGAAAGACCAGGATGGAGAACGAATTGGAGGGGGAGAAGCGGACATGAACATTATCAAAGAGGCGGGCGTGGGCGGCAGCGGCACGGTGAGTCCGGCGGATCTGGCGCTGATTCACGCCCAGAGCAAAAAGGAGCTGACGGAGGAGGAGGTGTATACCTTCTGCGTGCGGCTGTGCGACAACGAGGTGGACCGGGATTTTGAGCGGTTTCCACTGGCCTCCCTGGAGGAGCTGGCGGAGCGGTTTGTGGGCAAGTGCGGCGTGTTCGACCACAACTGGAGCGCCAAAGAGCAGGTGGCCCGGATCTACCGCGCCGAGCTGGTGCGGGAGGAGCAGGCGCGCACCGCGGCGGGAGAGCCCTACTGCTACCTGAAAGGGTACGCCTATATGCTGCGCACCCCAGGCAATGAGGAGCTCATCGCAGAGATTGAGGGGGGCATCAAGCGGGAGGTGTCCATCGGATGCGGCGTGGAACGGGCAGTGTGCTCCGTGTGCGGCGAGGACATCCACGACCGGGGGCGGTGCGCACATATCAAGGGACAGCGCTACGGCGGCCAGCTCTGCTGGGCGGATTTGACCGGGGTGATCGACGCCTATGAGTGGTCCTTTGTGGCTGTGCCAGCCCAGAGACAGGCAGGGGTGCTCAAGCATATGGATATGAGCTGGAAGGAGCTGGTCCAGGCCAGGCCCGAGCTGAAGCGGCTGGAGCGGGAGGCGGAGACCGGAAGGCGCTATCTGGCCCAGCTGCGCCGGGAGGTGGCCCGGCTGGGCGGCCTGGCAGAGCCGGGACTGAGCCATGAGACCATGGCGCGCATCGCGGACCGGCTGGAGGAGGGAGAGCTGGCCGCCCTGAAAGCCGCCTATGAGGACCGGCTGGAGCAGCTCTATCCGGCGGGAAGCCAGCTGAGCTACCAGAGCAGCCAGGGGCTGGAGACGCAGGCAGATGAGGGATTTCGTATTTAAACAAAATTAAGGAGGAGAAGAGATGGAGCGAATTTCGTTTGAGGGGATTGGAGAAGTGATGGCCACCTTTGAGGCGGAAGAAAATGTGAAGGCGGGCCAGGTGGTAAAGGTGAGCGGAAACGGCACGGCAGCCCCCTGCGCCGCCGGTGACCGGCCGGCCGGCGTGGCCGCGGCGGTGAAGAACGGGTGCGCCGCGGTGCAGGTGAGAGGCTTTGCAACGGTCCCCGCCACAGGCGTGGGCATCGGATGGGCCAAGCTGTCCGCCGACGGCAGCGGCGGCATGGCGGCGGACGAGAACGGCGCGGACTATCTGGTGGTGCAGGCCGACGGCGAGGGCGCCGCTGTGGTGCTGCTGTAAGAGAGGGAGGAGAGATTGATGAGCTATCAGTGTGAGCGAGTGAGACTGGAAAAGGGCATGTACAACGAGGCGGGACGATCCTTTACCCAGGTGCTGGAGCGGGAGGACCCCTCCGAGAGCTACCGGGGGACGGCCATGGAGGGGCTGGACGCCTATCAGCGGCAGCTCAAACGCTTCGACATCAAGGTGAAGGGCAAGGGGAGCGACGTGGTGGAGAAGTTCTTCGCCAGCGCCCAGTCCGCGGTGCTTTTTCCTGAGTACATCGCCAGAGCGGTGCGCCAGGGCATGGAGGAGAGCAATCTGCTGCCGCAGATGACCGCGGCGGTGACCCAGTTCGACGGGATGGACTACCGGTCTATCGCCTGCGTGCCGGAAAAAAAGCATAAGGAGCTGCGCCATGTGGCAGAAGGGGCGGAAATCCCACAGACCCGGGTGAGAAGCCAGGAGAATCTGGTGCGGCTGCACAAGCGGGGCAGAATGCTGGTGGCCCCCTATGAGGCCATCCGCTATCAGAAGCTGGACCTGTTCTCCGTTACCCTGCGGCAGATTGGCGCGCACATCAACCGGATGCATCTGGAGGACGCCATCGACGTGCTGGAGAACGGAGACGGCAACGGAAACCCGGCGCCCAGCTATACCATCGGCACCAGCCCCATCGGCGGCGCCAAAGGTACCTTGAGCTATGACAGCCTGGTGGACTTCTGGGCCCAGTTTGACCCCTATGAGATGAATACGCTGCTGGTATCCGGAGACGTGATGCGGGCGCTGCTCAAGCTGGAGGAGTTTCAGAATCCCCTGACGGGACTCAACTTCCAGGGGACCGGCAGACTGAATACCCCGCTGGGGGCGACGCTGCTGCGCACCTCCGCACTGGGCAGCGGCACGATGATCGGCCTGGACCGGAACTATGCCCTGGAGATGGTGCAGGGCAGCGAGGTAATGGTGGAGTACGACAAGCTCATCGACCGGCAGCTGGAGCGGGCGGCCATTACCAGCGTCAGCGGGTTTGCCAAGCTCTTCGCCGACGCGGCCAGGGTGCTGCATGTATAGCACGGAGCTGGAGGAGAAAATCCTGGCCCTGGCGGTGGAGCTGGGCGGCCTGGACCGGGAGGAGCGGGACGGGATAACGGCGCTGTGCTGGGCGGCGGCGGAAGAGCTGGCCCCCCGGCTCAGGGCGGGGACGGGGCCGGAGGACTGCCCTGTCTTCCCCCTGGCGGCGGCCTGCCTGGCCCTGGGGCTGAGGAGTGAGCGGGGCGCGGTGGAACGGTTCTCCGCCGGGGATCTGAGCATTGATACCGGGGGCGGCCGGCGGGGTGCGGCCCTGCGGGAGCAGGCGGAGCGCCTGCTGGCCCCCTATGCAAGAGACGAAGGGTTTTGCTTTCAGGGGGTAAGAGGTTGAACGGCGGGTTTGAATGGATCCTGAAGGAGTACGGCCGGCCGGTGGAGGTCTGGCGGGAAGGGGCTTGCCAAAAGGGGCGCGCCCTGCTCCAGCCCATTTTGGAGAAGGGAGGTGGGGACGCCCAGGAGGTCCCCACTCCCCTGGGCCGGCGGCGCACCGGCCGGTTCCTCTACCTGGGCAGCGCTAAGGTCCCGGTGGCGTGGAACGACCGGGTGGTGTGCGGGGGGAGAAGCTACCGGGTGCGCCGGGCCCAGGCCATCCGGGCGGGAGCGCAGTTCTCCCACTGGTGGGCTGTTGTATCGCCGGAGGACAAGGAGGGGTAGCTTGGCGGGACTGGATGATATTCGGGAGTGTCTGACCGCTTTCCTGGAGGAGCAGGGGGTGCGGGCGGTGAGCGCCTGGCCGGAGGAGAGCCGAAAACAGAGCAGGGGCGGTCTGGCAGCGGTGTCCCTGCGGGAGGTCCAGGGAGGCCCGGCGGGGTTCCGGGATTACCTGGGGGAGCGGTACGACGAGCAGACAAAGCGGTGGGTGGAGCTGTACGGCCGGCGGGTACTCCTTACCTTCGGCGTGGACCTCTACGCGGGGCCGGGAGAGGGGGCGGCGGAGGTGGAGCGCACCTTCGACCGGCTGGCCCAGGCCCTGCACACCGGCGGGCCGGCGGGGCTGAAGATAAAGGAGTTCTCCTGCGGAGAATGCGTTTACGACGGGGAGGCGGATCGATGGCGCTGTCCGGTGCGGGCGGTGTGCCAGGCGTACCTCTACGCTGCGGCGGATGAGGGAGGCGCCTTCCTGGATTTTGAAGTGAAGGGAGTCAACAGAGCATGAATCAAATGACAAGCCATGAGCGGCCGGGGGTGTACTCCTCCTATGACGCGTCCTCCATTGTGCAGGGGGGCGGCGGCGCTTACGCCGTGGGGATCGCGGCACAGTGCGAAACCGGGGAGGCCGGCGCCCTGTACCACTTCAGCCGGTTTGAAGAGGCGGCGGAGACCTTCGGCGAGGAGGCGGCGCTGAGCGGGCTGGTCAAGCTGCTGTTCCAGAACGGAGCGGCGGCGGTGTACGCCGTGCCGGTGGCCGGAGAGGACTACACACAGGCATTTTCTCTGCTGGGAAGCGCGGAGGGGGCGGCAATCCTCACCTGCGACAGCACGGAGCTGACGGTGCAGCAGGCCCTGCGGGAATGCGTGATGGAGGCGTCCCAGGCCCGGCGGGAGCGGATCGCCGTGGTGAGCGGCGGCGCGGAGAGCGTACAGGCCCTGACCCAGCGGGCGGCGGGCCTCAACTGCGAGCGGGTGGTGCTGGTGGGTCCGGCGGCGGGGGAGGACAACGGCGCCGCTTTGGCCGCCGCCGTGGCAGGAGCCATCGCCGGGGAACGGGACCCGGCGGTGCCCCTGGGCGGGGCGGAGCTGAAGGGCCTGAACGGCCTGAGCGCCCGGTACACCGACGGGGAGATTGACACGCTGGTCCAGGGGGGCGTGACCCCGGTGGAGGAGAGCGGCGGCATATATACCGTGGTGCGCGGGGTGACCACCCGCACCAAGACCGGCGGCGCGTCCGACACCACCTGGCGGGAACTGAGCACCATCCGGATTGTGGACGACGTGATTCCCACCGTGCGGGAGGCCCTGCGGGTGAAGTTCCGCCGGGCCAAAAACAACGAGCAGAGCCGGGGGGCCATCCGGTCCCAGGTGGTGCTGGAGCTGGAAAACAAGGTGAATCGGGAGATCATCAACAGCTATGACGGCGTGACCGCCCAGGCGGACCCACAGAACCCCACCGTGTGCCGGGTGGAGTTCGCCTTCTCAGTGACCCACGGGCTCAACCAGATCTGGCTGAGCGCCCACATTACAGTTTAAAGGAGGAATGTACAGTGAAAATCGCGGGATTTCCCACCAGCAGCGATATCTATCTGGAGGTGGAGGGCCGGAAGGTGGCGGTGGTGCAGAGCTACGCCGCCCGGACCACAAAGCGCAGCCAGATTGTGGAGGCCTTCGGCGAGGATGAGCCGGTGGCCTCCATCCCAGGACAGCGCAGCCATGTGCTGGAGCTGACCCGGCTGTACGCCACCGACGAGGCCATTCGGGACGGACTGAATTTCTATGAGCTGAAGGACTTCAGCCTGGTGATCTGCAAGCCGGACCGGAAGGTGATTTACTCCGGGTGCCAGTGGAGCGACATCAGCGAGACCGGCGCCCTGGGGGCCATGGTAGTGGAGAAGATTACCATTGTGGCCACCAAGCGGATTGAGATGGCCCTATGAGCGGTAATCGCTGGACAAAGCTGCTGGCTGGGGCGGACCGGCTGGCGTTGGAGGATGGGCTGGCGCTGCGCCTGCTGAGCGCCGGAGAGACGCTGGAGGCCCGGCGGGAGGCAGAGAGTCTGGCCAGAGACGGTCGGGAGCGGGCCCTGTGCGCCAATGCCTGTCTGCTGGCCCGGGCCCTGGAACGGGAGGGAACCCCCCTGTTTGAAAACGGACAGGCCGCGCTGGATGGGCTGACCGCTCGGGAGATCGCCGCCCTGGCGGAAAAGTGGGCCGCCTTCGACCGGGAGGAGAACCCCTCTATGCAGGGAGAGGCGGAGGCCGAAACCCTAAAAAAAGCCTGGAGCACGCGCCGGACGCCCGGCTCCGCTGGCGCGTGCTCCGGACCTTCAGCGCCCTGCCCAGCGAGGCGCGGGTGAGAGAGATGAAGGAGCGGGACTATCTGTGGTGTATCCTCAACCTGATGCTGGACGACGAGGAGGCCTTGGGACAGCTGTGCCCCGCCTGCCGGGCGGAAGCACTGGAGGGGCGGTGTCCCGGGTGCGGCAGCATCGTCAGCCAGCAGGAGGGGGGGCACAACGCCGCGTTTGACCAGGAGCGGTTTGAGGCCCTGGGACGGGGGGCGGCGCTTTGATTGACTATTTAGAGGCGCTGCTGGACGCGGAGCTGCCCCAGGAGGAGGAGACCATCGAATTTCCCGAGATCGGGGCGGTCCTGGGACCCGGGGCGGAGACAAAAGCGGCTCCGCCCAAATCCGCGGCGGCGGGAGAGGCGCGTTCCGAAGGCCGGGAAAGAGAATATGGCCCAGAGGCAGGGCGGAGAGAGGGCCTGCCAAGGGAAGACCATTCAGATGGGGAGCCGGATCCGGAGGAGGCGTGGGCTTTTTGGGCCCCTGTTTGGGAAAAACAGGGGGAGAGGGCCCCCAGGGAGTCCCGGGAGAGGGCGGCGGGCGAGGAGATCCCCGCTGCCCTGTCAGGGAGCGCCCCGGATGCCGCCCCAAAAAGGGCGAAGAGGAGAGAGAACGCGTGGGAGCGGAGAGAGACGCCGGAGGAGCGCACAGGCTCCGCCGGTTTTTTGGGAAAAGAGGCCCTCCAGACCGCCGTTCGGGCCGGGGAGCTTGCCGGAAGGGTTGGAGACAGAGCAAGGCGGGGAGAAATGCTGCCGGAGGCGGTGTCCGCCGGGGAGGAAGGAGCAGGGACGGCGGAGATCGCCGGGATAGAGCAGGTCCGCGGGGCCGCGGAGGTCGCCGGAATGGAGCGCATCCGCGGGACGGCCCTGGCCCGGCAGGCCGGGCAGCGGCGCTCCGCCGCCCAGTACAGCAGGCAGATTCAAAGCCGGTCCGTCCGGTGGACGCTGGACAGAGGGACGGCGGGGGCCGGGGAGACTTCCCTGTCCCCGGAGGGGCTGGACCGCCTCTTCCAGCGGGACGCCCGGCGGTATGACGGGGGATTTCCCCTGTTTTGACGGAGGAGGATGGGTATGAGATTGGAACCCATGCGGTATAAGGACTTCGTGTGGCCCCACAACCCACGGACCTATCGGATTGACTACGAGCGGTCCATGGCGGCCAATAAAGTGCCCTTTGGGCGGTATCACCTTCAGGACCTGGGGCCGGGGCGGCGGGTGATGCGGGGAGAGGGGGAGTTTACTGGCCCGGACGCCTACAGCCAGTTCAAGCAGCTGGCCAGCGTGTTCTACAGGGAGGGGCCGGGACTGCTGGTTCACCCGGTGTGGCAGTGCGCCAATGCTTACTTTGTGGAGCTGACCCTTCAGCAGGAGCCCCGCAGCGACTATGTGCGCTACGCATTTACCTTCTGGGAGAGCTATGGCGGATATACGGACAGCTTGAAGACTGAGTATCCGGCGGGTGGAACGGCCCCTTCCGGCTCCGCCGGCGGGGTGTGGCACACAGTACGGCGGGGGGAGAACCTGTGGGGACTGGCACGGCGGTACGGGTCGGCACTGGAGGATGTCATCCGGTGGAATCCCCAGATCAAAAACCCCAATTTGATTTTTCCGGGAGAGCGGGTGCGGGTGAAATGATGGAGTGCTGGCTGAGCTGCTATGACGGGCGGCGGCTGTCGCTGCCCCAGGCCTTTCGGTGGACCTTCCGCTATGGGCTGGGCGCCCCCTGCGACAGCTTTTTTGTGCAGTGCCTGTGGGGCGAGACCGCCGCCCCGGAGCTGGGAGACGCCACCCGCTTCTACGCTCAGAAAGGGGCGCAGCGGGTGTTCTCCGGCGTGGTGGATGAGTACGAGACCCGGTGGGACAGCCGGGGGGCCAGGCTGGATATCCACGGACGGGGGATGGCGGCCCTGCTGCTGGACAATGAGGCGGTAGGGGCGGACTACCAGCTGGCCACGGTGGAGGATATTGTGCAAAACCACGTGAAGCCCTACGGGGTGGAGACGGTGCAGGGGGAAAAGCTGCCCTCGGTGCCGGGCTACTCGGTAAAGACAGGGAGCAGCGAGTGGGCGGTGGTGTATGAATTCGCCCGCTACCACGGAGGCGTGCTGCCCCGGTTCGACCGGGAGGGACGGCTGCGCCTGGATGGAGGCGCCTCGGGGCGGCGGGTGCTGGACGAAACCGCCCCAATTACATGGGCGGCCCTAGGAGAGCGGCGGTACGGCGTGCTCTCCCAGGTGCTGGTGCGGGATCGCACCGGACGGGGGGAGCAGAAGGTAATTAACCAGAACTTCACCCGGCAGGGGGGCATGAGCCGGAAGGTGCTCACGCTGCCCCGGAAGAGCGGGTATGAGGCCAAGCGGTACAGCGGACAGTATCAGCTGGACCGGTCCGCCGAGGGGACCAAAACACTGACCCTGCGGCTGGCCAGCCCCTGGGCGGCGTGGCCCGGAGAGCAGGTGGAGCTGCGGGTGGAGCGGCCCAGGCTGTCCGGGACGTGGCTGGTGGACCAGTGCGAGACCGGCGTGGACGGAGAGGGGGCCTATACCCAGCTGACCATGGTGAATAATAAATGGAAATAGAAAGCGGTACCATAGGCCGGGTTCTAAGTGAAAGGAGGGAAAATCATGTGGCTGTCTCAGAGAAGCCGCCAGGGGCGGCGGGAGGAGAGCCAGGCCCAGGTGGGCCAGGTGACCTTGCCGGGAAATCCGGCGGGGGTGTATTCGTCCGGAGAGCGGCGGGAAATGCCGGTCTTCGGGCCGGGAGGCTACCAGTGGAAGCCGGAGGCAGGGCAAGAGGTGCTGGTGCTGAAAACCGGGGAGGAGGGGGAGACGCCCTGCGTGGCGGGGACCCGGTACGGCGGCAGCCTGGAGCCGGGGGAGATCCAGCTGTTCAGCAACGGCGGGGCGTCCATCGCCCTGCGGCGGAATGGCAATGTGGAGATTGTGGCGGCAAAGGTGCTGGTAAACGGCGTCCCCCTGACGCTGGAGCCACCGGCGGAGGGAGGAGACGATGGAGACGGAGGAAATACGTAATGGATCTGATGCTGCGGGATGGAGACTATGAGGCGGACGGGCGGGGCGGCGTGCGCACCGTCGCCGGCGGGGAGGAGATCTTGCAGCGGGTGCTGCTGCGGCTGAACGCCAGGCGGGGAGCCCTCCCGTGGATGCCGGAGCTGGGCAGCCAGCTCTGGCGGCTGGGGCGGGTGAAGCCCGCCCAGCGCCTGGCCCTGGCCCGCCAGTATGTGGCGCAGGCCCTGGAGCCGGAGGAGGAGCTGGAGGTGGAGGAGGTGCGCCTGGAAGAGGAGGCGGGCCGGGGCCGGCTGAAGGTGTTTTTGCGCTGGAACGGCACGGCCATGACGGCGCAGACCCAGTGGCAGGACAGAGGGGAGGGAGACAATGAAGAGCATTGAGGAGCTGTACAGCGGGATGCTGGCGGACCTGTGCGAGCGGACGGGGACACAGATCAGCGGCACCAGCGAGATGGCGGTGCGGCTGTACGCCGTGGCGGCCCAGATTCACGCCTTGTATGTCCAGGGGGAGTGGGTGGCCCGGCAGTGCTTTCCCCAGACTGCACAGGGGGAGTATCTGGACCGGCACGCCGCCCTGCGGGGGCTGTCCCGCCGGGGAGCGGCCCGGGCCCAGGGGACGCTGTGCTTTTTGGTGGACGGAGCGTCGGGGAGCGATTTGGCTGTTCCCCTGGGAACGGTGTGCATGACGGCGGGGCAGATGCGCTTTGTCACCACCCAGGCGGGGGTGCTGCGGGCAGGAACCACGTCTGTTACCGTGCCGGCGGAGGCGGCGGAGCCGGGAGAGGCGGGAAATGTCCCCGCGGAGACCGTACTGACCATGGCGGTGGCCCCGGTGGGGATACGGCGGTGTTCCAATCCCGCCCCATTTCTGGGGGGCATGGATGAGGAGGAGGACGAGGCCCTGCGCCAGCGGGTGCTGGAGACATTCCGGCGGATGCCCAACGGCGCCAACGCCGCCTTCTATGAGCAGGGAGCCATGTCCTTTGAGCAGGTGGCCGCCGCCCAGGTCATCCCCCGGCCCAGAGGGAAGGGAAGCGTGGACGTAGTGGTGTCCACCTTGGACGGTGTACCGGACCAGAACCTCCTGGCACAGCTGGAGGAATACTTCCAGGCCCGGCGGGAGATCGCCGTGGATGTGAAAGTCAAGGCCCCGGTGCCGCGCACGGTGGATCTGACAATAAAAGTGCGCCCGGCGGAGGGATACACCCAGGCGGAGGCCCAGCAGGCCGTCCGGAGAGCGGTAGAGGGCTGGTTTGACGGCCGCCGGCTGGGGAAGAGCGTACTGCGGGCGGAGGTGAGCAGTCTGGTCTTTGGCCAGGAGGAAGTAGGAAACTGTGCGGTGACGGCCCCGGCGGGGGATATGGCGCTGGCGGTGGGAGAGCTGCCCCGGCTGGGTCAGCTGACGGTTGCCGCGCTGGAGGGTACGGCATGAGCTATGGAGACTATCTGAAAAAGCTGCTGGCCCCTCTGGGTATCTACCGGCTGGAGGGGAGCTTGAACGGAGGGGAGCTGGAGAGCATCGGCGGCGCCCTGGACGGCGGCGCGGCCGCGCTGGAGGAGCTGGAACGGGAAATGCTGGTGTCCACCGCCCAGGGCGAGGGGCTGGAGAATATAGAGCGCCTGCTGGCCCGGCGTCCCGTCACCCATACCCTGGAGGACCGGCGCACCGCCCTGGCCGCCCTGCTGCGCATCGGTGGGGACAGTTTTACCCTGGCGGCTATCAACGACAATCTGCGGGGGTGCGGCCTCAACGCGGTGGCCAGTGAGACCGGCGACCCGGGGCGGGTGGAGGTGCGCTTCCCCGATGTGCCGGGGATTCCAGACGGCTTTGAGGAGATGCGGGGGATTATTGAGGATATCCTCCCCTGCCATCTGCTCATTGAGTATGTGTACTGGTTTATCACCTGGGACAAGATGGAGGAGCGGTTTGACACCTGGGACAGCATCGAGGCGCTGGGTCTGGACTGGGAGTCCTTGGAGAAGCTGGTGAAGTAGCACAATAGATGCAAGAGGGAAAAATGGGAAGAGAGGGAAGCATGAGAGAGATTGCGTCAATACGAAATCTTGCGCTGGCGGCGGCCGCGGCGGCGGGGAGCTGGCTGGCCGGCCTGCTGGGAGGGTGGGACACCGCCCTTCAGACGCTGGTGGTGTGCATGGCGGCGGACTATATCACAGGCGTGGCGGTGGCGGGGGTGTTCCGCCGGTCGGGAAAGAGCAGAAGCGGCGCCCTGGACAGCAGGGCGGGCTTTCAGGGGCTGTGCAGAAAGGGGGCGGAGCTGATGCTGGTGCTGGCGGCGGCCCAGCTGGACGGGATGCTCCGCAGCGGCGGGTACGCCCGCACCGCGGTGCTGCTGTTTTTTATCGCCAACGAGGGACTGTCTATTTTGGAAAATCTGGGGATTATGGGAGTGCCCTACCCCGCCTGCCTCCGGGCGGCGCTGGAGGTGCTGCGCCAGCAGGGGGATGAGGGGAAGTCACGCTAAAAAACAGAGAACCTGTATTCACAACCGTTGAACGCGGTATGGCTGGTCTTTTTCCCGCCATACCGCGTCGGTTTTCCTTGTCCGATGGGAAAAATCCCCCGTTCATCCGGCATCCCAGGTTAATGAATACAGGTTTTAAGAGGTAAGGGCAAGAGAGAAGGATAAGAGAAAGATTCCAAATATAAGTCGTATTAGCGGCAAAATAGTGTGAGATAATTCCAAAACGAAGCGGCGGCTATTGGTGTTTTCCATGGATTTTTCGGTAATACAGGTTTTGAGGTGACGGTTAATTTGAAATGCTCGGAGTTTTATTGGAATCGAGAAGGTTACTGGATCCGCGGCTGGGATGTTGTTGGCGCAAGTATAAAGACCTGTTGGTTCTGCGTGAATGAAAGACGCTAAAAACTTTGTGTACGCCCTTTTGGCTTGTATATGCGGGATACTGTATCTGTGCAGTCTCCTCTTTCCTGTGTACAGCAATCTTTTGGTTGCCGGCGCCGTGGAACTTGCCCTGGGGCTAAATGTTTATGATCTTGTGACCCGGTATCGAAAAGAGCAGACGAAATGGGCGCTGATTTTGGGGATCGTTCTGGCGCTTTTGATTGTTATTATTCCGATTTTTGCAATCGTAATCACGTTGAGAAAATGAGGCGTCGCTTTTGTCAGGACGGCGAAAAAAGAGGGCCCCTGTCATCCGACAGGAGTCCCTTTTTGCATTTTATGGGGATTACGCCAAAAATCCGGCGGCTACGGTGGCGGCGGTGGCGGCGTCGGGGGTGTAGGCGTCCGCGCCGATGTCAGTGCAGAACCGGTCGGTGACAGGGGCCCCGCCCACCATAATCTTCACCTTGTCCCGGATGCCGGCGGCTTTGGCCGCCTCCACCACCGCGCCCATGGAGGGCATGGAGGTGGTGAGCAGGGCGGAGCAGGCGATAATCTGACAGTCCTTTTCAATGGCGGTCTGGACGAAGGCTTCCGGGGCGACATCTACCCCCAGGTCAATGACCTCAATGCCCTGGCCCTCAAACATCATGCGCACCAGATTTTTGCCGATGTCATGAAGATCCCCCTTGACAGTACCCAGGCAGGCCCGGCCCTTGAAGCCGGCGCTTTCCCCGCTGAGATGGGGCTTGAGCAGCTCCATGCCGGCGTTCATGGCCTTGGCTGCCATGAGGACCTGGGGGACGAACATCACGCCGGTTTTGAACTGCTCTCCCACCGCGTTCATACCGGACAGAAGCCCCTCCTCTAAAATTGCCTTGGGACTGGTCCCCGCCTCCAGGGCCTGGGGGACCAGCGCCTTTACCAGCTTGGCACGGCCCTTCTCCACCGCCTGGGACAGTTCGGTCAATGTACTCATGTCCATCCATCCTTTTTGCAAATTTTTGAATGCTCAAATACGGTTCAGATCGGTGTTACTCCTTGGTGAAGCCGTAATAGTTGCCGGTGGTCATGTTCGCGATGTCAAGATAGGTTCCGTCCAGCAAAAGAAAGCCGAAATAAGAGGATACATTCGGCTGGTCGAGCTGCTCCTCCCCATTGCGCAGAAAGGATTGGTTTGTGGTGGAGAAGCAGACAAAATTGTCCACGTTGTACGCCGGCGCCCTGGCGATGACGCCCAGAATTTCCTCTTCCGTCACGGCGTATTGAGACAGCTCGGTGGTCAAATACTTGATCCCGTCAGAGCCCATGTGAAATTCATAGGTGCCGGCGAAATAATTGTCGTCAGTGATTCCCTTTGTCTGGTACCAGTGGAAGGTATGATCCGGCTCAAAGACCCAGTAGGAGCCGTCGTTGTTGGCGATCCAGGCCGTCCCCGCCAGAAAATCCTGCTGTTCCCGGGGCCGCTCCCGGGGGAGAAGGAGGAAGGTAACCACCGTCAGGGCGCAGGCCGCAGGGATCCCGATTGCACAGAGAAGGGGCAGCCTTGACGGCTTCGCGTGCGGGTCCGCCTGGGGCGGACGTTCCGCCAGCTGGGCGGTTACCAGCTGATTAAACTGCTCTAAATTCTGGGCGTTTCGGGAGGAAATAGTAAACAGCTTGCGGGCGCCGCTGTAATAGGTGTAGATAGTGGCCTGAGGGGGCTTCAGCCCGGCGGCGTCCCGCCGGGTGACGGCGTAGGCCAGCAGTCCGCCGCCCACTGCCCCGGCCAGCGCCGCCTTTTTGGGGTCAGAGTAGTCAAACTTCTCCCCACGGGAGGTGATCTCCGACAGCGCCACGGTTCTGGACCGCCGCCACAGGGGGTAAAAGGTGACGGTCTGCCCGTCTGCTTTGATGCGGGGGCGCCGGGCGATGTAAAAGGAGAGGGCGAAAAACAGAACAAAAATGCCGGTAAAGGCAATAAAAACCCAATAGGCGCCCTCTTCCCGGAGGGTATCCGCCATAAGATCCCAGTTGAGGAACCACACCAGCACCCCAATCATGACGAGGGAGAGAATCCGCAGGGCGGCCACCCGCGCCCCGTTTTTCACCCGTACTTCAAAGGACATCAGTCTGCCTCCTAATTCCGCATTTTATAAAACCAACCTCATGATAACACAACCCAGGGAAAATAAAAAGACTGATTTTCCCAACTGTGTTCCCGTTTCTTTCTGGCAGACTTGGAAGACAGGCGCAGGGGAGATCTCCCAACGCCCTGCCGCCAGCCGCCAGGGAAACTTTGCCGATCCAAAGGTGTGTTTCATTGGCAGCGCGGGCGGCGTTTGTCCTGCCGTTTCCCGGCCATATTAAATCTGCGCGGAAACGCTGCGCGCGTTTTGCGCAAATTTTATTCTTTTCAGAAAGGGTGATTTGATGCGGGACGAACAGCACAGGCCGCCCAGGCGGGCGCCCCGCCGCCTGCTGGCACTGGCGCTGGTTCTGGGGGCGCTCTCTCTGGCCGCCCCCGCGGGGGCCTTGACCCTGCCGGGCCGGGGAGAGGGAAAGACCAGAGCCGCCGCCCCGGCGGAGGATGCCGTGGACGGCGGAAGGACCTTGATTCCCATCGGCCGGGCGGTGGGAATCAAGCTGTTTTCCGACGGCGTGATGGTAGTGGGCCTGGCCGATGTGGACACCGGCAGCGGCAGCCAGAATCCGGCCAAGACCTGCGGCCTGCGGGAGGGGGATATCATTACCCACATCAACAGCGAGGAGGTGGACTCCATTGAGGAGGTCCAGTCCATCCTCCAGGATCTCAGCGGCGAGAAGATGAGCATCCGGGCGGTCCGGGGGGGACAGGAGCTCCAGATGACCGCCCAGGCCGTCAAGTGCAGCGCCGACGACAGTTACCGGCTGGGGGCGTGGATTCGGGACTCCATGGCGGGGATCGGCACCGTCACCTACTATGATCCCCAGACCTGTACCTTCGGCGCACTGGGCCATGGGGTGAGCGACGTGGATACCGCCCAGCTCATGCCCCTCCAGTCCGGGTCCATCATGTATGCCGAGGTCAGCGATGTGAAGCGGGGGGCGGCGGGCGCCCCCGGGGAGCTGCGGGGGGCCTTCCAGGTGGAGCGGGATCTGGGCGACCTGTACGCCAACACCGGCTGCGGTATTTTCGGCACCCTCACCGACGAAGCCCTGGCCGGCGGGCTGGAGGCCCTCCCAGTGGCGGCGCGGAATGAGGTGAAGACCGGCAAGGCCGTCATCCGCTCCAACATCGCCGGGGACCGGGTGGAGGAATATGAGGTGGAGATCACCCACGTCTATCCAGACAGCGGAGGGGAAGGCCGGGATCTCATGCTCAAGGTCACGGATCCCCGGCTGATCCAGCAGACCGGCGGCATTGTCCAGGGGATGAGCGGATCCCCCATTGTGCAAAACGGGAAGCTGGTGGGAGCGGTGACCCATGTGCTGGTGAACGATCCCGCCCAGGGCTACGGCATTCTGGCGGAGAGTATGCTCCAGGCCGCCCAGCGGTAGCGCATTGGGAAAAAGGGAACGGGGGCGCTTCACTGGAGCCCTCCGTTCCCTTTTCTTTTGATGATGTTTGGCTGTGTCACGGCGCGCCCGGCCCGCCGCTTGTCTCCCCAATGTGGAACGGGAGGCCGGGAAAGGCAAGCGTATCCTGATACACGGCCCGATCCCGGAGGGCGGCGAAGTCCATGGCGGCGATGACAGCCTGACAGCCCGCCCGGTCGTCCTGCTGCACGGAGATGGCGGGAATATTTCGCTCCGACAGGCCGCAGCCATAGCCAAAAGACCACAGCTTCCGCTCGGCCTGGAGGTCGGTGGAGCCGTCAAAGGGGAAGAAGAGAATGTGTGCGCAGACGTTGTCCCGCCCTACCCCCTGATCCAGATCGCCCACGTCCTGCCAGGTAAAGTTGACAGTGTCATAGTCTCCGCCGCCGGAGAGGTAGGCGGAGAGATCCCCATAGTCCCCCGGCTCCTCCTCCTTCAGCACATAGCGGGCTTTGAGAAGGTGCTGGTTGCCGCTGGCCATGGGGATGTATTGATAGGTCAGCTCGTCCGGGGTTCGGTCCAGTAGCTCCTGACTCATCTGCCACAGCTGCGCCGCAAAATCCTCCGTCCCGAGCTCCGCCCAGTCCATGGCCCGATAGCAGACGGTTCCATGGCTGTTCCAGTAGAGCCAGCCGTCATACCAGAGGTAGTCCCCGCCGCCGTGGGCCTCGCAAAAGGCCAGCGTATATGCCTGGGTGCGGTAGATGTCGATATCCCAGCCTGCCTCTGACCAGCTGAGGGACCAGCCCTCCCAGTCCTCCGGCGCCTCCTGCCGGAGCCGCTGGGAAAAGGTCTCGTACACTTCCCGGGCCTGGTCCTCTGAGCCGGTCACCTCCCCAAAGGGCTCCCGGCCCGGCAGGACAGGCACAATGCCGCACCCGGACAGAAGCGCCGCCAGAATCAGGACCGCCCCAGCCGCCGCTCCTGCGCGAATCCCCATAGCGCAGCCTCCTTTCCATGTGATATGTTCTGATGGTATCACAAAGCGGCGGACGGCGCAAGGCGGAGCGGAAAACGGGTGGAAGCAGACGGATCTGCCCTTGCCGTTTTCCCCAGGGGTATGCTATAATGGAACATATTTCCCCCATTTCCAGCGCTTTTACGCCATGCGCAGTACCAAGAAAAGGAGGCGGCTCTATGAATTGGAGGACACTTTTGGGGGCGAAGCGGCAGGAGGAGATTGACATCCCTCCCGATATGGCCAAGTACCCCACCAGCGAGTTTGAGCAGGATTACTGGCGCATTGTCAACAGCGCGCCCTTCCGCCGGCTTCAGGACAAGACCCAGGTCTTCCCCCTGGACAAGAGCGACTTTGTCCGCACCCGGCTCACCCATTCGGTTGAGACCTCCGCCCTGGCCAAGCAGCTGACCACCATGGCTACCGCCAACATCATCCGCTACCAGAAGGACACCCCCTACGCCATCACCGAGGAGCAGGCCAAGGAGGCCGCCAACGCCGCCATGTGCGCCGGCCTTCTCCACGACATTGGCAACCCGCCCTTCGGCCATTTTGGCGAGGTGGTCATCGGCGCCTGGTTTCAGGAGAATCTGGGGAAGCTCAGCTATAAGGGCAGCGCCCTG
Organism: Pseudoflavonifractor sp. 524-17; assembly: GCF_009935845.1. Lineage (GTDB taxonomy): Bacteria > Bacillota > Clostridia > Oscillospirales > Oscillospiraceae > Pseudoflavonifractor_A. The sequence goes on along the minus strand of NZ_QWEK01000020.1, from coordinate 3,292 downwards.
GACCAGCTCTTTGACACCAAGATGACCAATGACCTGTACCACTTCGAGGGCAACGCCCAGGCCCTGCGCCTGCTCACCAAGGTGTACCACGTGGACGGGTCCTGCGGCATGAATCTGACGCCTGCGGTGCTCCATACCCTGGTGAAGTACCCGGTGGATTCCAGCTCCTTTCACCCCAAGGACCCGGATATCAAGCGCCACAAGCCGGGGTATTTCCAGGCGGAGGAGGAGCAGTTCCGGCAGATGGCCCGGCAGTGCGGCACGGAGATGGACGGCACAGTCCAGCGCCACCCCCTGACCTACATCCTGGAGGCCGCAGACGATATCGCCTACGCCACCGCCGACCTGGAGGACGCCTATAAAAAGGGCCTGTTTACCTTAGATGACTTTATCACCTTCTATTGGGACACCCTGGCCCAGAACCGGGAGCGCTGGGCCCTCACCCCCCAGCAGGAGGAGAAGTCCGGGGATCTGATCCGCCGGCTGGAGGACCTGCGCCGGGAGTACGGCGGGATGGAGGCGTTCCAGCGGTGGATCGCCTATGCCCGCCACTGGCTGATGTACACCGCCGCGTTCGGATTCACCCCCTATGGCTCCCACAAGGACAACACCTACGCCGATATCATGGAGGGGCGCTTCCAGCAGGAGATTATCAGCCGCACGTACCACGGCGGCAGCATCCGCATCCTGAAGGCCGCCATGGGGGAGTTTGTCTATCAGTCCCCCGGCATCCTCACCCTGGAGCTGGCCGCCCAGACCATTTTGTCCTCGCTGCTGTCCCGGTTCGCCCCGGCCGTTATCTACATGGACGCGGATGACGGCACCTCAGAGGAATACAGGCCCACGCCCTCCCAGCGGAAGCTCATCCGGCTGCTCTCCGACAGCCAGCTGGCGTGCTACCAGCGGGAGAAGACCGGGGAGCCGGTGCGGGACCTCTATTTACGGATGCTCCTGGTCACCGACTTTATCAGTGGTATGACCGACTCCTACGCCAAAAACCTGTATCAGGAGCTGGCAGGCATTTACTGACCGCCGGAAGCGCGTTTGCCCTGTCTGGCGAAAGAAACACGCGCCGCTGGATATTCTGCCATTTATCAGGCAAGACCTATTGACAAAGGGTCTTTTTGGCCAATATAATGAATATATTAGAGGAAATACCAAAACCACCAGGCAGTTCAATGACAAAAAATTATTGGGGTGCAGAGAGATGAACAGTATCCGGAAGAAGATCACAGTATGTCTGATGGCCACCGTTTTGGCGGCGCTGGTTGCGGTGGGCAGCTTCAGCATTTCGCTGAATTACAACAGCACCATCGCCACCGTGGACCAGATGATGAGCCAGACCGCGGTGCTGGCGGCGGAACGGGTGGAGCAGGAGCTGACCGCCTACAAAAACGTGGCCATGGACACGGGGTGCATCCCCCAGCTGTCCGACGAGACCGTGCCGGTGAGCGAAAAGCAGGCCGTCATTGACGAGCGGGTCAAGGTACACGGGTTTCAGCGGGGAAATATCATCGGCCTGGACGGCTACAGCATCTTTGACGGAAAGGACTACTCCGACCGGGAGTATGTGCAGCAGGCCATGCAGGGCAATGTCTACGTATCGGAACCCCTGATCAGCAAGGTGACGGGGGAGCTGTCCATTATGGTGGCGGCGCCCCTCTACGACGGGGGGATCTACGGCGCCCGGATTGTGGGCGTGGTCTACTTCGTGCCGCCGGAGACCTTTTTGAACAGCATTGTCTCCTCCATCAAGGTAAGTGAGAACAGCCGGGCCTATATGATCAACAAATCCGGCGACACCATTGCCGACGTCACGCTGGAGACCATTACCACCCAGAACATCGAGCGGGAGGCCGAGAGCGACCGCTCCCTGAAGGAGCTGGCGGCGCTGCACAGCGAGATGCGCCAGGGGAAGAACGGCTTCGGCAGCTTCCAGAGCGCCGAGGGCCCCCGGTTTGCGGCTTATGCCCCGGTGGGGGGCACGGACGGCTGGAGCGTGGCGGTCACCGCCCCCAAGCTGGACTATCTGGCGGATACATACTTCGGCATGATTATTAATGTAGTGGTGATTGTGATCTCCATTCTGGCCTCCATTGTGGTGGCGCTGAAGCTGTCCAGCAATATCAGCGTACCCATGCGGGCCTGCGCCAAGCGGATGAAGCAGCTGGTGGCGGGGGATCTGGAGTCTCCCGTCCCTGAGAGCAGAGGCAGAGACGAGACCGCCGAGCTGACCCGTTCCACGGCGGAGCTGGTGTCCGGCCTGAATACCATTATCGGCGATATCCGGTATCTGCTCAAGGAGATGGCCGGTCAGAACTTTAACATCCAGTCCACCCACCGGGACGCCTATGTGGGCGGGTTCCAGGGAATTCTGACCTCCATGCGTACCCTGAAGGTGGAGGTCAGCGGCACCCTGCGCCAGATCAACGCCTCCGCCGGCCAGGTATCCGCCGCAAGCGGACAGGTATCCACCGGCGCCCAGACCCTGAGCCAAGGCTGCATGATGCAGGCCAGCTCGGTGGAGGAGCTGGCGGCCACCATCGCGGACATCGCCGGCAGCGCCAAGGAGACCGCCGCCGCCGCGGAGGAGGCAGGCCACTATGTGCAGCAGGCCGGCGCCCAGCTGGGGGTCAGCGTGGAGCACGTGAAGGAGCTGAATACCGCCATGGAGAAGATCTCCGCCTCCTCTGAGGAGATCTCCCGTATCATCGCCGCCATTGAGAACATCGCTTTCCAGACCAACATTCTGGCCCTGAACGCCGCGGTGGAGGCTGCCCGGGCAGGCTCCGCCGGCAAGGGCTTTGCCGTGGTGGCGGACGAGGTGCGCAATCTGGCCTCCAAGTCCGACGAGGCCGCCAAGGCCACCAAGGAGCTCATCAGCAGCTCCATTGAGGCTGTGGCCGAGGGCCGCCAGGCGGTGGACCAGGTAAACGAGGCTTTGGAGCAGACCAGCGTCCAGGCCGGCCACGTGACCGCCCAGATGGACCTTGTGGTGCGTGCCATCGAGAGCCAGACCTCCGCCATCGAGCAGGTGAACAGCGGGGTGGAGCAGATCTCCTCCGTGGTGCAGACCAACTCCGCCACCAGCGAGGAGTCCGCCGCCGCCAGCCAGGAGCTCTCCGCCGAGGCCGCCAGTCTGAAGCAGCTGGTAAACCAGTTTATTTTGGCGGAAAACTGACCGCCGGCACTGTGAACAAAAAGCCGCGGGACTTTGAACAGCACCCCATTTGTTAGACAGTATGGTATACTACTAACAAGTGGGGTGATTTATTATGCCAAAAGGAGTAGC
>NZ_QWEK01000139.1 GCF_009935845.1 Pseudoflavonifractor sp. 524-17 | reverse complement strand
GGGAGCAGGGCAGGAGAGGCGCAGGGAGGAGCTGCAGAAAATCACTGAATTCTGCACATTTCTGAGATTTGAGAATTTTGGGAGAGGTGCAGCGAGCGCTAGGCGCCTTCCTTCAGCCCCGATTAGCTCTGCGGGCTGTTTTCTTATAGCTCTGCTTTCCCCTTTGCTCGAGGTAGGGCTTTCAGAGGAGGAAAATGAGAGAAGTGTGGAAAAACGTGAGCGTGGAGGAGCTGCAGGGAGGGTGAGCGAGATGTGGGGCGAAAGCGGGGCTTTTCGCCAGCCGAAGAGAAGTGCAGGGGGAGAAAAGCGAACGCTGAGCTAAAATGTGAAGTTCTGGAGTGAAAGATGGCTCTGAGAGAAGATGGATGGAAGGAGGAGAAATGGAGAGCGAAGAGGACAGGGAGAAATGAGCAAGATGGAAAAAATGGGTGGCGGTGCGGAGTTGGAAGGAGTTTCAGAGCGAGGTGAGCAGCGGCTTCACGCCGACGTGGCCCCACGCCCACCCCATGGCAACAGCCAAAAAGCTGCGTTCTTAACCCAAAACGTGGCAGCAGGAGGAGAGGCGTTTTGGTCCCCAGCGGCGCTGTTTTGAGGGCGTTGTAGGAAGATTTGGGATTTCGGAGCCGGGAGTGGAAGAGCGGAGGCGGCGACGAGGCAGGGAGGAGAAATTTAGAGGAGAAAAAAGGACTTTTTGGTTCAAACTGCACATGGGGCCCTGGGACAGAACGCGGAAGTCAGGAGAAAATGGAAACAGGAGACAAAGAGGCAATGATGGCAAAAATGGAGGAGAGGAG
>NZ_QWEK01000138.1 GCF_009935845.1 Pseudoflavonifractor sp. 524-17 | reverse complement strand
GGCGGCGGTGTGAAAGTGCTTTTACGTTACTTTCTCACCGAGAAAGTAACAAAGAGGTTGCAATGACCGGCCCAGTAGGGTAACATGGGAAACGTGGGCAACGTCGCTGCCAAAATGTCGCTCACGTTCAAACCGAGATGAAAGGCGGTGATCTCCATGGCGGTCACAATCTCCGGCATGACGGGCCGGGGCAGTATCAGGCACAACAACAGGACGTTTTCAGCGGCCAACATCGACAGGAGCCGGACGGCCCAGAACGTCACCTTTTGCCGGGAGGACTTGAAACAGGTCTATCACCTGGTATTCGATGAAGCCCTGGCAGCGTACAACGCTAAGAAGAAAAAGACCAGGGATAAGATACCCGACTACTATGAGCATATCCGCCAGGGCAAGCAGGAGAAGCTGTTCCATGAGGTCATCTTCCAGATCGGCAACAAGGACGATTGCGGATGCGGAACTCTGGACGGTGATCGGGCCGCTGCGGTGCTGAAGGAGTTTGCGGAGTCTTTCCAGGAGCGCAACCCTCATCTGCGGGTGTTCAATGCGGTGCTGCACATGGACGAGGCCACGCCCCATATTCACATCGACTTCGTGCCGGTGGCCACGGAGCAGACCAGGGGCTTGCAAACCAGAGTTTCCATGAAACAGGCCCTAAAGCAACAAGGCTTTACATCTCTGGGCCGGAACATGACCGAGTGGCGGGCTTGGATGGACAGGGAAAAGCAGACCCTGGCCGAACTTGCCCAGGCCCATGAGTTTGAGATTATCAGCCTGGGCGGGGGCCGCAAGCACATGGATTTGCCGGAGTA
>NZ_QWEK01000137.1 GCF_009935845.1 Pseudoflavonifractor sp. 524-17 | reverse complement strand
GCTGACAGACCGGGTGGAGGAGCGGATCTGATGGACGATACAACGCTGTACCTGGCTGTGAGGATAGGCTGCCCCGATGGCCTCCACGAAACCCTTCAAACCGTCCACGCAGAACAGGTAAATATCCAAAACACCTCTGCTTTTGAGGTCATTCAGCACATTCAGCCAGAATTGCTCACCAATCCACACGCCCAGAATGTCCTTTGTGCCGTCCATGGCAACGCCCAGAACCACATAGGCCGCCTTTGTCTGGTACTGATGGTTTTCCTTCACCTTGTAGTAGTGGATGGCATCCAAAAATACGAATGGATACACCGCCTCTAACGGCCGGTTCTGCCACGCTGTGACCTCTGGCATGAGCTTCTCGCTGATCTTGCTCACCAGCTCCGGCGAAATGTCCACAGCATACAGGCTCTTGATTTGTTCCGAGATGTCCCGCTGGCTCATCCCACAGACGTACAGCCCCAAAATCTTTTCCTCCATCCCGTCCGCGTTCCGGCTGTACTTCCCGATGGTCTGCGGTTCGTGCTCCCCGTCCCGGTCCCGGGGCACCTTCACCTCCACCGCTCCAAGCTGGGCCTTTACCGTCTTTTTTGAGTAGCCGTTGCGATAATTCCGGGCCTTGTTTTCGACAGCTGTTTCCGACGTGCGCTGACTTTTTTCGTATCCCAGCTCCGTGTCCAGTTCGCTTTCCATCACCTGCTGCAATACGTCCCGGAACATCTCCTTCATTGCGTTCATGATCTCTGTGGTGCTGTTGGACTTCTGGCTGTCCACGTAGGCCTTCAGCAGTTCCTTTGGGGTCTTTTCCATTAAAAATTCATCCTTTCAATCAAGTTCGATGCCTGCTCCGATTCTTGACTGAAAGGATGTCTTTTTT
>NZ_QWEK01000136.1 GCF_009935845.1 Pseudoflavonifractor sp. 524-17 | reverse complement strand
TGCTTGCCCTCGGCCCGCTTTTTGTCCATGAACTGAAGTATGGGATTGGCCGGGTCAGAGTGCTGGAGGATTGTGCTGGCGACCATGAATAGGGTTTTTCGCAGATGGGGAGATCCGCGCTTGGAGATGCGGCGGGATTTGGAGTCGAATGTGCCGGACTGGAAAGGCGGCGCGTCCATGCCCGCGAAGGCCACCAGGGCGCCCTTGTGGGTAAACCGCCGCACATCGCCGATCTCCGCCATGAGCTGCGGCCCAGTGACTTCACCCGCACCCTGCATCTCCATGACCACATCGAATTCCGGCAGCAGGGAGGCCAAGCGGAGCATCTCGCCCCGCAGGATATACAGCGCGTCGTAAACGGCGTTCAGGCTGTCCACGGCCTGAGCGATGAGCAGCTTGGCGCTGTCGTTTTTGGGAAATGTAGCCACAGCGTTTCTGGCGGCGGTATGGAACTTTTCGGCGTCAGACTGAGAGGAGCGATAGCCGGATCTGGCGCACCATTTGCGGTAAGCGTCCGAGAAAGCGGCGAGGGAAATGCCCGCCACGCAGTCCTTGTGCCAGAAGCGTTTCACAAAATCCACCCACTTGAAATGCCCGTTGGAACGCTTGGGCTGGGTGTCAAAAAGCGTGTTGACGCCGGGGAAAGTCTGGTCCAGCAGGGAGCTCAGGCCGTTGCGGAGGACCACACTGGATTTCTTGGTGCGCAGATACAAGCGGTTCTGCATTTTCAGCATCTGCCGGGGCTCATCCTCCGGCGAGTAGTCCCGCAGCTCCGCCCAGAAGGACAGGGCATAGTTGGCAATCTTCATAGAGTCGGCCTTGTCTGTTTTGACCTTACGCAGGGAGTTGTCGCTGAAATCGTGGATAAGCATGGCGTTGACTACACTGACGAA
>NZ_QWEK01000135.1 GCF_009935845.1 Pseudoflavonifractor sp. 524-17 | reverse complement strand
GCGCCAGCTTGTCATCTTGCTCCGGCGATGCAGCAATAATCTGGAGCAATACGCCAGGAAAGCAAACGAAACCGGGAACGTCTATGCGGCGGAGATTGCAAATTTACAAAATCGCCTGGACGAGATTTGGGAACTAACCAGACAGTCCCTTGTCTGGCTTGCCGCTATTCGATAGCGGCGGAAAAGAGCGGATTTACCATTTTTCCCGACTCTTCAAAGGTCACAGGCCCCGCCTGTCCCTGCGCCCCAGGGACAACAGCGTTCGGTTCCCGAACGCGCAGCCAGCCCCGGCTATGGGGCTGTTCAAAGGGGTTGGGACGCTGTCCCAACAAGCAGAAACTGCGGTTTCCGACATCGCCGGAAATCGAGTTTCGAGTCTTTGTGGGAACAAAGACACTTGCTTGCTACAATGGTGACACCCCCAAAAACGGGGGAGATGACCGCCCTATGCAGCGGCCCCACACCCAAGCTACAATGGGAGGGAACCGGACTGACGATGCCCTGCTTGAGCTGTCACGCTCGTTTTGGCAAACTGTCAGCCGGCCCTCCCATTGCAGCGTTCGATTTGCGCAGGTTGAGGAGCGGACAACATCGCACACTCGTGTCACACAGCAAGCTGAATCGGTGATGGGCAGCGGCGGGCGCCGGTCAAAACCATTTTTGATTTGGGAGGCTTGCAAATGAAATATGAGCTCATCACCGCTGTCGGCATTGATGTATCCAAATGGAAAAGCACCGTTGCTGTACGCAGACCAGGGGGGCGAAGTGGTGCTGACGCCGTTCCAGGTGGAACATGACGCCGTTGGGCTGTTCGGTCTGGTCAAGACGCTGCGGGGCGTGGGCGGGGACATCCGTGTTGTGATGGAACACACGGGGATGTACTGGCATCCTATCGCGCTGGCACTGAAAGAAGCGGGCTTTTTCGTCAGTGTAGTCAACGCCATGCTTATCCACGATTTCAGCGACAACTCCCTGCGTAAGGTCAAAACAGACAAGGC
>NZ_QWEK01000019.1 GCF_009935845.1 Pseudoflavonifractor sp. 524-17 | reverse complement strand
TTGCTGCCCTTATGTATCTTTATGCTTTGCGGCCTGCCAGAACTTTTTCCTGGCAGGCCGCTTTTCGACAAGCTGAGGGCATAGGCCATTTGGCCTATGCCCCAAATTTGTTACTTCCTTTGATCTAGAATCGGATTGGTAAGATAGACATTTTTTTGATCCATTTTTTCCTTTGCCAGACGAATCGCTTCGCCGAAGTTATCAATTTAAGTAAGGGCCTCGGAGCCCAGTGTTTGCAAGGGTTCCGGGGCTTTTTCGATGTGTGGGAAAATGGGTAGACAAGCCCTGTTTTCCTCTGGTAAAGGACTCGGGTAATAGGGTTGGACCCTATCAGGCAATTCGATTTAATTGGCAGACTTTGTTAATAAATGCTTTCATGTTTTCCACATAAGAATATGGCGCATACTCCGAATAGATTTCCGGCGAGTCCAAAATAACGATCTGGACCCCTTCAGCCCGCAGAGCCTCCAGTGTCCCTGGCAGGCATCTGGCTTCATTGGGTGTCTTACAGAGATATGCCAAGCTGCCGGGCTTATCGAAAACTTTCGCCACAATGTAAATCTTTTTATCATTCATTCAAATCGCCTCCAATTCACGCAGCCGAGCTAAAAAATTTTGTTCTGTACGGATGATTCCAGCAGAATATTCTTGATATAGCGTTCTTCCAGAGTTTTTTCGGCGTGAGGAAAAATAGGGTGGACAAGCCCCCTATTTCTGGCTGTTCTTCTCACACCACGCTGCAATCTCTCCAATCAATTCTAGCGGTAACGGCTTGCTGTAGGGGATCTGAATGGCTCCTTTGCTGGTCTTATAGTCCGTCAATCTGTCGGCGAACGCTTCCACAGCCTCCGGGCCAGGGTAAAGGCCGATGTGCCGTTTGAAGGCCGCGAACTGGATCAGGTTACGGCCTTTCCAATAGGTGGGCATACTCCAGGAGATCTTTTCCTTGGCCTCCGGGATGTTGCCTTTAATGGCGTCATTGACCTGGCACAGATAAGGCTGTACATCTTCCGGCTGACTGAGGATGTATTCCTCGATCGTATCCGGCGCTTTCCCACAATAATGATCCTGCTCTTTTCTGCGAAATGACCGGCCGCATTTGGGGCATACCCACATGGCTGGTTCCTCCTGTTTCCGCAGAATCTTTTCCATAGGCTTGCCCTTGGCAAGCTCGTCGATGAGCTTATCCAAGTACCGGATTTCTCGCATAAGAGGGTCTTCGATTTCCTCCACCCGTATGCCGCAGACCACACCCTTTATCAGCGTCCGATTGGGATTGGGGGCGGGTGCGTTGCGGAAAAAGTCTCCGTAGCAGACCGAGGATGTAAGGGCCTTTTCCAAACTTTCTGTATTGTATCCTGTCAGCCAGCAGATAACTTCATCAACCTCCGTTTGTGTACGCCCCTTCTTGGTTGCCTTATTCAAAAGAAGTTCGTAGACTTTCCCAAAATCCATTTGGAATACTTTTTCATTGGTCATATGATTGGATGTCCTCTTTTTTCTCTAAAGTATAGCCGCTAGTATAGCCGCTAAAGCAGTTCCCTTGTTTTTTTCGCCAGATATAGCGGAAGATTGGTAATATACCCATCCTTCCGGTAGCCACGCTTAGAGAATCGCAGAGCGTGTTCCGGCTGCTTTTCAGCAATATACCGCTTGAAGGAAGGGGCTGATTTGTCCTCGCCGCCCTTGGCCTCAATGGGGATGATCTCTGTTCCGTATTGCACCACAAAATCAATCTCACCGTTTTTGTCGGAGTAGTAGCGGGGTTCTACCTCGAACTGGCCTCGGAGCTGCTGCAAAACAAAATTCTCGGTCAGGGGGCCTTTGAATTGGTAATCGCTTTTCAACAGAATTGCGCTGTTGTCGATCCCCGCCATCTGCTTGAGCAGGCCGGTGTCAAAGACAAAGAGCTTGAACTGATCCAGCTTGTCAAAAGCGGCAAGAGGATGCTCCAGCTTGGAGATATTGTAGACCCGGTTCAGCATCCCGGCAGAAACGAGCCATTCTATCGCTTCCTCAAAGTCTCTGGCCCGTCCTCCTTCCCGGACAGCACCGTACATGAATTTCTCATTGGCTTTTGCAAGCTGGGAGACGATGCTGCGGAAAACCATCAGAATGCGGCCGCTGTGGACCTTGCCGTTGTGCTTGGAGAAGTCGTTTTCATATATCTCAATCAGCTCCCGCTGGATCTGAGCCACCTTAGCCGGGTCTTTGTATTTTATCCATAAGGCCACACACTCCGGCATCCCGCCAATGATGAAGTAGTTATTGCAGGCTTCCATCAGACGGCGGTGGAAAATCTCCTCAATAGGCTGCTCCTTCTGGATGCCGCAGTAGAACTCATACAGGGAAGGCTCCACAGCCGCCAGAAATTCATCGAAGGTAAGAGGGGAGAGGTCCAGCAGGTTCACCATGCCCACCGGGTAGGACTTTGGCTGGGCCAGCAGCGTCCCCAGGAGACTGCCAGCCGAAATAATATGGTACTCGTTGGCCCTTTCCTTGAAGTATTTCAAGGCGTTGAGGGCGGCGGGACACTCCTGTATCTCGTCAAAAATCACCAGGGTCTTGCCGGGAAGTATCTTCTCACCGACGATCATTGACAGCAATTCGATGATCCGCTGGGGGGTTTTATTGGCTTCAAAGATGGACTTCAATTCGTCCTCTTCATCAAAGTTGAAGTAAACGGAATGTTCGTAGCAGCTTTGACCAAACTCTTTCATGAGCCAGGTCTTGCCTACCTGCCTTGCGCCTTTTAGTACCATAGGCTTGCGGTCTTCGCTGTGTTGCCACTTGATCAGAGCGTCTAAGGCGTTTCGCTTCATCACATCACCATCCCTTCTTGTGTGGGATCAAAGATAGTATAACACATTTTTCCGAGAGATACAACGAGAGTTTTACACATTTTTCCCGTCAGCCAGCCCTCGATTCTGATTGCGGGAGACAACAAGATCTGCACCCGATTATGGGCGCTGACCTTACTCGTTTCATCTGATATGCGCTCGAATCCAGGCTAACAAATCCTGCTCATCTGCGCTGCCATCGGCAATAGCGATAAACATATCCGCCAACTCGCCCTTTTGCAATTCCAGATGGTAGCCGTTCCACTTCAATAGGAGCTGTGTCAGCATGGCACCGATTCGCTTATTTCCATCTATAAAGGCATGGTTAGCCGCCAATCCATATCCAAGACGGGCGATTTTTTCAATATCTGAAGGAAAAAGATCCTCTCCCGTGAAAGATTGAAGCGGCGCGGCAAGAGTTGCTTCCAGACTGGCGCGATCTCGGAGACCGTCTATCCCACCGGTGACTTGAATAATTCGGCTATGGATCAGAATAACGTCCTCCACCTCTATCCAAATCATTCTGCCATCCTCTTATAGTCTGACGCAAAGTCAGCCAATAGCTGGTCGGTATCTGCCAGCATTGCCCCTTTTGCCACAAAAGTGTCAGACTCTTGAACTGTTACAGCGAATGGCATTCCCTTTGCACGCACAAAGGCATTGGCAAAAATATTGAAAGCAGTGGACGTTGTCATTCCCAGCTTGGCGCAGATAGCAGACATCTCGGCTTTTACATCGGAATCCATGCGGAATGTCATGTTGGTATCCATATTATCGCCTCCTTGCACGACAATTATAGTACATATTATGTGCAAAGTCAACCTCAATTCAGCGTTATCTATTTTATACGCGCCAAAGTGTTTTGTTTGTATGCAGGAGAATTACGGCAACACCGCATAAAGACCGCCCGAGCACACCTGCTTTACACGTTTTTCCCTGCCAGCCAGTCCTCAATCCTTATCGCAGGAATGCCCTCATAATTCCCTCGGAAAGAGCCTTCTTTATACAGAACCAACTTTGGGTAGTTGTCCCTGACCTCCAGCAGCGAACCAAACTCCCGCTGAATGGTGGTTTCATCACTGAGCAGATAGCAGACCTGGACATACAGCTTGTCACTCTGTTTCTCGCCTACAAAGTCGATCTCCTTCGTCCCTACACGTCCGACACAAACCTTATATCCCCGGCGAAGCAATTCCAAGCCTACAATGTTTTCCAGAACGATTTCCACGTTTTGCAGGTTTGCACCGATAACCGCCTCCCGCAGCCCGTGATCTGCCACATAGTATTTTTCGTTGATCTTCAATACCTTCTTGCAGTTGATGTCCTGGCTCTTGAGGCGGTACAAGAGATAGGCTTCCTCACAAGCTTTCAGATAGTTCAGGATCGTTTCAGGAGCTACGGTGCGGTTCTCCGCCTTGAAGAATTTGGAGATGCTGGTGGCTGAGAAACTCCTGCCTACATTGGACAGGGCATAGGCGACGATACGCTCCAGGAGGTCAACGTCCCGGATGTTGTTGCGCTTGACAATATCTTTCAAGACCACCGAATTGAAGATGTCTTGAAGATAGTTCTTGCTGATCTCCGGCTCGAAGTTGATGCTGGACAGAAAGGGCATACCGCCGAATTGGATATACTGATCGAAGGCCAGGGCAGAGTCAGCCATTTGAAACTCTGTAAAGGAAAATGGGTATACAACAAAAGAGATATACCGCCCGGCAATATAGGTCGCCAGTTCGCCGGACAGCAGCCGGGAGTTGGAGCCAGTAATGTAGATGTCCGCATGAAATTTCACCCGCAGGGAGTTGACCGCCTTCTCCCAGCCCTGAACCTCCTGTATTTCATCGAAAAACAGGTAAAACTGCTCCTTGCTGTCACCAATTTTCTCGCATATATAGTCGTGGAGAGCATTGTACTCGCAAAGGCACTGGTTGCCCAAGTCCTCAAAGTTCAGGAATATGGTGTTGGGGCTGCCTATTTCGTCACGGATCTGCTCCAGCAGAACGCTTTTGCCGCCGCGCCGGATGCCAGTCAGTACCTTGATGATGTCCTTGCCGATGAAGGGACGGATTTTGGATAGATAGTTCTCTCGGATGACCATGGCTGTCAACTCCTCTCTTGTACAGAATAGCACATGGCGTGGTTTATAGTCAATCGAATTTTTGAATTATATCAGATATAACTTATAAAAACAGAAGGAGTGCCAACCGGCACTCCTTCATTCGTCATCGGGAACATATTCCGCAATATCTTCTAAGCGGCAGTCCAGCACCGCACATAATTTGTTCAATGTCTTTGTTTCCATGTTGTCATTTGCCCGTAAACGCCGGACAGTTTTGCTGTCAATCCCGCATTTTTCTCTCAGTTGGTAAGTAGAAACACCCTTATCTTTCATGACACTCCACAGCTTATCAAAGATTATCACGCATCCACCCCCATTGACACTATCTAGTGTGGGGGTTATAATCTCTTATATTAAGGGGATATAACCCCCATATTAGAAATTTGCACCAAGAGAGGGTGAAATAGCAATGGTGAATAACTGCTGTGCCTTCACGGGCCACCGTCCACACAAGCTCCCGTGGCGGTTCAATGAAGCTGATAGCCGCTGCTTGGCCCTGAAAGCGGCGTTAGCGGAGCAGATCACACAGATAGTTGATGCCGGGGTGACGGACTTCTACAGTGGTGGAGCCGACGGGGTAGACTGCTGGGCAGCGTTGACCGTCCTGGAACTGCGGGAAAAGAATCCTGCGCTGAGGCTCCATCTGATCCTGCCCCACAAAAGACAGGCGGACAAGTGGAGTGATTCAGCACAGGAGCAGTATCACTCGATCTTAAAGCAAGCTGATTCGATAGAGTATGTGAGCCATGAGTATTACGACGGGTGTATGCTCGACCGGAACCATCGGTTGGTGGAGTCTGCCGGGGTACTGCTGGCGGTCTATAATGGAGAGCGGCGTGGAGGAACTGCGGCAACGGTGAGGTATGCCCGAAAGGCTGGGAGGAAAGTAATTATCTTCGATCCCATTTCTTTTGCAGTTATCAGAGAACGACGCGAATAGACCGTTTGAACAGAGATATTTTCTCGCAGTAACTCTGCCCTCAATGTAAGGAGAACGGCTATCAAACACTTAAGCGATTCCAGCAGGAAAGTACTCAGCTTGAGTGCGCTAGGCTAACTAACCTAAAACCCATCATATTAAAATCCCTCATACAGATGAATTTGACTTCTTTTCAATATAAAATCGCGTAAAAGAGCCAAAAAAATCTTGAAAAGAGAAATCTGGCCTTGCACAGAGAGACACTATATGCTATAATCATAACATATTTTGTTGAGGTGAGGGATATGAAGGCGAGTTATAAAAAACTCTGGAAGCTACTCATAGACAAGGAAATGAGCAAAGGGGATCTCCATGAGGCAACGGGCTTATCCTCCAGCACCATGACCAAGCTACGCAAGAGCGAGGATGTTTCCATGGAGGCACTACGAAAAATCTGTCGTACCCTAGACTGCAACATCGGTGATATTGTCGAGTTTGAGAGAGACACTCCAGTCTAATAGGATTGATAGCAATCACTAGACACTCATTTCACAGACACCAAGGGGGTTGAGATACTTGTGGTGTGGAAACTGTAACATAGAAACTAACGCAGATACCTGCCCTGTGTGCGGTGAAGCCACAGTTGAGGACCTTCCTGTTGAAATCAGATGGTGCAGTCATTGCAAGGTGCCTGTCATCAATACAGTTTCCCAGTCGGATAAGGGTATCTGCCCACTCTGTGGCAAAAAGACAAAATACCTCTCGGCTGATCTTCGCCCCGTTTTTCCGGAGGAACGCCTCTTAATCGAACTAATATTGGACAAAGAACCTCACTTTTGGCGTGACAGTTCTGTCTGGGCGTGTAATAATCGCTACTATGTGGACGGTAAGCCCATCTCCATGTCAAATACTATCTATGAGACCTGCGATGCGAATCAAATCGCAGTCGCTTTACAAAATGGGGAACCATCTAACTCCTATAATACCTTTGACCAAAATATTCGGCTTTTTATCGCGGCCAACCAGCGCCGCCTAGACTTTCTAAAGGATGAAGCCATTCAATTTATCCAACGAGCAGCGTCTAAATATAAGCCGGAGCAAATTGTGGCATCATTTTCCGGCGGGAAGGACTCTACAGTCACTGCGGACCTCGCTATCAAAGCTCTTAGCAACCCTAGCCTTGTCCACATCTTCGGGGACACAACTTTGGAGTTTCCGGCCACGTCAGAATATGCGGAGCGATATCGCGCCGCTCACCCCGAAGCTATCTTCCAAATTGCCCGGAACGATGATCAAAACTTTTATGAAGTCTGCGATGATATTGGCCCTCCGGCCCGGATGATACGTTGGTGCTGCTCCATGTTTAAGACCGGTCCTATCACTCGGATAATCAATAGTCTCTATGGTAGCGAGCAAATCTTGACTTTCTATGGCATCCGGAAATCTGAGTCGGTCAGCCGCAGCAAATACAACCGTATTGAGGACAGCGCCGATGCCATTAAAATCAAACAGCAGACTGTTGCCTCCCCGATTTTTTTCTGGAAGGACATTGATATCTGGTTATACATACTAGGCGAAAATATTGACTTCAACGAAGCATATCGTCGTGGCTATGATCGCGTAGGCTGCTGGTGCTGTCCCAACAATACTCCACGGGCGCAGGCGTTGTCCCGGATCTATATGCCAGAGCAGTCAAAAGCATGGAGAGACTTCCTCATCAGCTTTGCTAAACGAATCGGCAAGCTGGATCCAGAGACTTATGTGGACACTGGAAAGTGGAAAGCCCGCCAGGGCGGAAACGGCCTCACATCTGCCAACGATGTTAAAATCAGATTCACCAACTGTACTGCCGAGGACCATGCCAAAATCTACCGCCTTGTCCGTCCTTTCGACGATGAGCTCACAGGTATGTTCGTACCTTTTGGACGGGTTGCTCCTGAACTGGGAAAAAGGATTCTTCGTGAAGTCATTGTGTTAGACAGCCGTACTAATGTCCCTATTTTATCGCTCCAGCCCTTTACTCAAGATGGCTACGATTATGCGGTCAAAGTGCGGACAATGAATGTGGCTGACCACGATAACCTTCAACGTATGGTGGGTTATCAGATCCGTAAGTTCAACGCCTGTCGGAAGTGCTTAAAGTGTGAGTCGGTCTGCCGCGCTGGTGCTATTTCCATCAGTTCCACAGGCTACTATATTGATCCAGCGAAATGTATCCACTGCAAGGCTTGTATGACGGCCAAGTACATAGACGGTGGCTGTACGATGGATAAGTATTTGAGGACTAAGTAAGTATTGGAAGAGGAGACAGAGATATGAAGTTCCGCGCCCACGAAACATTTTTTATCAGAAAAGGCTGGCTCAGCAAAGGAATGAAATACGTGGACGCCAGGGAAGATGTTTTTATCTCTAAGGATGAGAACCCTATGGATGTCCTTGGTATAGGGGCTAACATGGTCAAATCCCTCCGCTATTGGCTCTTGGCTGTTGGATTGACTGAAGAACCTACCACAGGGAGGCGGGTACAGCGATTTACTCCGCTCGGCAGAAGTGTTTTCGAGAATGATCGTTATATCGAAGAGATTGGTACACTCTATCTGCTCCAATATCGCATTGCATGTAACTTGAGCAATGCCACTGCCTTTTATTTCTTCTTTAATGAGTTTAATATGTCCGAGTTCAGCCGGGACGATTTTGTAGCGGCCCTCCAGAACTATGTCAAAATGACAGACAGCACTGAGGAGATTGCCATTCGCTCTTTGAATGATGACTTCACCTGTATCATTAACACATACGTTCCCCGGTTCAAAACCAATCCGAACCGCATCAATCCTGAGAGTAACATCGATTGTCCGTTCGGGGAATTGGGCTTGATTGATATTCTAAGTAAAGAGAAGAAAACCTACCGCAAGTCTATTCCTATGGCTAGTGCCATCAATCCTTGGATAGCTTTAGCAGTTATTGTGGAGCAAGCGAAAGGTTTGCAAGAAATCAGTCTGAACGAACTTCTTACTGCTCCATGCAACATTGGTCGGGTTTTCAATCTTGACGCCATTACTATGCTGGATATACTCTATCGGATTGAGCAGCTTGGCGAAATCAAAATCAACCGTACCGCTGGACTGGACGTAATCTGCATCCTACACAACCTTGATTTTCAAGATTGTGTTGCATCATACTATGCCAGTCTCAACGAACAGGAGTAGGAGATGAAGCAATGAGCGAGATGATATCTATCGCGACTGGATTTCAATACTCGGTCAATATCGGGTATGATCTCAGCAGCAACGACAAATTGAGAAACTTCATCCCAACCCAGTCTGCACTGCGGCTTCTGGAAGAAATTCTCCTGAGCACTGCCGTCACGTCGACCGAACGATCCCGTATCCTAATCGGTGCATATGGCAAAGGAAAATCCCATATTATCCTCACTATTCTTTCAATCCTTTTGAAAAAGGACTTGCCCCTTTTTGAGAAACTGATGCCAAAGGTCGAGGAGAATCCTAGACTTTCTCAGCTCATCCAAAACTATTACGATAGTAACAATAAAATTCTTCCTGTGGTTATTGCAGGCAGTAATACCAGCTTAACCCAAGCTTTCTTACTTGCACTCCAGCGCACGTTGTCCGAAAATGACTTCCTCGATGTGATGCCGGAAACCAACTATAAGGCTGCCATCTCAGTAATAGAGCGATGGAAGAACGATTTTCCCAACACCTTTGAACAGTTAAAGGCTGCCCTTGATGAACCAATCTCAGAATTGATTGCCAAACTGAATAGTTATAATATCTCAGCCTATGAGACCTTTGAACGTATCTATCCTAGCCTTACGGCGGGTAGTATCTTTAATCCTTTTCTCGGTTTTGACGTTGTTGAGCTTTACGAGAGTGTAGCCGAGGGGCTCCGCGAAAAGGGGTATTCAGGGCTCTATGTTGTATATGACGAATTCAGCAAATACCTGGAAGCCAGCATCA
This sequence comes from Pseudoflavonifractor sp. 524-17, assembly GCF_009935845.1. Taxonomy (GTDB): domain Bacteria; phylum Bacillota; class Clostridia; order Oscillospirales; family Oscillospiraceae; genus Pseudoflavonifractor_A. Next base: position 75,640 of record NZ_QWEK01000019.1, on the reverse strand, counting down.
CCGAGGCATCCGTCAGCGATACCAAAATGTTGCAGGATTTTGCCGAGAAATGCAACCGCAGTGGTACACTTCAACTCCATCTGATGTTGATTTGCCACAAAGAAGTTGCAAACTATATTGACAAACTCCCAAAACAAAAAGTGGACGGCTGGCGCGGTGTTTCTGAGCGGTTCAAGCATATTCACCTTAACAACAACTTTTCCCAAACCTATGAAATCATTGCATCTGTTATTCAGAAATGCCAAGAATCTTGGACGGCATTTCAGAATGTTCATCGGAATGATTTTCAAAATATCCACACAAGGTATCGTACCCACCCTCTTTTTGCCGGAAATGAGGAAGAGCTTCGGACAGCTATCTACGGCTGCTATCCACTCCACCCTGTCTCAACCTTTATCTTGCCGCGCCTTTCCGAGCGCGTGGCTCAGAACGAGCGCACTCTGTTTACCTTTCTATCTTCTGAGGGAGCAATGACTCTCCGCGCTTTCTTAGACAAGTATAATGATGATGCGGTTACTTTTATCACGCCAGATGCGATTTATGACTATTTTGAGCCTCTCTTCAAAAAAGAAGTATATGGAGGCGAAATCCATGATAACTATGTCCTGACCTCAACTATTATCTCTCGATTGCCAGAGGATTCTCTTGAGGTTAAACTAGTCAAGACCATCTCCCTGATTTATACCCTCCAACAATTTGAACGGTTAAAGCCTACCAAGGATGAAATGGTCAACATTTTTTCTGCTTCCTACACTGCCGCTGAGATTATCGGTGCCATTGATACCCTGATCGAGAAGGAATTTGTGGTCTATCTGAAGCGTAGCAACAACTATCTGCGTCTAAAGCAGACATCCGGCATTGATATCTGGCAGAAAATCAATGACCTTGCTGAAGTCAATGCCAGTAAGATATCTGTAAAAGATATTTTGAACACCTCAAACTTTGACAACTATATGTATCCCTCCCGCTATAACGACACCCGTGAAATGACTCGGTTCTTCTCTTTCGTCTTTATTGACGAGAGCGAGGTCACTCCCAACACCAACTGGATTATCAAAAGTGAAACGAGTGCGGCGGACGGGATAATTTTTGCGGTTATCCTACATGGGGAAGAATCTATTTCCACGCTTAGGGACATCTTACTTGACACAAGTCGGGATTGTCCACGCCAGATTTTTATCCTACCTAAGCACTTCTTTGAAATTGATCACATTGTCAGGGAGTTTCAGGCTGTTATTGCCCTGAGGGACTCCGCGGTTAATGATCCAGTATTGTTTAATGAGTATGATGTAGTCTATGAGGATCTGCGCGATGTCATCAGTACCTTTATCGCCCGCTACACTCAGCCTGAAGGATATGCAGCTACTTACATATTTAATGCCGAAGTCCATCCTATTCATCGCAAAGCAGCACTGACTGAGTTGCTGTCGGATATCTGCGACAATGTCTATTCCCAGACTCCTGTTATCAACAACGAAGCAGTCAATCGGAATGAAATCACTGGTATTGCTACTAACAGCCGGAGCAAAATTGTCTCCGCCCTCCTCCGGAACCAGTTGGAAACCAACCTTGGTCTCACTGGAACCGGCCAGGAGGTGTCCATCATGCGAAGCACTCTGGTGAGAACCGGGATGTGGAGTGAGGACGATGGAACACCGCATATTATTCTCCACCCGGACAACGAATATATCTCTAATATGGTAGCTGCCATTGAGCAATTTTTCCAAGCAGCACAAAACAATGGCCCGCTCGGTTTCGATGTTCTCTATGATGTTCTCACTCTCCCTGAACACCATATTGGTCTCCGGCGTGGGCTGATTCCCATATATCTTGCAGCGGTCATTCATGAATATAAGCAACAACTTATGATATCTGACCGATTCGGACAGGTAGCTATTACATCGGATGCTCTCCTGCAAATCAATGCTGACCCCGCTGCATTCACACTTTCCTATATCGATTGGGATCCAGAGAAGGAAAGGTACATCACACAGCTGGCTGAAATGTTTTCACCCTTTGTGGTCGATGCCGAGCGGGGTGCTAATGCCTACGATTTTATCGCTAACGCCATGCGCCGTTGGATGATGGCTCTCCCGAAGTTCGCCAAAGAAAGCACCTCTATTCCAACTGGTGGACAAATCGATGATCGCTACCGCGCCATGATGCGGCTCCTTCGTCAGAGCGGAAACAGCTATGACCTTCTCTTTGTGAAACTACCCAGAGCCTTTCACTACAGGGAGGGGATTGTTGCAGGACTTGCAGAAAACATTGAGGCCGCCAAAGGTTGCTATGACGGCATTATGAGCAAGCTGAAACGTGTACTGATTAAGAAAACGAAAACTATCTTCCTGCTTCCCCAGAACCAGCATAACAAAAAACTTATTTCAATGACGGCAGCTGTTCAGGACTGGTGCGACACACTTGACCAAACTGCATTTGACCACCTTTTCCAGGATGGCACTGAGAAAGTGCTGGCTCTATTCAAGAGTATTACTAATGATGAAGATGCTTTTATCGTCCGATTGGCCAAAGCTGTCACAGGTCTTCGTACTGAGGACTGGAATGCTCAAACCGTTGACGTATATGTCGAGAAACTCGCTCAACACAAGCAGACCGCTGAATCTTACCATAAGGAACACGTTCTCGAAAACACCGTCACTGACAGCAACTATCAAATTGCCTTTGTCAATGGAGATGGTGGCACCACAACTCGTAGCTTTGAGCGGGTGAACATCAGCGCCCGTGGTAAGCTTCTCTACAATCAGATTACAAAAGCCCTGGAAGCTATGGGACAAGCAATTTCCGAACAAGAGAAGCGTCAGATACTAGTCGAGATACTGAAAGAGCTTTGCTAGGAGGTACAACGATTGGCCTACTTTGATAACGCTGCTACGACTTTCCCAAAGCCAGAGTGTGTCTATGAGCAGATGGATCAGTTTTACCGTCACGCCGGAGGCAGTGTTGGCAGAGGGAATTATGCGATGTCTCGCTCGGCTAAACAGCTCATGGATGAGACGCGGGGCCAAATTACCAATTTGCTCCATTGCCCCACCAGGCAAGTGGTTTTTCAGCCAACTGCTACTCTTGCTTTGAATATGATTATTCAAGGGCTTATTAGCGGCGGGGTAAAGAATATCTATATCAGCCCCTTTGAGCACAACGCCGTTACTCGGATTCTCCATCACTTTGAGATGCTGAAACAGGTAGCAGTTTTCCAACTGACGGTCACTAAAGACCTTCAGTATGATTTGGAGCGGATACGTTATCAGTTTGACAATGACCGCCCCGACCTTGTGATTGTAAGCCATGCCAGCAACGTTATCGGTCTGATTGCTCCCACTGAGGAAATTTTTGGGTTGGCAAAGCAGTATGATGCATTGACAGTGTTGGACATGGCCCAAACGGCTGGAATCGTGGACTGTAATGTCGGCCTGGACACGTTCGACTTTGCTGTTTTCGCCGGACACAAAACACTGCTTGGCCCCACTGGAATATCCGGATTTGTGATGAAATCGGACATCAGATTGCTGCCAGTCCTGTTTGGCGGCACTGGGTTTGAGTCTGCAAGCCAGGATATGCCGACTAGTTTACCAGAGCGGTTCGAGATTGGCACGATGAACATCTCAGCTATCGCCGGTTTGAACGCCGCCTTAAAATGGGTTCACGAGCAGGGTGTTTCAAAGCTCTATCAAGAAGAATCCGCAAAGCGGAAGCGCCTGTTGGAGTTGTTTGCCCGTTATGACTCTATCCAAACCGTTGGTAATATTGAGGATAGGCAGTATGTGGGTATTGTATCCTGTGTCATTGATGGAATTAGCAGCGACATCGCTGGACAGCTTTTCAGCGAGCGCAATATCTCCGTTCGTACAGGTTTGCACTGTGCCCCGTTGGCCCACCGGTTCCTAGGTACCTACCCAGCTGGAACTATCCGTTTCAGTGTGAATTCACTAACATCTGATGATGATTTTGACGCATTGGATGCAGCAATCGCCGACATTGGAAATAACTTATAGGGGGTGGCATCGTGAGTTTTAAAGACACGCCACTAAAAAATGAATACCGCTCTCTGATCGATAATGTCGTCCAGGATTTTTACCTGCCACTACTCCACGATGCTGTCTCCTATAAACGGGCGGTCGGTTTTTTCTCATCCTCATCTCTTGTTGAAATTTCCAAAGGAATTGCCCAAATGGCCTCTGCCGGAGGGAAAATTCAGATTGTTGCCTCTCCATATCTCTCAGATGATGACATTGCCGCTATAAAAAAGGGTTATGCCGAAAGGAATCGTATCATTGAGAATGCCATACTGCGTCAGATTTCAGATGAGCGAATGGACTACTTCTCAATGCAGCGTCTAAACCTCCTGGCTTGCCTCATTGCGGACGGTATCATGGATATCAGGATTGCCTACACTGAAAGCAAAAGCGGGATCGGTATGTACCATGAGAAGATGGGGCTTATCGAGGATAGCGCTGGAAATATTGTTGCTTTTTCTGGCTCGATGAATGAATCCGCCACGGCTATGGCAATCAACTACGAAACCATAGACGTGTTCAGAAGCTGGGGATCTGAGAATGAGGTTGAGCGAGTCAAGTTAAAAGAATCGGCATTTATAGCAATCTGGAATAATTGCGAACCCAACATCACAGTTCTTGAATTTCCCAAAGTCACCCAAGCATTGATTGAAAAATATAGGCAATCAGCCCCTAACTACCAAGTGGATATAGAACAATTTCCTCTAGGATTTTCACACAAGAGTCAGGATCCAATCTCTAAAGCCATCTCCATCGGTGCAAGGATTCCGGATGACATTTCTCTGCATGAATATCAGAAAGAAGCCATTGCCTCATGGGTTGGTGAAAACTACCACGGCATCTTTGATATGGCTACTGGCACTGGCAAGACTTACACCGGGCTGGGAGCGGTGTCTAAGCTGTCCGAAGATTTGAACGACCGCCTTGCTGTTATCATCGTCTGTCCTTATCAGCACTTGGTTGAGCAGTGGGTGGAGGATATCGTTCGTTTTAATATGCACCCCATTATTGGTTATAGCAGTTCTTCCCAAAAAGATTGGAAAAATCGGCTTGCGAAGGCAGTGCGAGATCAGAAGCTGAGAAAGGATAAGAGCTTTTTCTGCTTTATCTGTACGAACGCGACATTTACCAATGCCTTTGTGCAAGAGCAGATATCAAAAATCAATACTCCGATTCTTTTGGTTGTAGATGAGGCTCATAACTTTGGTGCTGCATCATATTCCAGATTGCTGGATGACCGCTTTACCTACCGGCTAGCCCTCTCGGCAACTCTGGAACGTCATCGCGATGAAGAAGGTACTGCGCTTTTGTATTCCTTTTTTGGGAAAAAGTGTATCGAGTATACCCTGGAGCGTGCGATTGCAGAGGACAAATTGACTCCCTACAAATATCATCCTGTAGTCATCCATCTCAATGAGGATGAACTTATGGCATATGAGCAAGTTTCCTACGAAATGTCTAAGTGCCTCATTAAAGACAAGAATGGAAAATATAAGCTCAATAAGCATGGCGAAATTCTGGCTCTCCGCCGCGCCCGCATTGTGGCTGGGGCTGTTGAGAAATTGAATGCACTCCGAGAACAGATTATACCCTTTATCCACGACAATAACATCCTAGTCTACTGTGGAGCTACTAATGTAATCGACCCCAATTCTGACAATTCCAGTTACGATGAGGGCGATATCCGCCAAATTGAAGCTGTAACCCGTATACTCGGAAATGAGTGTCGAATGTGCGTAGCACAGTTCACTTCAAAGGAAAACATGGAGACGCGGGCCTCCATCAAAGAACAATTCAAGCGTGGGGATCGACTCCAAGCCATCGTCGCCATCAAGTGTTTGGATGAGGGCGTGAACATTCCTGGTATCCGAACCGCTTTTATTCTTGCTAGCACTACCAACCCCAAAGAGTACATTCAGCGCCGAGGGCGCGTGTTGAGAAAGGCTCCCAACAAGCCCTATGCGGTTATTTACGACTTCGTCACCCTACCTCGCCCTCTTGATGCCGTTTCTTCTTTGACCATTGAACAAGCCCAGCGTGATTTGACACTTATCAAGAATGAATTATCTCGCATCAAGGAGTTTGGCCGTCTCTCGCAAAACCCCATGGCAGCCAATGATCTTATCTGGGCCATACAAGATGTGTATCATATTACGGGTGATATAGATGAAATTGAGGAGGGCAATTACAACTATGGAAGCGATTAACGTCAATGAAAAGGCGGTTGAGCGGCTGAAACGAAAAATTATTATCGCTGAAAACCAGAACCTCAAGACCCGGGATAAATCCGATCAGCAGATGGTTGCTTGGATTAAAAAGCAGATTGAGGAGGAAGCGCAATGTTACTCGAATCAATAAAGCTGGAGAATTTCCGTCAGTTTCGTAACGAGTCGATTGATTTTGCTCAGGGTATTGATGGTAAAAACGTGACTATTATCATCGGAGAAAATGGAACTGGAAAGACCACATTTGCTCAAGCTTTCTTCTGGTGTATGTACGGCGAAACCGAATTTTCCGACAAGGTAATGCTGAACAAAGTGGTAGCTGCCGACTTGAAACCGGGGCAGGAGGCAAAAGTTCAAGTCACGTTGAAGCTCCGTCACGGTAATGTTTCTTATACCCTCATGCGAGAGCATATCTACAAAAAGGACTACTCCGGAAAGGTCAAAGGGGACAATACCATTTTCGATATTGCCATCAAGGATGTGGATGGAAACACTTCCTATGTGAAGAAATCCCTCTGCGAAAACGAGGTTAAGGGAATTTTGCCCAGGGAATTATCTCGGTACTTCTTCTTCGATGGAGAACGAATCGAGAAGATGAGTAAAGATATTTCTACTGGCAAAAAGGCCACCGACTTTGCCGAGGCAGTGAAGGGGTTGCTTGGCCTGAATGCCATGTTTGCAGCCATCCAGCACTTCAATCCCAAAAGCAAAAATGGTGTTATCGGTAGCTATGAGAGCAGCTACGATGCAGGCAGCAACAGCAAGGTGCAGGAGTATACCCAAAACATTGAAAACTGCCAGGCCCAAATTGCTGAGATCGATAAGCGGCTTGAAGAGCTGGATGCTCAGATTGAATCTGCGTCTGCCAGAAAAATTGAGAAATCCGAGGAAATCAAGCAGTATGCCGAGGGTGAGGCTCTGCAGGGGAAAAAGGAAGAACTTCAGAGGAAAATCGACCTTGCCCAGGAACTGAAGAGTTCAGTGATTAAGGATATCTGCGCCGACTTTAACCGCAACATGAGCAGTTTTTTCTCTGCATCCCTGATTATCAAGGCAATGGAATTTCTCTCAGACAGGGATTTCACAGGTAAGGATATCCCTCATATGCATGATGATACCATCTATTATCTACTAAAACAAGGCGTGTGTATCTGTGGCACCCATCTGGATGAAGGCTCCGTTCCATACAATAAGGTCAAAGGTCTGATTGACTATCTGCCGCCGAAGTCTCTGAGCACCACTTACGGAGAGTTTAGAACAGAATCCAAACATCGCGCAAAAACACTGGCAGATCTTCGTCAGCTTGTAGCGAAGAATCTGGCAATTATCAGCCAGCAGGATGATAATATTACAGATTATAGCGATGAGCTTCGCGCTATTGAGTCCAAACTTAGTGGTGGTGATGTCCGAGGAAGAGTTCGTGCAATTAATGATGAAATCAAGCTTTGCGATAAGATTATCAAAGAATGTAACGTTGAGCGCGATGCGAAAAATCGGGCCAAGGGCGGTTATGAGGAATCGATGGCTCGTGCGGATTCTTTACGTCGGGACCTGACTCTTCTTGACGACAAGAATAAGAAGATTGAAATCTATAAAGCGTATGCCGAGCGCATCTATCAGGAGCTCCTCCAGATTTACACCGAGAGTGAAGCGGAGATTCGTGTAAAGCTAGAGGCTACTATCAACGATATCTTCAAGAAAATCTATGACGGCGGGCTTTCTCTGACCATTGATGATAAGTACCACATTTCCGTCTATGCCAATGACTATGACGGCGATGTGGAAACCTCCACCGCCCAGAGCATTTCCGTTATCTTCGCTTTCATCACTGGCATTATCAAAATGGCACGGGATAACCGAAATGCTTCTGATGAAAATGCTAAACTGCTATCTTCGGAACCGTATCCGCTTGTGATGGACGCGCCTCTATCTGCTTTCGATAAGCGCCGCATCAAGACGGTTTGCGAGGCTCTCCCCAACACTGCCGAGCAGGTTATCATCTTTATTAAGGATACTGATGGTAATCTAGCCGAGGAGTATATGGGTGATAAAATCGGCTGCCGCCACAGCTTTGACAAGAAAAACGAGTTCGAGACCGTTTTGGTGTAAGGGGGAATGAGTTATGCCGAAAGAAAATAGAACATACTTCTTCGACAGACAGTATCGCTTTTATGGCAGCCACGCTCTTCGTGTCGATGCCCTGACTGCTGTTTTTGACTCTGCCAGTAAAGCTCAACTATTCCGCCGTAATTTAGATGTCTACATCAATGCTCCACTTATCGGTTTCCTATATGGCCGAATGGCTGATCGTGATGACACGCGCAACCCCTCAACCAATCAGGTCTACGATGAGAATATCATGGGTGAACAGGTCATACACGCCCAAGAGGAACTTCTTTTCCACTTCCGTCTGATAATGTTGCTTGACACGGTCTATGAGCCGAACGGGGAAGAGAGAATTGACAAAGCGTTTCGGCATATGGGCAAAAATTCTGCCGATATGGAGCGTTTCGATAGCTATGTCCGTGGCGGTGTGGATATTCTCTATGAGAAACTGATTGAAGGATCCAGTTCAGCTGATGACTACATCAACAAGCTCTATGAGTTCCTGGAGGACTTCCAAGATAGATTTAACGACCAAGTAACCGGCGACATTATTCTGAAGCTGTGTTCAAAGTGAATCGAGGCGAGAGAATGTGGAGAAGGAACCGCGACAGGTAGCATATAAAGAGTTAATCCAGTTAGCAGAACAACGAGGATATGTTACATATGACGATATCATAGACTGTTCCGATAACTTCTCCCTCTCTTTACAGGATTTTGATTGGCTTACAAATTCGCTGACCACCATTGGAATTATTATATATTCGGAATCCCCTGCTTCAGCGGAGCAATTTAACGATGAAGTAGATGACTATGCCCAGATTGACTATGAAGATATATATTCCAGGATAAAGGAACGGAGTCCTGCCCTTGCAGCGTTTGTCGATGCTGTCAGAGAAATTCGGCCTCCGCAACGGAATGAGACAAAAAAACTCAAGTACCAGGTCACAGAGGGAAACTGGCACGCAAGGGATAGGATGATTGAAATGAATCTACGCCTTGCTCTAAGGATTGCTTTGCAGCGTGCAGAATCTTACGATATGGACATTGAAGACTCAGTCAGTTATGCGTGTCTTGGACTGATAACGGCAGTTGACAAATATGATCCCGATTCATCGGGCCCATTTGCGTCATACACAAGTATGTGGATTTTGCAGAGTGTTTCAAGGGAACAACCAAATCGGCGGCCCTTGATGTACTATCCTGTCCACATAAAAGAGGGGTATCTTTCTGTATATCCTTTTTTGAAACAGTACGGCTGTATTGGTTGTAGTGAGATGCAATCTTGTGGTGAAATCCGGAAAAAAGTTATGGCGCGGTTGGGGTGCGATGAACGTAGCGCGATATCCGTAATCGAGCAAATGATCGCTATAGAATCTATTGAAGATTTTCTGGATTTATCTGAGGAAAACAATCCGGAACTCGAATATACTGACCGGCTTGGGCTCACTTTGATGAAATTGTCGCCTGATACCGTAGTAAATGCGGATGCGGTACTGGAAGATGTATATCGGGCCGCACTACGTGGGGCGCTTGAAAATGTGTTGGAAAAACTGAAACCACGTGAACAGCAGGTAATTTGCGAAAGGTATGGCCTGTCGGACGGCGTAGAAAAAACTCTTGAAGAAATCGGTTCTTCTATGAATGTCACACGGGAGCGAATCAGGCAGATAGAGACAAAAGCACTGAGGAAACTTCGCCGCCTAGGTGAGATAATGTATTTGCAATATTTCTATGAATGAAGCCACGGTTAAGAAGATGGTCGCGATGCTTTTATCGGATGCTAAAATGAGGTGTATACATGGCCAGCATATATGATCCAGTGGAATGTGATCTTGAATCCTTTCAAAACCGCTACATAATGGCACCAGAATTGTGGGAAAAATTCAACTTAAGTGGGATAAATAACGTCGATTTCTCGCAATGGAAAAGTATGAAACTTATGAATGACATAGGCGATAGGTTTTCAGAAACGCTGAAAGATATTCCGTCTACATGCGGTGGGATTTATGTTTATGCAATAAATCCAGGAATTATCCCCTCCTGTGGTAGCTATATTATGTACATAGGAATGGCAAGCAAAACACCAACAGAGAATCTCAGGAAAAGAGTTAGCTCCTACCAAAAGGAATTAGGATCTAACTATTGCCGTGAAAGGCTGCATAGATTGTTTTCAAAATGGGGAAAATACATTTATGTACATTATCTGCCAATTTGTACGGACAAAGAAACAATTTTTGAGGTTGAAACGCGTTTGATTGCTGCCATTATTCCCCCTTGCAATGCAGAGATTCGAGCAAAAACAGTCAAACGCGCAGTTAAAGCTTTCACTTAAATTAGGAGGTGCGGGTGATGAAAATTCCTGTTATTAGAGGGAAAATTGGAGATTGGATCTATTATTCTGGTACTATGACTTTTTCTCAAGTTTCTGAAAATGTGACAGCCTCGATTAATGAAATCTATGAAGCGTCTTGCTTAGACGAAATATTGCAACGGGCCTTAACAGACAATTTTGCAAGCATAAAAAATTATATATTGAAGGATAGTGAGCGCTTTTTCAACGCCGTTATATTGGCAATTTATAATGGAGACCCGCAGTGGCTAGAAGTTGAATTTAATGATGAAGAAAGTGAATTCACAAATGTTGGCTTTTTAGAATTTTCGGGAGAAGAAACCATTTTCCCTGTAGACGGCCAGCACCGTGTGGCAGGAATACGGGAAGCACTAAGGGAAGATCCTTCTCTAGCTAAGGAACAACTTCCTGTGATCTTTATCGCACATAGCGATGATCCGAAAGGGAGAAAGCGGACTAGAAAACTGTTTTCAACTCTAAATCGGAGGGCAAAGCCGGTTGGACAAAATGAAAATATTGCGTTAGACGAGGATGATGTATGTTCTATCATTACTCGTGAAGTAATTCAGGAAATTCCTTTATTTATGAGAAAAAATATTGTAAATAGTTTGGGAAAACAAATACCAAACGCAAACAACACGGCAATTACTTCCCTAATTGCCCTTTATCAATGTGTGGATTTGTTAGTTAAGCATAAATTGGCAACGGAAGGCATTAGAGGTAAAAAGTACAGTGATTATAAACTGTACAGACCACAAGACGAAGTGATTGACTCCATTCGAGGATATATTTTCTCCGTGTTTGAGTCTTTTGTAAACCATACCGCCGTTATTCGGGAATATCTTAGTGAAAACAGTGAAGAAAAAGCCAAAAAATTTAGGAATTCAGAGGGGGGTAACCTTCTTTTTAGACCTATTGCATTTACGGAGTATTTCGAGGCAGCCTTTTGGCTGCAAGATCGTGGAGGGGATACTACATATGATAATGCATTTATATCTCTCAACACCGTTGATCTAGATATAGGGAAAGCGCCATGGCTGGGATTAGTTTGGGATGGATCAAAGATAATCAGTAAGGCATCTAAAACTACGATAAGATACCTCTTAGTCTTTTTGGCCGATTCAACAGTAATGACTGAAAAAGACATTCAAAAACTTGTTCGTGATTATGCTAGCGGAACAAATCGGTCCGAGGCTGAGTCTGCATTAGCTTTGGGAAGAGAATCCTTGTAAAGCACGAAATGTTCAAAAGAATTTGTTTGTTTTAAAATAAAATCCATAGAAAAAGCAAAGATCGATTGTGCGAAAAGGCTGTTCAGCCAGCTCTCCACTGCGGATATTATATCATGAGGTGGACAGTTACCAGGCGCTGCTGAACATCATGGCAGAGCTCTAAACGGTTTCTGCTTATTGGTATTGCATCAAGGCTGCAGCGGAGCGAAGCCGCATGAGCCATAGGCGTAAATATATATTCTGAAAATGAACAGAAGGGCTCTCTGTGCCAGTTGTGGCGCAGGGATCTTTTTTGTTTGACCGTATAGCGCATTTCAAATTAAAATCAGGAAAGGAATATCCCATCATGAAGAAAAAAGTCACAGAACTGGCATTCACCATCAACAGGCACAGCGTGGCGCTGTCCTTCCGAAGAGGAACCCCGACCAAGGGCAGGAGTACACTGATCGGGCCACCCAGCGCAGATCAGCCACAGTCTGCAAAGGAGGCTCTGGATAATCTCAAAAGAGCTACCCGAGGTCTGGCAGCGTCTACCCACGGACTGGTTATGGAGGTTACGGCCCTTTCCCAAGCGGCAAAGATCAACGGCGGGAAGTTTCCGGATGTCAATGCCATCGCGCAGCAGGTATTGGACGAAAGCATCCATTCTCATTCCACAGGAGGCGGTACGGATGAAGGTGAAGAAGCTGATCCGGCAGATAAAGGCTCCCTGTTCTAAGTGTCCGTACAAGCTGGGGCTTGTGCATACGACAGTCAATCCCTGCCCTCAGTGTAAGGGGAACAGCTACCAGACCTATGAGCATTTCCAGCAGCAAGCCCACACTACATCTGTGGAAGGGGGCAGGCGATGACCTACGCCGTATCTGACATTCACGGCTGCTATGAAAAATATCGGGAACTATTAAAAGCCATCAGCTTCGGGAAGAACGACACCCTCTATGTTCTGGGTGATGTGATTGATCGTGGGCCTGGTGGATTGCATACACCGGACCAGCAGCTCCATCTGCACGGAATTTTAGCCCCACCCTGCCGGAAGGGAGCCCCACTCCACGAAAGTAAAGAAAGGGACCTGTATAATTGGCGTAGCACAGGAAACTGTGACTATATCAATTGGAGGTCCCACCATGCCAAACTATCTGGAGATCTTGAGACTGGATAGCCTCAACCACAGCCAACGAACAATCGAATCAACGGTACATTGTTCGCGGCACACCGTCCGCAGCGTTCTGCAAGCAGCAAAGGAGAAGCAAATCGCGTGGCCGCTGGATGATGACATCACCAACGCAGAGCTGGAGGAGATTCTGTTCCCTGGTAAGTATAAGAGCGGGTGCCGGTATGTGGAGCCGGACTATCCGTACATTCACCGGGAGCTGGCGAAGCCTGGGGTGACCATGGCGCTTTTGTGGGAGGAATACTGCCGGAAGTGCCATGAGGCTGGGGAAACGCCGTACATGAGCACGCAGTTTGGGGACAAGTACCGGAGGTGGGCGCGGGTGACGAAGGCCACCATGCGCATCCAGCACAAGCCGGGAGACGCCATGCAGGTGGACTGGGCGGGCGATACCCTTCCGGTATATGATCTGGTAACCGGTAAACAGAGCCCGGCGTACTTGTTCATGGCCGTGCTGCCGTGCAGCTGCTACACCTATGCGGAGGTCTGTGAGGACATGAAGACAGAGAACTGGCTGTCCTGCCACGTCCATGCCTTCCAGTATTTTGGCGGCGTGACACGGCTGCTGATTCCGGACAACTGCAAGACAGCCACTACGGCTAACACCCGATACGAGACTGTGCTCAACCGCAGCTACCAGGAGCTGGCCGAATACTACGGCACGGCAATCGTTCCGGCTCGCGTCCGCAAGCCCCAGGACAAGAGCGCAGCGGAAGCATCTGTGCGTTTTGCCCAGACATGGATCATTGCGGCGCTGCGTGAGCGGAAGTTCTTCTCCATCCGCGAGATGAACGAGGCCATAGCGGAAAAGCTGGAGGAACTGAACAACCGCCCGTTCCAGCGGATGGCGGGCACACGCCGCAGCGCCTGGCTGGAGGAAGAGAAACCGTACATGCTGCCATTGCCTGCTGTGCCCTTTGAAGCGGCTGTCTGGTCCGTTGCCAAGGTCCCCAACGATTATCTGGTATCTGACGGCAGGAACAAGTACTCTGTGCCGTACAACCTGATTGGCGAAAAAGTGGATATTCGTGTGACAAAGACTGCGGTGGAGGTATTCTACCATGGCAGTCGTGTCGCCAGCCACCGCCGCTTGCAGACGATCCAGCGCGAGCCGCTGGTAAAGCTGGAGCATATGCCGCTGGCGCACCAGAAGTATCTGACATATAACGCCGGCGATTTCAGCCGCTGGGCCATGTCTGTGGGACCCATGACGGAGAAGGTGATCCAACACTTCCTGACCTCCGGGACAGCCCCGGAGCAGGGCTACAAAGCCTGTGCCAGCCTGACAAAGCTGGGAGAGCGCTATGGCAGAGAGCGTCTGGAAAACGCCTGTGGGCGGATCCTTGCGTACAGCGCAGCGCCCTCTGTCCGCAACATTAGCAGCCTCTTGAAAAACGGCCAGGACCGGCCCGCGAAAGCAGCCCCGCAGGACAAGCCCAACGATTCCAACCGCTTCGGCATTACACGCGGAGCCTCCTATTTCCGGAAGGGAGGCGAGGGCTGATGGTACTCCAGGCAACCATTGACATGCTGGTTGGAATGAAGATGACCGCCATGGCGGCGGAGCTGTCCAGCCAATTACAGGACTCCCCATTCAATGAACTCGGCTTTGAGGACCGGCTGGGGCTGCTGGTGACTGCCGAGTGGAACCGCCGCCAGACCAACACGGTGAAGCGGCTCATTCACAACGCCCACTTCGCCGCCCCGTTCGCTGCGGTGGAAGAGATTTCCTACTACGAGGACAGAAAGCTGGACAAGGCTCAGATGCTGCGCTTCTCCACCTGCAAATTTGTGGACGAGGGCCACCACATCATCCTCAAAGGCGCTTCCGGCAACGGCAAGACATACATTGCCTGCGCCTTGGGCAACGCCGCCTGCCGCCGGTTCAAGAAGGTCCGCTATGTCCGTATGCCGGAGCTCCTCGACGAGCTGAGCATTGCCCGCAGCGGCGGCGAATTGAAGAAGTGTCTGGCCTCCTACAAGAAGGTGGATCTACTCATTCTGGACGAGTGGCTCATCCGGCCGCTCTCCCCCCAGGAGTCCTATGACCTGCTGGAAATCGTGGAGGCCCGCTGCCAGCGCTCCATGATTTTCTGCACCCAGTACCAGTCTGAGGGCTGGTATACACGCATTGATCCCAATCCTGACTCCGGCAGCCCCGTTTCCGAGGCAATCATGGACCGCATCATCCACAACGCCTATGAGGTCCTGGTTGAAGGCCGCGTCTCCATGCGGGAACGTAATGGCCTGAAGTCTTCCCACGCCAAAGGCGGTGAGCAGGATGCCTGACTGCCCCTTCAATCCCTCCGATTCCCCCTGTGACCTTGAATTGGATTTGATGATCCTGCGTGAAGCGGAACGGGAATCCTTGGAAATCTTCTATGCCATGCGGGAGGAATTACACTTTTACCTGAATCGCACTCAATTACTGGAGACTGTTTTGACTGCCAACGGCATCCCCATCCCCGACTGCGATGACTGATCCCTGGCTCTGCCCGCCGCCTCGGCTGGCAGGGCCTTTCCTCTAAAACTGCTCGTGGAATAGTGGGGCTCCTTTCCGGCAGGGTGGGGCTAATACTCCGTGCAGACGGGGCTCTCGGTCCGGTATATGTATGGATTTCAAATTCTGCTGGATATGGCCCAGCGGCCCAACGTGATAAACCTCATGGGCAATCACGAAGCAATGGCCATTGACGCGCTCTCATACCTGTCTGGCAGCAAATTAACCTCAGAGGGTGAGGGAGAAAAGGCTGTGAAGTTATGGTTCTGCAACGGCGGTGAGGTATCACTACTCGACTATCTCCGACTGGATTCTGAGCAGAAAAAGGTAATTTGGGGCTATCTGCTTGCAATGCCGCTCTACAAGGAGCTTGAAGTGAACAGCAGAAAGTTCCTGCTGCTGCATGGAGGGCTGGACAATTTCTCTCCTGAGCGGCCATTGGAGGATTATGCCGCCGATGAAATCCTGTGGTGCCGCCCGAAACCCGATAAGACATATTATTCGGATAGGTATGTTGTATTTGGGCACACTCCCGTACAGCTTCTTACTGATGGGAAGGAAAGCGGCCTAGCGAAGATCTACCGCAATGGAAACGCTATCGACATTGACTGCGGCTGCGTGTTCCCCAGCGGCAGATTGGGCTGCCTTTGCCTGGACACGATGAAGGATATCTATGTTTGAAGTATCGCATCACACCCTGTTTCAGCGATATATTCTCCAAGTATCAGGAAGAAAACGAGGTGGTTCATATTGTCCAAGAAAAAGGGGTTGAAAGTGATCCTGCTGGCCCTTTCTGTGCTGCTGACTGCGGTACAAAACTCTGATGAAAAGGAGGAACCTGCGAAGTTCTACGACAACCCTGATACGCACCTGGAATAGAGGGCTTCCCGTTTGGGAGGCCCTCTATTTCTATGCCCAAATCAACGAAATCAAAATAGGAGGAATGATTATGCCCGCTAATGTTGAAACCATGTTCTATGTCCGTGAAAAGCCCTGGCACGGCCTGGGCACTGAGGTGCAGGAGGCTCCTACCTCCGCCGACGCTCTGATCTACGCCGGCCTGGATTGGGAGGTCATCCAGAAGAACGTCTACACCGAGAACGGCTCCCTGATCTCCGGCTACAAGGTGAATCTCCGCAGTACCGACAACGCTGCCCTTGGTATCGTGTCCGACAGATACAAGGTTGTGCAGAACGAGGACGCTTTCCAGTTCACCGACGATCTGCTGGGTGCAGGTGTGACCTATGAGACTGCCGGGGCCTTGCAGGGTGGCCGCAAGGTCTGGATGCTGGCCCGTATGCCCCACCGCTACATTATCGCCGGAGACGAAATCGCTCCCTATCTGGTGGTGATGAACAGCCACGATGGCAGCTCCGGCATCAAGGTCGCTATGACTCCCATCCGTGTTGTCTGCCAGAACACCCTCAACCTGGCTCTGAACAGCGCAAAGCGCATCTGGACAACCAAGCACACCGAGAACGTCATGCTCCGTGTCCACGAAGCCGAGGAAACCCTGGGGCTGGCCGAGAAGTACATGGGTGAGCTGGGCCGTGGCATTGATACCCTGTCCAAGATCAGGCTGACCGATAAGAAGGTCATGGAGTTCATGGCCGAGTTCTTCCCTGTTACCCTGGATATGCCCGATGTGCAGCGCAAGAACAATCTGCGGATGCTGGACAACATGAAGGCCCGGTACTGGGAGGCTCCTGACCTGTCCCATGTAGGGAAGAACGGCTACCGCTTCGTCAATGCCATCAGTGACTTTGCCACCCACGCCGACCCCATCCGCAGGACGAAGAATTACGATGAAAACCTGTTCCTGCGGACTGTCGAGGGCAACCCCATGATCGACAAGGCATACAAAATGGTACTGGCAGCGGCGTGATGGAACGCAGTCGATAGAGGGTGTACGGTCTGTAGCCGTGCATCCTCTATCATATTTTTGATAAGGATGTGAAAGCAAAATATGTCTGCGAAAATTTTAGTTTCTACTGAAAATTTGCCCTATGCTGATTGGCTGGAGTATCGGAAACAGGGCATCGGAGGTTCAGACGCATCCGTGGTCTGCGGTATCAACCGCTACAAGTCCCCTGTGGAGCTGTGGCTGGATAAGACAGGCCAGCTCCCGCCCCAGGAGGCCGGAGAAGCTGCCTACTGGGGGACGCAGCTTGAACCCTTCGTCCGAGCTGAGTTCACCAAGCGCACTGGAATTGAGGTCTGCCACAAGAGCGAGCTGCTCCAGAGCGAGGAACACCCCTTCATGCTGGCGAATCTGGACGGAACCTGTGAAGTCCCGGATGTGGGAACTTGCATCTTCGAATCCAAGACTGCCTCCGCCTACAAGGCTGGGGAGTGGGAGGATACCATTCCTGACGAGTATATGCTCCAGGTGCAGCACTACATGGCCGTCACTGGCTACGCCGGGGCCTACATCGCGGTCCTCATTGGCGGCAACATCTTCAAATGGCGGTTCGTGGAGCGTGACGAGGAATTGATTTCTATGCTCATTGAGTTGGAAACCGCTTTTTGGAATCATGTGCAGGACGGTACGCCCCCGCCGCTGGATGGCTCCGACGCCTCTGCCAAGTTCCTGGCTGAACGGTTCCATGACAGCATTCCCAAGTCCCACATCACCCTGCCCGATAACGCCGCTGATCTGTTGGCTCAGTATGATGACGCCTGTGAGCAGTTGGAGATCGTTACCGAGAAAAAGCAGAAGGCCGAAAATCTTCTGAAGGAGATGATGGGAGAAAATGAAGTGGGGACCCTCATGGACAGGATTGTCACATGGAAAAGCGTGTCCCAGGAACGGCTTGACAGCAAGACCTTAAAAGCCGAGCATCCTGCCCTTTGCAAGAAGTACACCAATAAAACATCGTATCGCCGTTTCACCATCAAGGCGGCAAGCTGAATGGAGGTTCATCATGGATAATACAAAACTCAAAGGCCGTATGAGCGGCAAGGTTCAGGAGTTGCAGCAGCCCATTGAAAATCAGAGTATCACCGCTGCCTCTGCGCCGGAAACCTCTCTGGCTCCGGTGGACTCTACCTATCTGGCCCTGACCAACAACGCCCTTGACATCATCCGGGCCAACCTGAAAAGCCAGCCGTTGACGCTGGATCTCTTTGACATCGTGAAGTCGCCCTCCGGCGGCTCCACTGTGTTTGAGGTTCCGGGCTTGGCGGGGAACGAAGCCGCAATGGAGCTGTCTGGCATCATTCTGGACTACACAACCCCGAGGGCCTATTGGGATACGCCCGATCCGGTGGAGAGTACGCCGCCTGTCTGCATGAGCCAGAACAGCATCATTTCCCACGATGGGAAGTCCTGCGCTCTTTGCCCCTACAATGACTTCGGCTCTAAGGATGGGGACAGCAACGCCAAGGCGTGTAAGGAATCGGTGCTGCTGTTCCTGCTCCGGCCCAACAGCATCATCCCCCTGCTGGTGCGTGTCCCCGTGACCAGCAAGCCCCGGTTCCTGAAATACTCCACTCGGCTCCTGAGTACCCTGACGCCGATCAGCAGCGTGGTCACAAAGATCACCTTGGAGAAAGCCACCAGCAAGCAGGGTAAGCCCTACGCCCTGTTCAACTTCCAGACGGTCGGTACTCTCAGCCCGGAGGAAGCGGCTCAGGCTAAAGCGTTCGGGCAGCAGTTCATGGAGATCGTGAACGCCGCCCAGTTGGTGCCGGAGCTGGCCGAGGCCAGCTAAAACAGGATACGCTATGATGGCCCGGTGTCCCTGCCTGATGGTGGGGATGTCGGGTCATTTAGCTTTTGGAGGAGAAGATATTATTGAAAACACTTGAGATCTATTTTCGTGACTTAATACCGGAAGCACAGAAGGCTGTTCTTGAACTGTTCGGAATCCGATCCCCAGAGGATGCCAACTGGGACAGCTTCCCGATCTTTGTTTTAGAGTCGATGGACAACCAGGATTTTGAATCTGCCTGTCCTTTGGGTGGAGACATCGCCAACGACTGTACTGACTGTATATACGCCGGCGACTATCAGTTCGAGCGGGAAACAGGACAATGCATCCGAAGATCAAAGCCGGATGGAGCAAAAGGATCTCGGAAAGATCAAATATGAGGAAGTGGCCGCTATGCAGATTTTAGTAGTTGAGCCGGAGTGCAGACCGGAAGTGAGGGACATTGACGGATCGCTGAAAACGATGCAGGAAATCGTGGGCGGTCTGATCCAGCCCATCTAACTCGATGATTCTGTCGCCTTGGTCTGCAACGATGAGGGCAAGCTGATGAACCTGACAGCGAATCGTAGACTGAGGGACAAGGACGGACAGATATACGACATCGTATTCGGGACGTTCTTCCTGTGCGGTGCTCCGGCTGACTGCGATCACTTCACCAGCCTGACTACAGATCAGATCGAGAAGTATCGGAAAAGGTTCTATACCCCTGAAATGTTCGTGAGCATGGGCAATCACATCGTCTGCCTGCCGTTGGAGGTGGATTGAGAAGATGAAGTCTGAGATCGCAGTTCTCTCGGAGCAGAAATTTGAACACATATACGGATGAGGGAGGTTGTTCGGTGATGAAAAATATATCTGAACACCGAGCTGTCAAACTGAGCTGGGATAATGTTCGTGACATTGTATCAGATGAGATCATGGACATCCTGGGGCTTCGCATCCAATGCAAGATCAACGTGGCAGATGGATCGTTTTGGGATGTGATATTCAACGGATACCGTCTTCCCCTTCCAAAGCTCTGTCAGCTCCTACAGGAAATACCGATTCCTGATTATGGTCGGCGAGGGAGACTGCGGCGGCGGTCTGCCCACGCTTCTGCGCACCCGGCTCAAAACCAAACTCCACAGGTCGGTTTATGTGGAGCTGGCCTACTACAAGGACGGGAAAGGCGTGGTCAGACAGTGCTGCTACTATGACAGGCAGTACCAGCGGCAGAACGTCAAAATCACGCCGCCGATGCTGATAAGCTGCTTCTTTCCCTACACCCGGGAGGGTATCCTAAATCTGCTCAACCACGAAATATGCTGTGACTTCACGCATATTATCGTAACGGATGGAATCGACATTGATTCCAATACTACGCCCCTGTGCGGGGCTGTATAGGAGGTATTACGATGGCTAATCTCAAAGATGAATACACGGACGTAAAAGACCGAAAGCACCGTGTAGAGCACATTACCGTCCATGAGGAAGATCCCGCTAATCGGGAACGGCTCAAGGAGGAACTGTTTCTGGCTTTGACCAGGACGGAAAAACGTATTCCCGCATAGCAATCATCTATATTTTACCATGAGGAAAGGGGGTGTGTCAAATGGCAATCGTACTCTACGCCCGTAAATCTGTGGAGCGGGAGAACAGCATCAGCTGCGAGACTCAGCTGGAATATTGTCGGTCTGTTATAAAGCCCGATGAGCGGGACGAAAAAATCATAACCTTCGTGGACAACGGCTTTTCTGGCGGCAACGTCAACCGTGACGGCTTTCAGAAAATGATAAAAATGGTGCGGCAGGGGAAAGTAAAGAAGGTCATTGTCTACAAGCTGGACCGTATCAGCCGTTCTCTGTCTGATTTTGTGAACATTTTGCAGGAGTTTAAGGAGCATAAGGTAGAGTTCGTGTCCTCCCAGGAGTCCTTTGACACATCCTCACCTTATGGTGAAATGATCGTCAAGCTCCTGATGGTGTTTGCCGAGTTCGAGCGCACGTCCATTATCAACCGTGTCACCCAGGCATACGCCCACCGGAGCGAGATGGGGTTCTACATGGGCGGCAGGCAGCCCTACGGCTTCGAGCTGGTTCCGACTGTCATCCACAATGTCAAGACCAAGAAGCTGAATCCCATCCCCGCTGAGGTAGAGCAGGTGCGGTACATTTTCGAGGTTTACGCCCAGGAGAGCATATCCCTGCGGCGGCTTCTGGATATCCTGGTGGCCGAGGGAAAGCAGCCCTTGAATGGCAGCAGTTGGACAACGGCAAAGCTGTCCACACTGCTAAAGAACCCTATCTACGTCAAGGCCGATTCCGACGTGTACGACTACTATGACCGCCACGGCGTTCAGATGGTTACGGACGTATCTTTGTTTACTGGGGAATACGGAGCACAGCTCTACGGCCATACCAAGCACGACCCGGATGCACCCGATTGGTCGGATATGAAACTGGTGCTCCTGACCCATTACGGTATCGTGGATTCCGACATCTGGCTCAAATGCCAGCGAAAACTGGAGAAAAACCGGCAGATCGGGAACAGCGTCAGCAACCCCACCAGTTGGCTGGCGGGGAAGGTGGTCTGCGAAAAGTGCGGCCATACCATGACCACCATCAAGGGGAAGATCAACAAGAGCGGCGAGATACGGAGGTACTTCAACTGTACCGGAAGATCCCACAAGAAAACCTGTACAGGGCCGAATGTGACGATCTACGCCGAGGACTTGGAGAACATGGTTTACGAGTGTATTTCCGAAAAGCTGGCAGACCTGAAGGAGATGAACCGCACCACCCGAAAGGGAGACACGGCAGAGGTCAACGAGCTGAAGCTGAAGATCAAGGCTATTGAGAAGTCGGAGAAACAGCTTTTGGACACTATGCTGGCGGGTGGATTCAACGATGACCTGCTGGCTCTGGCGAACCAGAAGGCCACCCAGCTCAAGCGGGACCGGATGGCACTGTATGAGCGGATAGAGGACTTGAAGAGCAGGGAGGATGAAACCGATGTTGTTGTCAATCTGGCGAAGTCCTGGAGGACAGCCGACTACAAGCGTAAAAAGTCTGTCGCTATGATTATGATACATAAGATCGTTATCAGCGAGGACGGCAGCACGAAGGTGCTTTGGAACATATAGCAAGACCGCCGGGGCTACACGCCCTGGCGGTTTTCTGTATGCTGACTGTTGATAACTTCATCGTTTTGTGGTAAAATCAATACAACGAAACGAGGGAGGGCAGATATGGCTATCAAAGACCTGCTCAAAAGAATTGACGATTGCGCGGCTGTGATCCGTGCGTACCGTCCGCTTTCCGAAGCGGAGGTAAAGGAACTGGACGCTTACTACCGCATTGGAATGACCTATAGCTCCAATGCGCTGGAGGGGAATTCCCTGACCCTCTCTGAGACAAAGGTGTTGCTGGAGGACGGCATTACCGTGGGAGGCAAGCCTATCCGGGATTGTTACGAGGCGACTGGTCACGCCAGGGCCTACGACTATATGCTCACATTAGCCAGGAGCGGTAGCCTTTCAATCACAGAGGATGTCATCCGGCATTTGCACTGCCTGTTTTACAATGGCATCGACCCGGAGACAGCAGGGGAGTACCGAAAAGGGCAAGTGTTCATCACAGGAACCGACTACGTCCCGCCCACCGCTGAAGACGTTCCTCAATGTATGGCACACTTTGCGGCGGAGCTGGCAGAGCGGCAGGAGAGCCTTCACCCAGTAGAACTTGCCACTTATGCGCACCGACGTTTGGTGGATATTCACCCGTTCCAGGACGGCAACGGAAGGACTGCCCGGCTGTTGATGAACCTGATCCTGATAAACCAGGGCTATTGTATCGTGTCTATCCCTCCGGTGCTGCGGCATGACTACATTGTGGCGTTGCAGCAGGCCCAGCGGGAGAAGAATCCCTCTGATGAAGCCTTTGTCAAGCTGATCGCGGAGTGTGAGATCGAAGCCCAGAAGGATTACTGCCGGATGTTCCGTATCAAGCTGCCGACACCATGAATCCTACGCAAATATCCCCTATAGGCCGCCGCCCACAGGGGATAAAATCTGCTTAAATCAGTATGGTTTGCTTCGCCAAAGCGCTGAAAATGGACGACCTCCCGTTCCCGCAGGAACCGAATGACATCAGAGACATCAGGGTCATCAGATTGGCGGAGAATATTGTCGTAGGTAACGCGGGCTTTTTGCTCTGGTGCAATCACGAAAGTGCAACTTCGTGCAGAAAATGGCGAAAAATCGAGTCAAATGGTATCCGCAATGCAGTCAATCTTGCGCTGGAGGCGTTCCAGCGTCTTTTGCAGCGCGGCCCGGTCTACGTTCAAATCGCTGGCGGACAGGTGGGCCAAGGTCAGCATTTGCTCCAGAGTGCGCTCAATCTCGCCCAGGGCTTGGTCAACGGATTGGATGGACTGTTCAAATTCTTCTGTGGGCTGCATGGGATATGCTCCTTAAAAGTTCCAATGGATTTCAATGGGAACGTCTTTGGTTCCAGGGATGCGTTTCCCAACAGTGATGTGGTCAATGAGAATTTCCACGATTTCCCGTGTCAAGTGTTCCAGATTTACATACCGCTCCACCAGGGCTTTTCGGTTATCTCCTACGGCGATCCTGTCCTCCAATTCCGCAAGCTGCCGCTGGCCGTCCAGCAGGACGTGCTCCAGCCGGGATTTTTCGCTGGAAAACTCTTTGGAGAGGGTAGAGAAGTCGCTCTCATTGAGCAGGCCCTTGACCTTATCCATGTATAAGTCCCGCAGTCCCTTGGTGTACTCGGCAATCCGTTTCTCATAGGTAGCAAGGGTGTCCAGGAGCTGCTTTTTCTGGCCTTGCAGGTTTTCGCAGAACTCGATGCTCCGCTCCAACTCGTCTTTGTCCAGATACTCCGCCGCCAGCCGGTTCAGCTCGTCAATCACCATCCGCTCCAGCTTTTCCACGGAAATGAAAGAGCCGATGCAGGCGTCTTTTGCCACATGGCGGTTGGAGCATTGGAGATAGTGCCGCCCACGATTTTTGGTGGAACGCATGGTGTAGCCGCAGTTGGCGCACCGGGCTTTCCGGGCGAACAGCCCCACAGTGCCGCAGTCGAAGGGTTTGGCCCGCTCCGCGACCATGGACTGAACCCGGTTCCAGAGGGGGCGGTCGATAATGGCCTCATGGGTTCCCTCCACACGATACCACTCGCTTTGAGGGCGGGGTTTGTTTTGCTTGGTCTTGTAGGACACGCTGCCATATTTGCCTTGCACCATGTTGCCAATATAAATCTCGTTGGTGAGCATATCGGTGATAGCAAAATACTTCCAGAGAGTGCTGTTTTTCCGCTTAGGCTGCTGGTAGCGCAGGCCGCGGAGCCGCTTGTACTCGGTGGGATTGGGGATACCACGGTCGTTGAGCATCCGGGCGATGGCCGTTTTACCATAGCCTTGGGAAAAGAGGGTGAACACCTCCCGGACAACGGCGGCGGCCTCGTCATCAATGAGCAGATGGCCTTTCTGGTCGGGGTCTTTTTTGTAGCCATAGAGGGCAAAGGCCCCAATGTGAAAACCATTCTGCCGCCGGTTGGTGAGGACGCTGCGGATGTTCTCCGACATATCCTCCAGATACCACTCGTTCACCAGCCCGTTGATCTGCCGGGACTTCTTATTGCCCTTGTTGGCGGTGTCGGCGTTGTCCACGATGCTGACAAAGCGGATACCCCAAATAGGGAAGAGGCCATGGATGTACTTTTCTACCAGCTCCAGCTCACGGGTAAAGCGGGATTGGGTCTTACAGAGAACAATGTCAAAGCGGTGAGCCTTAGCGTCCTCCAGCAAGCGGTTAAATTCGGGCCGTCTGCGGTCTGAACCTGTGTAATCATCATCACTGTAAAGGTTATAAACTTCCCACCCCTGTTCCATCGCATATTGCAACAGCATAGCCTTTTGGTTCTGAATGCTGTTGCTGTCGTCGGTTTCAAATTGCTTGTTTCTATCTTCCTCGGATAAACGGCAGTAAATTGCTGCTTTCATAGTCATATCTCCTCAGAGATAGGACAAGCTGTTTCCTGCTTACAGTATAGCACAGAGGAAACAGCTTGTCACATTATTTTTGCTCGATGGTCTGTTTTCTTTTTTCCAGCTGATTGATTAGCTCAGTCAGCTTGTGCGTGAAATTTTCACGGGTGGTTTCTGTGGTTCCGTCTTTGAAAATACTTTTGCATAGCTCCTGTGTCTGCAAATAACATCACCCAGCCTTTCACAACAGCCTATGCGAAATTGCCTGTCCATTAGTCATCTGCGGCAGGGGAGAGGGCTGGTGGTTCCATCAGATTTTTCAAACGTGCTAGCTTGTCCTGCGCTGTGGCCCTGCGGAAGTTCTCACCGGAAAAGCGGATGGGAGCGCACATCTCCAACAGCCGGTCATAGATACGGGCGTGGGCGGTGTCCTGGGGGTGCTGCAAGTCTTGAAGGGAGAGATTCGTGGTGACGATCAGCGGCCTGCGGCTGCGGTAGCGGCTGTCAATCACGTTGTAGACCTGCTCCAAACCGTACTCCGTCCCGCGCTCCATGCCGAAGTCGTCCAGTATCAGCAGCGGGGAGCGGCACAATCTGGCTATGTACTCGTTGCGGCCCTCAAAGCTGGCGGTCAGGTCGTTCAGTATCAGGGCAAAGTTTGTCATGCGGACGGCCACTTCCTGTTCCATCAGGGCGTTGGCAATGCAACTGGCAAAATAGCTTTTACCAGTCCCCACGCCTCCCCACAGCAAATAGCCGATGTTCTCCGCCTGCATGGTCGGCCAGTTCTCGACATAGAACTGGGCGTGTTTCATCTGCGGGCATTTGCCGTTGTCATTGGCAAACGTCCACTCCTTCATGGCGGGGTTGGTAAAGCCCTTGCGTTTCAAGTCGGCCACGGCCCGGTGGTGACGGTGGGCCTCCTGTTCCGCCGCCTCCCGGTCAAACCTCTCCTGCTCACAGCGGCAGGGATGGGGGAGCAAGCGGCCCTCCATCGGCGGGGCCTCCATGCGAAACTGTTTCGGGGTGCGGCACCTGCCGCAGTACAAAAGCCCGTCCTCGCCGGTGTAGTCCCCCGGTTCCAGCCGGGTCACGGTCATGCGCTTGATGATGCTGTCAAAATCATTCATAGGCTCTCGCCCTCCTTGCACGAATAGTCGGAAACGCCCTTACCGTTGCGCCTGTCCTCCTTGGCCCAGCGGCGAATAGTGGCGGCGTGGCTCTTGTAGGTCTTGCCGGTGGAGGCCATGTATTCAGACAATCGCTCGATGTACTCCTGCCAGACGGTGGGGAAGTCGGCTTGCAGCTCGGCAACCTCGGCCTCCGTCAGAAAGACATTCTCATAGCGGCCCAAAATGTGGGCGCTCTCACTCACTCCACTCAAGTTATTCTTTAAGTTACTATTACTTATTTTATTAGGGGCCGGTTTTCCGGCCATCTGACGATCAGTTTTCCGGCTATCGGAGGGCCGATTTTCCGGCTGTCTGGTGGCCGGTTTTCTGTCCATCAGACGGCCAATTTCCCAGCTATCAGGCTGTTTCACATAGATGCGATTGGGCATCCCATTCCCACAGCGCCGCCGCTCGATCAGCCCCGCCGCCTCCAACTCGGTCAATGCGGTCTTGACGGTGGTGGGGCCTTTGTCCACCATGTCAGCCAGCTTGTTGAGCGGAAAAACTACAAAAATGTTTCCGTCCTCGTCTGTCCAGCCGTTGGCGCGGGAGAGGTTCGCCCTGTCCAGCAGAACGGCATACAGCAGCTTGGCGGTCTGCGTCAGGTCGGCCCCCAGCAGGAAACGGGGGAAGGGTAGATATGGCAGCAGTTTTGCGTCGGTTTTCATGTAGTCGGACATAGGGGTACGCTCCTTTGTGTCTGGCGGTGATTGTAACGCCTTTAGAGGGCTGTTTTAGGGGTTGGGAATGAAAAGTATCAGCCCCCCTATCGACCACGCCCGGAAAGCCTTGAACAATCAGGGCCGTTCGGGGCCTAAAGCGTTACATACCAGCCCTATGGCGGCGCACTCGGTCACGGGTCTTTCGCCGCCGCTCCTGTTTTGAGCAATCAGGGCAGTATTTGGCTCGGTTCGACTTGGGGATGTACCAGCCGCCGCACAGGACGCATTTCTTCATGTTCTCCCGATAGAGCAGGGCGGCGCACAGGCTTTCATCCAGCGGCAGCACAGCGGCCCGGAACCAGCGGCAGATCAGCGAGTAGGAAATGCTTTGAACACAGACACATTCCTCCCCGTCATCCAGCAGGAGGCAGTTGCCGTCCTGGTAGTTGCAGCACTCATGCACCAGCCGCCGGACAGCCCGATATTGCTGATAGGTCATCGCTCCTGTTCCTCCCTGCGCTGTGTCTGGCCCTCTCTGGCAAGGCGCTCGGCGGTTTTTTTCAAAATCTCAACCGCCTTAATGTCCTCACGCATGGAGCGCATTTGGGCCTCGGCCCTCCACACCTTGGGGGTGATGGCCTCGCCGGAGGCTTTCAGCGTGTCCAAGTAGCGGACGGCGGCATCGAACAGGGCAAGGTCGGCGCTGTGGCGCTGCTCGAATTGCTCCCGCTTTCCCGGTGCAACCTTGTCCAATTTCTGGCGGACGGGCTTATATTTCTGATACTGCGCCCACATTTCCAGTCGTTCCGTCAGAGCGGAAATGCGCCGCTCCTTGCTCACGATTTTGCCGCGCAAGTCGTAATAATCGCTGTTCATGGCGGCAACCTTGTCAAACAATTCCGGCATGGATTTGATGCCGTTCTCCATCAGAAAATTGAAAAGTTTTGCGTCCGCTTGGAGTGCTTTAACCTTGCCATAGCGGGAAGTCGGGGCGGTGTCCTGCTTTGCCTGAAAAAGAAAATCCATGATGCTCTCCCGGCCCTGGGGCTGGGTGGACTGCTCCCTGCTCCAGTTGTAGAGCCGGGTAATGCGGGCTTTGATTTCTTTCAGCAGCTTGTTGTCAGCGGCGATTTCCCGGTTAATGTTCCCTTTATCGGTGACAATGCCCCGACGTTCCATCTGGCTGGCGGCTGGCCCCATGTGAACGGTGGGAATTTTATCAACACCCTGGCGCTTGTAGCTGCGGTGGTCGATGTGCTCCGGCCTGCCTGCGGCCTCTAAAGCCCGGTTGGTATAAGCGGCCCACGCCACCCGCCACTTCT
This sequence comes from Pseudoflavonifractor sp. 524-17, assembly GCF_009935845.1. Lineage (GTDB taxonomy): Bacteria > Bacillota > Clostridia > Oscillospirales > Oscillospiraceae > Pseudoflavonifractor_A. The sequence continues at coordinate 47,165 of NZ_QWEK01000019.1, read as the reverse complement.
CGGCGTTGCCCCGCTGGTTCCAGTCGGTGGTGTCCTCCCGATGGCTTTTCCAGCCGCCTTTGCCGTCTGGGATGCGCTGGCCCTGGCTGTCCAAATCATAAACCTTGCGGCACTTCGCGCCCCACTTGCCGTCCTCTCGAATGGGCCGGATGGTGAGCATGATGTGAGCGTGAGGGTTGCCGGTTCCCTTGTCGTGGATAGCGAAGTCGGCGCACATTCCAGCATCCACAAAATTGTCTTTGACGAAAGAACGGACAAGGGCAAGCTGCTCCGCCCTGGATAACTCAACCGGCAAGGCCACTTCAATCTCCCTGGCAAGTTGGGCATCGCTGGATTTCTCTATCTGCTCCACCGAGTTCCAGAGGGTGGAGCGGTCTTGAAACTCCGGCGGGGCGTGAGAGGGCAGCATGATTTCTGTGTGGACAACGCCGCCCTTGCGGGTGTAGTCATGGGTCAAGCCGTCCCACTCGTTCACCAGCTTTTCACCGCTCCGATAGGCGGCAGCGGCCACAGCGGACTTGCCTTGGCTCCGCTGAATGATTTGGATGGGACAATGAAAAATTGCCGTAAAAATGCACCTCCTTTCAGTGCTGGATATTGGCCCCGCCGGAAAGTGACAGCCGGGTCGCGGGTGTCACTTTCCGGCGGGGGTGCGGGGGTTTGGGGGTGTCAACCCCCATCGCGTCCGTAGGACGCAACAGCCCCCGGCAGGGCGCACGACACCGGCCACGGTGTATAAGTGCGCTGTTCTCCAAACAGACTCCCCCCGTTCCTGGCGTTTTGCGCTTTCTCCGCAAGCTCCGTTGCCCCCGGCAGACGGGACAGGGCGATAAGCCGGTGCGTCCTGGCCCGGTGTTCCTCGCTTCGCTTGCGGTTCAGTAAAATCTTCTGTCGGTTCTGCAACTGACCGATTTTCTTCTCAACCTCCTGGGGCTTGTCCACGGCTATCAATCCTCCTTTTCCAGCCAGCCATTTTTGGCAAAAATCTTCTGTAATTTTTTGAGTGCACCGGTCGCGCTATCGCTGGCACAACTCCCGCTGATGCCCTCATCCGCCGCAATCTCCCGGAATTTCTTTTTCAAAACATACCGGGCATGGAGCCGCCGCGCCTGGGTGGGGGATAGCTGTGAGATGGCCTCCGCCAGACGTTCCAGCAACAGTTCTTCAGCGGCCTCGTCAATCTCCCGGATCATCAAATCTTCCGGGGACTGCACCAGGAACATGGCATGGTTCTCAATGCCAGGACTGCAATCCATAGAGTAAACATGATAGTAGCTTTTCCGGCCCTCCTGCCGGTCCTCATAGAGCCGACATTCCTCCATGACGGCGGCAACCTCGTCCGGCACTTCAATGAATGTGTCCTTTGTGTAGAGAGGGTAGTAGTGCTTTCGCAAATTGATAACTGCCATGCCGCCCTCACTTTCCCTGGGGATGGTCTGCGTAGTAGCGGCGCAGATTGCACAGGCCACGGCGGATAGAGAGGCACACGTTACTGTTGTGAACACACTCCCGGTCTGCGATCTGCTGCTGGGTCAGCCCGCCCAGGTAGTAGGCGCGGATGCGGCGGGCCTGGGTGGGGGTGGCATAGGCAAGGGCTTCCCACAAGGCAGCGGCCAGCCGGTCACGCTCGGCCCGTTCCTCCGCCAGCATGATAAGCTGTTCCGGGGACGGGCTGTGTTCCAGTGCATAGTTCTCCGTCCACTCGAAAGCGTTCAGCGAGTAGTAGGCCCGGTGATACCGCTTGCGGCGCTCATAGTTCCGCATTTCTCTGACGGACTGGCACAGCACGTCAAAGACTTCCTCGCTGACCTCCACCAGCTTGTCCTGCTCATAATGGGGATAGTAGAGCCGCAGATTGATGATTTTCATATAGCCTCCTAAATGACAGGAGGGACAAGCAGCCGAAACTGCTTGTCCCTCCCGGTGATGGAGCAAACGCCCCTCACCTTATAGCCCACTTAGGGGGGCGTTCGTGGGGGCAGTTTTGGAAAAACTTTTTGAAATTTTTCCTCACCGCCATGATGCTGTCACGTACTGCGTACTTGGAGCAACCGCACATTTCAGCAATCTCCACATAGCTGAAATCGTACAGCGCATAGAGCAAGAACCGCTCCCGCTGGGCATCGGTGCAAAGCGCCAGCACCGTCAGAATTTCATCCAGCGTTTCCCGCTGGCAGACCAATTCCTCCGGGGTGGCGCAGTAGGGCAAGCGGCCCTCGGCGGCGATTATGTACTCGTCATATTCGCGCCCATCCCAATACCGTTGACGCTCCCGGTAAAGTTTCCTGTTGTTCCGCTTGGCCTGTTCCAGATAGTCGGCAACCTCGGCGCTGACCTCCACAGACACAAACCGCCCGTTGATTTTGATGGTAATTTCCATCGTCCTTTCCTCCGTTCAGATTTTTTGGGTCTGAACGGAGGGGGCGGGGAGCGACAGCGAGGCTGGCATCGCTGGCCCGGAAATAGAAAAGCGCCCGCATGGTGCAAGACCATTCGGGCGCAAGGCATAACAGTATGAGCCGTCAGAAAACGATTATTTTTGCAAACATGGGTAGGGAATGCCGCTGCAAGGGGCAGGCTTTTTTTGATAAGTGCCTATCTACCTTTAATCGCATGGCGGCATCCTCCTATATGCCGCCGATAGATATAAAACCGGCGGCTTTAATTTCTTAAAACCGCCGGTTGAAGTATCTCATTGCAAATTAAGCGCACGAAACTGCCTGCCCCAATCAACGGTTTTTTTATTTCTCCGTTGAGGGGCAGAGTATTTTGTATGACAGGATTACTTGCCAAAAAGTTTTGTAAGAGCTATTGCAATCTCCTTGATTGAGGTATTTGTTGTATTAACGCACAAGTCATAGTTGGTACGATCACCCCAGGTTTGGTCTGTATAAAATCCGTAATACCGTGACCGTTGCCGGTCAACTTCTAAAATGCTTTTCCGCAGTTCTTTATCAGTCAGTATTTTCTGCGTTTGCTCCTTTTGACGGCATCTCTCGATTTTACTTTCCATGTTCGCATACATAAAAATGCGGAATGGATGGTATTCCCGCAAAATGTAGTCCGCACATCGGCCAACAATCACACAATCCGATTTTTCAGCCATTTCGCGGATAACTTGGCATTGCTGCTGATAAAGCAACCTGCTTTGCTCAAGCATCGGGCTGGGAAGCGTGTGAAGCGTTCGGCCTATATGAATGGGAAATGATGCAATTGGCTTTTTTTCAAGCATTTGCTGAACATATCGTTCCGATAATTCTGTCTTTTTTACGATTGCTTTAATAATTTCCTGATCGTAGTAGGCAACGCCCAAATTCTCTGCGAGGCGGCAGCCAAATTCACGGCCGCCGCTCCCAAACTCACGGCCAATTGTTATAATTCTTCTCATACTTTATCCATCCTTTCTTTCGGTAACTGTGCCGTATATTTTGCCATCAGTATAATTACACAGATGGCAACAATCAACTCTGTAAGCGGCATAGAAAACCATATTGCATTGCCTCCCGCCATGGCAGGCAACATACAAATTAAGAAGCCGCTAATTAATGCACCTCTGGATACAGAAACCGCAAATGAGGCAAACGGTTTCATTAATGCTTGAAAGTAATAGGTAGAAAAAACATTCAGTGGCAGCAATAGAAACGATAAGCCATAAGCGCGGATAATGTTGGGAGCTATGGCAAGGATTTCTTTTGTTGGCGTCATAAAAATGCGGACAAAAAGGTTCGGTGTAAATTCTGCCAAGGCAGTCCAAATCACTCCAAATACAACCGCTGTTCCTAATGCGTATTTCAAAATTTCGCTGATGCGTTCTCCTTTTCCTGCGCCGAAGTTTGTTGAAATCATAGGCTGACTTGCCTGCCCGATGCTGTAGGCGCAACACTGAACAAAAGTGCTGATATTGATAATAATGCCGTATATGGACAATGCATCAGTATTCAGATACTTCAACACCTGCCGGTTGAATAGCATCGTCAGAATGCCCATAGCTACATCAATGAAGAATGTAGAAAACCCAGTTACACTAATGGTCTTCAATTTTGTAATCAACCGTACAGGCTTTTCCAAATGAATGGATCTCTGTTTGCTGCGAAAATGGGTCAGCATAATCAACAACGAAGAGACAGACCCCATAGCAGTAGCGAGACCAGCGCCCATAATGCCCATATTCATCGCAAAAACAAAGAAATAATCGCCAAATATATTGAAAACTCCACCGAATAGAACAGCTTTTGTTGCAAGCCCCGGATTGCCGTCATTGCGCAGGAATGCCGAAAAAAATTGAGTAAACAGAAAGCTGGGGACAACAGCCTTAATTGGCAGAACATATTGTCTTGCCAAGGGCATCAAAGTTTCTTCCGCACCAAACAGCACAAGGAGGCTTTGGTCAAAGAAGATAACACCAAGCCATGCAATAGCAGCCAAAGCTGTAACCCCAATCAAAGCGGCAGTAAAGTATTCATTGGACTGCTTTTGATTTTCTTCCCCCTCTCCCCGCAACGTCGAAAAGAGGACGGAACCTCCAATTCCCATCAGAAGCCCTAAACTGTAGATGATATTCCAGACAGGGGCAACAACAGCTAAAGCGGCTGTTCCGTTTGGCCCCTGATATTGCCCAACCATAGCCATGTCGACAACGCCGTAAATAGATGAAATCAATGCGCTGCCAAAAGCGGCAGAGAGATATTTAAGGTACATTGGTCTGATTTTACTTGTGAGAAAATCCATATCGCATCCTCCTCCAAATAATTGCGTTCAGATATTTTGCTGGATAAACACAATACCTTTCTGATCTTTGGTTGTAGTTTCGTTGCACGAAAAGCAAAAGGGCTGGATAAGTCGCAGACATTTCAGCCTGTGCCTTATCCAGCCCATCATTTCCTATTGAATGACTGGCCCTCCGAGCAAGCACCCTTATTATACAGGTTATATTCCCATTGTCAAGACTTTTTTCAGGCGGCGGCGGTTCTATCGTCAGGTCGGGGAGGTAGTAATCGTCCACTTTCACATAGTCCGATTCGATTTTCATTGCAAATCAGTTCTCCTAAAAACTGGATTGGAAACAGCTTGTCCCATCGAAAATTTTAACAGGTTGTCCTTACACCATCGCCGTCGGAAAAGGCTCGTCCTACCAACAATCCAATGTTTTCAAGGCTTTCCGGTCTTGTTGCGCTTGCGCTATCGTCCCATCCGCCGCCAAATCTTCTGTCAGGTCACAGATAATATCTCCCTTTACGCCGATGTAGGCGGCGGTCCAGGGGGAGCCGGCGGCAGCGGCGGCGTAAACACTGGCGCCGTGGTCGGTGAAATAGGGGGCAAAGTTACCCATACGGGTGTCATCGGGGGAGAGGTTGCGGGTGAGCTGATGGACAATCGCCCCAATCATTTCTAGATGCCCCAATTCCTCGACGCCAATGTCTGTAAGCAAACCCTTTAACTCTGGGTAGGGCATGGCGTACCGCTGGCTGAGATAGCGCAGGGCAGCGCCAAGCTCCCCGTCTGGCCCGCCGTACTGACTGATAATGAAAGATGCGAGTTGAGGGTTGGTATTTTTGATTTTAACGGGATACTGCAACTTTTTCTCGTAGACAAACATCAGCGGGCGCTCCCTTCGTTGTAGTTCCAGGGCCAGGGATCGGACAGCCAGGCGGACCAGGACTGGGCGAATGCGGTGGAACCCTGCATCAGCGGGCCGTTCATACTCTCGTATTTCTCCCGGCCCTCCCGCTCCAGCGCGGCATATTGCTGATAGAGGGCGAAGGCATCCGAATCGCTCTGGTGGGTGTCCAGATACTCGCCAAGTTCCGTCAGGACGAATTCCAGGGCTTGGAGCTCGCCGAGGGGGCCGTTAACGGCATTGACAGCATTTTCCTTTAAATGGAAGGGAAGGTTCAGCCCGGGGAAGAGGGTGCCATTATTCAGGGCCTCCTGCTGGGAATAGCGTTTTGAACCTGGCTGTTGAAAAGGGACATAGGGGACGGCCAGTGGGGCACAGTCCGGCAGTGTGCCAGAGCTGTCAGTGCAGCGCCCGGCAGTTTGGGAACGGGCTGCATTGCTCTCAGAAAGCATGGGGAGACTCCTCCTTAGAGATGGAATTTTGGGGCGGCGGAGAGTGCCGCTTCCTGTACCTATCCTATGACGCTTGAAACAGAACGGCTTTCCTCACCTCTGAATGCCGGATGCAACGCCAGCCAAAATCACTCAGAAATCATTAAAAATAGGGCGAAAAAGTGACAGTTTCCGGCAGAAAATATTTTCTTCCGGAGGGAGGAGGGGCAGATTTGATGGGAATGAGTCAGACGGGCAGAAAATTTTAAAGAAAGTTAAGAAGGATTCGTATTGCCAATTAACTGGAAACACAGTATAATAAATAAGTTAAAAAGGAAGGAAAGACCTGGGCGATCCCAACAGGACGGCGGAAAGGGATCCCTGTCTAAAGCGGGGAGATATTTGAGATGGAGCAGCTATACGAAACCTTTCAGGGCCTTTTGAATTATCTGCGCCTGATACATGTCACAGATGTAATTGATATCTGTATCATGGCGTTTATTATTTACAAATGCATTACCCTTGTCCGGCGTACCAGCTCTGGCCAGGTGGCAAAGGGCGTCCTGCTGGTGCTGGTGGTATTGTGGTCTTCTCAGTTTCTAAGGCTGAATACCTTGAATTTCTTTCTCGGCCGGGCGGTAGAATGGGGTGTCTTGGCTCTGGTGGTCCTGTTCCAACCGGAGATCCGAAAGCTGCTGGAGCAGGTGGGCAGCAGCCGGCTGGGGGATATGTTCAGCCATGCGGAGGAGCCCAATGAGATTGAGCAGGCGATTCAGCAGACGGTGGAGGCGTATACCGCCCTGTCCAAAAGCAAAACCGGCGCGTTGATGCTCTTTGAGCGCAAGAACCAATTTGACGACGCAATCCGGACCGGCACTGCTTTGGACTGCTCGGTAAGCAGCGAACTGCTGAAAAACCTGTTTTGGAACAAAGCGCCCCTGCACGACGGGGCGGTGGTCGTTCGCAACGGCCGCATTGTGGGGGCGGGTTGTGTGCTCCCGCTGTCTGGAAATGTAAATCTGTCCAGGGAGCTGGGCATGCGCCACCGGGCGGGGATTGGGGCCAGCGAGCACTCCGATGCGGTGGTGGCCATTGTGTCGGAGGAGACCGGGTCTATCTCTGTGGCGGTAGGCGGTATGCTCAAGCGGCATCTGGCTCCCGATACTCTGGAGCGTGTGCTGCGCAACGAACTGATACCCCAGGGGACAGAGCAGGAGGGTCAAAAGCCCAAGCTCTTCAGCTTGCTGAAGTCCAAGAAGGGAGGCGGCCAAGATGGAGAAGAGACGGGAACATAAATGGCTCTATATGATCCTGGCGCTGCTGGCGGCGGTGGTGCTTTGGCTTTATGTAAGCAACGAACGCAATCAGGACATGGACTTGACTATACGAAATATTCCAGTGACCTTTACTGGTCTGGAGCGGCTGGAGGAACGGGGACTGCTGATTACCGAGGGCGCAGAGCAGACCGTTACGCTCAACGTGCGGACCAACTGGCGTACGGCGGGAAAACTGAGCCGGGATACCATCAGCATTAGTGTGGACGTGTCCAATGTGACGGCCCCCGGCCCCTATAATACAGGGTATAAGATTAACTATCCGGTTTCCAGCAGCAGTGTGAGCACCATTGGCTCGGAACAGAGCGTACAATATGTGGTGGCTCGCCGGATTGAACGGCCAGTGGAGATAAGAGGGCAGTTCAACGGAGACGTGGCGGAGGGATTCCAACTGGGAGAATTCTCCATTGCGCCGGGAACCGTAACCGTAAGCGGCCAGGAGGAGCTGGTCAACCAGGTGGAATATGCTCTGGTTACGGTCAACGGGGCTGGGGCCATAAAGGAGAGCTTTACGGATAATATGTCCTTTGAGCTGATTGGCAGCAACGGCGAGGTATTGGACGCCGAAAAGCTAAACCTGGAGATGGATGTGGATACGGTGCAGGTGACCCTTCCCGTGGTTAAGCTGAAGGAAGTAGAGCTGACGGTGGATGTGGTCAGCGGCGGCGGTGCCGCCCGTGAGAACGCGGAGATCAAAATTGAGCCGTCTCACATCACGCTGTCCGGCAGTGAGGAAGATCTGGCCCGGATTGATAAAATTAATCTGGGGGAGATTGACCTTCAGACAATCTATGATGAGGAGAGCCTGTCGTTGCCCATTCCGGTGAGCAATAAGGTAGAGAATGTCAGCGGTATCACTGAGGCAAAGGTCAAGGTAAAGATTGACGGTCTGACCACCCGCAGCCTGGAGGTGGGAGTGGATGAGATCCAATTCTTCAACCGGCCGGAGGGCTGTGCCGTTGAGGCCATGACCCAGTCCGTGCAGGTAGAGATACGGGGCGAGGCCGACGCGGTAGGGCGGGTCCTGCCCTCTCAGCTGCGCATTCGGGCTGACCTGTCAGACGTCGTTATGGGGAGCCAGACTATCCCGGTAGAGGTCGATCTGAATGGTGAGGACAATGTAGGCGTGGTAGGGACAAGCTATCGAATCGTCGTCAATATCAAACGGGAGTGACCGTCTATGGGACGGACGTATGCTGCGTCCGTCCCATAATGGCACCTTTTTGGCCGTGTCTAGGCGCTGGCCAGTAAACTGACTCTAAATGTTCTGATTTGGAGGTATTATGGTACAAATTGCGAGAGTGACGCGGCTGCTGGGAGATGGACTGGCGGAAATTGCCGTCCAGCGGAAATCAGCCTGCGGGCACGACTGCACCAAGTGCGGCGGCGGCTGCAGCGAGATGCTGGTGCAAAACGAGGTAACTGCCAGAGCGGAGAATCCGCTTTGGGCCCAGCCGGGAGATCTGGTGCAGGTGGAGAGCGCCACCGGCCAGGTGATCTCCATTGCGGCGATAGTCTATCTGGTTCCGATGGCTCTCTTTTTCCTGCTCTATTTTGCGGGGCAGCATCTGTTCCGTAGCGAGGGAGCGGCGGCCGCGGCGGGTGTTTTTGGGTTTTGTCTTGGGATGGCGGGAGCTGTGGTCATTAACGGCGTGGTAAAGCGCCGGCGTATGACCTCTTTCCATATTACCGCCATTGTGGAGCCCTGAGTTGTTCGGCTATGTGCGCCCCTTCCACCGGGACATGAAGATCTGGGAGTGGGAGGGCTATCGGGCCGCCTACTGCGGCCTGTGTGATACCATCGGCCGCCGGCACGGCTTACCGGCACGGATGTTTCTCAGCTACGATTTTACGCTGCTGGCCATGCTGCTGTTGCCCCCGACGCCTAGGCCGGAGCTGGGAAAGTGCCGCTGTCCCGCCCGGCTATGGTGCAGAAAGAAGCCCTGTATCAGCCCGGCCCCAGGGATGGACACGGCAGCGGACGAGAGTGTCATCCTAGCCTATTGGAAGCTGCGGGACAGTGTGGCGGACGAGGGTTTTTGGAAGCGGCAGTGGGCTCGAATCGCGGCGTTGGTTATATCCCCGGCCTACCGGCGGGCGGAGCGGACCTGTCCTGCCTACGCCCAAACAGTGCGGGAATGTCTGGGACAGCTTCGGGCGCTGGAGATGGAAAACTGTGCGTCTCTGGACCAGAGCGCCGACCCTTTTGCCTGTATGTTGCAGGCAGCGGCGCCCGCCACAGGGAACCCAAGGCAGGATCGGGCTGTGGGCCAGCTTCTCTACCATGTGGGCCGCTGGATCTACCTGATTGATGCTTGGGATGATCTGGAGGACGACCGGACCCAGGGGAATTATAACCCGCTGCTGGTCCGCTTTCCCGACGGGCCGGAGGGTCATCGGGAGGAGGTGGCGGCCACGCTGCGGCACTCCCTCCGGCTTGCAGGCAGTGCCCTGGCTCTCTTGGATCTGGGCGGCTGGCAGGGGGTGGTGGAAAATATCCTGACTGCGGGCCTGCCGGCTGTTCAGAACGCCATATTCAACGGACGGAAGCTTGCGCCTGTCCGGTGTTTCGGGACTGAGAACTGGCATTAAACGAAGAAAACGGATACAAACATAGGAGAATGGATATATGACAGATCCCTATCAGGTTTTGGGCGTCAACCCCGGCGCGAGTGACGATGAGGTAAAACACGCCTATCGGGAGCTGGCTCGGAAGTACCACCCGGATAACTATCAGAACAACCCCCTGGCTGATCTGGCGGAGGAGAAGATGAAGGCGATCAATGAGGCGTACGACCTCATTGTAAAGCAGCGTACCAAGGGACAACGAAGCTATCAGAATAGCGCTCAGAGCACGGGGCAGCGTCAGAGTGGCTATTCAGGAAGCACCTATCAGCAGGTCCGTCAGGCCATCAATCTGGGAGATCTGGGCCGGGCGGAGCATCTGCTGCGGGGGGCGTCCGCCCAGGATGGGGAGTGGCATTTTCTTATGGGCAGCGTTGCCTACCGCAAGGGCTGGCTGGAAGAGGCCACCCAGTATTTTCAGACGGCCTGCCGGATGGACCCATCCAATGGAGAATACCGGCAGGCCCTGGCCATGATGCACAGCGGAGGTCAGCCCTTCCGCACCTATGGATACGCCCCCTCCACCTGCGACTGCTGTACCAGCCTGATGTGCGCCAACTGCCTTTGCAGTTGCTGCGGGGGATATTGAGCGATGAAATGTCCCCGCTCCATGGGCCAAAGGCTGGCCCGGCCCGGGCTGATGGCTGGCCTGTCTCTGGCTATTTTGTACGGCACGGCGCTGGTGCCCATAGGGCGGCTGGGAGTGGCTGCCGTAGCCGGCCTGCCTGTGGCTGCGGCCATTTTATCCGGCGGCATGGGCGCCGGCTTCTTCTGCTATGGGGCAGCCGGCCTGCTGGGCGGTATCATTGTGCCGGAGAAAAGCGGCGTGATGCTCTATGTAGTGCTGTTCGGGCTGTACCCTATAATAAAAGCCATGGGAGAGCGTACTGGCCGTCTCTGGATGGAGTTATTGTGCAAGGCAGCCTTTTTTAACGGCGCGCTGAGTGTGCTCTGGTTCGGGTTTCGGGGGCTGTTCCTGACCTGCCTGCCCCCTGTGCTGGATGAGATGCCCCTGATCTATCTGGTGGGAAATGTGATGTTCGCGGTGTATGACATCGGATTATCCCGGCTGATTGCCCTCTATCTGGTAAAAATTCAGCATCTGGTGGACTGAGAGACCTGGAAAAAAGAGAGAGAAAGTCTTTTCAAGCGGGAGAAAGTCTGTTATAATAATATAATATCATTTTACCGATTGATTTCTAAGAGAGAAGCGAGGGAGGCCCTTTGATCAAAAGCATGACTGGCTACGGCAGGGGAGAGGCGGTGGTTCAGGGACGGACCATCACCATAGAGCTGCGCGCTGTCAACAACCGCTATCTGGACTGCACCGTCAAGCTGCCCCGCATCTATATGTTCGCGGAGGACAGAGTAAAGGGAATGGTGCAAAAATGCATTTCCCGGGGCAAGGTTGATGTGTTTATCACCATTGGCCCGTCTGCGCAGGGGGATGTGAGCATCTCGGTCAACGAGCTTATGGCCGACGGGTATTATCAGGCGCTGTGCTCCCTGCGGGATCGGTATGGCCTAAAGGACGACATCTCCACCGTCGCCCTAGCACGGTTTCCGGATATCTTTCTGGTGGAGAAGAATCAGGTGGACCAGGAGGCCATCGCCGCCGGAATTACCCAGGTGCTGGAGCTGGCCCTGTCCGACTTTGACGCCATGCGCGTCCGGGAGGGGGAGAAGCTGGCGGCGGACATTCACAGCCGGGCTGAGACGATTGCTGTCCTTACTGGCAAGGTGGAGGCCCGTGCCCCCGGCATTGTGGCCGACTACCGGGCCCGGCTGGCGGCCAAGATGACTGAGGTGCTCCAAAATACCCAGCTGGATGAGAGCCGCATTTTGACGGAGGCGGCCCTGTTTGCCGACAAGGTGGCGGTGGACGAGGAGACCGTCCGTCTGCGCAGCCACCTGTCCCAGCTGGAGGAGATGCTGGCGGGAGACGGACCCATCGGCCGCAAGCTGGACTTTCTCATCCAGGAGTTCAACCGGGAGGCCAATACCATTGGCTCTAAGTGCAGCGACATTGAGACCGCCCGCTATGTGGTGGATATCAAGGCGGAGATTGAGAAGATCCGGGAGCAGGTTCAAAATATTGAGTGATTTGGGGGCGGGCGCATGAAGCTTATTAACATTGGCTTTGGCAATATGGTGTCCGCCGGCCGGCTGATGGCTATTGTGGGACCCGATTCCGCCCCTATTAAGCGAATGGTGCAGGAGGCAAAGGAGAGGGGGCGTCTCATTGACGCCACATATGGCCGGCGCACGAAGGCAGTGCTGGTGATGGACAGCGATCACATTATCCTGTCCGCGCTTCAGCCAGAGACTGTGGCGGGCCGTCTGGCCGGGAAAGAGACCAGCTTGCCTGCGGAGGAGGAACTGGAATGATACGAAAGAAGAAGACCCAGGGACAGCTCATTGTCCTGTCTGGTCCCTCTGGGGTGGGGAAGAGCACCGTGATTGCGGAGCTGCTCAGCGAGCGGGACGACATCTATTTCTCCGTCTCCTTTACCACCCGGCAACCCAGGGTGGGGGAGGCCGACGGGGTAAACTACAATTTCGTTTCCCGCGAGACCTTCGAGGGCATGATAGAGCGGGGGGAACTGCTGGAGTACGCCAAATATGTGGGCAATTACTACGGCACTTCCCTGAAAATCATCCAGGATAAGCTGAAAGCAGGGATCGATGTGCTGCTGGACATTGAGGTCCAGGGGGCTGCGAAAGTGCGGGCGAAATGTCCGGAAGCTGTACTGATTTTCATCATCCCCCCCACCTTTGAGGAACTGTCCCGGCGGCTGCACCGAAGAGCCACCGATCAGGAGGAAGTTATCCAGGACCGGCTGCAAAAGGCACGGGAGGAGTACGTCCAAATCCCCAACTACGATTTTATGGTCGTCAATGACAAGGTATCCGACGCGGCGGCGGAGATTATCGCCATTTTGACAGCGGAGAGCTGCCGGATCCGAAACCGGATCCACCTGGTGAGCGATGTTTCCCCCAATACCGCTTTGGAGCGAAATGAAAAGGAGATTGTTGCCCTATGATGTTGGAACCCCCTATGAATAAGCTGCTGGAGCAGGTGTCCAGCCGGTATATGCTGGTCAATGTGGTAGCCCAGCGCGCCCGTCAGATCGCCAATGAGGCGGAGGAAAACGGGATCCCCCTGGAGGAGAAGCCGGTCTCCCTAGCTATTAAGGAAGTAGCCGAGGGGAAAGTGACCCCTCAGGCCGAGGAATAAAGCGGAAAGGGCAAGCGCCAGGGGGATGGCCTCTGACGCTTGCCTTTTCCGAGATCTAGCGTCTGTTTGAAAACCTGCAAAACACCAAAAGGGTGGATCTTTTCCCTTGAGCGTCCCCAGTTTTTCTTGAAACCCATCAGGATTCCTGCAAAATTGCTTGTCAACAGATTCTAATGACTTTCTATCCATCAGACCTTGCCGGAAGGGGGCTACATGTGGAGCAGATAACGCTGGCGCGGGTGGCCCTCTCTGCCGCTACATACGCCATTGACAAACCCTATACCTATTCTGTCCCAGCGGAGCTGGCGGCGCGGGCTCTTCCCGGCGTGCGGGTGATTGTGCCCTTTGGGGCAGGCAACCGGCGGACCGAGGGGCTGATTCTGGCGGTAGAGACCGGCAGCACAGCAGATCCCCGGTGCAAGGCTGTGCTGACGTTGCTGGATGATTACCCAGTGCTGGACAGTGAGGGGCTGCGTCTGGCGCTCTGGATGCGGGAACGGTATTTTTGTACGGTATATGACGCGGCACGGGCCATGCTTCCCGCAGGGCTGTATTTCTCCCTCCAGGACCGGTACCGTCTGGCCGACGGAGTGGACCGGGAGCGGGCCTACGAAGCCGCCGGCAGCTCAAAGGGAGCCCGGACAGTGGTAGAGATGGTGTGCTCCCTGAAGTGGGTAGAGCTGGGCAAGATCAAGGCGGCGTTTGGCGCCAAGGACCCCGGCCCAGCCCTGCGCCGGCTGACAGAGCGAGGGATTCTGGTGCTGGAGACCAGCGCGTCCAGGGGCGTTGGGGACAAGGTGGAGCAGGTCGCCCGGCTGGCCATGCCGGCGGAGGACGCCTTGGCCCAGGTGGCCCCCCGGCGGCGCTCCGCCCCCATGCGCTATGCGGTGACGCAGCTGTTGTGTACCGTGGGGGAGGCCTCAGTGAAGGAGTTATGCTATTTCACCGGAGCCTCTGGCCAGACCATTCGCTCTTTGGAGAAGAGCCATATTTTAGAGCTGGAGCAGCGGGAGGTCTACCGGCGGGCCGTGACGGAGTCCGCCGCTCCTGCGGAACCGGTGGTACTCAACGAGGAGCAGCAGGCGGCTTTCGAGGGCCTGAATGAGCTGGTCCGGCGGAAGGAGCCCGCCGCCGCTCTGCTGTACGGCGTAACCGGGAGCGGAAAGACCCAGGTCTACATCCGCCTGATTGAGGAGGCGCTGAAGTCGGGGCAGGGGGCTATGGTATTGGTACCGGAGATCGCTTTGACCCCCCAGATGCTCCACAGCTTCACCGCCCAGTTCGGCAGCCGGGTGGCAGTGCTCCACAGCTTGCTCCGGGCGGGAGAGCGGTATGACGAATGGAAGCGGGTGCGCTCGGGACAAGCCGATGTGGTCATCGGTACCCGCTCGGCGGTATTTGCTCCTATAAAAAATCTGGGGATTATCATTCTGGATGAGGAGCAGGAGGGGAGCTATAAGTCGGAGAATGTACCGAAATACCATGCCAGGGAGGTGGCCAAATTCCGCTGCCGGCAGCACGGCGCGTTGTTGGTGCTGGGCTCGGCGACGCCGTCCATTGAATCCATGTATCTGGCCAAGACTGGGGTATATGCTCTCTTTCAACTGAAGAACCGGTATAACCGGCAGGGTCTGCCAGAGGTGGAGATTGCTGATCTCCGGCAGGAGCTGAGAGAGGGGAACGGCGGAGCCGTCAGCCGCCCGCTGGCGGACGCCCTGGCCGAGGCCATGGAGCGGGGGGAGCAGAGCATCCTGTTTCTCAACCGCCGGGGGGCCAGCCGGATGGTCTCCTGCGGGGAGTGCGGGGAAGTGCCGGTGTGTCCCCGGTGTTCTGTCTATCTCACCTATCACTCCGCCAACGGCCGGCTGATGTGCCATTATTGCGGCCACTCAGAGCGGGTGCCGGAGTGCTGCCCCCACTGCGGTGGAACCCTTACTTTCCTGGGTGTGGGAACACAGAAAGTCCAGGAGGAGCTGGAGGCCCGCTTCCCCGGCCGGGAGATCCTCCGCATGGACGCGGACACCGTCTCGGCTACCCATTCCCACGAGGCGCTGCTGTCCCGGTTTGAGAAGGATAAGATTCCGGTTCTGGTGGGCACCCAGATGGTGGCCAAGGGGCTGGACTTTGAAGGTGTAACCCTTGCAGGAGTGGTGGCGGCGGACTTGTCTTTGTATGTGGACGACTACCGGGCGGCGGAGCGTACCTTCTCTTTGCTCACCCAGGTAGTGGGCCGGGCAGGCCGGGGCGGCCGGACCGGCCGGGCTGTCATCCAGACCTATACTCCGGAAAACGATGTGATTGCCTTTGCCGCCGCCCAGAATTACGACGGTTTTTATGAGCAGGAGATTGAACTGCGGCGCCTGCGGGGCTGTCCCCCGTTTCGAGATCTCTTTCTGCTGACGGCCTCCGGGACGGAGGAGAGCGCCGTGCTCCAGACTTGTATGCGCCTGCGCCGCAGTCTGGAGGACTGGCTCCGCCGGCCGGAGTTCCGGCCCTATGAGACCCAGATTTTAGGTCCTGCCCCAGCACCTGTGGCAAAGGTGAATAACCGCTACCGCTACCGGCTGACCTTGAGCGGAAAGAATGACAAAACCATGCGCGCTTTGGTAGCACACCTGTTGCGGTGTGCACAGGCAGATAAAAAGAACCGGGGAGTAGCCGTCCACGCGGACATCAACCCACTGGACTAGGAGGATATTTTCATGGCAATTCGAGGGATTTTAACCGACACTGACCCGGCACTGCGGAAGGTCTGCCGGCCGGTAGTAAACTTTGACCGGCGGCTGTGGGACTTGCTGGACGACCTGAAGGAGACGCTGGCCAAGGCCAACGGCGCGGGGCTGGCCGCCCCCCAGATAGGTATTCTCCGCCGGGCGGTAATCGTGATGGATGATGAGGACCAAATGCTGGAGCTGGTGAATCCGGAGCTGGTGTGGACGCGAGGGGAGCAGGACGGCTTTGAGGGGTGCCTCAGCGTTCCCGGGCGCTGGGGTAAGGTGAAGCGGCCCATGCGGGCCCGGGTAAAGGCCCAGGACCGTATGGGGAACTGGTTTGAGGCGGAAGGGGAGGAAATTGTGGCCCGCTGTTTCTGTCACGAGCTGGAGCATCTGGACGGACACCTCTTTATCGACCACACGGATCGCCTGTACACCAACGAGGAAATGGAACAGCTCTTGGAAGAGGAGTAAGAGATGCGGATCTTTTTTATGGGTACACCTGCCTTTGCGGTGCCCTCTCTAGAAAAACTGATAGAGGCAGGGCACTGTGTGGCAGGGGTGTTCACCCAGCCGGACAAGCCTAAAAACCGGGGAATGAAGCTCCAGCCGCCGCCGGTAAAGGAGTGCGCCCTGGCCCACGGTATCCCAGTCTTTCAGCCGGAAAAGCTCCGGGACGGGCTCGCCCTGGCCGAGATCCAGGCGTTGGAGCCGGAGCTGATTGTGGTGGCGGCCTATGGGCGGATCCTGCCGGACGAGATTTTGAAATGCGCCCCCTTGGGTTGTATTAACGTCCACTCATCTCTGCTTCCCCGGTACCGGGGGGCGGCCCCCATCAATTGGGCCATTCTAAATGGAGACATTGAGACCGGTGTGACCATTATGCACATGGCCCACGAGCTGGACGCGGGAGATATCATTTCCCAGGTAAAGACACCGATTACCCCAGAGGAGGACGCTGCCGCGCTCTACAACCGCCTGGCGGAACTGGGGGGATGCTTATTGATAGAGACGGTGGCAGCTCTGGCCGCCGGTACTGCCGGGCGTACTCCGCAGGACCCGTCTCAGGTGACTCTGGCCCCCATGCTGAGCCGGGCCCTGTCCCCAGTAGACTGGACTCGAAGCGCCCGGGCCATCCGGGATCAGATCCGGGGGCTGGTGCCCTGGCCCGCTGCTTCTACAGATACCCTCACTGGGGAGCCCATGAAGCTGTGGCGGGCGGAGTGCGCCCAGCAACGCACCGCCGCCGCGCCGGGAGCTGTTGTGGCCGCTGGGAAGCAGGGGATTGAGGTGGCCTGCGGCGGCGGCGAGGTGCTGCGCATTCTGGAGCTCCAGCCCGCCGGGAAAAAGCGGATGAAAGCTGCGGATTTCCTCCGGGGACATCCCATTTCCGTCTCGGAGTAACCGTGAGATGGGACTGTGGAATATTGCCGTCTCTGGGGTGATTCTGGCACTGGGTACAGTACTGGTGTTCCGCTGGCTGGCTGTGTGTGGCGTACCATTCAAGCGAATTTCCCTCCCGCCAGCGGGAACCAGAGTTGCGGTTTCGCCGGGGGAGTGTGCCAAAGTATTCGGCGGGGCGCTCCTCTTCCGTGTGCTGGTATTCGGTTTGGCGGCAGCGCTGGCTACGGCCCTGGGCGTGATGGGCGCCCGCAACCCGGTAACACTGTGGGAGCGTTGGGATGGACTGCACTATGTCCGTCTGGCGGAGCTGGGCTATGGTGGCTATGTAGAGGACGGACAGCACCTATTTTTGGTGTTCTTCCCCTTGTATGTATGGTTGATCCGCCTGCTGGGCCTTGTAGTGCCCAATACCGCGGCGGCGGGACTGGCAGTCTCTTGGTTGTGCTACGCCGGAGGATGCGTGTACCTGTATTGTCTGGCAGCCTTGGACTATGGACGGGAGACGGCGGTAAAAGCAATATGGTTTCTGTCCATTTTCCCCTACAGTTTCTTTTTTGGTGGCATTATGACCGAAGGTCTGTTCTTGCTGACCACCGCCGCCGGGCTGTATGCCATCCGCCGCCACCGATGGTGGGAGGCGGGAGTGTGGGGAATTCTAGCGGCGCTGACCCGGATGCACGGCCTGCTGCTCATCGGTGCGGCTCTGGCGGAGTTGGTTCAGGAGGCAAAACTGTTCTCCCAGCGGAGAGAGGGGCTGCGGGCCGCAGGAAAAAGAATCCTCCGGTGTCTGCCGGCAGTATTCCTGCCAGTTTTGGGTACAGCGATCTACTTCGTGCTGAACTGGAGAATAGATGACAACCCATTTGCCTTTACAGTTCATCAGAGACACTGGAGTCAGGGCTTTTGCTGGATCTCCAAAACCTTGGGATATATAGTAAAGAACACTTTGAGCTACCCCAACAAAGTTGTTCAGCTGGAGCTGTGGCTGCCTACGTTGCTGTTGTTTATCCTGTTTTTTGCCGGGCTGTGGAGCGCAGAGCGGAAGCATCGGAGTATGTACACTCTTTACGCCTTTGCCTGCCTCTTTTTGGACTATTCCCTGTCCTGGCTGCTGAGTGCCGGGCGGTATCTGTCCTGCGCCCTGCCCTTTTTCCTCTTTCTGGGTGTATGGGCCAGGGGAAAGCCGAAGAGAACGGCAGCAGTGAGCATAGGAATGCTGGCACTTTCTGTAGTGATACTGAGCCGTTTTTTAAGTGGGGGACAGATTATGTAATAGATTCCTGCGGGTGGGAGTCAGTGAGAAAATTTCTGTTTTAAAGGATAGACTGGGCGCCTCCGGGCGCGGGGAGACTGCATATGGAACAAAAAAAGACCGCGCGGGAGGCGGCACTCCTGGCGCTGACAGCCTGTGAGCGCCAAGGCGCCTGGGCGGACGGCACGTTGAAAAAAATTCTGCGGGAGACCGGCCTGGACAGCCGGGAGGCGGGCCTGGCCACCCGTTTGTGCTTTGGAGTGCTCCAAAACCGGATGTGGCTGGATTTCCATCTGAGTCAATTCTCCAGCACGTCCCTGGATCAGTTGGACTGCTGTGTGCTGGGGGCGCTGCGTCTAGGGACGTATCAGATGCTGTGCATGGATCGGGTGCCGGTCCATGCGGCGGTCAATGAGTCGGTCAATCTGGCCCGGAAATATGCGAAAAATCCCCGGGCGGCGGGGCTGGTAAACGGGGTGCTCCGCGCTCTGGAGCGCTCTAAAGGGGAGCTGGCCCAGCCGGAGGATTGGTCCATTCGTTACTCCCATCCCAAATGGCTTGTAGATGCGTTGGATCAGGCTCTGGGTGGTGTGGGGACGCAGGCGCTTTTGGCCGCCAATAATGCCCCCCCGCCCACGGTGGCCCAGGTTAATGCCCTTCGCTTCTCCACAGAAGAGGTCTTGAGTCTTTTGAAGAAGGAGGGGATTGAGGCCCAGCGCCACCCTTGGGTGCCGGACTGCCTGCTCCTCCAGGGCACGGGAAACCTGGAACAGTGCAGCGCTTTTCAGGCGGGGGCGTTCCTGGTTCAGGACAGCGGGGCAAAGCTGGCGGTGTTGGCCGCAGGACCGGAGCCAGGAATGCGGGTTTTGGATGTGTGTGCCGCCCCTGGCGGGAAATCCTTTGCCGCGGCCATCCGGATGGGAGACCAAGGGAAGATCTGCTCCTGCGATATTCACACCCATAAGGAGCGCCTGATCCAGGCGGGGGCCCGGCGGCTGGGCATCTCTATGATTCGTACTGCCATTCAGGACGGAAAGAAGCGCCGCCCAGAGTGGGAAAACAGCTTTGACCTGGTTCTGGCAGACGTGCCTTGCTCCGGACTTGGCATTATTCGTAAAAAACCGGATATCCGCTACAAGGATCCCAAGCCGCTGGAGGGTCTACCTGATGTGCAGCGGGCTATTCTGGACAATGTGTCGGCCTATGTCAGGCCGGGCGGGGTGCTGTTTTACGCCACCTGTACGCTGCTGGAGCGGGAAAATGACGCTGTGACAAAAGATTTTCTTGACAGGCATTCTAACTTTACATTAGAATACTTCCAGCTGCCGGATCCCATTGGCGGGGTGGAGCGGGGCGCGATTACCCTGTGGCCCCACCTTCACGGCACAGACGGCTTTTATTTCGCCAAGCTGCGGCGGAAGGCATGAGGAATTGCATATGACAGACATCAAATCAATGGATATGGCCGAGCTGTCCGCCTTTTTTCAGGGGCTGGGGCAGCCAGCCTTTCGGGCCAGGCAAGTATTTCGCTGGCTGCACCAAGGCGTGGGAAACTTTGACGAGATGACCAATCTCCCCAAAACGCTGCGGGACGGGTTGACCCAGACCTGTATCCTGTCGCCGCCTGTCGTGGAGCGAAAGCAGGTCTCAGTCCAGGATGGCACCATCAAGTATCTGTGGAGGCTGGCGGACGGAAACTGTATCGAGACTGTTTTAATGCGCTACCAGCATGGGAATACGGTGTGTATCTCCAGCCAGGTGGGGTGCAGGATGGGGTGCGCATTCTGCGCCTCCACAATAGCTGGCAAGGCAAGAGACTTGACACCGGCTGAAATGATTGATCAGGTGCTCTTTACTCAGCTGGACTCTGGCGCGCCCATCTCCAACATTGTGCTTATGGGGATCGGGGAGCCGCTGGACAATTTCGACACGGTGATGCGCTTTCTGGCGCTGGTCAATCATCCTGGTGGGCTGAATATCGGAATGCGCCACATCTCTTTATCTACCTGCGGGCTGGTTCAGGGAATTGACGCCCTGGCGGAGCGGGAGCTTCAGCTGACTTTGTCCGTATCTCTCCATGCCCCTGACGACGAGACCCGATCGCGGATCATGCCGGTGAACCGGAGTGTGGGGGTGGAGCGGCTCTTTGAAAGCTGCCGCCAGTACTTTGCGCGCACTGGCCGGCGTATCTCCTACGAATATGCCATGATTGACGGTGTCAACGATTTCGACTGGCAGGCGGATCTGCTTGCGGGTCATCTAAAGGGGACGCCGGGACATGTAAATTTGATCCCCCTCAACGAGGTGAAGGAGAGTCCCCTGCGGCCCAGCCGTCGGGTGGCCGCATTCCAAAAGCGGCTGGAGTCTCACGGGGTGACCGTTACCGTCCGCCGGAAGCTGGGAGGAGATATTGACGCCTCCTGCGGACAGCTCCGCCGCAAACAAATGCTGGCAGAAGGGGACGGACGTGAACAAAATCCAGGACGGGAAGGAACGATTGGAGAAAGAAAGAGAGGAGAGGTGTCTGTATGATAAGAGCATGGGGAATTACCGATAAGGGCGCGGTACGGCAGCAAAATCAGGACGCCTATTATTTGGATGTTTTATCGAACCACCTGGCGGTTGGCGTAGTATGCGACGGCATGGGCGGCGCCAAGGCAGGCAATATCGCCAGTATGCTGGCGGTGGAGGCGTTTACCCAAAGCCTCCGGCAGATCCCGCCCACCGCGCCGGAGGATCCGGAAGCGCTGCTGGCCCAGGCCAGCATGAGCGCGAACCAAGCGGTCTACCACAGGGCTAGAACCAACCCAGACTGCCGGGGCATGGGGACGACCATTGTGGCGGCGCTGATTACCCCTGAGCGAGCCTATTTGCTAAATGTAGGGGACAGCCGGGCATACTATATCAACGCTGGACAGATTCATCAGGTAACCCGGGATCACTCCCTGGTGGAGGATATGGTGCGCCGTGGGGATATTACCCAGGCGCAGGCCCGGAACCACCCCCAGAAAAACCTGATCACCCGGGCCCTGGGCACGGAGGAGCATGTCCAGGCCGATTTCTTTCGTCAGACGCTGGAATCAGGCAGCCGTCTGCTTCTTTGCTCTGACGGGCTGTCCAACGTGGTTGAAGACCAGGAACTCCTCTATGAGGTCCTCTACGGCGGTCCCAGCGAGGAGTGCTGCGGCCGTCTGCTGAATATCGCACTTTCCCGGGGCGCGCCGGACAATGTGACCTGCGTCCTTTTCCAGTTTGAGTAAGGGGGTAACGACTGTGGATCGCTACATAGGGAAATTACTCGATAACCGATATGAGATCCTGGAGCGGGTGGGCACCGGCGGCATGGCGGTAGTGTATAAAGCGCGCTGTCACCGGCTCAACCGGCTGGTAGCCATTAAAATCCTGCGGGAAGAGCTGGCCCAAGATGAGGAGTTCCGCCGCCGGTTTCACGATGAGTCTCAGGCCGTGGCCATGCTGTCCCATCCCAATATTATGGCGGTATACGACGTCTCCCGCTCGGACCAGCTGGATTATATTGTGATGGAGCTGCTGGACGGTATCACGCTGAAGCAGTATATGCAGAAAAAAGGGGGAAAGCTGTCCTGGAAAGAGGCCCTTCACTTCATCATGCAGATTATGAAGGCCCTGTCCCACGCCCACAGCCGCGGCATCATTCACCGGGACATCAAGCCCCACAATATCATGGTACTCCGGGATGGAAGCGTCAAGGTGACAGACTTTGGAATTGCCCGGCTCACCTCCGCCAACCAGAACACCATGACTCAGGAGGCGCTGGGTTCTGTTCACTATATCTCGCCGGAGCAGGCCAGAGGCAGCCATATTGACGCCCGCTCGGACATCTACTCCGCCGGCGTGGTGCTCTATGAGATGCTCACCGGCCGCCTGCCCTATGAAGGGGAGACGCCGGTGGCGGTGGCCATTCAGCACATCAACTCCATCCCGCTCTCACCCAGAGAGCTGGATCCCTCCATTCCTGAGGCAATGGAGGTTATCACCCTCCGCGCGATGGCCTCTGACGTAAACAAGCGTTATATTTCGGCAGATGCCATGCTGTACGATCTGGAGGAGTTTCGAAAGAATCCCGGCATTAACTTTGACTTGGCGGCGGGGACGTTCAGTGTCAGTGACGACGTGGATGAGCCAACCCAGCTTATCGGGGCCAATACCCCCAGCGCCATCACCAACGGAGGCCGGCGGGTGAGCCGGCCCGAGCGGCCACCAGATGAGTCCACCCAGCGCATTCCCCGGCATACTTCCAACGGCCACCAGGGGAGCGGTCGGCCGGGCTACTATGAGGAGGCGCGCCGTCCCAGCCACACCGCCGGCCGGCGGGAGGAGATAGAGGAGGAGCGGCAGAGCCCCTGGCCCATTGTGGTAGCGGTGGCGGCTATTCTGATCTTCCTGGGCGGCATCTTCTATTTCCTCTATACCGCCTTTTTCAAGCCAATCAACACGCCACCGGAGCAGATCAGCGTACCTAACGTTCTGGGACTGACTTTGGAGCAGGCCCAGCAGCAGCCAGATGTGGTAGACCAGGGATTTATCGTAAAAATCGGCGGAGATCCCATCGACAGTGAGCATCCGGAAAATACCATTGCCCAGCAGGACCCCATTGGCGGCACTTCTATCCGGGACAGCGAGGAGAGCAAGGTGATCACGGTCTATCTGAGCAAGGGCAGCGAGAGCTACGTGATGGAGGATTTCTATAATACAGAGTTTACCCTGGCGGAGACCAAGCTGAACAATCTGGGGCTGAATCTTCAGATCAAGCGAGAAGATGAGCACCACGAAGAAGTAGGCATGAATCAGATTTTCAAGCAGGATCCAGACTTCAACAGCCCACTGACAGAGGGGCAGACCGTCACCCTCTGGGTGAGCAAAGGCCCGGAGCAAAATACAGCGCCTATGGTGCCCTTCGCCGGACAAAATCTGGCCTGGGCCGAGGCCACGGCGAGAAAGATGAACATTAAGCTGGATGTGAAGTACCAGTATGACGATAAGGTGAACGAGGGTCTCATTATTGAGCAGAGCATTCCCACTGGCGATCTGGTGGCAGAAGGCGCCACCATGACCATCTGGATCAGCCAGGGGCCGGAGCCGGAACCCTCCCCCACGCCGACGCCCACTCCCACACCCACACCTACCCCAGTCCCCGAGGTGACGCCGGTGCTGCCCACAGGAGAGCCGCCAGTCCAGTCCAGGCAGGAGACGCTGGTGGTTACGCTGCCCACCGGTGGGCCGGAGACGGTCTATATAGAGGTGACGGTAAGCGGCTATGTCGTCGTGGCGGACTACTATCCCACGCGGCCGGGGACGGCCCGTATTCCTGTTCCGGTAGAGAGCGCCAATGACGCGATTTTCGTGACGGTAGACGGCGAAGTCGCGGACTTTTACAAGGAATAACCGCATGTCGGATGGTATCATCTTAAAAGCGCTCAGCGGCTTCTACTATGTGGATGACGGGGTGCAGATGGTGGCCTGCCGGGCCCGGGGGAGATTCCGCCACAACGGCCTCACGCCGCTGGTGGGGGATCGGGTTTCCTTTACCGACCTGGGCGACGGAGCCGGGGCGCTGGACGCCATTCTGCCCCGGCGCAATGAATTTTACCGGCCAGCGGTGGCTAATATTGACCTGTTGGTGGTCGTTGCCTCGGGAGCGATTCCGGTAACAGCTCCCTTTCTCATTGACCGGGTGGTATCCATCGCCGAAGGGCGGGAGTGCGAACCGGTGATTTGTCTGAACAAGTGCGACCTGGACCGGGCGGAGGCGCTGTACCAAATCTATGACAAAGCCGGATTTCCCACCCTGCGGGTCAGCGCGGAGACAGGTGAGGGCATTGAAACCCTGCGGGATATAATCGCTGGAAAGTCTTGTGCCTTTACAGGGAATTCCGGGGTGGGAAAGTCAAGCCTTCTCAACGCCCTGGAGCCGGGGTTCGGAATACAGACCGGTGAGGTAAGTGATAAACTGGGGCGGGGCCGGCATACCACACGCCATGTGGAGCTGTTTCGCCTGTCCAATGGAGCGGTAGTGGCGGATACCCCTGGGTTCTCCTCCTTTGATGTGGACAAAATGGAGCTGTGCCGGCCAGAAGCACTGCAAAGTACTTTCCGGGAGTTCCGGCCCTACTTGGATCAGTGCCGGTTTCAAAGCTGTGCCCACGTGAAAGAGAAGGGCTGCGCTGTTCGGGAGGCTGTAAAGGCGGGGGCCATTGCCCCCAGCCGCCATGCCAGCTACGTGCGGCTTTATGAGCAGGCCAGGGAGGTGCCGGAGTGGAAACGCAGATGACAGGGATTGTATTTGGATCGGCGCCTTGCGGGGATTGGTCCTTTCTCTCTGACTATTTAAAGGAACCTTACCAGGTCTTCTGTGCTGACGGAGGCCGGCACGGCGCCCAAGCGGCCGGTCTGCGGCCGGACTATCTCATTGGCGATTGGGATTCCGGCGGCGCGCCGGAGAAGGATATCCCCAGTATCAGCCTGCCCCCAGAGAAGGACATGACGGATTTGCAGGCCGCTCTGGCGCTGGCCCTGGAGAAGGGATGCCGGAAGCTGATTCTATGCGGCTGTATGGGCGGACCACGGCTGGACCACACGGCGTCCAACCTGATGATTCTGGAGTGGCTGGCACGGCGGGGTGGGAAGGGTGTCATTGTGGATACCGATAGTGAGGTACGCCTGCTGGACAGCGAGAGCTTTGTCCTGGACGGATCCGCCCCCCGGTATCACTACTTTTCCCTGATCCCGCTGGATCGGATGGTGTCCGGCATATGGCTGAGGGGGACAAAATATCCGCTCCAAAATGCCCTTCTTACCCGGGGCGACACCTTTTCCGTGAGCAATGAGCCCACAGGAGACCGGACCGAGATCACCATCGGACGGGGCCGGGTACTATTGATCCGCAGCCAGCGGGAGGAGATAGAATAGAGGATTTTTGAGAAAAATCGGAACAGACGGCCGTTCTCCGCGTATACTGGACTAGAACGGGGCCGGACCGAGAGGGTTCGGCGCCTGTCAAGTCAAGTAATGAGGGGGGCGGTCGTTTTGCCGTCTTGGATAAACAGGCAGACCCTAGGCTGGGCGGCGGGCGCGGCCGGCGGCTTGGCGTTGATGCTCTTTCCCGGCAGCGTGATTACGCTGGGGATCGGCATCGCGCTGGGCTACCGGGGGCATAGCTGGCTGGAGCAGACAGAAAGGAGTGTGCAGCAGTGAAGATCGTCGTGGTACGTTCGCCAAAGGCCCTGCGAGGGATCCTCCGCACAGTATTTGGACTGCGGTGAGAGGGGAGGCATAACCCCGTGGGAACCAGCATATAGTATCCCAAACCAAAAAGGCGGATGTGCCTTTCAAAGGGAGTGGAATACGATGGAGCTGGAATTGGAACAGACCCAGGTAAACGGCTATGAGGCGGTGCTGGATACCACCGTCTGCCAGGAAGAGACCATGGAGATGATTGTGCCGGACGCCTGTCCGGATATCCTCCGCATTGTAGACACCGAGGGCTGGGTGGAGCTCACCAGCCGGGAGGCCATGGAGGGCCGCGCAGAGCTGTCCGGCAGTGTAAAGGCCGTGGTCCTCTACCTGCCAGACGGGGAGGAGGGGATGCGCCGTCTGGAGGTGTCAATTCCCTTTGTATGCGCCGCCGACAGCCCCCAGCTGAACAGCAGATGCAAGGTCACCGCCGTCCCCAGGGTAGAGAGTGCGGAGACCCGCAGCTTAAATCCGCGAAAGGTGCTGGTGCGCGTGAGCCTGGCGGCGGAGGTGCAGGGCTATGCCCCCTTGGAGGAGACGGTGTATACCGGAATCAGCGCTGGGGAAGAGGCCTGCATCGAACAACTGTGTGAGACATGTCGTACATATGGCGTGGTGTGCGTCCAGGAAAAGCCCTTTAACTTCTCTGACGACGTGACACTGTCCAGCAGTAAGCCTCAGGCTGTTGAGCTGCTCAAGCAGCGCCTGAGCATTGTGTGCAGCGAGTCCAAGGTGATCGGCAACAAGCTGATCTTTAAGGGAACTGCCAACCTCCAGATTTTCTACCGTGGAGAGGATAATGGCCTATGTGACAGCGTATTTGAGCTCCCGTTTTCTCAGATCATGGAGGTCTCCGCCGCCGGAGAGGAGGCGGACTGCACGCTGGAGATCCTCCCTACCGTGGTGCGCTGTACTTTGGAGAGCGGGGGAGAGGGACGGACCATCCATGTAAACCTCGACCTGCTGGCCCAGGCGGTGCTGCGGGAGGAGCGGAGCTTTTGCCTGCTCACCGACCTCTACAGCACCGCCTATGAGGCGGAGACAGAGGTCCGGACGCTGAAGCTGGAGCACCTGGCGGATCAGGGCGTCAAGACGCCTGCCATTCGGGAGGTGCTGGAGCTGCCCTGTCTGGCAGACAATGTATTGGACGCCTACTGTGCGATTGGCCGGGTGGCCCAGAGCAGGGAAGGGGATCGGCTTACCTTGGAGACGGATGTCCATGTGACTGTCCTCTATCGCAGCGACGCCGGAGAGATCGACAGCGCCAGCCGCCGTTTCCAGGTGCCGTGTACCCTGGAGCTGCCTGCGGGATGTACCTGTATCTGCCGGTGCCGGTGTCCGGAGGCGGTCTTTGCCACACCGGCCAGCGGTGGGGTTGAGATCCGGTTGCCCGTGGAGTTCTGCTATCTGGCTGTACGCAGGGAAGAAACCTCCGGGGTGTGCAATGTCCGCATTGACACGGAATGCCCCAGAAATCACGACAGCCAGCCCTCCATTGTGCTTCGTATGGTGAGCCGGGGAGAGCGGCTTTGGGACATCGCAAAATGCTACGGCACCACCGCCGCCGACATCCGCCGGGCGAACGCGCTGGAAGAGGATGGTCAGCCAGACGGCCAGCTTCTGCTGATCCCCCGCAAACGAGTCTAATGCCAAGAACCGCAGTGTGAACCGCTGCGGTTCCTTTTTCGTCCGATGGACAGGAGGACGCGGAGAAAGACGGTGAGGCAGGCATATTTCAAGGCTTATCCCCATAGCTATATAGAGAAAACGACCGGCGCTGCGGCAGCCGAAGGAGGAATTGGAATTGGAAGATCATAAAATCTACGAGGATATTGCCCTGCGGACCGAGGGCGATATCTATATCGGCGTAGTCGGACCGGTGCGGACAGGAAAATCCACCTTCATCAAGCGGTTTATGGAGACCATGGTCATCCCAAACATTGAAAATGTATACCGGAAGGAGCGGGCCAGGGATGAGCTGCCTCAGAGCGGATCCGGGCGGACCATCATGACGGCGGAGCCCAAGTTTGTCCCGGAAGAGGCGGTAGAGGTATCCATGGAAAACGGCGCCTCCTTCTCAGTGCGGCTCATTGACTGCGTGGGCTATATGGTCCCCGGCGCCACCGGCCAGATTGAGGATGACGCCCCGCGAATGGTGACCACCCCCTGGTTTGACTATGAGATTCCCATGATGGAGGCCGCCGAGATCGGAACGCGGAAGGTGATTGCGGAGCACTCCACCATCGGCATCGTGATTACAACCGACGGTACCATCACGGACATTCCCAGAGAGGACTACCTGGAGGCGGAAGAGCGTGTAATCTCAGAGCTGAAGGAGCTGGGGAAGCCGTTTCTGGTTGTACTTAACTCCGCCTACCCCGCCTCTGAGCGGGCCCAGGCCATCCGGTCGGACCTGGCCTCCCGGTACGACGTGACCTGTGTGGCCGCCAACTGCCTGGAGCTGGAGGAGGGAGACGTCACCGATATCATCCAGGGAGTGCTGTACGAATTCCCGGTAAAAGAGCTGGATCTGTTTCTGCCCCCCTGGGTAGATGCGCTGTCCTACGACCACCCCATCAAAAGCGAGCTTTACAGCGCAATCCGGGAGGGTGCGGAGGGGATGCGGCGCATTCGGGATGTGAAGCAGGCGGTGGACGCCATCGGCAGCTGCGAGAGTGTCAGCAACGCCTGCATCACCAACATCAGCCTGGGCACCGGGCTGGCCGCCGCCACGCTGGAGCTGCCCCGCAGCCTCTTCTATGACACCATCTCTCAGCAGTCCGGCTTTACCATCCATGACGACGGGGATCTGCTGGGCCTGCTCACCGAGCTGTCCCATGTAAAATGCGAGTATGACAAGGTGGCGTCGGCGCTGGAGGATGTCAAAGACTCCGGTTATGGCATTGTTATCCCCAGCACAGATGAACTGGTGCTGGAAGAGCCGGAAATTGTCCGGCAGGGAGGGCGGTACGGTGTGCGCCTAAAGGCAAGCGCCCCATCTATCCATATGATCCGGGCGGATATCGAGACCGAGGTATCGCCCATTGTGGGCAATGAAAAGCAGAGCGAGGAGATGGTCAATTATCTCCTGCAGGAGTTTGAGGGGGATACCAAGGCCATCTGGAAATCCAACATCTTTGGAAAGTCCTTCCACGAGCTGGTCAGTGAGGACTTGAACGCCAAATTGAAGCGGATGCCGGAGGATGCCAGAGGCAAGCTTCAGGAGACCCTTCAGCGCATCATCAATGAGGGATCCGGTGGGCTTATCTGCATTATTCTGTAGCGGCAGTCCGGGAAACACTCTATGGACGGCTGGGAGACTATTTTATCTCTCAGCCGTCCTGCCGCGGGCAAAGCAAATGTTCCGGTTCCCTTTGCGGATTTAGAAGAAACTCTTGTCACCATACCGGCCAGGTGGTATAATTCTCCAAGGAAGAGTCCGAATTTTGATGGAACCAGCGGGGGATAAGATGATTGCTATCGTGTGCATTGACGATAAAGGCGGGATGCTGTTTCACGGCCGCCGGCAGAGCCGGGATCGGGCGGTGCGGGCGGATGTGATTCAGATGACTGCCGGCCGCCGTCTCTGGATGAACGCCTACTCCCAAAAGCAGTTCTCTGGGGAGAATGTGGAAGTGACGGTGGACGAGCGTTTTTTGGATCTGGCGGAAGAAGGGGAGTTCTGCTTTGTGGAGGACCGGCCCATCCGCCCCTGCCTGGACCGCCTGGAGCGGCTGGTGCTCTACCGCTGGAACCGGATCTATCCCGCTGATGTCTCTCTTGATATATTTGCAGATATGGGGAGCTGGAGACTGGCAGAGACCTGCGAGTTCCCAGGCCATTCCCATGAGATCATTACAAAAGAGGTTTACATCCTATGAAAAAATGGAAACGGGTCCTGCTGCCTGCGCTGCTGACCCTCTGCCTGTTGCTGGCCGGCTGTGAACAGCTGGTCTATGCCCAGCCACAATCCGCGGCACCGGCCGCCGTATCAGAGGATATCCCTGCCTTTTCCGGGGAACCCTATGTGGTGCTGAATAACAACCAGCCTGACTTTCCAGCGGAGGACAAGACCACCAATTCTTTCGAGTCCTACAGCCCTCTGGACGATTTGGGCCGTTGCGGCGCGGCTTACGCCAATATTGGCGTGGACCTGATGCCCACCGAGGGCCGGGGGAATATCAGCCAGGTGAAGCCCACAGGCTGGCAGAGTGTAAAGTATGACTGTGTAGACGGCAAAAGCCTGTACAACCGCTGTCATCTCATCGGCTTCCAGCTGACGGGAGAGAACGCCAACCGGGAAAACCTGATTACCGGCACCCGCTATATGAATGTAGATGGGATGCTGCCTTTTGAAAACATGGTGGCGGACTACGTGAAGGAGACGGAGCACCATGTGCTCTACCGGGTGACCCCTGTATTTCAGGGGGAAGAGCTGGTGGCCAGAGGAGTGCAGATGGAGGCCCAGTCCGTAGAGGACGATGAAATTCTTTTTAATGTGTTTGTGTACAACAACCAGCCGGGGGTTGGCATCGACTATGCTACCGGCAACAGCTGGCTGGAGGAAACCTCCGCCGGCAGCGGGGAGGAGATGCGCTACATCCTCAATACAAACTCCAAAAAGTTCCACCTTCCGGGGTGCTCCGGGGCTGAGAGTATCAGCAAGCGCAACCGGGAGGAGTATACCGGCAGCCGTCAGGCCCTGTTGGATCAGGGGTACGCAGCCTGCGGAATCTGCAATCCATAGGAATAACCATCAGATATGAGAAGAAAGGGTGCAGGAGATGAAGACATTTCAGTTAAAGAAGGGCTTCCACTTTACGGGAGCTGTTGACCACGATCTGCGGGTGTTCGACATTATCATGTATACGGAGTTTGGCACCACCTATAACTCCTATGTGCTGAAGACGGAGCACCATACCGTTCTTTTTGAGACAGCCAAAGTGAAATGCCTGGACAGCTGGCTGGAGAAGGTAGGGGAGATCGCGCCCATCGAGTCGGTGGACTATCTGGTGGTGAGCCACACAGAGCCGGATCACAGCGGCAGTGTGGAACGGCTGCTGGAGCTGAATCCCCGCATCAAGATCGTGGCCACCGGGTGCGCGCTGAACTTCCTGAAGCAGATTGTCAACCGGGACTTCTACTCCATCGCGATCCAGGACGGCCAGACCCTGAAGCTGGACGGCAAAACGCTGGAGTTTCTTGTGGTCCCCAATCTGCACTGGCCTGATACCATGTATACCTATATTCAGGAGGACAAGATCCTGGTCACCTGCGACTCCTTCGGCTCCCACTACGCCATGGACGACGTTCTGGTCAGCAAGGTGACTGATCGGGAGGGGTATCTCCGGGCCACAAAGTACTACTATGACTGCATCATCAGCCCCTATAAATCCTTCATGCTGGACGCACTCAAGCGGATCCGGCCCCTGGAGATTGACATGATCTGCCCCGGGCACGGCCCAGTGCTGGACGCAGATATTCCCTGGATGCTGGATACCTACGAGAACTGGTCTACCGTAATCAATCCCAACCCCAAGCCCACAGTAATTATCCCCTATGTCAGCGCCTACGGCTATACCGGCCAGCTGGCCCAGGTCATCGCCGAGGGGATCCAGGCCAGCGGAGATATTGCTGTGCGCCTCTATGACATGGTGACGGCGGACGGGGCCAAGGTGGCGGAGGAGCTGCTCTACGCCGATGGGTTCCTTCTGGGCACGCCTACCATCGTGGGAGAGGCGCTGAAGCCCATCTGGGACCTGACTACAGGGATGTTCGCGGCAACTCACGGCGGAAAACTGGCCAGCGCCTTTGGCAGCTATGGCTGGAGCGGCGAGGGTGTGCCCCATATTATGGAGCGGCTGAAGCAGCTCAAGCTGAAGACAGTGGACGGCCTGCGCATTCGCTTCAAGCCCAGTCAGGCGGATCTGGCCAAGGCAAGAGAGTTCGGCGTCAATTTTGGATTGGCGCTGCTGGACAATGAGAAGCCTATCCAGCGCAAGCCAAAGACCAAGGTCAAGTGCAAAATATGCGGTGCGGTCTTTGACGAGGGGACAGAGATCTGCCCTGTGTGCAAGGTGGGGCCGGAGCACTTCATCCCCCTGGCGGAAGAGGCGCCCGCTGAGCCAAAGACCGGCGGGAAGGTCCGCTGCAAGCTCTGCGGCGCCATCTTTGACGGGGATAAGGAGCAGTGCCCTGTGTGCGGCGTGGGCCGGGAGTACTATGTCCCTCTGGAGGAGAAAAAGAATCAGAGCAAGGGAACCCGCAAGCTGGTCAAATGCCTGGTCTGCGGTGAGATTTTTGACGCCTCTATGGATACCTGTCCTGTGTGCGGCGTAGGACGGGATAAGTTTGTGGAGGTAGCGCAGGAGATCGTGGCTTTCCGCAACGACACCCAAAACCACTATGTCATTTTGGGCAACGGCTGCGCCGGCGTCAGCGCCGCGGAGGCCATTCGGGAGCGGGATAAGACTGGACGGATTGTCCTCATCTCCAACGAGGGACCAGCCTACCAGCGTCCTATGCTGACCAAAGCTATGCTGTCCGGCCTGACGCCGGAACAAATGGCCATGCATCCTGTCGGATGGTATGAGGCGCGGAACATTGTACAGGTTCTGAACCGCCAGGTCACAGGGATCGACAGCGGCAAACGGGAGATTATTTTGGATGGCGGCCAGCGGTTGAGGTATACAAAGCTGATCTATGCTCTGGGCAGCGAGTGCTTTGTGCCGCCTATTCCGGGCCATGAAAAAGAGGGCGTGGTGGCAATCCGCCGCACGTCCGACGTATCCAAGATCCAAGCCATGGGCACAGGTCTGAAGCGGGCGGTGGTCATCGGCGGCGGTGTGCTGGGTTTGGAGGCCGCCTGGGAGCTGCGCAAGGCAAACTGTGAGGTGACAGTTCTGGAGCTGGCACCCCAGATTATGAGCCGCCAGCTGGATGACACCGCCGCGGAATGCTTGCTGAAGCAGTGTGCCAAGGTGGGGGTGCGGGTGGAGGCCGGTGTGCAGATCAGTGCCATAACTGGCGGCGATCAGGTCACCGGGGTCCAGCTGGGCACCGGAGAGGAGATTCCCGCCGATCTGGTGGTAGTATCCTGCGGTGTCCGGGCCAATACCGCCCTGGCCAAGGAGGCGGGAATTGAGACTGACCGTGCCATCGTGGTTCGTGAGTCCATGGAGACCAATCTGCCTGGGGTCTATGCCTGCGGTGACTGCGCCCAGTTCAAGGGGAGCAATTTCGCCCTGTGGCCGGAGGCGCAGGCGCAGGGGAGAGTGGCGGGCGCCAGCGCCACCGGCGATCTGGTGTCCTACCAGCCTATAACCCCTGTCCTGTCCTTCCACGGGATGGAGACCGAGCTGTTCTCTCTGGGCGATCCAGGCAAAGATCCCAATGTGGTCTATAAGACGGTGGAGATCCGGGACGATACCCAGAAGCAGCTGGAGCGGTATTACTTCTCCAACGGCCATTTGTGCGGTGTGATTCTTATGGGAGATCTGTCTAAAATGGCGGATATGATCGCAGCGATTGAGGAGAAACGGTCCTTTGGGGCATTTTTCGCCTAACGCAGAACGTATGGAAACAGGCTGGAGCACACCTGAATCAAGGCGGGCCCCAGCCTGCTCTTTCTTCAAAGCGATTCAGATGAGGAGGCGGGAAACATGATACGTAAACGCATTGTCTGTTTTGGAGATTCCAATACCTGGGGGTACAGCGCGGAGAGCGGGGGCCGGTTTGAAGACGACCAGCGGTGGACCCAAGTGATGGCCGCCGCCCTTGGGGACGGGTACCAAGTGGTGGAGGAGGGCATCAGCGGACGGACGACCGTCTTTAACGATCCGCTGAATGAGGGCCTGCGGGGAATGGATCACCTGCCGGTGAGCCTTATGTCTCACTCCCCCTTAGATCTGCTGATCTTGATGCTGGGCACCAACGACTGCAAGGAGCGGTTTTCTGCCTCACCAAAAAACATCGCCGACGGGGTGGACCGGCTCATCCGCAAGGCCCGCACCTATGATGTCTGGCGGGGAGAGTCCAAGATTTTAGTGGCAGCGCCCATCCGGATTGATAGCCGGGTCTATACCTCTCCTGTGGCGGGGGAGATGGGTGCCGGATGTGTGGAGAAATCCTGGGAACTCCCCGCCCTTATGGAAGCGTGCGCCAAACTGAACCAGTGCGCGTTCCTGGACTGTAATGACTGCTGCACAGTGAACCAGGTGGACTTTATGCACTTGGATCTGGACAGTCACCGCCGCTTTGGTGAGAGGATGGCGGAAAAAGTCCAAATGTTATTGGGTTAATGCAGCAGCTCCTCTGTGGCGGTGAGGAGCCGCTCCAGCGCACTCCGGTTGAGCAGGCGTACCATGCGGTAGCCGGTCTGGAGCCACCCCATCCGGGCAAAGTGGGCTAGGGTACGGCTGACAGTGACCCGGCTTGCCCCTACGGAGGCGCCGATCTCCTCGTGGGTACACAGGATGGCGCCGTCTGGCCCTGGCGTTAGTGTGAGCAGATGCCGGGCGATGCGCTGATCCGCTGGGAGGAAGTTTCCGTCCACGTGGACGGAGAGCAAACGCACGGTCCGGGCCAGATATTCCAACAGGGAGAGGGCCACATCGGGGTGGAGGTGGATTACCTCTTGTAGATGCCCCCGATCAATGGCGATCAGCTGGCAGGGGGAGGCGGCCACAGCAGAGGAAACCCGGGGCTGGCGGTCAAAGAAAGACGCCTCGCCAATCAGCTCGCCCCCGTGGTGAAAGGCGAGGATCCGTTCCTCGCCGCTCTCGGCGCTGAGAAAGCACTTAACGGTGCCGCTGGCAATGTAGTAGAACTGGTCGGCTTCCGTATCCTGGAGGTAGATAAACTGGCCGGCAGCATAATGTTTGAGGGGTTGGTCCTGCGCCAGAAAAAACCAGCGATCCATTTGCATCCCTCCTGTCCCAATTTGCCGTACATGCGGTACGGGATAAGACCTGTTTTTATATTGTATCATACTTTACATTCTTTTCAACCGTCTTTGGGTAAGATAGAGTACATAGCCGAGATTTCATTTATTGGAGGGAATACCATGGGAATGACAATGACCCAAAAAATACTCGCCAAACACGCCGGTCTGGACCACGTAGAGGCTGGCCAGCTGATTGAGGGAAAGCTGGACCTGGTGCTGGGGAACGACATCACTGCGCCAGTGGCCATTACAGAATTTGACAAGGCGGGGCTGACCCGGGTCTTTGACAAAGACAAAATCGCCATCGTCCTGGATCACTCCACCCCCTGCAAGGATATCAAATCCGCCCAGCTGTGCGCGACGGCCCGGGATTTTGCCAAGCGGTTTGAAATCACCCATTTCTTTGATGTGGGACAGATGGGCGTAGAACACGCGCTGCTGCCGGAAAAGGGACTGGTGGCTCCCGGCGAGGCCGTCATCGGCGCAGATTCCCACACCTGTACTTATGGGGCGCTGGGCGCATTCTCCACCGGGGTGGGCTCCACTGACATGGCCGCTGGCATGGCCACCGGGCTGGCCTGGTTCAAGGTGCCCTCCGCCATTCGAGTAACCCTGAAGGGCAAGCTGCAGCCTTACGTGTCAGGAAAGGATCTGGTTCTCCACCTGATCGGCATGATTGGGGTGGACGGCGCCCTGTATCAATCTCTGGAGTTTGCCGGCGAGGGCGTGGCGGAGCTGTCCATGGACGACCGGTTCACCATCTCCAACATGGCCATTGAGGCTGGGGCAAAGAACGGCATTTTCCCTGTGGATGAGAAGACCCGGGCCTATCTGGACGGGCGGGTCACCCGGGCCTGGGAGGCGGTGGAGCCAGACCCGGATGCCGTCTATGACAGGGAAGTGGTCATCGAGTTGAACGAGCTCCAGCCAACTGTGGCGCTGCCTCACCTGCCCTCCAATACCCGCACGGTGGACCAGGTGGCAGGTACGCCCATCCAGCAGGTGGTAATCGGCTCGTGTACCAACGGCCGTCTGGAGGATATGCGTCAGGCCGCCGCTGTACTGAAGGGGCGGAAGGTTCACAAGGACGTGCGCTGTATTGTCTTCCCCGCCACCCAGCAGATCATGCTGGACGCTATGGCGGAGGGACTGATTCAGATCTTTATCGAGGCCGGTGCGGCGGTATCCACCCCCACCTGCGGTCCCTGCCTGGGGGGGCACATGGGCGTTCTCTCCGATGGGGAGCGGGCCATCTCCACTACCAACCGGAATTTTGTGGGCCGCATGGGCCCCGTGGACTCGGAAATTATCCTGGCCAGCCCCGCTGTAGCCGCCGCGTCCGCTGTGGCTGGCTGTGTGGCCGATCCCCGCAAACTGGACTAATCCGATGAAAGAAAGGACTGTGACTGTTTATGAAGGTCTTTCAATACGGCGATAATGTGGATACCGATGTCATCATCCCAGCCCGCCACCTGAACAACCCTGATCCCAAGGCTTTGGCCTCCCACTGCATGGAGGATATTGACGCCTCCTTTGCCAGTACGGTACAGGAGGGGGACATTATTGTGGCCGGAGCCAACTTCGGCTGCGGCTCCTCCCGGGAGCACGCTCCCCTGTCCATCAAAGCCTGCGGTGTAACGTGCGTCATCGCCGCCTCCTTCGCCCGGATCTTTTACCGCAACGCCATCAACATCGGCCTGCCCATTGTGGAGTGCCCCCAAGCCAGCGCGGCCATTCAGCCGGGGGACCAGGTAGAGGTGGACTTTGCCTCTGGGACCATCACCGACACCACCCAGGGGAAAACCTGGCAGGCCGCGCCCTTCCCGGCGTTTGTGGACGGCATCATCAAAAGCGGCGGGCTGCTCAACGCCCTGAAAGCCCGGGGCGTGGCGAAATAGAAGGAGTGTGATGACGATGAACTATAAAATTGCGCTCATCCGGGGGGATGGAATCGGCCCCGAGGTGGTCAGTGAGGCGGTAGGCGTTCTGGAGGCGGTGGGGCAGCGGTTTGGCCACTGCTTTACCTATGAAGATGTGCTGTTGGGGGGCTGTGCCACCGACGCAATAGGGAAGAGCTACCCTGACGGCACTGCCGAAACGTGTAAATCCTGCGATGCGGTGCTGCTGGGCGCGGTGGGCGGCCCCAAATGGGGCTCCGACAAGCCCGCGGAACAGCGGCCAGAGACCGCCCTCCTAGCCATTCGGAAGGATCTTGGTCTCTATGCCAACCTGCGTCCGGCCAGCCTGCGCCCCCCGTTGGCGGACGCCTGTCCCTTAAAGAAGGAGACCGCCCAGAAGGGCATCGACCTGATGATGGTGCGGGAGCTCACCGGCGGCATCTACTTTGGAAAGCGGGACAAGTATCAGACGGAGGACCGGGGCGTGGAGGCCACGGATCTGATGGCCTACTCCGAGCTGGAGATTGAGCGCATTGGCCGCCGGGCCTTCGAGCTGGCCCGCCTCCGCCGGAAAAAAGTCACCAGCGTGGACAAGGCCAATGTGCTGGAGACCAGCCGTCTGTGGCGGAGTGTAATGCACCGTCTGGCGGAGGAGTATACCGATGTGGAATATGAGGATGTGCTGGTAGACAACTGCGCTATGCAGCTGGTGCGGGATCCCGCCCAGTTTGACGTGGTGGTCACGGAAAATATGTTCGGCGACATCCTCTCTGATGAGGCCAGCATGATTACTGGATCCATCGGCCTGCTGCCCTCTGCCTCTATTGGAGATGCCGTGCCCGGCCTGTACGAGCCCATCCACGGATCTGCGCCGGATATCGCCGGCCAGGATAAGGCCAACCCTATCGCCACCATTTTGTCCACGGCAATGATGATGCGCTACTCCTTCCATTTGCCAGATGAAGCCAGCGCCATTGAGAAGGCGGTGGACGCCGTTCTGGCGGAGGGGTGGCGTACGGCAGACATCGCGGAGTCTGGCGTCACTCCCATCGGGACAAAGGAGATGGGCCGGCTGATCCGTGCCAAGGTGTTGGCGTAAGGCGGTTAGCCTTGCCATAAGGGAAAATTCGTGGTAAAATTCCAGTTGAATGTGGGAGAGGAGCGTGGTATTATTGGTTCTGGCAATCGACGTAGGTAACTCCAGCACAACGATTGGCCTGTTCGATGGGGGGGGAATGCTGAGTTTCCGCTCTGTTCTGCCCACCTATAAGAGCAATACCCAGGATCAATGGGCCATCCAGCTGACGGACGTGTTCCGCCTCTACCAGGCTGAAATAAGCCAGATAACTGGTACGATTGTGTCCAGCGTCGTCCCGCCAGTCACTGCCGCTCTGTGCGGCGCGGTGTCGTTTGTCACTGGAAAGCGGCCCGTTCAAATGGGGCCTGGCATCAAAACGGGGCTGAACATCAAGTCGGATCTCCATGCCCAGCTGGGCAGTGATATTGTGGCGTTCTCCGTGGCCGCGCTTCACCAATATCCGTCCCCCTTGGTGGTGATTGATATGGGCACGGCGATTACCATGTCCCTGCTGCGGGACAATGTGTACGAGGGCTGCATTATCATGCCGGGGGTGCGGGTGGCGGTGGAGGCACTGTCTCAGGAGGCTGCTGAGCTGCCCCATATCTCAATTGAACCGCCCAGCACATTCCTGGGCCACAATACGGTGGACGCCATGCGCTCTGGCGTGGTCTACGGCAACGCCAGTATGGTGGACGGAATGCTGGATCGGATCACCCAGGAGGTGGGCGTGCCTCTGGCCGCAATCGTGGCCACCGGTGCCGCGGCGCCGGAAATTTTAACTCAGTGCAGACATAATATCATCTACAACGCCGATCTGCTGCTCAACGGACTCTATCTGATCTATCAGAAGAGTACCGCGCCGAAGCAGCGGCGGGTGTGAGAATTTTTTGGTACTCAACAGCGGATGCTGTGGGTAAATAAATGCGCTGCATCCCTGAACAGGGAGCGGCAGCAGGAGGTAATTGAATATGGAAAAGGCAAATGTCAACCCGAAGATTGGGCGGATGGTCCGGGTGGCGGTACTGGTCGCCATCATCTTTCTGCTCAGCTTCACGCCGCTGGGATACCTGGTCATCGGACCTATCGCGGCTACCACCATCCAGATGCCGGTGATCATCGGCGCGGCTTTGATGGGACCTGCCGCGGGGGCCGTTCTGGGCGGCTTCTTTGGCCTGTCCGCACTGATTAAGGTGCTGACCATGCCTGGCGCGGATGTGGTTGCCACCGCGATTCTTGGGGTAGAGCCCTTGGTGTACATCTTTATCGCCATGGTGCCCCGCATTTTGATGGGTTGGCTCAGCGGCCTGCTGATGCGCGGGCTGCACAAGGTGCCGGCGTTGGACAAACAGCACTTGATCGGGTATGGAATCACCGGTTTTCTGGGCTCTCTGATGAATACCGTGTTCTATCTGGGCGGCCTGTGGATGCTGGCCAGCAATTACGTGGCTCAGGCTTACCAGGTTGACATCAGCGCGGTGGGCACCATGGTAATGGGCGTGGCCACCACAGCGGGAATTCCAGAGGCGTTGGTGTCCTGTGTGGTTGTGGCGGCGGTCTGCCGTGCGCTGGAGGCCATGGATAAAACCCTGTAACTGTTGCCGCATGGTTTGAGAAGGGAAGAAGTGCCGTCTGTGTTTGTTCAAAGAGCACAGACGGCACTTCATTTTCTGCGCCTTTTCAAGGAGCTGTTGTCTAATTTCTCAAAAATATGAAAGTTGAAAGAAAGATACTTGCATTTTTTTGCGCCTGCGCATATAATACACACAGATCAATTTGAACTTTTACATTTGGAGGAGATTCCCATGAAAGAGCTGTCCCAGATTGCGCAGGCTGTTCAGGCATCCACCACCATGGCGATTGACGCTCTGTTCAAGCAGATGAAGGCGGAGGGTGTCGATGTCATCGGCTTTGGCGCCGGTGAGCCCGATTTCAATACCCCTGACGAGATCAAGGCCTGCGGCATCGCGGCCATTGAAAATAATGTCACCCGTTATACGCCGGCAGCCGGCACGGTAGAGCTGCGGCAGGCCGTATGCGACCGGATGCTGGCCGACTGCGGGGTTGCCTATAAGCCCAATCAGGTAGTCGCCACCAGCGGCGCCAAGCATGCGGTCTATCTGGCCCTGCGGGCCCTGATCAATCCCGGAGACGAAGTGATCCTGCCTGCGCCCTACTGGGTGAGCTATATTGAGCTGATCAAAATGGTAGGCGGCGTACCGGTGGTAGTCACCGCCACAGAGGCGGAGCACTTCA
Organism: Pseudoflavonifractor sp. 524-17; assembly: GCF_009935845.1. Lineage (GTDB taxonomy): Bacteria > Bacillota > Clostridia > Oscillospirales > Oscillospiraceae > Pseudoflavonifractor_A. Next base: position 7,102 of record NZ_QWEK01000019.1, on the reverse strand, counting down.
AGCTCACCCCGGAGAAGCTGGCCCAGGCCATTACACCCAAAACCAAGGCCATTATTCTCAACAATCCCTCCAACCCCACTGGTATGATGTACGACAAGAAAGAGCTGGAGGGGATTGCTAAAGTATGTGTAGACAACGATCTGTATGTTGTCTGCGACGAGATCTACTATGGACTGGTCTACGACGGCAGGAAATTCGCCAGTTTCCCCGCCCTGAGCGAGGAAGTGAAGGAGCGGACCATTCTGATTAACGGCGTGTCCAAGTCCTACGCCATGACGGGGTGGAGAATTGGCTATGCCTGCGCCAGTGACAAGGTTGCCAAGGTGATGGCCAATTATGTCAGCCACTCCACCGGCTCCGCTTCCGCCATCTCTCAAAAGGCCTCTGTTGCCGCGCTTACAGAATCTCAGGAAAAAATCGAGGAGATGCGCAAAGCCTTTGAGGAGCGCCGCGATTACATTGTAGAGCGGATGAACGCCATTCCCGGTGTGAGCTGTATCAAGCCTGAGGGTGCTTTCTATGTTATGATGAACATTGAGCAGCTCATTGGGAAGACCATCCAGGGGGCGGAAATTACCGATGACAACAGCTTTGCGGACGCTTTCCTGAAAAAAGGACTGGTGGCTGTAGTGCCCGGAGCTGGGTTTGGTGCGCCAAACTTTGTTCGCTGGTCCTACGCCACCTCTATGGATAACATCAAGGAGGGGCTGAATCGTCTGGAGAAGTTCCTGGCGGGCTGATTTCCTCTGTCAAACCAAGCAAGGGCGTACCGCCGGCCAGCGGTACGCCCTTGCTGATATAAGGTTTTAGGTCATCGCCGCCCCATCCACATGGAGCACAACCCCCGTCACATAGCAGGCAATATCGCTGGCCAGATACAAAAAGGCGTTTGCCACATCCTCCGGCTCTCCCGGCCGGCCCAGTGGGATTCCAGCAGAGATCCGCTCCACCATCTCCGTGGGCAGCGCGGCCACCATATCGGTCTTCGTCACACCGGGAGCTACTGCGTTTACGCGGATCTGGTCCTTGGCCAGCTCTCTGGCCAGAGATTTGGTCAGTCCGTTAACGGCAAACTTAGTCGCCGGGTATCCGCAGCCGGCAGGCTGACCATATTTCGATACCATAGAGCTGGTATTGATGATAGTTCCGCCGCCCTGTTCCTTCATCAGCCGCGCGGCAGCCTGGGAGCAGACGAAGGGGGCTTTCAGGTTCACGTCCAGGATTTTGGAGAACTCATCCAGCGTGTACTCGTAAAGGCTGGTCCGCGACGAGATGCCTGCGTTGTTGGCCAGGATGTCGAAGGAGCCAAACCGCTCCTTGACACGGGTGAAGGCCGCAGCCACCTCCTCCGGATTGCACAGATCGGGCCAGATGCCCATGACCCTCCCCTCATACTCCGAGAGTTGGGCCAGCGCCTTCTGTACCGTCTCCTCTCTAGAGCCGGCAATGGCCACATTGGCCCCGTTGTCCAGATACTTCTTCACGATGGCAAAACCAATCCCACGTGTGCCGCCGGTAACGACAGCGGTTCTTCCCTTTAACATAATGAGCCCCTTTCTTGTTTCATGGTACCGTTTTATTCTCAGACAGAGGGAGTATCCCCATCAGGAAGCCGCTTTTTATCCATATGGGAGACAATAATGCCAGTACAGGTGACAACGACTACACATAAATACATCCCCATGCCAAGAGCTGCCGCGTCTCCATAGGGCATTCCGTTGAAAAAGCCGCCGGCAAGATCGGAAAAAAACATGCCGCCGGCCGCCACCGCAATGCCAATCAGAAAATATCTGAGGCCATTTTTCCATGTGGCGCTTTCCATATACTTATCCTCCTACAATTATGACCTGTTTTTTGAATTTTATCACAGAACTCGGTTTGATTCAATACGTTTGAATAAGATTGACAGAGTTTTCAGCAACAGCGCGCTTCTTTCAAGGAACAGGCATGATTCAATCTTGTACATCTTTTCTTTTTGTGGTATGATTCTAGGCGAGAGATTCAAGATAAAAGGGGATTGCCAATGAGTAAGAATGTATACGAAAGTCCGCTGTCCTCACGGTATGCCAGCGAGGAGATGCTCTATCTGTTTTCGCCGGACAAGAAGTTTACCACCTGGCGCCGGCTGTGGATTGCCTTGGCCCGGGCGGAGATGGAGCTGGGTCTGCCTGTCACTCAGGCACAGATTGACGAGATGGAGGCCCATGTTGACGAAATTGATTACCCATTGGCCGCCGAGAAAGAGCGGCAGCTCCGCCACGATGTCATGGCCCATATCCATGCGTTTGGCGCCATCTGCCCTACAGCCATGCCTATCATTCATCTGGGGGCCACCAGCTGTTATGTAGGCGATAATACGGACATTATCCTCATGCGGGAAGGGCTGGCGCTGATCCGAAATAAATTGGTGCAGGTGCTGGACCGTGTGGCCAAGTTTGCGGACACCTATAAGGCGCTGCCTGCCCTGGGCTTTACCCACTTCCAGCCCGCGCAGCTGGTGACGGTGGGGAAGCGGGCCACCCTGTGGATGAACGAGCTGCTGATGGACTTGGAGGAGACTGAGTATCGTATTTCCAGCTTAAAACTGTTGGGCTGTAAGGGAACCACCGGTACACAGGCCAGCTTTCTGGAGCTGTTTGAGGGCGATCACGAAAAGTGTAAGGAGTTGGACCGGAAAATCGCCCAGGAGATGGGCTTTGAGGAAGTGATTCCGGTCTCCGGTCAGACCTATTCCCGCAAGGTGGACGCCGCCGTACTGGCTACTCTGTCCGGTATCGCCCAGTCCGCCAGCAAATTCGCCACCGATCTCCGGCTGCTTTGTCATCTGAAAGAGGTGGAGGAGCCCTTTGAGAAAAACCAGATCGGTTCCTCGGCCATGCCCTATAAGCGCAACCCCATGCGGTGCGAGCGCATTTGCAGTCTCGCCCGCTATGTGATTGCCGACGCGGTCAATCCGGCTGTTACCGCCGCGACCCAGTGGTTTGAGCGAACCTTGGATGACTCCGCCAATAAACGGATTTCTGTGCCGGAGGCGTTCCTCGCGGTGGATGCCATTTTGAATATTTACCTCAATGTGGCATCCAATCTGGTGGTCCACGAGAAGGTAATTGAGCGGCATATTTTGGAGGAACTCCCCTTTATGGCCAGTGAAAATATTATGATGGACGCCGTCAAGCGGGGGGGGAACCGTCAGGAACTCCACGAGCGGATCCGCATCCATGCCCTGGAGGCGGGCCGGAATGTCAAGGATCTGGGCTTGGACAACAACCTCATTGAGCTCATCGCCGCGGACCCTATGTTCGGCATGAGCCGGGAGGAGCTGACCGCCCACCTGGAGCCCAGCCGCTATATCGGTCGCTGTCCGGAGCAGGTAACCGATTTTCTGGAGGAGGCGGTTCGCCCGGTGCTGAAGCGCCACGCGGCCGCCCTTAACCAGGCAGAAACTGCGCTGAAAGTATAAGGCAGAGTGCAATATCTCGATTTCGAACAGATAAAAGGAGGTTCTTCCCATATGGAAAGCAAGCAGATGCGTCGAATTGGCGTCTTTACAAGCGGCGGTGACGCGCCCGGTATGAACGCCGCAGTCCGCTCCGTAGTCCGGACGGCACTGCATATGGGGATCGAGTGTGTGGGAATACGGCGGGGATATTATGGGCTGATTAACTGTGACATCATTCCCCTTGACTTCGAGAGCGTCAGCGGCATCTCCCGCCAGGGCGGCACCATGCTCTATTCCGCCCGCAGTGAGGAGTTTTACCAGCCGAAGGGCCGGGAAAAGGCGGTGTCCACCTGCAAACTGCTGGGGATCGACGGCCTTGTGGGAATCGGCGGCGACGGCACATTCCGCGGCCTGCTGGAGCTGTCCAAGCTCGGTGTGTCTGTTGTCGGCATTCCCGGTACCATTGACAACGATATCTCCTGCTCCACCTACACCATCGGCTTTGATACCGCCTGCAACACCGCCCAGGATTCCATTGATAAACTGCGGGATACCATGCAGTCCCACGAACGCTGCTCTGTGGTGGAGGTAATGGGCCGCCACGCCGGCCATCTGGCCCTTTATGTAGGAGTGGCCTGCGGCGCTACGGCGGTTGTGATTCCGGAGCAGGACATCAACTATGAGCACGATTTGATGGAACCCATCCGCCGGGCCCGTCTGAACGGACGCACGCACTTTATGGTGATTGTGGCGGAAGGAGTGGAGGGCGGCGCCTATCATGTGGCGGAGGAGATCCGGAACACCACCGCGCTGGACACCCGTGTCACCATTTTGGGCCACGTTCAGCGGGGGGGAAGTCCCTCCTCCAGAGACCGGGTTACCGCCACCCATATGGGTTATGAGGCAGTAGAGCTGCTGGCAAAGGGAATGACCAATCGGGTCATCTGCCTCCAGGGTGATCAGTATGTCAACTATGACATTGCGGAGGCCCTAGCCATGCGCAAGAGCTTGGATCCCCAGACCTATACCGTCATGCGGGCGCTGACCGGTATGGAGCAGGTGAAGCTGAAAGAGGAATTGTTGTAACGGCCAAATAGAAGAAGAATGATGCCCTGTACAAAATCGTACAGGGCATCATTTTATCTGGAATCAAACAGAGGCAAGTACTTTTTTCAGCTTGGCAAAGCGGGGGAGACCATCCTGCCTTACGATTGCCGGATCGCCTTGGATAAGGGGGAGCACGTAGTCCAGAAACGCCTGCTTCACACCGTTGCCCTTGGCGTTGATCCACTCCCGTGGGACCTTTTTCTCGAAGTTAGCTACAATATCCAAGGACTCCAGAACGGTGTCACAGTGATAAACCCCGTTTTCACGGGAACATTTGAAAGCTACCATCTTATCGGTAACGCCGGAGACGGCGGCCTCCACCGCAGCTTTTCCAGCCTGGAACGCCTCATCAATATCCGTCTGAGAGGCCACGTGAGAGGCGCATCGCTGGAGAAGGGAGAGCTCAATGCTGCGGACCTTGGTGCCGGTCTCCATTTTTACGGCGTCGGCCAGCGTAGCGGCCAAACCACCCAGCTGAGCATGGCCAAAGCCGTCTGTAGCAGAGGTTTTCGCTTCGGAGACAAAGGAGCCGTCGGCGTGGTGGATGCCTTCGGAGACGGCCACCAGACACTTTCCCCGTCTCTGGAAGACTCCATTTACATCCTCTAGGAAGTTGGTGAGCTCAAAGGTCTGTTCAGGAAGATAGATCAGGTCCGGGCCGCAGCCACTGATTCCGGCCAGCGCGGCGGAGCCAGCCAGCCAGCCGGCGTGGCGGCCCATGATCTCTACAATCGTTACTAAACCAGTGTCATAGACATGGGTGTCATGCCACACCTCAGCGCAGGAGGTGGCAATATACTTGGCGGCAGAGGCGAAGCCGGGGCAGTGGTCGGTGCCGTTGAGGTCGTTGTCAATGGTCTTGGGTACGCCGATAATACGGCACTCATAGCCCACCTTTTGCATATACTTGGAGATCTTGTTGCAGGTGTCCATAGAGTCGTTGCCGCCGTTGTAGAAAAAGTAGCGGACACCGTACTTCCGAAACACCTCCAGGATGCGCTTGTAGTCGGTATCGTCCATGTCAGGATCCGCCAGCTTGTAGCGGCAGGAGCCTAGGGCGGAGGAAGGCGTATATTTCAACAGCTCCAGCTCGTCTGGATCCTCCGCCGCCATGTCGTAGAGCCGATCCTGAAGCACGCCCTTGATCCCGTTGGCCGCGCCCAGGACTCTTGTGATGCTGCTGCTTTCCAGCGCAGTGCGGATGACGCCCAGCACACTGGCATTAATAACCGCCGTAGGACCGCCGGACTGTCCAATAATACAAGCTCCTTTTAACTCATTCATAGCTTAATCCTCCTCTTAACTGCTTTTTGACTTGCATTTTGCAGTTTTTTTCTTCTTTAGCACCTGTTTTTCACTGCTTATAGAACTGAATAAGAAATTTTCATTATTATATCATGCCCCCTTGTATTTATCAATCTTAAATGGTAAAATCTAATTGTAATTTTAGAGAAGGAGATGAGCCCTATGCCTCTCGTTACTACTACCGAAATGTTTAAGAAGGCGTACAATGGCGGCTACGCGATTGGTGCTTTCAATGTCAACAACATGGAGATTGTCCAAGGCATTACGGAAGCGGCGAAGGAAGTCAATGCGCCTCTGATTCTTCAGGTCTCCAAGGGCGCCCGCGCCTATGCCAACCACACCTATCTCATGAAGCTGGTAGAGGCCGCTGTGATTGAGACCGGCCTGCCTATCTGCCTGCATCTGGATCACGGCGACTCTTTTGACCTGTGTAAATCCTGCATTGACGGCGGCTTTACCTCCGTCATGATCGACGCCAGCTCTAAGCCCTTCGCGGAAAACATTGAGATCACCAAGAAGGTGGTGGAGTATGCCCACGACCATGGTGTGGTGGTAGAGGCCGAGCTGGGCAGCCTGGCCGGCGTAGAGGACGAGGTCAACGTCTCTGTGGAGGACTCCTCCTACACCCGTCCCGAGGAAGTGGAGGAGTTTGTCACCAAGACCGGCTGCGATTCCCTGGCCATCGCCATCGGAACCAGCCACGGCGCGTACAAATTCACTGCCGCCCAGTGTACCCGCAATGAGAAGGGCGAACTGGTCCCGCCTCCGCTGCGCTTTGACATTCTGGAGGAGGTTGTCAAGCGTCTGCCTGGCTTCCCCATTGTGCTGCATGGTTCGTCCAGCGTACCCCAAAACTTCGTGACCATGATTAACGACAATGGCGGCAAGATGCCTGACGCGGTGGGCATTCCCGAAGCGCAGCTCCGCCAGGCCGCCCGCAGTGCCGTCTGCAAGATCAACATCGACTCCGATCTGCGTCTGGCCATGACCGGTACCATCCGCCAGTTCTTCGCGGAGCATCCCGACAAGTTCGACCCCCGCGAGTACCTCAAGCCCGCCCGCGCCAATATCAAGGAGCTGGTCAAGCATAAGCTGATCGACGTTCTGGGCTGTGACGGCAAGGCTTAATTGACAATCCAACCGCAAACATAAAAGGAGAGGGGAGACCCTCTCCTTTCAGCCTGTCGAAAAAGTCTGCCCTTCGGCAGACTTTTTCATATAAACGAGGTAAAATAGAGCAGGGTGAGAAAA
>NZ_QWEK01000134.1 GCF_009935845.1 Pseudoflavonifractor sp. 524-17 | reverse complement strand
GGCTACGACCTGCCGATCAGCAGCCAGCAAGTGGCCGACGCCTTTGCCGGTCTGCCAGAGCAGGAGCAAAGCATTTTAATTTTGCGGCTGGTTCTGGATTTGACAGACCGCGAGATCGGCGAGGCCCTGGGCCTGTCCCGGAGTGCCGTCCAGCGGCGCAGAACCAAATCGCTGAAAGTCCTGCGGACAAAGCTGACAGCGAGGAAAGGAGGTTAGTACCATGAGGCGCCGTAATTACAAAGGCCGTGAACTGCTGCCGCTGGCGGTGAGCGATGCGGCCCGCGCCGGGGACGCCGATGCCGTGGAGCAGGTCTTGCGGTACTATGAGGGCTACATAAACAAGCTCTGCACCCGGACGGTCTACGATGAAAGTGGCTGTCCCCACGCCTGCTTGGACGAGTACATGAAAAGCCGCCTGGAAAACAAACTCATCCGCGCCATTCTCGGTGTGAACTGATAACCAGCCCCAGCAGGAGGAACAGCTTACCCTTTCCCTGTTTCTCCCGCCTGCGGGCCTTGTCCTGCGTTTTGGAAAGGGGGAACATCTTTGCCAAAAAATCAGCGTGAAGTCACCACGACAAAACATCAAATCGGCAAAACGACCTATCTTGTCTGCGCCTCACCCAGCGACCGGGCCACGGACAGTCTGGACAGGAAAATCCGCAAACTTATCAAAAAGGACATGGAACAAAGCAGAATATTTGACAAACAGTGAATTTTTGAGCTGACACGGGCGGCGGTTTGTGGTAAAATGGCATCTCAGTACATAACCATGCTTGCCTGCCGCCGGAAAGGAGGACTACCATGTTGCAAGCAGGCAAAATCACCACCCTCTATTGCAGGTTGAGCCAAGAGGATATGCAGGCTGACGAGAGTGAGAGCATTCAAAATCAAAAAATCATTTTGCAAAGGTACGCTGACGACCACCATTTCTTTAACACCCGCTTTTTCGTGGATGATGGATTTTCCGGGGTCAGCTTCGAGCGTGAGGGACTTCAAGCCATGCT
>NZ_QWEK01000133.1 GCF_009935845.1 Pseudoflavonifractor sp. 524-17 | reverse complement strand
AAAAGGAGTAGCAAACAAACGGTATACACCAGAGTTCAAGAAAAAGGTCATAGAAACTATGCTGCAGGAAAAATTAAGCTACAAAGAAACAGCCCGTAGATTTGGGACAGATGATAAACGAATTGCGGCATGGGAGAGAATCTATCTGGAGGAAGGGCCGGAAGGCTTTGCGCTGGAGCGGCGAGGACGCAGGAGCACCGGGCAGCCCCGGAAACTGCCAAAGGCATTGGAAGAGGACTTATTAGCGGAGGTGCAGCGGCTGCGGGCGGAAAATGACTACCTAAAAAACTTGCAAGCCTTGGTTTTGGAAGACGAGCGACGCCAGCGCAAAAAACGCAGGTAGTTCAAGAACTGAGGCAAAAACACAAACTGGAAATTCTACTTTCAATCGCTCAACTGCCCCGGGCAACATTCTACTATCATTTGAAACAAATGAATGGTCCAGATAAGTATGAAATGGAACAGGCAGAAATTACAGCCATATACCACGAAAACAAGGGACGATACGGCTGCCGGCGGATTACAATAGAGCTGGATAGGCGTGGCATCCATTTGAACCACAAAACCGTTCGCCGCTTGATGAAAGAGTTGGGGCTGGTTTGTCGTGTTCGGATAAAAAAATATCGCTCTTACAAGGGAGAAACCGGGAAAATTGCGCCGAACCTGCTCAAACGGGACTTCCATGCTGAAAAACCAAACCAGAAGTGGGTCACCGATGTCACAGAGTTCAGCTTGTTTGGAGAGAAACTATACCTGTCTCCCATCCTTGACCTGTACAGCAGCGATCTGGTCAGCTGCACAATCTCAGACAGGCCAGTTCTCAACATGGTTATCTCCATGCTGGACAAAGCATTTGAAACGATACCGGACGGAACAAAACTCATCCTTCACTCCGATCAGGGTTGGCAATACCAGCATAAACAGTACCAAGCTATGCTCAAGAAAAAGGGAATCCTCCAGAGCATGAGCCGAAAAGGCAACTGTCTGGACAATGCCGTGATTGAAAACTT
>NZ_QWEK01000132.1 GCF_009935845.1 Pseudoflavonifractor sp. 524-17 | reverse complement strand
GAAAAACAGAAGAGAGAAAACAGAAAAATAGAAAAAATAGAAAAAAAACCAAGAGAAAATAGAAAAAAAAAAGAAGAGAGGAGAATGAAAGAAAATAGGAAAAAAAAGAAGATAGAAAATAGGAAAAAAAAAAAGAAGATAGGAAAGAAAGAAGATAGAAAAATAGGAAAAAAAAAGAAGATAGAAAATAGGAAAGAAAGAAAGAAGATAGAAAATAGAAGAGGGAAATCAGGATAAGAGAAAATAGAGGAGAAGAGAAGAGAGGAAGATAGAAAAGCAGCACGTAGAAGAAATGGGAGGCGGCGGAGCGAGGAGTGGTTCCAGCCCGAATGGAAGTGTAAATTGGGGAAGAAAAGAGGAAATTTGGTGAAGAGAGGAAGAATAGGGCCCAGAGAAGAGAAGATGTGGAAAAGCAGAGAGAAGGAATGGAAGGCAATGAGGCGAAGCAGCCGGAGCGTGGTGAGGCTGGAGGCGGAATTCACCGAATCAGCGGAAACGGCCCCAAAAGGAGCGGCGCGGTGAGGCCCCGCAATGGGGCGGGGGGGGGCTCTTGTCGTTGCAGGCACTGCTTGGCCACAAAGCGCCCTGGAATTCCCTGTGGTGGGGCAGATTTTGGGATAAAAAACGACGGAAATGGTGAATGTGTATTTTTTTGGGGTGGGGAAAAAAAAATAGCAAAAAATGTGGAAAAATAAGAACGCAACCCCAAATCCAACGTCATCACGCTCCGGCTGTACAGTGTTGTAGGTACCGGTGGTGCACCGCAGAGTAAGTGCCAAATCCTTGTTTTCTTACCCCAAAATGTTGTGCTGGGGGGGATGGCGGAGCAGGTGGGGAAAGGAGGATAAAAAGGTGGAAAAAGGGAAAAGTGCTGTTTTCTTTTGTGGGGGTCGGGGGGGTGTTCGAGTGTGTTTCCCCCCTCAGGTGTGGCAGCAACAGGCGACAAAGTGGAGGAGCAATTAAAAAAAAAAAAGCATATTAAGATAATTACGATGAGAAAATGAGAAAAAATGGACCCTCAGGATTTAAAGATTTGAG
>NZ_QWEK01000131.1 GCF_009935845.1 Pseudoflavonifractor sp. 524-17 | reverse complement strand
GCCTTGTCTGTTTTGACCTTACGCAGGGAGTTGTCGCTGAAATCGTGGATAAGCATGGCGTTGACTACACTGACGAAGAAGCCCGCCTCCTTCAGAGCCAGAGCAATGGGCCGCCAGTACATCCCATGAGGCAAGCGGGATTAACCCACTCCCTCCCGAACCGTACGGACACCTCTCGGCGTATACGGCTCTCCATAAATCTTATTGCTTGCTGAGATAATCATTAGAATGTATCACTTTGTGGCAGCCCGGACAAACCGCCAGTGTTTTGCGCCGCCGTTTGAGCATTATGGCCTCCCACGGCTCTGCTCCGGTCAGGTCTTTCAACCGTTTGACCTGATGCAGTTCGACAGTACCTGCTTCTTTTCCACACAACTCACAAATGCCCTTTTTGATGCGGTCCCGCAGGCCGTTGATTCTGTCATACTTTTTGTACGCCGGCAGAACATCTACATCTGAGAGAATTGAAGGAGTGAGCTTGCGCTCAAAACCCCCGTTGTAGAACACAGCCTCTTTTTTGCCGTTTTTAGTCTCATATGACACTGTAAACAGCTTGTTTTTGAGATATCATACTTTGATTTGGTGGACTGTTGTGCGGTATTTGTTTGCAAAAATCTTGAGCATAGTGTACTTCATAATGTTGGAAAACCTTCCGATTTTCCACGCATCGTTGGCAATGGAGTAGAAGTTGTACAGTCCACGGATTTCGGAATTGAATGCAGATAGTATCTCTATGTCCGTTTTGTTGGTAAGCTTACCTCTATGTAGGGCTTTGAATCGCTCTGTGCCATTTGCATATCGCGCATATTGGATGGACTTAAAGCCGTTGCCTTTTGGAAGCCTGGAAGGGAGTGAGCGCTGTATTTTTTGCAGTTCCTTCAGTCCCTTTGCCCGCTCTTTACACTCATTTCTGCTCAGTTCGTCCCAGATGGCCTTGCCTGCATCTCGGAATTTATACGCTTGGTATCTCGCTGACGTATATTCACTAGAGTCTGTTTTAAAAACTGTCAAAGTAACCATCTAAGGATACATGCAAGGCAGACAACAGCCCGGAAATAGAGTGCTTTCTTCTCATATCTGG
>NZ_QWEK01000130.1 GCF_009935845.1 Pseudoflavonifractor sp. 524-17 | reverse complement strand
GCACTTTCACACCGCCGCCCCGTTGGGGCGACAGTATGAAAGTGCTTTTGCGCGCTCCCGCGGGGGAACGCCCCCACGCTCTTTTTCTACATTTTTACCAATAGTGGCAAACTGCAATGGCTGCTCTGTCAGCTTTAGGAAGTGTTTATCCTGGTGTTGGAACAGTCGTCGGGGCTATCGTCGGTTTATTTGGTGGAGGAACAATTATTTACTGGGTTTTCCAAGCAGTTGCTCTGGAAAAGGGGCTGTATATTGGAGTTGACTGGAATGGTCCTTTCCCGAACCCCGCAATCGGTCTTTGGTAATAATAATACAATAAAAAAACGGTGACCCTTTTAAGGGCCACCGTTTTTTATATATCATATCGTGTAACCAAAGAAATTAAAACTATCACAGCTCCTGCAATACGCACAAAAACTGTTATCCTCGGCGTTTTATTTATCCGATCAGGGTACACCGGATTTATTAAAAAAAGCGCCCCATATACCACCCCGCCAACATTACAAAACCACCCTTGCTGAAACAGGGAAGAACTTATAAAGCTTCCCAAAAGAATTACAAGGCCCAGTATCATTTGCCGCTTAAAATTCAAAACTTTATTCATGCACTTTCTCCTTTTCCCTTCTCAGGTATCTTAAGCTCGAAACAATTTGCTAAACCAGCCCCGCTTCTGCTCCGGCTCCTGGCCTTGTTGATCCTCCCCAGCCTCGCCAGTACGAAGCTGCTGTTGGATTGTCCCCGCGTGGAGGGCCTGGGCCGCTGCCGCCGTCTGCTGGGCAGCAATCAAGGCATCAGACAACCGGGTGATGGTCTGCGCTTGCTGCTCAATCTGCCTGTCCTTCACTTCAAGCTGACCTTGCAGTGTGCCGATGGTGGCCTGTAAAACGGCGATCATACCGTCAACCGGGCCATCAACCTGACCGTCAACCACACCGTCAACCGGTTGATGGTCGGTTGACGGTACATCCTGCGAAAAGGCTTGTTTTATCAGCTTTTCACCGTCAACCGATACCGTCAACCTACCGTCAACGGTTGACGTCCACCCCCGCAAACTGGTTGACAGCGGCTCCCGCTTGATTTTCTTAAAGACAGCCTGCTTTGATACCCCTATTTCGTCC
>NZ_QWEK01000129.1 GCF_009935845.1 Pseudoflavonifractor sp. 524-17 | reverse complement strand
GGCCCGGCTCCTGGCTGGCATCGATGCGGCCTTGGACTTCCTGTGGGAACACCTACCCGAACCGCTCCGGCCACTGGGCGAAAAGGCCCAGCAGCTTATCCCAGTGCCGGATGTCCAGGAACCGAAACGGGAGCATGACCGGGGCCACTCCTGGGGCGATATGAGCCTGTGAAAATAGGGAATGGCTGTATTGATAATATATATATAGCCTGTCCAGGGGACTTGAAAAGGCGTGTCGGACAGGCTATAATTATAACAAAAAATAGGGAAAAAACTCATTGATAATAAACGGCCACCTATGGCCTTTAGGCCAACAAAAAAATAGTCTTTTTCTCTCTCGGAAAGGGAGAAAGTCGGAGGGGAAAAGGGGGGTGAGCGGAGGCTGTGGGAATGTGGTAAACCCGTAGGGTTTTCCATCATTTCCATAGCCGGAGCAAGGGGGGAAAGGGGGAGGTGACTTTCTCTTTAAGGCCCCGAAGGGGCCGCTCTTTGGCTCCCCCTTTCCCCCCTGCCGCCCGCAGGCGGCTCCCCCGTTCCCGCCGCAGCGGATTTTTTCTTTTTGCTTCTTTTTCTTTTTTTGTGTAGGAGGTGCGTCTATGTCGAGTGAGTTCCGGGGTACTGTCGCTGAATATCAAGCCTTGTATATAGAGAAGAATGCCCACCTGGAGCAGTTTTTAGAACAGGTTGAGCCATTTGAGTTTTACCGGGAGATTTTCCCGGAGGGGTCTTTTGAGCGGAAAGGGCATTATGAGGACAGTCGGCCTAACGGGATAGCTGTTTCTCTACCTGGTAAGGGTGGCTCCGTCAATGGGATTGCCCTGGAGATTGAGGGGGACGGTAAGGCGAAACGGTATATCATCACGGACGATCTGAAGAAGCTGGACGAGCTGATTGACACGGACTTTACCATCATGGCGCCGATTTCGTATTTCGGTAAGAGCCGGTCGGGGAAGTTTGCCCGGTTCCTCTATGCCATGGCCTTTGACCTGGATGGGGTGGGTATGCCCCAGCTCCGGGATGTGCTGCATCAGATGGACAAGGGGATTTTGCCCAAGGCCAGCTTCGTGGTGAACAGCGGGACAGGGCTGCATCTGTATTACATTCTGTCCGATCCGGTTCCCATGTACCCGCAGAACCAGCATTATCTGAAGGAGTTGAAGTATTCCCTCACCCGGCAGATTTGGAACAG
>NZ_QWEK01000128.1 GCF_009935845.1 Pseudoflavonifractor sp. 524-17 | reverse complement strand
TTATTCTGTCTGTTCGGAGGTTTCCTTTCGGTTTAAGCCTGTCCACAAAACAGGGGCTTGCTTTTTATTTTAACACCCTATTGTCTACAAAACGGGGTTTCCTTTAGCGTACCAGAAGGGTGTCTTTTTTCAATAACGTGTCCACGCTATTGGGTACATTATACTTTGGAATCATACAGGACGAGGAAGGTTGAAGCCCTTCTATTTTTTTGCCCTTCTATGCCTACGGCGAATCGGGTAACGTGGTGCATTCCTCTATTGGGGCGCGTGGTGAACAAGGCGGGGTTGCGCGGGGAGCAGGACAGAGAACCATCATAAAATGAAAGAATCCTTGTGCAGTGAAGTGCCATACAGGGATTCTTCTATTCTTCAAACAGTTTTGCCACAGGAACCCCCAGCGTATCAGCAATCGTAAACAGGGTTTCCATGGATACGCCAAAAGCGCGGGTTGGACTTTCAATCTTTTTCAGATACGACCAGGAAATACCGACCTTATCAGCAAAAGCTTCTTGCGTCAGCCCCGCTAACTTACGGTAATAATGTACCTTTTATCCTGGATGACGTATGCGAACGCCAAGGGCTACGAGCGCCTTGTTGGACAACTGTCGGCCCGTGCTACCCATGGCTGAAAAGAAGCGGCTGAACCTCTCGTTCTCCATGGCCTCACCCCTCCAGCGGGAGGCGTGGAAACAGCTGTGCGCCACGCCGTCTGCCGGAGGTATGAGCAGAAATCTCTCCTGGAGGCGGTCCGCCAGATCGTCCGGGAGGAGCTGCATAACGTGGAAGTGATCTCAGCAAAAGAAAAACAGAGCAGCCGCAGGCTGGGGACGTGGATGAGAACGTCCTTGGCTTTCTGCTGTCTCTACAAAACGATAGAGGTGAAGCATAATCTGATTCGCTATTTTGATATGTTCGCGGGGAGCGGCGGATTTCGGGCTGGGTTGGACTGCGCAGGGGGCTTTCAGTGTGTGGGCCACTGCGAGATCGACAAATACGCTGACGCCAGCTACCGCGCCATCCACAACATCAGAGAGGAGGAGAAATACTATCCAGACGCCAGAACCATTGACCCAGACTGCCACCGCAGGCGGCATGGGCGGCAAAACTGGCTTGTATTTCATAGACCTGTGCATATGGTGTGTCCCAACTCCATTCTACCAGAGGCCTGCAAATCATGCCTCTTTTTCTTTTTGCGAAACTTATTCTACCT
>NZ_QWEK01000127.1 GCF_009935845.1 Pseudoflavonifractor sp. 524-17 | reverse complement strand
CGGGCCATGCTGAATATCTGTATCGTGTTCGCCCAACTGGAACGGGAAACCATTCAGAAGCGGGTGACGGACGCTTATTATTCCCGCAGCCAGCGGGGCTTCAAGATGGGCGGGAAAGCCCCCTACGGCTTCCATATGGAGCCAATCAAGATGGACGGTATCAATACCAAAGCGGCTGGTGGTGAACCCGGAGGAAGCGGCCCATGTGCGGCTGATGTTTGAGATGTACGCCGAGCCGAAAACCTCCTATGGGGACATTACCCGGTACTTTGCGGAACAGGGCATTTTATTTAATGGCCGGGAACTGATACGCCCCACGCTGGCGCAGATGTTACGCAACCCCGTCTATGTGCAGGCGGACTTGGATGTGTATGAGTTTTTCAAGAGCCAGGGGACGGTACTTGTCAATGACGCCGCCGACTTCACGGGTATGAACGGGTGCTATCTCTATCAAGGCCGGGACGTGAAACCGGACAAGGCCCAAAGTCTGAAAGACCAAATGCTGGTGCTTGCACCCCATGAAGGCATTGTCCCCTCGGATATATGGCTGACGTGTCGCAAGAAGCTGATGAACAACATGAAAATCCAGTCCGCCCGGAAAGCCACCCATACATGGCTGGCGGGGAAAATTAAGTGCGGGAACTGCGGATATGCCCTTATGAGTATCTTCAATCCCTCCGGCAGACAGTACCTCCGCTGTACGAAACGGCTGGATAACAAAAGCTGCCCCGGCTGTGGGAAAATCATCACGGCAGAACTGGAAGCGGTGGTGTATCAGCAGATGGTGAAAAAGCTGGACAGCTACAAGACGCTGACGGGCAGGAAGAAAGCGGCAAAGGCCAATCCCAAAATCACCGCCCTGCAAGTGGAACTTGCCCATGTGGACGGTGAGATTGAAAAGCTGGTGGACAGTCTGACGGGTGCAAACAATGTGCTGCTCTCCTATGTGAATGTGAAGATAGCGGAACTGGACGGGCGCAAACAGGAACTTCTGGCGAAGATAGCGGAGTTGACGGTGGAAGCCATCAGCCCGGAACAGGTCAGCCAGATTTCCGGCTACCTCGACACATGGGACAGCGTATCCTTTGACGACAAGCGGCGGGTGGTGGATTTGATGATTACCACCGTTGCCGCCACAAGCGACAGCTTGAACATTACATGGAAAATCTGACGGGCATGTCAGTGCCCGTCACAGCTTGTCGAAAAGCGGCCTGCCAGGAAAAAGTTCTGGCAGGCCGCAAAGCATAAAGATACATAAGGGCAG
>NZ_QWEK01000018.1 GCF_009935845.1 Pseudoflavonifractor sp. 524-17 | reverse complement strand
TTTCATGTCTTTTCATGCGCTCCATTTTATCAGCTCGGCACTTTACACACAATCCCTTAGTTTTAAAACAGACTCTAAAGTTAAAGCGATAATCATCTCAATGTTTCCCTCCTCTCTGAATCAATTTGCGCGTGATGTGCCGTTCTCCCCCAAAGCGGTTCCTGCCCCCGGGTTTTCGGCGGCGTTGTCCTTTCCATTGGTGCGCTCCTGTCATGGCGTCACTTCCCCTGGAACGGCATCTCTTTGGGATGGTCATTCAGTTGTAGAGGTGGTCTTTTGCAGCGTCCTCACTAAGCACATGAAAAGCAGTTATTTTACCCCCTGCTCGTTGGATTGTTTACAAGTAAGCGCAAAAGAAGACGGAACCGCAGAAGCAGTTCCGTCCAATTCAGGTTTTGTTTTCAATGAGTGTACACCAAATCGTGAAGAATGATTTCCTCCGCCCGGTGGTGGATATTATTCATATACCCCACCCAGGTCATGGGGTCTGATCGCTTCAGGTCCTCGGTCACGCCCTCCCGTTTGGCGATTTCTTTTACGAGATATTCCATCTGTTCATTGCAGGCGGTGTCAACTTCGTGGAGATGCCGGAGAAGTCCTTCGGTGAGTACAAGCCTCGCCCATACGCCGGGGCGGTGTTCCTTCAAGTACCGCTCATGCTTCCGGCCATAATAGCCGATCTCGTACTTGGTGGTGTCCGACAGGGTGATGTCAGGGTAATAATAATCGCCGATTTTTGTGTAGGTCAGTCCTAAGTCCATGGCCTCAACTCCTTTGTGTTGTGATGTAGATGCTGCTGTGAAAGCGTAAATCCTGCGGTATCACCGCCCTGCTCACAACTGCGACATCATTCGCCACAAATGAGCTGACAGTCGTGATGTACTAGGTGGGTTAAACCACCCTTTACATCATAGCTCTTGGTTCTGTATGCTGTTGCTCTCGCCGCCGTCCCTGTCCTCGTCCCCCACGGATAAGCGGGAGTAAAGGGCTGTGATTTTGCTGTAATCATTCATGTGCATATCCTCCTGCGTCAATATAAGTTGTTGCTTACAGTTAAGATTATGCACCTCACCGGGCGTTGCTGTACTCCATGCCGTGACGGTATTTCTTGGCGTTCTTGCCTTTCAGGTACACCGCCAGCCGCACCAGCACCGCGCCCGCTATGCCGATACACAGGTCAAAGGGGTGGAAGCTGGGCAGGCCGTTGGCGAACGCCACCGCCAGGCTGTCCAGCAGATGCACCAGCTTTTGAGAAGCGTCCGCCCCCGCCGCCAGCCGCCACGCCTCCGACAGCTTGCCGAACAGATAGACAAACAGCAGATAGGGCAAATTCGTGATAATGATTTTCTTTATATCCGGCTTCATCGCTCCATCCCCCTTTCCCTGATCTTCTCCTTGGCCCGCTGGACGTTCCGGCCAGCCGCTTCCCGCAGGACGGACAGCGCCGCCCCGTGCTGCTTCAACTGCTTCAAACTCTGCTGGCCGTGGTGGAGCTTGGGGCCGTGCTTTCTGGCCTCCAAATACTTTTTCAGGGCCATTTGCAGCACCTGGGCCGTCAGCTTCCCGGTTTTTATGGATAACGCGATGGTCTTTTGAGTGACTTCCTCCTGCAAGTGTCATACCTCCTTTGCCAGAAGTCGGGATAAAAACTAAGGCGGCACTACCAGCCGCCGCAGGTAAATCCGCATCAGATACGCACCCGCAGGCCGCTCAGATCGTTGGCCTAGATGCCCACCAGATACCAGTCGGCGGCGTATTCAATGCGGGTGGGCTTCCAGCGCCCGCCCACCATCACATCGTGCAGACCGCCGTAATAGTCGGCCAGGCCAAGGCGGATGTCGTAGCGGTCTGTCCGCTCGTCGAAGATCAAAGCGCCCTGTTTCATAGTCGGGGCCTCCTTGTTAGATTAGATTTTCCCCTCCGCCATATCGTGGGCGACGAGGGCGGTATAGTAGCTTCCCATGGTGCTGGGGGCGTTGAACAGCACCGCCAGCAGATATTTCTTGATGTTGCGGATTTTCGTGGTGTCCTGCCGCATACAGTCCATGACAAACTCGATGTGGCCGCTGTTGAGTTTCAGCAGCTTGGCCTTTACCAGCTCGGCGAGGTAGTCGTCACCGGCCACCTAGATTGTCTTGCGGGCCGTGCAGACGGTTTCCACCAGCAATTCCACGATGCCGTCCAATTCCTCCGGGTCGATCTGCGAATAGGGCGGGAGATGATCGTACTCGATATTCTCCTTGATGATGTCCCGATAAATCTCAGCGGCGCTCTGCGTGGCCGCTTCCGTTCCCTTCCTTTCCGGCGGCGAAGCCGCAGCAGCCGCCCCAGCGGGAAGGGGTGACAGGGAGGGGATGGAATAGGTACTTGATGAGCCTGTAATTATTGGGTCTTTACTTTGTATATCTTTATTTAATTGTGTTGGATTTTCCAACGTAGGTAAATCCAATGCAGGCGGCGTCTGCGGCTGTTCATAGATTACATAGTCCGCGCCCCGCAGCCGTCCCCGTTCGTCACGCTCCCGCGAACGGACGATGTACCCCGCCTGTTCCAACTCCCGGATAGCCTGCCGGATAGCGTCGATCTTCTCCCGGTTGATGAGGGCAAGGCCCTTTAACGTGTAATCCCAATCTTCCGGGAGTGACAGCATTTGTGACAGCAGGCCCTTGGCTTTCAGGGACAGGTCTTTGTTACGCAGGTGGTGGTTCGACATCACCGTGTAACCCTTGTTCTTTTCCACGAGGAATACTGGCGTGGTTTTCCGCTCCTTTCGGTGTCTGGACATGAAAAAACGCCGCAGACTTTTTTCATAATCTGCGGCGTTTGCCGGAGCGCAGAAACGGGCGGTGTCTTGCCGACATCGCCCGCTTTCTGTGCTGTTGTTCACTTGTTTGCGCCGTCCCGCTTTCCGCTGCCCTTAAAAAACATTGATTTTACTGGGTTTTCTCATGTTTTCTTATGGCAATACCCTTAAAGTGCGGGATTTTTGCTTGCGCTCGTTTCTCAACGAAGCCTGGCGGAGAGAGAGGGATTCGAACCCTCGAGACGCTATCAACGCCTACACGATTTCCAATCGTGCGCCTTCGACCAGCTCAGCCATCTCTCCACGGGATGCCATGATACACGGCAGACAACGAAGATTATTTTAGCATAGATTTTGGATTCGTCAAGAGAAAAGTGAAAAAAGATAAAAAATTATCTGGACGGGGCCATGAAAACGGCCCCGTCCAGCTTTGGAAAGGAAAAGACTGGGAGAAATTATAGCTCTGGCAGGGAGGCGGCGGCCACGGACTGACCCACCCGGCGGGCCTTTTCGTCCGGCAGGGCCAGGTTGATCTGGCCGGCCACATCAGGGTACTCCTCGTTCAGGACACGCTGGGCCTCGGCCAGGATGAGGTCGCCGCCCTTTCCGGACATCACCCGGCCCAGCAGCAGCACATGCTTGAAGCCATAGAAGTGATGGTACAGGCGCAGGGCGTGGCCCAGATAGACGCCGATGGAGCGGTAGATGGCGGCGGCCCGGCTGTCGTCCTCAGCCATGAGGCCCTGGACCACCTTGAGCTTCTCAGCGGGGGAGAGCGTTTCATCCAGCTGGATGCCGGCGGCGGGGGCCAGCTTGATCACCGAGTCCTGGGAGAAGTATTTCACGCCGCAGCCGGTGTCGCCGGACCATTCGTCCCGCATGGCGGCGGGGGCGGCGTCTACTGGGACGAACGCCAGCTCATTGAGCCAGCCGGTGATGTTGCCCTCGGGGTCCACAAAGCCAACCGCTTCGCTGGTGCCCATGGCGATGCCAAGCACATTGTTCTCACCCAAGTTCATGGCGCCTGCCAGGGCGGACACGTCGCCGTCGTTGCACACAGCGTAGGGCACATTGCCGAAAGTGTCGGTAATCGCCCGGATATAGATGTCCTTCACTTTGGCGTCAAAGAGATCCTTGGGCACCTGGAGGAAGAGGGAGGCGTTCATGGTGCGGTTGTTGATATACACGCCGGCGGAGGAGACGCCTACCGCGTCTACCCGGGGCATATGGGCGGCGGCGGACTTCAGCGCAGAGACGATCCCATCGTAGTGATAGTCGGGGTCTGAATTGGTCTTAGGGAACCAGACCACCTCTTCGCTGAATACGGGCTCCCCGTCGATGACGGCGGAGACCTTCCGGTCGCTTCCGCCGGCGTCAAAGCCGATGCGGCAGCCCTCCAGATGGCGGCCGATGGCCTTGGGGTCCCCCTTCTCCTCGGGGACCTGGGCACAGGAGACCACTTCAAAGGGGTGCTCGAACACGTTGGCCATGTAGTCGAAGTCAAAGGCCTGGGAACCGGAGGCGGAGTAGACCTCCTGCATGGCGGCGCAGACGGCGTCATCTCCGCTGAGATAGACCTTGAACCCGCCGTACAGCCAGAGCATGGTCTTGATGATGCGGTTGACATAGTACTGGTCGGCCTGGGCCATGTCCGGGGTGCCATGAATAAAGGTGTTGTATACCGCTACCTGTCCATTGGAGCGCTCCAGCGCGATGGCCAGGGGCTTTTTGGCGTCCCGGAGAAAGGACTCATAGAAGGAAAAGAGAGGAATATAATTAGGGTCGAGCTCAGGGAGATTTTTCACGCAGATGTCGATTCCGAGATGTTTCATGGGATACCCCTCCTTATTTTGGTCAGCCGCCGTGGAACATTTGTGATTGTTGCCTGAATATCCTCAAGTATAGGCTACCATTTTTTTTCAATCTGTCAAGGCTATTTTCGAAAAAATGAAAGAAACTTTCAAAAATTCTCTTGACGGAAAGAGAGTTTCAAAGGTATGATGGGTATGAGCCATAAAACAGGATGTTAGGGAACAGAAAAAATTGTACGACCTGTATAAAAAGGAAGGCGGAAGAAACAATGGATACTGCAATGAGGGAGCGGCTTCAGGCCCACAAAGACTGGATTGCGGAGGAGCTGGACATCTGCGTCAGCTTTTGGCTGAAGAACGGGATGGACCGGGTGAACGGCGGTGTCTACACCTGCCTGGACCGGACAGGGGAGCGGTACTCCACTGACAAGAGCGTGTGGATGCAGGGCCGCTGCGCCTGGATGTTTGCCAACCTGTGCAGCCGGTACGGCGTGCGGGAGGAGTGGCTCCAGGCCAGCAAGAGCTGCCTGGATTTCATGGAGGCCCACTGCATCAACCGGGAGGCAGGCAGCCGGATGTACTTCACCGTCACCGCGGAGGGCAGGCCCCTGCGCCAGCGCCGCTACTGCTTCTCCGAAGGATTTTATGCCATTGCCAACGCGGAGTATTACGGCGTCACCGGCGAGACAGAATATCTGGAGCGGGCCCGGGCCACCTATGAGCTGATCTACCAGCTCAACAACGGCCTCATCAAGGACCCCGCCGGCCTGGGGCCCAAGACCATTCCGGAAACCCGCAGCGGCCGGGCTCTGGCGGACCCTATGATCTACCTCAACATTACCTCGGTGCTCCGCCGGGTGGATAAGGACCCGGGCCATCAGGAGCTGTATGCGGGCCGGGCCAGGGAATGTGTGGACACCATCTTCCGCTACCACTACAAGCCCCATCTGAAATGTACGCTGGAGTCGGTGGCCATGGACGGCACGCCGGAGCTGGAATACACTGCGGGCCGGGTGGTCAACCCGGGCCACGACATTGAGTGCTCCTGGTTCCTTATGGAGGCGGCTAACTACGCCCAGGACGAGGAGATCCGAAAGACGGCCATTGAGATCTTCGACTGGGCCTTTGAGGCCGGCTGGGACAAAGAGTATGGCGGCCTGCTGTACTTCATCGACTGCTTGGGCAAGCCCACCGAGGCCTATGAGCACGACATGAAGCTGTGGTGGCCCCACGACGAGACTTTGATTGCCTCCATGATGATCTTCCGGGACACCGGGGATGTGGCCTATCTGGAAAAGTTTGAGCAGACGCTGGACTACTGCAAAAAACACTTCTCCGACCGGGAGTATGGCGAGTGGTACGGCTATCTCCGCCGGGACGGCCTGCCCACTATGCCCAGCACCAAGGGCAGCACATTCAAGGGACCCTTCCACCTGCCGCGGATGCTGTCCATGGTGGACGGAATGTTGGCCGAGCTGCTGGAGAAGGGCTAAATTATCCAGAATACTTGCGCTCAGGCCCGTAAAACAGGTGTTGCGCCGGCGGCAGGAGAGGAGGGAGGCGCGATGTCCCAGGGAAATATCTTTGCCAAGCTGGACAATGAGTATTACCAGCTGACAGGCTCGGAAAAAAAGGTGGCCGACTATGTGGCCACCCACCCAAACCAGACACAGTTTATGTCCATCTCGGAGCTGGCGGAGGAGTGCGGCGTGGCGGAGGCAACCATCTCCCGCTTCTGCCGGCGGATGAAGTACAAGGGCTACAGCGCGTTCAAGCTGGCGGTGGCCAACTCCCTGGCCAGCCGGGACGCCTATAGCCCCCTGTCAGGAGAGGTCCTGCCGGGAGACACGGTTTTGGACATGTGCAAAAAGATCTACAGCGCGGATGTAGGGGCCATGGCACAGACCCTGGCCCTGATCCGCCCTGAGGCCATCACCCAGGCCGCCGACCTGCTGCTGGGGGCGGAAAAAGTGCTGTGTATGGGTCAGGGGGGGTCTATGATTCTGGCCCAGGAGGCGGCGCACCTCTTCTCCACGGCCATGCCGGGCTTTTTCGCGGTGTGGGACTCCCATATGCAGGCCATCGCCGCCTCTCAGATGACCCCGCGGGATGTGGTGCTCTATTTTTCCTACTCGGGATCCACCCGGGACGTGGTGGACGTGCTGAAAGTGGTGAGAAAGCGGGGAGGAAAGAGCATTCTTATCACCCGTTTTCCCAAATCTCCTGGGGCGGCGTATGTGAACGTGGTGCTCCCGTGCGGCTCAAAGGAGGACCCCTATCAGCTGGGCTCTGTGGCGGCGCGGGTGGCCCAGCTCTTTCTGGTGGACGTTCTGTTCAGTGAGATCTGCCGGCGGGATATTGAGGGCTGCCGTACGCGGCGGGAGCAGGTGGCGGATGTGCTGTCCAACCTGCACATCTGATTGGGAGAATCTGGATGTGAAAAAAATTTGCAGAAAAAAACAAAGTTCAAAATTTGTTTGAAACCCCTATTGACAAACAGGCCCAGTAATTGTACAATTCATACAGAATTGCTTCACAGGGAAGCAAGATTTTTATCCAGAAATGGAAGCAATAAAGGAGGAGTTCGAAATGAATCTGAAAAAGACGCTTGCATTCGCCCTGTCTCTGTCCATGGCGGTCTCCATGGCCGGCTGCGGCGGCACCGGCAGCGCCCCCAGCACGGCGCCCAGTACCGCGCCTGACTCCCAGCCCTCCGCCCCCGCGGTCTCTGACAGCGGCGGCGGCGCCACCGGAGAGCAGGTCACCATCAAGTGGTGGGCGTTCCCCACCTTCGGTGTGGACAGCGGCTACGAAGAGGAAGTGATCGCTGCCTTTGAGAAGGCTAACCCCGACGTAAAGGTGGAGCTCACCACCATCGACTTCACCAGCGGTCCGGAGCAGCTCACCTCCGCCATCACCGCCGGCACCGCCCCCGACATCCTGTTTGACGCCCCCGGCCGTATCATTGAGTACGGCAACGCCGGCAACCTGGTGGCGCTGGATGACATGTTTGACTCCGCCTACCTGGCCGACGTGACCAACCAGGGCGTGCTGGAGGCCTGCAAGGGCGCCGGCGGCACCTACTACATGTACCCCATCTCCTCTTCCCCCTTCTACATGGGCCTGAACAAGGAGGCGCTGGTGTCCTCCGGCGCGATTGAGTTCGTCAATCTGGAGGGGGACCGCACCTGGACCACGGAGGATTTCCAGAACATGTGTGCCAAGCTGGCTGAGAACGGCGCCACTGCGGTGCCCGGTATCGTCTACTGCGGCGGCCAGGGCGGCGACCAGGGTACCCGCGCGCTGGTGAACAACCTGTATTCCTCCACCATCGTGGGTTCTGACGGCAAGTGGAACATCGACGCCAACGGCGTGAAGGCTCTCCAGCTCCTGGCCGACATGTACAGCAAAGGCCATCTGGACGCCGGCTTCTCCATGGCGGCCGCAGACGAGCTGCAGCAGTTCCAGCAGGAGACCGCCGCCATGACCTTCTGCTGGGGCACCTCTAACGAGGTCTCCTACGCCACCGAGGACTTTACCCAGGAAGCCGTCCCCTTCCCCTCTGACGACGGCGTGCCTGAGCTGGAGTACCTGGTCAACGGCTTCTGCGTGTTCGATAATAAGGACGCCGCCCGGGCGGACGCCGCCAAGCGGTTCCTGAAGTTCATCTGCGACGACAGCGAGTGGGGCCCCCAGAGCGTCATTAAGACCAACGCTTTCCCCGTGCGTGACTCCTTCGGCGATCTGTACCCCGGCGATGAGCACAAGGCTCTGCTGGCCTCCTGGACCCAGTACTACGGCCCCTACTACAACACCAAGGACGGCTTTGCCACCATGCGTCCCCTGTGGTTCAACATGCTGCAGAACGTGTTCAATGGAAACGACGTCCAGGCTGAGGCCGACAACTTCAACACTCAGGCGAACGCTTAATCTCTAAACCACAGCGGAGCTCCCTCCCTCTGAGGGTATTGGGGGGAGGGAGCTCTTCTACCAATCAGACATATAGTCAAATTGTCAAGAGGGAGGGAAATGCGTATGGCAAAGGGTTCCAAACGGAGCCTTGTGCTCCAGCGCAGAGAGACTGGAGTTTCCTATCTGTTCCTGCTTCCAGCGCTGATCTTTTTCCTGGGATTCGTCATTTACCCTATGCTGATGGGCATTATCACCAGCTTTACAGATGCCAGCTTCGCCAACCAGAGCAACGGGAAATTTATCGCGTTTGATAATTATATCCGGCTGTTCAACGACCCGGTCTTCAAAAAGTCCGCCGTCAATACTGTGATTATCGTTGTGGCGGCGGTGCCTACTGTTACCGCTTTCTCGCTGTGGGTGGGCTCCGCTATCTATAAGATGAAAGCTTGGACCCGCTCCTTCTTCCGCTGCGTATTCTACCTGCCTGTGGTCACCGGCTCCGTGGCGGTAGTGGTGGTGTGGAAGTGGATGTTCGATAAGTACAACGGCCTGTTTAACTATGTCATCAAGGCGTTTGGCGGCAAGCCTCTGCCCTGGACGGAGAGCGCCACCATGGCCATCTGGTGTATTATCATCATCCTGTTTACCACCTCCATCGGTCAGCCCATCGTGCTCTACGTGGCGGCCTTGGGCAATGTGGACAACTCTTTGGTAGAGGCGGCTCAAGTAGACGGCGCCACCAACCTCCAGACGTTCTGGAAAATCAAGTGGCCCTCTATCATGCCCACCACCCTGTATGTGGTCATCATCACCACCATCAACAGCTTCCAGTGCTTCGCGCTGATCCAGCTGCTGACCAGAGGCGGGCCGCTGTACAGTACCAGTACAGTCATGTACCTGCTGTATGAAACGGCCTTTATCACCAGCAAGGATTTCGGCTATGCCGACGCCATGGGCGTGGTCCTGGCCATCGTAATCGCCATCTTCAGCGCCATTCAGTTCAAGGTCATGAATGGCGGAACGACAGAATAAGGGGAGGCAGGGACGATGAGACAAGAAAAGAAGATTTCCCCCTATTTTATCGTGTCCGTGATTTTGTTGGTGCTGCTGGCCATTTTCTTCATCTTCCCCTTATACTGGATCATCACCGGTTCTGTCAAGGAGAAAAGCGACATCATCGTCAAGGCTGGCCAGTCGGTAAAATGGATCCCCACCTCCATTTCATGGGACAACTATGCCCGCCTGTTTAAGAGCAGCACCCAGTTCTTTGGCGCGAAAATTCCTATGGCCATCCGCTGGCTCTTCAACAGTGTATTTATCTCTGTGGTGGCCATGCTGCTGACCTGCGTTACCGCCTCCCTGGCAGGCTACGTGCTGGCGAAGAAGCGTTTCTGGGGCCGCGGCGTTGTGTTCTCCCTGTTTGTGTGCGCCATGGCGCTGCCCAAGCAGGTCATCCTTATCCCGCTGCTCCAGCAGGTGTCCAATATGGGATTTTTGAGCTCGAAAACGCCCGTTTTGTCCGAAGTACTGCCCCTGTTCGCGGTGATTTGCCCGGTGGTAGGCTGGCCCTTCGGCGTATTCTTGATGAAGCAGTTCTCGGAAAACATCCCCACCTCTTTGCTGGAGGCGGCCCGTATTGACGGCGCCGGAGAGCTGACCACCTTCATCAATGTGGCGTTCCCCATCATTAAGCCCGGTTTCGGCGCTTTGGCTATTTTTACCTTTATTAATGCCTGGAATGAGTATCCCCTCCAGCTGGTTATGCTTCAGCAGGATTCGGTAAAGACCATTTCCCTGGGCATTGCATCCCTCCAATCAGAGATGTCCAACGATTATGGACTGATTATGGCGGGCGCGGCTCTGGCCGCGGTTCCCATTATCATCGTGTTCCTGTGCTTCCAAAAATACTTCACCCAGGGTATTACCATGGGTGCTGTAAAGGGATAACATCACACCGGCGCCGGCGGGCCGCGGGGCGGCAGCGCCCTGGGGTCCGCTGGCGTTGTGTATGCGCATATTTTAAGATGTGGAGTGATATAGTATGAACAGCAAAAAATACAGCGGCGTACTCCCGGCATTCTACGCCTGCTACGACGGCGAGGGCAGAGTGAGCCCCGAGGGCGTCCGGGCCCTGACCCGCTACCTGATCGGGAAGGGCGTCAACGGCCTGTATGTGGGGGGATCCTCCGGCGAGTGCATCTACCAGAGCGTGGAAGAGCGCAAGCTGACTCTGGAGAATGTCATGGCCGAGGCTAAGGGAAAGGTGACCATCATTGCCCATGTGGCCTGCAACAACACCGCTGACAGCTGCGAGCTGGCCGCCCACGCGGAGCGCCTGGGAGTGGACGCCATTGCCTCTATTCCCCCCATCTACTTCCACCTCCCTCCCTACAGCATCGCGGAGTACTGGAACGATATTTCCGCTGCCGCGCCCAATACGGACTTTATCATCTACAACATCCCCCAGCTGGCCGGGGTAGCCCTGAACGTACCCCTGCTCCAGGAGATGAAGAAGAATCCCCGGGTGATCGGCGTGAAAAACTCTTCCATGCCAACCCAGGATATCCAGATGTGGAAGGACGAGGGCGTCATTGTCTTCAACGGGCCGGATGAGCAGTTCATTTCCGGCTTGGCCATGGGAGCGGACGGGGGCATCGGCGGCACCTACGCCGCCATGCCGGAACTCTTCCTAAAAGTCTACGCCCTCTTCCAGGAGGGGAAGATGGACCAGGCGCGGCAGATTCAAAACGAGATTTGCCGCATTATCTACAAGCTGTGCTCCACCCATGGCAATATGTACGCCGCGATTAAAGCCATTCTGGCGAAGCGGGGCGTAGACTGCGGCAGTGTGCGCAAGCCGCTGACCGCGCTGGCTGACAGCGACAGAGCCATTGTGGACGCCTGTGCGGCCCAGATTGACGCGGCGATTGCGCAATTCTGCAAATAAATCCTATGGGGATTTGAGAATTCAGGAGGAAAGTCGGAATGAGAGTCTATCTGTCAGAGGACTATAAGTCTATGAGCCGCCGGGCCGCCAATATCCTCTCCGCCCAGGTAATTACCAAACCGGACAGCGTACTGGGTCTGGCCACCGGTGGCACCCCGGTGGGGGCCTACCAGCAGCTGGTGGAGTGGTATCAAAAGGGAGATCTCAGCTTTGCCGAGACCCGCAGCGTCAATCTGGACGAGTATTACGGCCTGTCCCCCCGCCACGAGCAGAGCTACCGGTATTTCATGCAGGTCAACCTCTTTGACCACATTGATATCAAATATGAGAATACCCATGTGCTGGACGGGTTGGCCAAAAGCCCTGTGGCGGAGTGCGCCCGGTATAACCAGCTGATCCGCAGCCTGGGAGGGATCGATCTCCAACTGCTGGGCATGGGGCACAACGGCCATATCGCCTTCAACGAGCCCGGGGACGGCTTTGAGCTGGAAACCCACCTGGTCACCTTGACAGAGAGTACCATTGAGGCCAATACCCGCTTTTTTGGGCGCCGGGAGGATGTACCCCGCCAGGCGCTGAGCATGGGCATCAAGAACATCATGCAGGCCCGGCGCATTCTTATCATGGTCAGCGGAGAGGCCAAGGCGGATATCGTCTGCCGGGCTTTCCGCGGTCCCATCTCCACCCAGGTGCCTGCCTCTATTTTGCAGCTGCACCCAGACGTGACGCTGGTGGGCGACCGGGAGGCGCTCCACAAACTGGTAGAGGCTGGTGAACCGGTATGCGGCTGACAGGCGCACAAGTTTATAGCGGAAAAGACGGCTTCGTCCAGCGGGACGTATGCACGGACGAGAGCTGGATCAGCGAGGCCAGCGGCGACGGCAAGACCGCCAGCCTGAAGGGATGCTATATCATCCCCGGCCTGACGGATCTCCACTTCCACGGCGCAAAGGGCCACGACTTCAGCGATGGAGACCCTGAAGGGCTCCAGGTTATCGCGGACTATGAGCTGTCCCGGGGCGTAACGCAGATCTGTCCCGCGGGAATGACCCTGGCGGAGGATCAGCTGCTCAAAGTGTGTAAAAACGCGGCCCGCCACCGCAAGACCAGTACCAGCGGCGCCCTGCTGTGCGGCGTCAATCTGGAGGGCCCCTTCCTCTCCCAAGCCAAAAAGGGCGCCCAGAATGCCGACTGGCTCCACGCGCCTGATGTGGAAATGTTCCGTCGCCTGAACGAGGCTGCAGACGGGCTGGTCAAGCTGGTATCCGTGGCCCCGGAGGAGCCCGGCGCCCTGGACTTCATCAAGGCGGTAGCCGACGAGGTGACGGTGTCCATCGCCCATACCACGGCGGACTACGACACCGCCCTGGCGGCCTATCAGGCCGGCGCCCGGCAGGCCACCCATCTCTTTAACGCCATGCCGGCCTTTACCCATCGGGCGCCCGGTGTGGTGGGGGCGGCCTTTGACACCTCAGACTGCCGGGTGGAGCTGATCTGCGACGGCGTGCATATCCACCCCAGCGTGGTGCGGGCGGTGTTCGCCATGTTCGGGTTCAAGCGTGTGATCCTGATCAGTGACACCATGCGGGCGGTGGGAATGCCTGACGGGGATTACACCCTGGGCGGACAGGCGGTGAAGGTGAACGGCAAGTACGCCACTCTGGCCGACGGCACCATTGCCGGCTCCGCCACCGATCTGATGAGCTGTATGAAGACAGCGGTGTCCTTCGGCATCCCCCTGGACGTGGCGGTGCGGGCGGCGGCGGTTAACCCCGCCAAGGCCATCGGCATCTACGGCCGGGTGGGCAGCGTAGAGAGCGGAAAGCTGGCTAATCTGGCGGTACTGGACGAAAATCTGGAGCTGAAAGCGGTTCTCTTTAAGGGTCAGGTAGCTCACGGAACTTTATAAAATTTGCCCATGTTTTCCTTGAAAAAGGATGCAAATTCTGTCATAATAGAGATGTCCCCCTGGGCGCGGCGGCGTCCAAACAGTTCAGCGCCCCGCCTTACTCCATTTCTATAGGGCGGGGAGAGCGGTAAAAAAGGAGGAAAACCCGCCGGCCGGCGGTGTGGCAGTGTGGAGACCTGTCACAAAGTCCGGGGAGTTCAGCTCTCCCGCGGACGAAAGAGTGTGCGCGGAGGCGCCGCTCTTACGGCCACAGAAGCATGGCAACTGTATCTCTGAAAGGCGTCAAGAAGATCTATGACAACAAGGTGACCGCTGTCCACGACTTCAATCTGGAGATTGCGGACAAGGAGTTCATCGTCTTGGTCGGACCCTCCGGCTGCGGCAAGTCCACCACCCTGCGGATGATCGCCGGGCTGGAGGATATCTCAGAGGGAGATCTGCACATCGGCGACAAGCGAATGAACGATGTGGAGCCCAAGGATCGGGACATCGCCATGGTGTTCCAGAACTATGCCCTGTACCCCCATATGACCGTGTACGAGAACATGGCGTTCGCGCTGAAACTGCGTAAAATGCCAAAGGATGAAATTGACAAGCGGGTGAAAGAGGCCGCAGAAATCCTGGACATCACCCAGTATCTGGAGCGCAAGCCCAAGGCCCTGTCCGGCGGCCAACGGCAGCGGGTGGCCATCGGCCGCGCCATCGTCCGCGAGCCCCAGGTCTTCCTGATGGATGAGCCGCTGTCCAATCTGGACGCCAAGCTGCGCAACCAGATGCGCGCCGAGATCATCAAGCTGCGCCAGCGCATTGACACCACCTTCATCTACGTGACCCACGACCAGACGGAGGCCATGACGCTGGGCGACCGTATGGTTATCATGAAGGATGGCTTTATCCAGCAGATCGGCACCCCCCAGGAGGTATTCGACCACCCCAATAACATCTTTGTGGCGGGCTTTATTGGAATGCCCCAGATGAACTTCTTTGACGCCAAGCTGGAGAAGACCGGCGACAGCTATACCATCAAGTGCCACGGCGCCACTGTGGTGCCTAGCGCTGAGATTATCGCCGGCCTGAAGGCGAGAAACGTGGACAGCATGGACATCACCCTGGGCGTCCGTCCGGAGCATATGTCCTTCGCCGCAGGAGCCGCAGAGAATACCATCAAGGGCCAGGTGGACGTGTCCGAGATGATGGGCAGCGAGGTCCACCTCCACGTCAATGCCGGCGGCAAGGACGTGGTGCTCCGCGTCCCCACCACCGACCTGCCGGAGGAGCAGCGGGGCGGCATCCCCTATGGGACCGAGGTATACTTTACCTTCCGCAGCGATTTGCTCCATCTGTTCAACGTATCCACCGAAGAGAACCTGCTGCCTTTGAAGTAAGCAGAAATGCCAGCCGCGCCATGGAAAGCCTCCATGGCGCGGCTTAGGCTGTCGAAAAAGGCTTCGCCTTTTCCGACAGCAGGGCTGCGGCCCGACTGCGCGCAGGTTGTGTCCGCTTTGGGCGGACACAACCCACACTTGCAGGCTGAGAAGTGTTTTCCCCGGCATACACGCCGCCGGGGAAAACGGATCTTATTCTCTTCGCGCCTGCGGGCGCGAACTCTGCGAGGCTTTTTCGACACGCTGAGCCGCGCCATGGAAAACTTCCATGGCGCGGCTGTTTTGTTATGAAACCGGCTTTCCCAACTCGTAAACGTATCCCCTGTGCCTGCGGGCTTGACTTTTCCCGTATTTGACAGTACCATTGTATCAAGAATGGGACAAAACATAAGTACGCACCAATAAGTATCGTACTTGCCTGAAGGAAGAGGGAAAATGAACGGACGCTGTATTTCACAGGAGCACCTTGGGGACACTGGTTTCAGCTACACCCTGTCCCTCATCAATGGAAAATACAAAATGACCATTCTCTATACCCTGATGGAATTCGGGGTGGTGCGGTTTAATGAGATGAAGAAATATATTGGGCGTATTTCCTATAAAACGCTCAGCGCCACGCTGAAAGAGCTGGAGGCGGACCAACTGGTACACAGGGAAGAATATCCGCAGATTCCGCCCAAGGTTGAGTATTGGTTGACAGAGCGGGGGAAATCTCTGATGCCCCTGCTGGACGGAATGTGTGAGTGGGGCGAAAAGAACAGACTTCCGACTGTGTAATGGGCGGCAGAGGGGGAGAATTAGATGGAGCGTTCCAAAGAAGAGCTGTCAGAGGCGAAGCGGCAGATTGATTCCATTATACATAAATTAAAAGAGGCAAAAAAGACGCTTCTATCCAAAGAAAATCCGAAAAAATATCAGTCGCAGATCACGCTGGCAGAGAGAAGAATCCAGGCCCTTGAGCTTGCAAACACGCTGATTGCGGACGAGATGGCCCGGAAGTAAGGAGAAGCGGCGGTCCAGGCGTGGGGGTCATGCGCTTCCATCCCACAGAACCGGGCCGGCGGTAAATTCTAGGCCGGCAGGCCGGGGAGTGGGGAAGCACAGGCCGTAGAGGCTGGTATACCGCTCCTCCAGGGCAAAAAGAGCCTGGGCCTGAGCGGGGAGGCGGCGGATATGGGCCGGTTTGACCAGGACAGGCAGAGATGCACTGCGGCGCATCTGCTTCAAAAGCTCCCGGCCCCGGGAACTCAGCCCCAGCACCCGAAGATAGAGGGGGGCTGGAGGGCGGTCTTCCTGGCGGATCCCCAGAAAAGCGCAGAGGGCCAGCCGGCGTATCCGGGCGTGGGCATACCGTTTGGTTTTGGCCAGGGAATAGAGCTGCTCCAGCGCGGCGGCCTGCCGGGCGGCGGCCAACAGACGGGCGGCCAGCCCCTCGCCGCTGTCAGGGAGGGCCTGAAGCTCTTCCAGAGAGGCGGAGCGCAGGCGGGCCAGAATCGCACGCTCGCACCAGAGCATAGAGGCGGGCTCCCCGGTCCAGGGTGCGGAAAGATAGGGCCGGGCCCGGCCGCCCGCCCCGGCGCGGATCCACTGCCGCAGAAGAGAGGCGGAGGCATAGCCGCCGGCCGCTTCCCCGTCGTGGGCGGCGCCCTGCCGGGGGATGGCGAGAGGGCGCATCTCTGTGGGCAGGGCCCGAAGATACTCCACAGCCAGGTTATTGTTGGGGGTGTCCAATACTGCCGCCACTGCCGGACCGGCCAGCGATTCTACCGCCTGCCGGCGGCGCAGGGCGAAGGGCTGGCCTGCTGCGGATGGGCGCTGGAGGGCCTGGGAAAAGGCGGGGCTGTTGAGGCAGTCCGCCGCCTGCCGGAGCGGGGCGGACACCCCCAATTCGCTGCCGAAGGAGAGGGTATCCACCACCCCTGTGGCGGCCAGGAGCGCGACAGCGCCCTGGGCGAAGCGCTCCGCCGAGGACACCGCCCACACCGTGGGCAGCTCCAGCACCACGTCCGCCCCGCCCTGAAGCGCCCAGGCGGCCCGCCGCCACTTGTCCGCCAGCGCACACTCTCCCCGCTGGACCCAGTTGCCGCTCATGGCACAGATAACAGGGGTATCCGCCCCCAGCAAACGGCGGGTCTGGGCAATATGATAGGCGTGTCCGGTGTGAAAAGGGTTATACTCCGCGACAATGCCGGCGACAGGCATAGTAAGGCCTCCTGCAAAAAAATTTCCCGTAAGGAGAGGAAAGCGGGTTGTTCTTTTGTCCAAAGTAAGTTACAATAATTGCAGGGATATTTCTGTACATTTTACTATATTGGTATCCACAGCGCAAGTGAAAGAAATAAAAGGAATAAAGGAGCGTTACGTGTCATGAAGGTTTTAGTCATCAACGCGGGCAGTTCTTCCCTGAAGTACCAGCTGCTGGACCCCAGTACGGAGGAGGTCCTGGCCCAGGGCCTGTGTGAGCGCATCGGCATCGACGGCCGCCTGACCCACAAGATCCCGGCCACCGGCGCCAAGCACGTCTTCGAGATCCCTATGCCCACCCATGCCGAGGCCATCCAGGCGGTGCTGGACGCCCTGACCAGCGCGGAGCACGGCGTGATCAAGAGCATGAGTGAGATTGAGGCGGTGGGCCACCGGGTGGTCCACGGCGGCGAGAAATTTGCCAAGTCCGTGAAGATTGACAGCGCGGTCATGGCCGCCATGGAGGAGTGCATCCCCCTGGCCCCCCTGCACAACCCTGCCAACCTCACCGGCATCAAGGCCTGCGAGAAGGTAATGCCCGGCGTGCCCATGGTGGCCGTGTTCGACACCGCCTTCCACCAGACCATGCCGGCCAAGAGCTATATCTACGCCCTGCCCTATGAGTACTACGAGAACGACAAGGTCCGCCGGTACGGCTTCCACGGCACTTCCCACAAGTATGTGGCTGGCCGTGCCGCCGCTATGCTGGGCAAGAAGATTGAGGACCTGAAGCTGATCTCCTGCCACCTGGGCAACGGCTCCTCCATCACCGCTGTGGACGGCGGCAAGAGCGTAGACACAACCATGGGCTTCACTCCCCTGGCCGGCGTACCCATGGGCACCCGCTCCGGCGATCTGGACGCGGGGATCCTGGAGTACCTGATGACCAAGTATAACATGGACATCAAGGAGATGCTGAATGTTCTGAACAAAAAGTCCGGCGTGCAGGGCATCTCCGGCGTGTCCTCCGACTTCCGCGACCTGGAGGAGGCCGCCAATAACGGCAACCAGCGGGCCGCGCTGGCGCTGGAGGCGTTCCAGTACAGCGTGCGCAAATTCGTGGGCGCCTATGCCGCCGCTATGGGCGGGGTGGACGCCATCATCTTCACCGCCGGCGTGGGCGAGAACGACGCCAACACCCGTATGGCCATCGCCTCCGGGCTGGAGTTTATGGGTGTGGAGATGGACGCGGAGGCCAACCAGGTCCGGGGCAAGGAGGCGGTGATCTCCGCCGCCGGCTCTAAGGTCAAGGTGCTGCTCATCCCCACCAACGAGGAGCTGATGATCGCCAAGGATACCGCCGAAATCGTGGGCAAATAATTTACAGCAAAACGCAACGGTTCAAGGGGTTCCTGCCGCCTGTGTGGCGGCAGGGATCCCTTGAATTTTCGCAAATTGGGAAGAAACGGTGGACAAACCGGACGGATGACGGTAAAATAAAAAGACAGGCGGTTTGCCTAGGAAACGATTGGTAAAGGAGAACTCCTTCTATGATAAAGGTCCTCTATCTGCTGAATTTTGCAGGCAAGGCCGGTACAGAGCGCTATGTGGAGACGTTGGTCCGCTATCTGGACCACAACAAAATCGAGGCCCACTTTGCCTACAACGTGGAGGGGCTGCTGGTGGAGCGGCTCCAGGAGCTGGGGGTGCCCTGCCGGCGGATTGAGATGCGCCGCCGGTTCGACTTCCGGGCGGCTAAGGAGCTGGCGGAGCTGTGTAAGGCCTGGGACATCGATCTGGTCCACTGCCACTACCTGCGGGAGCACTACACCGCCCTGTTGGCCAAGAAATACTGCCCCAGCCTGAAGGTAGTGTATACCAGCCACTTTGTTATGGCAAATGACCCAATCACCCGGCTGTCCAACCGCTGGCTGGACAAGCGGCAGGACCGGATTATCGCCGTATGCAACCGGGGCAAGGAGCAGCTCATCGCCAACGGCTGGAGCGGCGATCGAATTGAGGTGGTCTTCAACGCGGTGGACCCGGCGGTGTGGGCGGGGGACCGGAGCGAGTCCACCCTGCGGCAGGAGCTGGGCCTGCCGGAGGACCAATTTGTGATGCTGTGCGCCTCCCGCTTCGCGGCGGACAAGGGCCACAAATATCTGATTGACTCCGTCAAGCGGCTGACTGCCATTACCCAGACGCCCTTCACCCTGGTGCTGGCGGGAGACGGCCCTCTGCTGGAGCAGACCCAGAACCAGGTAAAAGAACTGGGCCTGGAGGACTGCGTCCGCTTTATCGGCTTCCGGAAGGACATCAAGAACCTCTACAAGGGGGCGGATCTGTACGTCAACTCCTCCGAGCATGAGGCGCTGTCCTATCTCATCATTGAGGCCATGGCCGCGGGCCTGCCTGTCATCGCCACGGATATGGCGGGCAATGGGGACATTGTCAACGACGACACCCGCTGCGGCCTGCTGGTGGCCTATGACGACCCGGTGTCCATGTCGGATGCCATGAGGCGCCTGATGGAGGACAAAAATCTTCTGGAGCGGTGCCGGCGCCGTGCGCTGGAGACCGTTGAGGAGCGCTTTGAGATTAACAAGTGGATGGCGCAGACCTTTGGAGTTTACGGGCAGGCCATGAACCGGCGGGAGGGCGTATGAGAGCGCCCTGGAAACGCCGTCAGGCGTAGGGAGGATATACCGATGGCAGTGATAGAAAACAGCGTCCTGATCCGTCTGATTGCCGGACTGTGGGCGGCGTTGTCCAGGGCCTGGGGGAAAAGTGTTGTGGGCCGCGCGCTGGAGTGGATGGGCGGCGCCGCCGCAAACTGGACAAAGGGGAGTGGGGTTTGTGCTTTCCTGAGCCGGGAGGGAACCCTGCCCAGATACTGGCCCGGCAGCCTAAGCCACACTCTATTTACAGTAATTGTAAACTTCCCCTGCGCCCTGGCCCGTTGGCTCTACCGAAAAGGGGAGAAAATCTGGAACGGCAGCGTAGCCTTCCAGACGGTGTCCGCCATGGGGGGGGTCAGCTTCTTCTTCCTAGGGCTGCTGATGCTGGTGATGCTGGTGGTCCCACACGACAGGTGGAACAATTTCTACGGCCTGCTGGGGGCCTTTGGGGTTGCGGCTCTCTTTGCGGTGGGCAGCGCCGTCCGGCCCAAGCGCCGGCTGGAACCCGCTTTCTTCGGTCCGTATCTGCCCCTTTATCTCATCTGTATCGGCAGCGCTCTGGCCATCAGCCTGTCCACCAAGCTGTCCATGCGCTTTTTCTCCTTCCACGTGATCTCCTTTCTGCTGATGCTTCTGGTGGTGAGCTCCATCCATAAGCCTCAGCAGCTGAAGCTGGTCATTGCACTGGTCGTCGTCGGCGTGGCGGTGGCGGCCCTGTATGGGTGCTACCAGGGCTATGTGGGGGTTGAGATTGTGGCCTCCCAGCAGGATTTGCGCCTGAACGCCGGGATGCCGGGGCGGGTGTACTCCTTCTTTGACAACCCCAACAATTTTGCTGAGGTGCTGGTGATGCTCATCCCCCTGGATCTGGCCCTGGTGCTGTGTGCCAAGACCTGGCGGGGGAAGCTGTGGGCGTTCCTGGCCCTGGTGCCCTGCGTGGCGGCGATCGGGTTTACCTACTCCCGGTCTGGATGGATTGGACTGTGTCTGGCGGTGGTGATCTTCCTGGCGCTGGAAAACTGGCGGCTGGTGCCTCTGATGATTGTCCTGGGCCTGTGCGCCATTCCCTTTTTGCCGGAGACCATCTACAACCGTATTCTCACCATCGGCAATCTGAAGGACTCCTCCACCAGCTACCGCTTCGCCATCTACGACGCCACGGCGGAACTGATGGGCGATTACTGGTATCGGGGCGTGGGCCTGGGCAGCGACGTGATGCAGCGGGTGTTCCGGGGTTACCCTGCCATGTTTGACGGCAGCTTCCCCATCCACACCCACAACAACTACCTGCAAATGTGGGGGGAGACCGGCATTTTGGGGCTGATCTCTTATTTGGCGGTGCTGGCCTACGGGGTGAAGTGCGGCCTGAAGGCCTATTACCAGACCATGGACCGGCAGGTGCGGCATATTCTGGCCGCGGCTCTGGGCGCCTTTGGAGGGATCCTGGTCATCGGTATTGCGGAGTACACCTGGTTCTACCCTCGGAATATGTTCGTCTATTGGTTCCTCTTCGGCGTAATCATGTGCTGCGTCAAGCTGGGCCATCCCCGCAGGGCGGAGAAGGGCCGGCAGGCCCAAAACTAAGGAAACACAAAGGAGGACATCGGAAGCCGTCGGTTTCCGGTGTCCTCCTTTTGCGCGGCCAGCTTTTGGGCCACTCAGGGCAGCATTCCCCGCAGAAGCTCCACCGCGCTCTGGACCAGCTTTGCCATGGACAGATCCGGTACGCCGGCCACGGTGGTGTCGCACTGGCTGACGGGGATCAAAATACGCTTGGCCGGACTCTGGCCCACGGCGGCGGCCATTGCGGGCGTAATCTCCCCCAGCATGGCGTCGGCAATGACAATGCCCATGGGGCCCAGAATCACGTCCGCCCTGGCGCAGCAGACTTTGACCGCGTTTTCCCCTGTAGCGGCGCTGTCCGCGCCGGCCCGGAGCATGGCGGCGGTGGCGGCGCTGTTGGTCCCCACAGCCAAAATCTCTGTGGCGGGGCATCGCTCCTTCAAGGCGGCCACCAGCTGCCGTCCCAGTCCGCCGCCCTGTCCGTCCACAACAAGAATCCGCAAGGGGGATCACCTCCGTTCCAATCTCGTGAGAGGATTATCCCACAGGAGGGAGGACTGTGTCAAGGCTGAGGGCGGCCCGCCGTCCGCGGGAATTTCTGTGTTTGAAAAGTATTGTACTTGCAATCCCGGGAGCGGGGGGGTATAATAAAGCGTCAGAGGCCGGCAGGCCGTCTTCTGATATGTTTTGAGATACAAGGAGTGATATGCGCCGTGAACAGCGACCCATGGAGTCGAAAACGAAACAGGAAAAGAGCGGCGCGGATCACCGGCTTCACCCGATAAGGGCTGTCACACCGTGTGGACTGTAGCCGCTGTGCCGGTGCGCCCGCGTCGCGCGCCGGACGGAGACAACAGAACGCGCGGGTTTTTTATGCCTTTTTGGCCCGACCCGCCGGGAAAGGCGTGAGGAAAATGCTTACTATTCATAAGACCATTGACGGAAAGATGCAGCGGCTGGACACCCTTCAGGACGGCTGCTGGGTTAATCTCACCTACCCCAGCGAGGATGAGCTCAACACCGTGGCGGCGACGCTGGCGGTGGAGCCCTCCTTCCTCCGGGCCGCCCTGGACGAGGAGGAGACCTCCCGCATTGACACCGAGGACGGACAGACGCTGCTGATCATCGACGTGCCGGCGGTGGAGAAGGACGACGCTGTGGTGTACTCCACCCTGCCCCTTGGCATCATCGTAACGGAGAAGCACATTATCACTGTCTGCCTCAAGGAGTCCTCCATTATCAAGGACTTTCAGGACGGACTGGTC
Organism: Pseudoflavonifractor sp. 524-17; assembly: GCF_009935845.1. Lineage (GTDB taxonomy): Bacteria > Bacillota > Clostridia > Oscillospirales > Oscillospiraceae > Pseudoflavonifractor_A. The sequence goes on along the minus strand of NZ_QWEK01000018.1, from coordinate 69,209 downwards.
CGCAATGCGGAGACCCAGAAGCGCACCAGCTTTATCCTGTACATGCTGCTGCGGGTGGCCAAGCGCTTCCTCCAGTACCTGAAGCAGATTGACAAGATCTACAGCTATATGGAGCGCCAGCTCTATAAATCCCAGCGGAACAAGGAGCTGATTCAGCTTCTGGATCTGGAAAAGTCCCTGGTCTACTTCAATACCTCTCTCAAGGCCAACGAGGTCACTTTGGAAAAGATCCTCCGGGGGCGGATTATTACCCTCTATGAGGAGGATCATGACCTGCTGGAGGATGTGCTGATCGAGGTGCGGCAGGCCATTGAGATGGCCAATATTTACTCCTCCATTATCTCCGGCATGATGGACGCTTTCGCGTCGGTGATCTCCAACAACCTGAATGTGATTATGAAGGTGCTCACCTCCATCACCATTTTGCTCACCATTCCCAACATTGTCTTCGGCTTCTACGGCATGAACGTAGCGGGGCTGCCCCTAGACCAGTTTTGGTGGTTCCCTCTGGTCATTGCCGGCGGTATCATCGGAATCGTGGCTGTTGTGCTGAAGAAGACGGATCTATTTTAAGTTTAAGCACGCTGCGGATTCAATACGCAGACAAGGGCATACAAAAACCCCAACCCCCCAGCACGGCACAGGCGCTGGGACGGTTGGGGTGATTTTTACTCATTAGGCAAAGAAGGCGTGGGAGCCAATGGTGGCCACCCGGACCCGATTGCGGCTGGCCCAGCTGTTGGGCGAGGTGTTGGGGTTGATGAAGTACAGGCTGTTGCCTGCGGTGTTGACCCCCTCCAGACACAGCTTGGCGGCAATGACGCTCTCTGCGTTGGGCTCCTGGTTGATGGCGCCGCTGCCGGCGGGAGTAAACTGGTTTTTCTGGAAAATAACATCCTTCACCGTATTGGGGAATTTGGAATTGGCCACACGGTTGAGCACTACGTTGCCCACGGCGATTTTCCCTTCCAGACTCTGGTTGCCGCTCTCGGCGGAGATAATGCGGGAGAGCCAGTAGAGATCCTCGCTGTTGTAAGTGGCCTCGTCAGAGGGAATCGGGCCGGTGTCGGATACAAAGGAGACTGTCTGAGTCTCTCCATCCCAGTAGACCTGGGCGCCAAGGGCCTGAGCCAGTACACGCGCGGGGACCAGGATACTCTGTTCCTCAATCTGTATCTCTTCGGGAACGTAGAGATAGCGGCCGTTGGCGACCAGATACTGGGCGCCGGGGCGGATATGAAGGGTCAGGCCCTCCGCCCGGACGACAGCTTCGCCATTCTCCCACACCGCGGTGGCGTCGGGGTACATGGCGGATACAACGGGCCAATAGGCCACATAGGTGCTGCACTCTACGGCTCTGGTTATTGTGGTAGGAGCCAGCTCGGTCTCATCCACAATAACACCGATACTGCTCTCGGCGGCGGCCGCATGGGCACTCAGGCTCAAACCAAGAGCCAGGCTGAGCACCAGGCAGGACACTCGCTTCTGCATAATTGGGGTACCTCCTGTTACTGAACTGTTTACAATCTGTTACTTGTGCGTACCGGATTGTAACCATATTGTAACTTATTTTCGCCCAATTTGCAAGAAAAACTTTTGTCGAATCGCGAAAGTCATTGTGCCGCAACGGGTTTGGAGAAAACCAGGCCGGTGAATCTGCCGCTGTAGATTCCAAATTGTTACAAAAATAGTTACAATTCGTTACAGCCCGCGCCAAGGGATAAGGACCGGAAATCCGGTGAAAAAAGAGGGGTGTCTCCGGCCAGATATACCCCATGAGAGGTTAGGGACTGAATACGGGCGCTTAGACCAGAACGCCGTCCCGGGCGACCACCCGGCCGTCTTTAAGCACCCACAGCCGGCGGCTGAGAGATTTCAGGGCGTCGGAGGGGGTTGGGGCGTCGATGACAGTCAGATCGGCCCGGCAGCCCGTATCCAGGCCGTAACCGGTGAGCAGGCAGTTTTGAGCGGCGGCATAGGTGCCCATATGGAAGACCTTGTCCAAGGCGTCCCGGGTGCCGTACTGCATGACCTGGGCGGTGAAGAGCCCCTCCTCCAGCATATCTCCATTGCCGAAGGGGCGGAAGGGGTCCCGAATGTTGTCTGAGGCATAGGCGATGTTTACCCCGGCCTGGAGGAAATCGTGGATACGGGTGACACCCCGTCGGATGGGCTGGGCATCTTCCCGTCCCCGCAGGTACATATTGCAGGAGGGGAGGGTGATGACGTTTATCTTTGCCTGGGCAGCCAGCTCGATGAGCGGCTTTGCCTCCTCGTCCGGCAGGGCGCTGAGGGTGGTGAGGTGGCCGCAGGTCACCCGGCCCTCCATCCTGGTATCAATGGTCTTTTGGCAGATGTAGGCGAAGGCGTTGGCGTCAGGGATGTCCTTCTCGTCCACATGGAGGTCGATGGGCAGGGAGAACTGCTCCGCCTTGCGGAAGATGGCGTCAATCCGCGCCCGATAATCCGGCATTCCATAGGGAAAGCCGCCGATGAAGTCCACACAGCCCTGCCGGGCCAGCTGGTCCAGCTGGTCAATCAGCGCGCTGTCCCCGTCGTCAGGCCAGGGGACGATGTTGAGAATATCCGCCCGGCCGGCATATTCCTCCTTCAGCTCCCGGTGGGCATAGACCGACTCCAGGCCCCAGATGCCGTTGCAGTATACGTGGGATTTCAGCGTGGAGGAGCCATGGGCGATCTCCCAGTCGATAACCTGCCGGGCCCGGCGCTTTACATCCTCCCGCACCTGGTCTCTGGGCAGGCTCTTGGCGTGGCGCAGCATGATCTGCACGGCGGCCCAGGTGTCGGTAGCATCCTCCTCCAGACCGGTGAGCACCTTGTCCAGGTGCATGTGGGAGTCCACGAAGGAGGGGGAGATGAGTGTTCCGGCGGCGTCAATTTCCAGCTCTGCCCGGCCGGGAAGGCTTGGACCAACCGCGGCGATTTTGCCGCCAGAGACGGCGATATCTGTTCCCGCGGCCATACCGAGGGGGGTTCCGCCCCGAAGGATGACTTGATACGATTCCATACAAAAGGACCTCCGTTTTGCCATTTATTTCTGAACACGGCTGGCAGTTTAATTATAATGCAGTAATACAGATTTTTACATGGACAATTCTTTATATATTTTGTATAATTCCATAGGATACCCATATTGTGACAAATCGTTTTGCACCAAAGGAAACGCGGGGGTTGCGTATGGCGAAAGAATTGAGATATCCCTTTATGGACTCCACCCACTCAGACGAGCTGGCGGAGCTGCTGCAGGAATTTGACTTTACGATCAACGGGTTCGGCCTGTGGCAGACCGAGCGGGAGACCCCGGTAGTAGAGGGCTACATCTGTGATTTTCAGCTGGCCTATGTAGCGGGAGGCGGGGTGAAGTTCTCCACCCGGGGGCGGGAGTATGACTGCCGCCGGGGCTCACTGATTCTGGTGGAGCCCTTTGTGGACTATATCACCCAGCTGGACGAGTCGGAGGAGCCGTTGATTTGCTATTCCATCCACTTTGATGTCAACCCGGAGTACCGCAAGCGGGAATTTGTCCAGTGCCTGCTGCGGGATGGGGGCAATGTCTTTCAGCCTGCGGAGCTGCCCCCCATGGACGGCATGTTTCAGGATCTGTACCGCTGCCACACCGACCGGGACCTGGGGATGATTTTACAGGTGGCCGCCCACCTGCGCCTAGCCTGTCTGTATATGCTGCGTTCCCGCTGGCCCAAGGGACAGGTGTCTGTCACCTACGCCAAGCCCACCTCCGCCCGGGAGATGGAGGTGGTCCGGCAGAGCATCCAGTATATCCAGGCCCATGTGGACAGCCCTCTCCGGGTGGGCGACCTGAGTGCTTCCCTGAGCATCAGCGAGAACTATCTCTATAAATGCTTCGTGGATGTGCTGGAGACTCCGCCCAGCCGGTATATCCAGCAGTACAAAATCCGGCTGTCGGTGGAGATGCTCACCACCTCCGGGCTGAGCGTGGAGGCGGTGGCGGAGCGGCTGGGGTACTCGTCTCTCTACCACTTCAGCAAGGCGTTCAAGCAGATCATGGGCTGCTCCCCAAGAAATTATATCAACCGCATCGCCTGCGGAACATTGTAAGGACCTGTATTCCCCAATTATGAATACAGGCTGTGCGGGAGATGCACGGGTCAAGCGTCCTAATATGAAATCCGCAAAAGAGGTTCCGCCGCAAAGTATTTTCTTTGTGGCGGAACCTCTTGATTTTACAGAATTTTTCCGTTGCTTTGACCAGAAAGTGGGAGGAGAGCAGTAAAGAATTGTATAAAACACATAAGGAATTGGCCATGTTCAAAAAAGCGGGGTCCCCGTATAATGAAACCAGCAACCCGGCAAGCTTGCAAACAGCCCACAGCGTATAACCTCGCATCCATCCGAACTTACCATGGAGCGCCTTAGGTACAGCGGTTGAACACGGGCGCTGAGAAAAGAGAACGAGGTGTGATTGATGGAAAAGAAGCAACAAGGCAAGCAGAAGATGAACATGCTTCTGGTAATCTGCATGGGTATCGGCTCAATCATCGGCGCCGGTATCTTCACCACCACCCCCATTGCGGTGAGCATGGTGGGCAAGTCGCTGGTATGGGTCTTCATTGTGGCTGCAATCTATGTCTGCCTGCGGATGCTGCCCTCTCTGGTGATGAGCTCCGCCCTGCCCGCCAACGGCGGCGACTACATGCACACCAGCCGGATGCTCCCCTATCCCTGCGCCATCTTCCTGACGCTGAAGAACATCGTCCACGGCACCATGAACATCGCGGTGCTCTCCCTGACCTGCGGACAGTACGTAAATATGCTCTTCCCCGCCATTCCCCAGACCTGGGCGGCTGTGGCCTGCGCCCTGATTTTCGCCACCCTGGGCACCTTCGGCGCCCGCATCAGCGGCATCGCGCAGACGGTATGCGTGGGCATTCTGCTGGTTGCCCTGGCGGTATTCATCTTCGGCGGCATCCCCCATATCAAGCCCGCCAACATTACGTTGGGCCAGGTGCTGGGCAACACCTTCCAGCTGGGCACGGTCTATGCCTGCCTGGGCCTGCTCAACTCCACCCTGATGGGCGGCAACTCGGTGATCGCCTTCGCGGAAGAGGTGGAGAACCCCGGCCGCGACATCCCCCTGGCTTTCATCATCGCCACTTTGGGCACCAGCGTGGTCTACGCCATCTTCGCCTATGTGGCCATCGGCGTGGCCGGCACGGAGAACATCCACCCTGGCCCCACGGGCTCCATCGGCGACGTGGCCGCCAGCTTCCTCAGCCCCGCCTGGCTGACCTTCTTCATCACCGGCGGCGCGCTGCTGGCCGTGGCCACCACCCTGAACGGCACCATGCTGATGATCGGATTCCAGGACATGGCCTCCGCCCGGGACTACATCCTCCCCGCCGGCCTGGGCAAGATGAACAAGTATAACGCCCCCTACGGCGGTATCTGGTTTACCACCACCATTTCTGTGATCGCCATTATCATTCCCCAGCTGGACCTGCCCACCATCCTGGCCGCCGGCACCTGTTCCACCATGTTCCTGGGCCAGCTGGGCATCTTCCCCCTGTTCGTGGTAAAGAAGTACTACCCCCTGAGCTATGAGCACTGCTTTATGAGCAAGATTCCCCACTGGCTGAATCTGGTTCTGGCCGTAGGCACTACTTACCTGTCCTTTGAGTACGGTATTGAGCTCTTCCGCGGCCTGAACGGCCTCCAGATCGGCATTCTGGCCGTGGCCCTGATCGGCGGCTACGCTGTCATTGAGGCCCGGGCCTATTGGCTGAAGAAGACCAAGGGCATCGACATGCACGCGAAGATCCGGGAGCCTTACGCCCCCTGGGTGGAGCGGGAGAAGGAGCTGGAAGCCCAGTACGGCAAGAGCAGCGCAAAGTAATCAATCGGACCCCCCTGGCCGGACGGCGTTCTGCCGGACCGCCGCCCGGCCAAATTGAACACAAAAGGGTGAGTGAAGCGTATGAAAATTGAGCGCAACCGGCATATCGCCCTTTCAGATGGCGTGCGCCTGAAAGCGGACGTATACCGCCCTGACGGAGAGGAGCCGGTTCCGGCCCTGGTGGGGTGGAGCGCCTTTGGCAAAGAAGTACAGGCGGTGGGCCGCGGCCGGAAACCCCTCAAGCTGGGCCAGTGTATGGACGATCTGTCCATTGAGATCAGCGGCATCGACTTCTGGGTGGAGCACGGCTATGCGGTGGTACTGGTCAACCCCAGGGGCATCAGCACCTCGGAGGGCGTCTGGCGGGGCCTGTACAGCGAACAGGACCAAAAGGACTGCGCCGCCGCCGTGGAGTGGGCGGCCTGGCAGGACTGGTGCTCCCGGAAGGTGGGAATGCTGGGCTGCGGCACCGCCGGACGGATTCAGCCCATGGTGGCCGCGCTCCAGCCCCCGCACCTGAAGGCCATTATGCCCATCGACCTGGTGGACGATCTGTACGCCGAGTGCTATCCCGGCGGAGCCCTGTCCAACTACTACCTGCCCTTTACCAGCACCATCCCCATGATCAACGCCATGTCGGACGCGGAGGCGGAGATGGACTGGGAGACGCTGCTGGCGGCCATGAAAGAGAGCCTGAAGGACCCGGCGGTCCAGTCCGATCCCTATCTTTACCGCACCATGGACACCGTGCCCCCCCGGCACTTTCCCTGGCTGGTGGACATCATTCTCCACAACAAGCCCGGGGAGTTCTGGGAGAAGCGGAGTACCCAAAACAAGCTCAAGGACATTAAAATCCCCATGTACTGCGCCACATTGTGCTATGAGTTCGGCCGCAGCACCTTCGGCGCCATCCGGGCCTTTTTGGACCCGGACTGCACCGCGCCCCGGAAGCTGATGCTGCTGGGCCACCCGGTGGACCGGCACACCCCCTTTGAGGAGCCCAACGGGGAGATGCTGCGCTGGTACGACCACTGGCTGAAAGGCGTGGAAAACGGCATTATGGACGAGCCGCCGGTGAAGCTCTATGTCACCGGGGAAAACAAAGTCCGCACCGAGGAGACCTTTCCCCCCAAGGGAATGCACTTTAAGTCCCTGTATTTTCAGGGAGAGGGCAAATTGTCTTTCCAGGGGCCCAAGGGAGAGACGCCGGAGGAGCTGTACCATGAGCCCCCCATCTATAAATCCCAGTTCTCCCGTAACCTGCCGGCGGTGAAATACGCCACGCAGCCTATGGAGGAGGATATGGAGCTGTCCGGGCCCGTCTCCGTGACCCTGTACAGCGCGGTGGACCAGGACGACGCCATTTTTGTGGTAAAGCTGTGGGACCACCGGCCGGACGGTACCCGCCTGCTCCTGTCCGACGGCTATTTGAAGGCCAGCCTGCGGGGGCTGACGGCGCAGAGCAAGCCGGGGGAGCCGGTTCACGATGTGTTCCACCCCCTGGAGGTGGCGCAGGGCGAGATTTATGAGTATGTCATCGGCATGAACCCTGTCTGTCACGTGTTCAAGGCCGGACACCGGCTGGAGGTGGAGCTGAAAGCCTGCGACGCGGAGAGCTACTCCTTTACGGATTTTGTCACCATCCCCCGGCTGTTCTCCTCGGGGCTGACCTCCGGCGTGCTGCCCGGCACAAAATTCACCCGGTTCCAATTTTACCACGACGCCGCCCATCCCGCCCATCTGCTGCTGCCGATCGTGCCGGCGGCGCCGGCGGATCGCTGGACGGACTGGTCAGGAGGGGAAGCGCATGGCTGACAACTACAGCGGCAGAGATTATGACAAGATGCCGGAGTACTGGGACAAGCGGTACGCCAGAGGGCTGGAAAACCTGTCCAAGCCCGTCTATCAGGTGATCAAAGAAGAGGATGTGCCCATGTATACCCGGGACGGGGTGCGGCTGATGGTGGATATCTATCGGCCGGACGCCCCGGCGGGGGAGCGGTTCCCCGGCCTGGTGGCCTACTCCTCCTACGGAAAGTCGGTGCAGACGCTGGACCGGGCCCCCCTTCAGTTCAAGACCGTGCTGATGGATCACACCATTGAGGCCGGGGATGTGGAATACTACGTCCAGTGCGGCTATGTGGTGTGCATTCCCGACGCCCGGGGGGTGGGCAAGTCGGAGGGGCAGTGGGACGGCCTGTACGGCCGGCAGGAGGCGGAGGACTGCTGCGACGTCATCGAGTGGCTGGCGGAGCAGCCCTGGTGCACCGGAAACATCGGCATGATCGGCATCTCCTACTTCTCTATTCTCCAGCCCTTTGTGGCGGCCCTCCAGCCCCCCCATCTGAAAGCCATTATGATGTGCGAGGTGCTGGACAGCCTGTACCACCACAACTATGTGGGGGGCGCTTTCTTTGACCGCTCCTTCCTCTACAACCACTTCTGTCCCGCCAATAACCAGATGTCCTGGTCGGAGCGGCACTATACCGAGGAGGAGCTGAAGGAAAAGGTGGAGCGGCGCCTTCAGGACCCGGATGTCAAGGCCAGCGCCCTGCTGACCCGGGTGCTCAGCTGTTGGCCCCCCCGGCACCAGAGCTATTTCTTTGACATCATTCTCCACAACTGCGACGACGACTTCTGGTTCGAGCGTACCCTGACCAACTTCGTGGACAAGATCAAGATCCCTATGTATCTGGGCAGCGAGTACTACGACCGGGGCCGGTTCACCCAGGGGCCTTTCTACGTGTTCAACCACTGCGACCCCTCTATTCCCCGCAAGGTGCTCTGCCCCGAGTCCCACGACGACCTGTTTTTGCCCCACCGCGCACTGACGCTGGAGTACCTGCGGTGGTATGACTACTGGCTCAAGGGCGTGGACACCGGCATCATGGACGAGCCGCCCATCAAGCTGAAGGTGGAGGCCACGGGGAAGTACCGCTACGAGCACGAGTGGCCCCTGGCCCGGACACAGTGGAAAAAGCTGTACCTGCGCGCCGGCGGGCGGATGGACTTCACCCCCGGGGAGGGGGAGGGGCCGGACACCCTGGTTTTCCGGTCCCCTCTGACGGAGCAGCCCGTCTACCCCCGGGAGGTGCCCGGCCTGAGCTGGAGCACCAACCCCCTGCCGGAGGACACGGAGGTCACCGGGCCCCTGACCCTGTATCTCTCCGCAGCGCTGAACACCGCCGACGCCCAGTTCAATATCCTGCTCAACGACGTGGATGAGCAGGGCAGCCGGCAGTACATCACCTCCGGCAGCCTGCGGGCCTCCCACCGGCTCACCGGGTTTGAAAAGGAGCAGCCCTGGGCCCCCCGGCACGACCACTCCAGGAGCGTGCCCCTGGTCCCCGGGGAGATTAACCAGTTCGTGCTGGAGATTATGACCATCTCCCGCTGCTTCAAAAAGGGACACCGGATTGAGATTGTGCTGAAAAATATCTGTAATACGGAGTTTAACTTTATCACCTTTATCCCGCCCCTGGAGACCACCCAGTATGACATTTACCACACGGGAGCGCATCCATCCTATCTCCTGCTGCCTGTCATCCCGGAGTCTCCGGAGGAAAACTGGCTCCAACCCGAAGCAAGGTAGAAAGCCAGCGCAACAAGACGCGAGTGACGGCCGGACCGCCCAACAGACCGGGGGCCAAACTCCCATATAATTCATTATGTTTAATGGAGGAAATCAATATGTCTGTCAAGTACATCGCCGAGCCGTTCCGCATCAAAATGGTCGAGCCCCTGCGCATCCTCACCCGGGAGGAGCGGGAGGCCAAGTTGGCCGAGGCCAGGTACAATATGTTCAACCTGAAGGGGGAGGACTGCTACATCGACCTGCTCACCGACTCGGGGACCAACGCCATGAGCCAGAACCAGTGGTCCGCCATGATGCGGGGGGACGAGGCCTACGCCGGCGCGTCCAGCTACTTCCGCCTTCAGGCGTCCGCCAAGGAGATCTTCGGCTTTGAGTACATTCAGCCCACCCACCAGGGCCGGGCGGCGGAGAAGGTGCTCATGCCCCTGTTCATGGGGGAGGGCAAGTACGCCATCTCCAACCTGTTCTTTGATACCACCCGGGCCCACATCATCCTCTCCGGCGGCCGTCCCCTGGACTGCGTGGACCCCCGGGCCAAGGACCCCGCCCTGCGGGCTAAGTTCAAGGGCAACATGGACCTGGAGGCCATGGAACGGTGCATTCTGGAGCACGGCGCGGATAAGATCGGCGTGGTGGTGCTCACCGTCACCAACAACGGCGCCGGCGGACAGCCCGTGTCCATGGAGAACATCCGCCAGGTGTCCCAGATGTGCAAAAAGTACAGCATCCCTCTGAACATCGACGCCGCCCGCTATGCGGAGAACGCTTTCTTCATCAAGCGGGACGAGGAGGGCTACGCCCACAAGTCCATCCGGGAGATTGTGAAGGAGATGTTCTCCTACGCGGACACCTTTACCATGTCCTCCAAGAAGGACGCCATTGTGAATATGGGCGGCCTCATCGGCGTGAAGGACGGCAGCAGCCCCCTGATCCCGGCCATCAAGTCCAATTGCATTAATTTTGAGGGCTTTGTCACCTACGGCGGCCTCAACGGCCGGGATCTGGACGCCCTGGCCGTGGGCCTGCAGGAGGGCGTGGAGGACGACTACCTGAAGTACCGCATCGGCCAGATGGAGTACATGGCCGCCCGGCTGGACGACGCCGGGATCGCCTATCAGAGCCCGGTGGGAGGCCACGGCGTCTTTGTGGACGGCCAGGCCATGTTCCCCCACATCCCCTATACCGAGTTCCCCGCCCATGTGCTGGCGGTGGAGCTGTACAAGGAGGCTGGGATCCGTTCCTGTGAGATTGGCTCCTTCATGCTGGGCAACGACCCGGACACCAACGAGCAGCTGAAAGCCACTGCGGAGTTCACCCGTCTGGCCATTCCCCGCCGTGTGTACACCCAGGCCCACCTGGACGTGATCTGCGACGCCCTGATCAATATCAAGGCCCGCGCCCACGAGATCAAGCACGGCTACCGCATCACCTGGGAGCCCCCCATCATGCGCCATTTCCAGGCCTTCCTGGAGCCCATCAAGTAAGGAAGGGAGCGTTTCAATATGTGTGCGTTGGATAAGAAACAGCGGGAACAAGACCTGCGGGAGCTGTTCGCGGTGGTCAAGGGAGAGCAGCCCGCGGATCTGGCCATCACCAATGTAAAGATTGTGGACGTGTACGTGGGAGATACCTACGATGGAGGCCTGCTGATCCACAAGGGCTCTATTGTGGCCCTCAACCCGGATGGGGACACCGTGGCCCTGGCCAGGGATCGCTTTGACGGCCAGGGGATGTATGTGGCGCCCGGCCTCATCGACGGCCATATGCACGTGGACACCGAGCTGGTCACCCCCAAGGAGCTGGCGGAGGTGATCTGTCCCTTCGGGACCACGGCGGTGGTGGCGGAATTCCTGGATCTGTGCAGCGCCTCCCGGGAAAAGGCCCTGGAAAACGCAAAGATCCTCTTCCAAAAGCGGGAGGAGCTGCCCTTCCGGCTCTATCTGGAGGCCCCGGCCAAAAAGGTGGACCCCAAGGTAGTGAAAGAACTGCTGGAATGGGACGGGGTTTTCGCCCTGGGAGAGTTCAACCATTATAAATACTGCGCCGGGACGCCCGACACCTTTGAGCAGCTGGCGGACGCCCAGGCCAATGGCAAAATGCAGCTCTCCCACGCCCGGTGGAGCAAACGGGAGCAGGAGTTCAACCTCTTCCCCGCGGCGGGGAGCGTGGCGGGGCATGACGCCTTTGAGTTTGAGGATCTGATGATGGACCTGCGGGCAGGGCATCTGACCATGATCCGCCAGGGGTACGGCGTGCTTCAGAACGTGACCAAGCTTATGCCCCAGGTCATTGAGAAGGGCCTGCCCACCGACCACATCGGCGTGTGTACCGACGGCCTGGCACTGGAGTACCTGATGGAGGCGGGCCATATGGACGCCATTGTCCAGACGGTCATCGACATGGGGATGGACCCCATCCAGGCCATCCGGCTGGCCACCCTGAACATCGCCCAGGGGCTGCACTTGGAGCACGAGATCGGCTCCGTCACCCCGGGCCGCCGGGCGGATCTCATCTTCCTGAAGGACCTGAGCCAGATCCGCCGGCCCCAGTACGTCTTCCAGAACGGCCGTATGGTGGCCAAGGACGGTAAGCTGACCATCCAGCTGGAGGGCTTTGACTACAGCCCCCTGAAGGACAGCCGGGGCCCCGGCCTGGACGGCCTGACCCTGGCGGACGTGGAGACCCAGTATCTGGAGTCAAGAGATGGGGACAGCCAGCGCCTGGTGCGGGTGTTCAACGAGGGCGTACCTGGCGAGTACAACTGGTACGAGGATCTGTGGATGCCGGTGAAAAACGGTTCCATTGTGTGCCCGGACGACGCCTCCTACCTGTGGGTCATCCAGCGCTATCCCAACGGGGAACGCCATGTGATCAGCACCTTTACCAAGGATTACCTGGTAAGGGAGGGGGGCTTTGCCATCACCAACCAGTCCCCCGCCCCCTATATCGCCGCAGTGGGGCGGAACCTGGACGACATGCTCCTGGCGGCCAAAGAGGTGGACCGCTGCCCCGGCGGATACGCCGTTTACACCAGCGGCCAGCGCAGAGGGGCCCTCCAGCTCCCCCTGGCCGGGGTGATCAGCGACCTGGACGGGGCGTCCTTCGCCGCCGAGGCCAAGAATCTGAAGCGCCTGGGCGAGGAGAACGGCTTTACCGACCCCATGGGCTGGTTCCGCCAGTTGATGATGCTGTTCTGGAAGCTGGACCGGAATTCCTGGCTGAACGTATAACGGGCCGCAGGGGCCCCGGAACAAATTCCGGGGCCCCTGCGTGATTGGGAGGGCGGTTATTGTGCGTCAGATTCTCTACCCCATGGATACCCACCAGGGGGACCGGCTGGAGGAGCTGCTCCGGCACTTCACCTTTCCCGTGCGGGGCTTCGGCGCCTGGCAGCAGGACAGCCGCCCCACCAACCTGGAGGGCTATATCTGTGACCACCAGATCACCTACATTGCCGGCGGAACCCTGCGCTTTTCCCTCCAGGGGCGGACCTTTACCTGCCCCACCGGCTCACTGCTCCTCTTCGAGCCCTTTGAGATTTATACCACGGAAATTGTGGCTGAGGGGGAGCCCCTGGAGTGCTGCAGCATTCACTTTGACATCGCGCCGGAATACCGGCAGAAGGAGTTTGTCCGGCTGCTGCTGGGGCGGGGGGAGAATCTCTTTCTGCCTGGGGAGCTGCCCCCGGTGCCGGGGCTGTTCCACAATCTCTTCGAAAGCCGCCGCAAAAAGGAACCGGGCCTGCTGCTCCAGGCGGAGCTGGACCTGCGCCTGATCTTTCTCTACATGCTCCAGGCCCGCTGGGAAGAGGGGGCAGTTCACTTCTCCGTCCGGCCCGCCGCCGCCCGGCAGGGGGAGCTGGTCCAAAAGAGCATCTGTTATATTCAGGAGCAGATCGCCGCCCCCATCCGGGTGAGCAAGCTGGCCCAGACCCTCAATATCTCCGTCAACTACCTCTATCAGTGCTTTATGGACGTGCTGGGCCTGTCCCCCAGCCGGTATATTCTCCGCTACAAAGTGCGCCGGTCCATCGACCTGATGGCGGCAGGAAAGACAGTGGAGGAGATTGGGGCGCTTCTGGGCTTCTCCTCCCCCTATCACTTCAGCACCACGTTCAAGCAGATCATGGGCTGCGCCCCGCGGGACTATATAAAAGCGGTGTCCCGGGGGCGGCTGTAGGGTATGCCGCATTTGTGTGGATTTCTATATGTTTTATGGGGATTTACGCATGGCCGTTTCAGCTGAAAATTTGTATAATCAGAACATAAAAGATTGACACAAAACGCTTGTTTTATACAATTTATCTATTTGGATCTGCAAATTTCAGAAAGGGGACACAGGACAATGGAAGTAAAGGACATGAAGCAGAGCGCGGATTTTAAGGAGATGCGGGCCAACTATGACGCTATTTTCGGCAAGGGGCCGGCGGATCTGCTGATCAAGAACGCCCGGATCGTGGACGTATACTCCAACCGGGTGCGGCCGGGGAGCATCCTCATCAACGGGGGAAAGATTGTGGCCATTGACCCGGACGAGAGCAAGGTCCACCCCAAGGAGGTGATGGACGCGGAGAACCGGTATGTGGCCCCCGGCTTTATCGACGCCCACTGCCACATCGACTCCCACCTGGTCACTCCGGCGGCCTTCTCTCAGGCCATTGTGCCCAACGGCACCACCACGCTGATCTGTGAGATTGAAGACTACGTGGGCGCCTGCAAGAAGGACGGCGTATGGGCCACTGAGGTCCTCTTCTCCCACCTGGACAAGCTGCCCTATAACCTGTATCTCCAGGCCCCCGGCAAAAAGGTGAAATGGGACATCGCCCGGGAGATCCTGAAGATGGACGCCTGCATCAACCAGGGGGAGTTCCCTGAGCTGGACGCCTTGGAGGGCAAGGACGAGGTCTTTGAACAGGTGGCCTTCGCCAAGTCCATCGGCAAGGAGATCCACAGCCACAGCAAGTATCTGGACGAGGATCCCTATCCGGTGAATATGTTCGCCATGATGGGCAGCTATAACACCCATAACGTCTGGGACTACACCTCCCTGGAGCAGGCCCTGCGGCTGGGCCTCAACCCCATGCTGCGGGAGGGCGTGGACAGCGTGCTGTCCTGCATGGAGGCGGCGGTGCCGGAGATGGTGAACAACCACCTGCCCACGGACACCGTCATGCTGTGTACTGACAATCTGACCGTGGACACCATTTTCCGCCGGGGCCACCTGAACTATAACATGAACCGGGCCATCGGCTTTGGCATCAGCCCCATTGAGGCCATCCGCATGGGCACCCTGAACGCGGCCCGCAGCTTTAAGCTGGATCAGATCGTCGGCTCCGTGGCCCCGGGGCGGTACGCCGACCTGGTCTTCCTGGACACCCTCCAGGTGATCCAGCCTGTAATGGTCATGAAGAACGGCAGGATTGTGGCTAGGGACGGGGAGCTGCTGGAGTACCCCCAGATCGACTACTCCAAGATCATCCGTACCCCCAAGCCCGGCCTGGACGGCCTGAAGCGGGAGGATTTTAAGCTGGAACCCATTGAGATCTCCGCCGACGGCAAGCAGGCCAAGCTGGTGGCGCTGTACATGGGCATGCCAGCCTATCTGGGAGAGTACTGGTTCCCCTATGAGAACGGCAAGGTTGTGGTGCCGGAGGATATGCGCTACCTCACCGTCATTGAGCGGTATCCCCGCAACGGAAAGCCCCGCAAGATCATCAACGGCCTGGTGAGCCAGTACAACATGAAGACCGGCGCCGTGGCCAGCGTCTACGCCTCCCTGGCCCCCCAGATCTGCGTGGTCGGCGAGAATTACGACGATATGTTCGCCGCGGCCAAGGCCCTGGACCAGTACGACGGCGGCTACCTGTCGGTGAAGGACGGCAAAGTGACCAGCGTGCTGCCCTGTGAGATCTTCTCCACCATCAGCACCCTGACTGCCAAGGAGTTCAACGAGCGCACCAAGGAGCTCCGGGCCGCCGGCGAGGCCATCGGCTACCATGAGGAGGACTCCCGCTGCCCGTGGCAGTTCCGGCTTCAGATTATGTCCTGGATGCTGGACCGCCGCCGCTATGTGGACCTGGAAGAGGACTAAGAACCTGGTAAGCCGGCGTTTTGCGGTTGTGAACACAGGTGCTAAGAATCTGGGAAACAGAATCCCGCCCAAGCGGGTTCTGATTCCATAGAGCGCAAAAACAGCGCGCCCGGCTCACCCCCTGGAGCCGGGCGCGCGCCCTTACCCGGGCAACTTGGGAAAAGGAGCGGAGATTATGTCAAAGACAAGGAGAGAGAAGAGCACGTCCCTGTACCAGTACGACAGCGCACCCCCGCTGTATCAGGCGGTCCCCGCGTCGCTTCAGCACATTATGGTCATGTTTTTGAGCTCTGTGACGGTGTCCCACCTGCTGTGCAGCGCCGCCGGTGCCTCTTTGGAGACCAAGGCCATGATGATCCAGTACTGCACCATTATGGCGGGCATTGCCACCCTGCTGCAAACCGTTCCCCGGCGGGGGCTCGGCTCCTGTGTGCCGGTTGTGGTGGGAGCGGGGTCCACCTTCATGCCCACCATGACCGTCATTGCGGCGGAGTACGGCCTGCCGGCGGTCTTTGGTGCCCAGATCCTCTGCGCCGCAGTCACCATTCTCATCGGTTTCAGCTTAAACAGCATCCGGAGGTTCTTCCCGCCCCTGGTGACGGGAACCATTATCCTGGTCATCGGTCTGTCCCTGTTCCCTATTGCGGTAAAGATGATGGCCGGGGGCAGCGGCTCTCCCACCTACGGCGGCTGGAAGAACTGGACGGTGTCCCTCATTACGGCCCTGACCGTGGTGATCCTCAACCTGTTTGCCAAGGGCTTTGCCAAAATTATCTCCGTGCTGCTGGGGGCGGTTGTGGGCTACCTGTGTGCGGGGGCCATGGGGATGATCGACTTTTCTCCGGTGGGGCAGGCCGGACTGCTCTCCCTGCCCCGACTGTTTCCTTTCGGCATCGACTTTGAGGTTGCGGCCATCCTCCCGGTGGTGCTTATTACCATCGTGAACGTGATGCAGACTGTGGGCGATCTCACCGGCGCCACCGCTGGCGGCATGGACCGGGAGCCCACGGGAAAGGAGCTGTCCGAGGGGGTGACGGCCACCGGTGTGAGCACTTTGCTCGGCGCCCTGATCGGCGCGCCGCCGGTGTCCACCTACAGCCAGAATGTGGGCCTGGTGTCCATGACCAAGGTGGTCAGCCGCCGGGTGATGGTGATTATCGGGATACTGATGCTGGGCTTTGGAGTGTTTCCCAAGCTGAGCGCGGTGATGGCCACCATGCCCTCCCCGGTGGTGGGGGGAAATACCTTGATTGTCTTTGGCCTGATTACCATGACGGGGCTGAAGCTGATTGCCAGCGAACCCTTGACCGCCCGCAGCTCTACCATCGTGGGGACGGCGGTGGCCATGGGAATGGGCTTTTCCATGGTGCCCAAGGAGTCCTTCTCCTGCTTCCCCGGCACGGTGGCCACACTGCTCACCACCCCGGTGGTGGCGGCGGGGGTGATGGTCTTCGCACTCAATCTGCTGGCCCCGAAGAGCGCTGACGGGCAGGGGGCGTAAATACAGCATATCAGGCGGCAGAGGCTGAAATGGCCTCCGCCGCCTGATTCTGTTTTATTATTTCTGGGGCATATTGGTCATATCCAGCATGACGGGAGTGGTGTAGGGGTTGACCATCTCATTGATGAGAGCCAAGGATTCCTCCCGGTCCAGCTGGTGGCACCAGGTCCAGCCCTTGTAGGTGACGGCGCTGTCGCCGGGGAGGGTGGCGTTGGACAAGTTTTCCATATCAAAACCCAGCGCGGGTTCCACAAACCAGAGCATCTCGCTCAGATCCAGATCCGTGGTGACATACTGGGAGAAGATCTCCACATACTGTCCGATCTTCTGAGGGTTGGACAGGACCTTTTTGGCAATGGCCTTTAAAATGGTCTGCTGCATCTGGGTACGCTGAATGTCAGTATAGCTTACCTGGGGCTTGCCGTCGTTGTTGTGGCGGAAGCGGGCCACCTCCATGGCCTGCTGGCCGTTGAGGTGGGTCATGCCGGCGGAGTAGTGGATGTGCAGGTCCTGGGTGGGGTCGTCGTAGTCCATGTAGACGGGAATGTTGACATCCACGCCGTCCACCGCGTTGACCAGAGCCTTGAAGCCCTTGATATTCACCGTCACATAGTGGTCAATGGGGATGCCCAGCATCTCGGAGACCGCCTGGGCCAGTCCCTCCGCGCCGTAGTAAGCGTAGACCGAGTTGATCTTGTAAAAATGGCCGCCATTGGGGGTAATGCCCTCGTAGATGGTGTCCCGGGGGATGGAAATAAGGCCGGCTTTCTGATTTACCGTATCGTACATGCCAACCATAATGGTGTCGGCGTTGCCGCTGGTGGCGTCGCTGGCGGCCAGGAGGAAGGTCCAGGTCTTCTCCTTCCGGGTAAGAGAGGGGGCCGGCGTGGCGGAGGGATTGGGCGGGGCGCTGCTGGACACCGGCATCACCGGCGTGGGCAGGGCGTTATACTGGGGCCCGTCGGCAAAAGAGGGCTGCCTGCGGATGAGTTTGTAGGCCACAAACAGCGCCACAATCATAGCGGAGAGAACCACCAGCAGGCGGTAAAATCCCCGGCCGACAGAGCGGACAGAGGAGTGGCTGGATTTCCGGACGCGCTTACCCATGGAGCACAACGCCCCTTTCCTTTGTATCGCTGCACAGCGCAGCGCGATTATGTTAACAGATAACCGAAAGCTAGTATACCGGATTAGACGGCGGCAGGCAAGGAATAGTTGCAAAATTCATAAAAATTTAAGGGATTTTGCAAATTGGCTCCAGATGGGAAATGGCCGGCTCCGGACAGCGGGAGCACAGGCGCTATATCCGGCGGCACTGGGCGGCCAGCAGCGCAGAGCTGAGGGCGCGCACCGCTTGTGTCAGATCGGAGAGAAGCTGATTCTGTTCCTGAAGGGTTTCCAGAATGCGGGAGAAGACCGCCTCTCCGCCGCAGGACTGGCAGGGGCAAAGGGGCGGGGGACACATGGGGTATGTAACGTGGTTCATAGGGGCGGGGTGGCGCTCGGTCTCCCACACGGGACCGGGAGGAGAGGGGATGGGCCTTGCCATAGGATACCTCCTTTTCCAAAGACTATACCCTATGATATGCGGAGAAAAGAGGGTGTGTCAGAGAAAATAATAGTCCACTATGGCCCAGCAGCCGGACAGCCAGAACAGGGCGAGGGCAAAAAAGAGGCCCGCACAGAGCAGAAGCAAAAGGCACAGCGCCCGCTTCCATCCAGGATGGCGGGAAAGGCGGCAGGGATTATGCCAGAGCCGCCAGGCAGCGAGGAGTGTGAGAACACAGAGCGTTATCATCCAGATAAAAGCTACAAATAGGAAAAACAATCCCAGACCCATTTCGATCCCTCCTGAGAATTGTGCCGCCACACCTGTAGGGGAGCAAAAAGAGGGCTTGACAAAGTAAACCAGCTGGTGTAGATTATATTTGTCTCATATGAGACAAAGGAGGGCGGCGTGGAACAGACTTTGCCGGACAGCCAAGCCAAAGAAATCATAGAACAGAGCGTCCTCTTCCGGGAAGTATCCGAGACGGCGGTGCGGTGGTGTCTGGACGACCGGCGCTGCGTGTGTCTGGCCGTTCCCGGGGGAGGGGAGATCTACACCCCCCAGGCGTATCAGCGCAGTCTGGGCATAATACTGTCAGGCGCGGTGCAGGTGAGTAAAGGACCGCTGCTCCTCAGCCGTCTGAAGGCGGGGGATCTCTTTGGAGCGGCGGCCCTTTTCCAGGAGGGGGAGGACTACGCCACCACCCTGACGGCAACGGTGGACTGCCAGGTGATGCTGCTTCAGCAGACCCTGGTGGAAGAGCTGCTGGAGCGCAGTCCCCAGGCGGCGCGGAACTATGTCGGTTATCTTACGGAGCGGATTCGTTTCCTCAGCGGCCGGATGGACGGCCTTCTGGCCGGCAGCGCGGAGCAGAAGCTGGCCCGCTATCTGCTGGAGCGGGAGGAGACGGGCCGGGTGGAGCTGACGGAGGCCGGCGCGCTGCTGGCCCGGCGGATCCATGTGAGCCGGGCGTCCCTGTACCGGGCTTTCGACGCCCTCCAGGAAGCGGGTGCCGCGGAGAAGCGGGGAAAGATTGTATCAATTCTGGACAGGAACAAATTGCAGGATTGCCTGTCCAGGGTGTTGTAATGGAAGGAAAGGAATGGATGCAGTATGAAGAGAACACGTTGGATTGCGCTGGCCCTGGGCCTGTCTTT
Source organism: Pseudoflavonifractor sp. 524-17 (assembly GCF_009935845.1). Taxonomy (GTDB): domain Bacteria; phylum Bacillota; class Clostridia; order Oscillospirales; family Oscillospiraceae; genus Pseudoflavonifractor_A. Next base: position 49,424 of record NZ_QWEK01000018.1, on the reverse strand, counting down.
GGCGGCGGGCCTGCTGTCCGGATGCGGGAAGAAGGCCGCGGAACCCACCCCCGTCCCCACGCCGGAGGGGACCCCCGCCGCGGCGGCGACGCCCACTCCCGCGCCCACGCCCACCCCCGCGCCGGAGAGGGAGACGGTGAATCTGGCCATGCTCAACGGCCCCACCGGCATGGGCGCGGCCAAGCTGATTGGGGACAGCGCCGCCGGCGCCGCTCAGAATGACTACCAGGTGGAGGTGGCCGCCCAGCCCACGGATCTGGTGGGCAAGCTCACCAGCGGAGAGGTGGACATCGCCGCCCTGCCCACCAATGTGGCGGCCTCCCTGTACAACAAGACCAACGGGGACATCCAGATGCTGGCCCTGAACACCCTGGGGGTGCTCTACATTCTGGAAAACGGGACGGACATCCAGTCCATGGCAGACCTCCGGGGGCAGACCATCTACGCCACCGGCCAGGGGGCCAACCCGGAGTACGTGCTCAACTACCTGCTGCGGCAGAGCGGGCTGGATCCGGCGGCGGACGTGACAGTGGAGTGGAAGACCGCCGACGAGGTCACCGCCCTGATGGTGTCCGGCGAGGCCAAGGCGGCGCTTCTGCCGGTGCCCGCCGCCACGGCGGTGACCATGCAGAATAAAGACGTGCGCCTGGCCCTGGACTTCAACCAGGTGTGGGAGGAGCTGGAGCTCCCAGGCACCTTTACCATGGGCTGCGTGGTGGCCCGCACCGCCTTTATTGAGGAACACCCCCAGGCGGTGGCGGCCTTTCTGGAGGAGTACGCCGCCTCCATCGACTATATCAACAGCAACGTTGACGAGGGGGCCAGGCTGGTGGTGGAGGCCGGCATCGTGCCCAAGGAGCCCATCGCCAAGGCGGCCATTCCCCAGGCCAATCTGGTGTGCATTACCGGGACGGATATGACCTCCATCCGCTCCTATTACGAGGTGCTCTTCCAGGCGGACCCCGCCTCCATCGGCGGCGGCATCCCCGACGACGCCTTCTTCTACCTGCCCTGATCCACGGCATAAAATTCCGGACACCCGGCGGTCGCCTGACTGCCGGGTGTCTTTGGTGAACCGCGGAGCTTTTTCCGCAGCCGCCCGCCTTACCACACCAAGGTGGCGAAGTAGTCCTCCGGGGTCTCGGCCCGGCGGATGAGGGCGGCGGAGCCGTCCTCCTTGAGGAGCACCTCGGCGGAGCGGAGGCGGCCGTTGTAGTTATAGCCCATGGAGAAGCCGTGGGCGCCGGTGTCGTGGATGACCAGCAGATCTCCCAAATCTATCTTGGGGAGCATCCGCTCCACGGCGAATTTGTCGTTGTTCTCGCACAGGGCGCCCACCACGTCGTACTTGTGGTCGCAGGGGGCGTCCTCCTTGCCCATGACGGTGATGTGGTGGTAGGCGCCGTACATCGCCGGGCGCATCAGGTTAGCGGCGCAGGCGTCCACGCCGATATACTCCCGATAAATGTGCTTTTCGTGGGTGGCCCGGGTGACCAGGCAGCCGTAGGGGGCAAGCATGAACCGGCCCAGCTCGGTGTAGATGGACACATGGCCCAGTCCGGCGGGGACCAGAATTTCCTCAAACTTCCGGCGCACCCCGTCGCCGATGGCCTGGATGTCGTTGGCGGGCTGGTCCGGGCGGTAGGGGACGCCCACGCCGCCGGAGAGGTTGATGAACTGGATGTCGCAGCCGGTGTCCGCGTGGAGGTCGGCGGCCAGCTGGAAGAGAATTCCGGCCAGCGTGGGGTAGTACTCATTGGACAGGGTGTTGGAGGCCAAAAAGGCGTGGATGCCAAAGTGCTTGGCCCCCATGGCCTTCAGCTTGGGAAAGCCCTCGAAGAGCTGCGCCCGGGTAAAGCCGTACTTGGACTCGCCGGGGGTGTCCATCACCTGGAACCCCTCCTCAGACGCGCCGATGGAGAATACCCCGCCGGGGTTGAAGCGGCAGCAGATGGTCTCAGAAATGTGTCCGATGGTCTTGTTCAAAAAGTCGATGTGGGTGAAGTCGTCCAGATTGATCACAGCGCCCAGCTGGTCCGCCAGCCGGAATTCCTCCGGAGGGGTGTCGTTGGAGGAGAACATGATCTCGCGGCCCCCAAAGCCGCACCGCTGGGCCATCATCAGCTCGGTGAGGGAGGAGCAGTCGGCGCCGCAGCCCTCCTCGCGGAGGATCTTCAAAATGGCGGGGGTGGGGGTGGCCTTTACGGCAAAATACTCCCGGAAGCCGGGGTTCCAGGCGAAAGCGGCCTTCAGGCGGCGGGCGTTCTCCCGGATGCCCCGCTCGTCGTAGAGATGAAAGGGGGTGGGGTACTGTTGGACAATTTCCTCCAGCTGGGGCAGGGTAACAAAGGGCTTTTTCAAATGACAGTCACCTGATTTCTTTAGAGATAAGAAGCCTCGTTTCTGGCAGAAAAGACAGGCTTCGGCCAGATACTTTATCATACTAAACCGGCATAGCGGTTGTCAATATCAGAGATCCCAGTCCTCTACCGGGCCGAAGTTCATAGCTGTAAAGTACCGGGTCTGGAACTCCGGGTGTGCGGCCAGATCCAGGCAGACGGTGTCCCCAGCCAGCCGGGTACACAGGCGGAGCTGTCCGGCGCTGAGAGCGGCCAGCTTGGCCCCGGTCCCGGCGGCGTTGCCGATGGAGCGCGTCCGGCCCTCCAGCTCCGGGGGGAGCAGGCCGATGGCGTAGGCGCAGTCCAGGTCCATAAAGCTGCCGAAAGCGCCGGCCAGCAGGACTTCCGGGATGTCGCCCAGGGCGATCCCCCAGGACTGGGCCAGCAGGGCGATGCCGGCGGCGATGGCGGCCTTGGCCAGCTGGAGCTCCCGGACGTCCCGCTGGGTGAGGATTATGGGCTGTCCGTCCCGGCTGTCCGAAGGGGGGGTGAGGACAAAGGCGGGCTGTCCGTCCCGCTGGACGATCCGGCCGGCCATGGCGGGGGGGAGCTCCTCCGCCCCCGCCATGCGCCCGGTGGCGTCGATGACCCCCAGGGCCAGCAGGCGGGCGGCGGCGTCCACCAGGCCGGAGCCGCACAGCCCCGCCGCTTTGCCCCCGCCGATGACGTGGCAGCGCAGGGTGTCTCCCTCCAGGGTGACATGGTCGATGGCGCCGGGGCCGCCCCGCATTCCCTGAGAGATGTTGGCCCCCTCGAAGGCGGGGCCGGCGGCGGTGGAGCAGGCCAGACGGCGGCGGCGATCCCCCAGCACCAGTTCTCCGTTGGTGCCGATGTCCACCAGCAGGGCGGGCCGCTCCCGGCGGTGGAACCCGGCGGCCAGGAGGCAGGCGGCGGTGTCCGCCCCCACGAAGCCCGCCAGATTGGGCAGGGCCAGCACCCGCCCGGCGGGGTGGATGGGGAGCCTGCATTCCGCCGCCGGGAGGTCCAGGGGAGCCCGCAGAACGGGCCGGTAGGGAGCCTGGATGAGAGAGGCGGGAGAGAGGCCCAGCCAGAGGTGGTGCATACAGGTGTTGCCGGCCACAGCGGCCAGAAGAATCTGCTCTGGGGACCGGCCGGCCTTCTCTGCGGCCTGACGGACCAGGGTGGCCAGAGCGTCCTCCACACAGCGGCGCAGCTCCGCTCCGCCCCCCTGGACGGCGTGCGCCGCCCGGCTGATGACGTCTGCGCCGTAGGCGGCCTGGGGGTTGGCGGCGCTGGCCACCGCCAGGGTCTCTCCGGTGAGGCCGTCCAGCAGGTAGCCCACCAGAGTGGTGGTGCCCAGGTCAAAGGCCATGAGACAGGGCTGGGGAGGTTGGGCGGTGAGCTCCAGGGGCTGATTCTTCCACAGCAGCGCCCAGGCCGTCCGGACACCGTCCCGGCGCAGCGCCTCCAGCTGGGGGAGGAGCTGGGGGGCGGGGAGAAGGTCCCCCGGCGCCAGATGGGCCGCCCCGGCAATGGCCCCGGCCAGCCCGTCCCACATGGAGGGGGCGTCCCAGTCCTCCAGGGAGACGGGGATCCAGCGGACCAGAGGGTCAACGAGGACGGGGCGGTCCTCCCCTTGGGAGAGGATCACCGTGTCCCCGGCGGGGCGGGGCAGGCGGAGGGTGAGAGGCTGTGTCACCGTGACGGTGCAGGCGGGGAGGGCGCGTACCCCCTCCGGCTCCACCAGCTCCACCGTACACTTGCCGCAGCGGCCCTGTCCCCCGCAGGGGCTGTCCACCGGCACGCCGCCCTGCCGGAGGACGGAAAGGAGATTGCCGCCCTTGGGCGCGGAGAGCGTCCGCCCCTCCGGCAGAAGGGTGATAGTGATGGATTCCATGGCTTGTCCCTCTCTTTGCAGGTATGTGGGTCTATATATAGAGGATCATACCACGCCCCCCTGGCTTTTGCAAGGCGGCGGGGGGACTTCCGGCCCCATGTTTCGCAGGGAGGCTTGAAGGGGGGCAGGGAGATATGATAGGATAGGCGGCAGAAGGATCGTAAAGAGGAGGAGCAGGCTTGAAGGGGAAAAAGACGTGGTATTCCCGGGCAATCGCGCCGGTGTTCTGGCTGGCGGTGTGGGCGCTGGCCGCCGCCGGGGTGGGGAAAGAGCTGATTCTGCCGGGGCCGGCGCTGGTGGCCCGGACGCTGGCAGGGCTGGTGGGCACGCCGGCCTTCTGGCAGACCACCTGGGCCACCCTGGGGCGCATTTTTGGCGGACTGCTGGCGGGAGTGCTGGCTGGGATAGTGCTGGCGGTGTGTACCAGCGCCAGCACTGTGCTGGACTGGGTGCTCTCTCCGGCAGTGCGGGTGATCCGGGCCACGCCGGTGGCCTCCTTTATTCTGCTGGTGATTCTGTGGGCGCCTACAGGACAGGTGCCGGCCATTGTGGCTGCTTTGATGGTGCTTCCGGTGGTGTGGGGCAACGTGAGCCGGGGCATCGCCCAGACAGACCCCCTTCTGCTGGAGGCGGCGGCGGCCTACCGCTTCGGCCGGTGGAAGACGGTGAAGCTGGTCTATGCGCCCTCGGTGCTGCCCTATTTTGCCAGCGGCTGTCACACAGCCCTGGGGCTGGCGTGGAAGGCGGGGGTGGCGGCGGAGGTGCTGTGCGTCCCCCGGCGGGCCATCGGCACCCAGGTGTACTTTTCCAAAATCTATCTGGAGACGCCGGAGCTCTTCGCCTGGACGCTGGTGGTGCTGATCCTGAGCTTCTTGCTGGAGCGGGTTATGGGGACGCTGCTCAAGCGGCTGGAACAGGGGGACAAAACGTGATATTTGCGGAAGATATTTCAATTTGTTATGGAGAAAAGGCAGTTTTGGACCGCTTCACCCTGGACTGTCCGGGGGAGGGGATCACCGCCCTGTCCGGGCCGTCGGGGTGCGGAAAGACCACCCTGCTGCGGGTGCTGGCGGGGCTCCAGGCGCCGGAAGGGGGCCGGGTGACGGTGCCGGGGACGCCGGTGCTGCTGTTTCAGGAGGATCGGCTGTTTCCCTGGCGGACGGCGGGGGAGCACATCGCCGACGTGCTCCCCCGTGGACAGCGGAAGGCGGTCAAAGACTGGCTGGCCCTGACAGAGCTGGAGGGAGAGGAGAACTCCTACCCCGCCGCCCTGTCCGGAGGGATGCGGCGGCGGCTGGCCCTGGCCCGGGCCCTGGCCTGTCCGGGGGGGCTGTGGCTGCTGGATGAGCCGTTCACTGGGGTGGATCAGGCCCGTATGGAGCGGATCTTTGCCCGGATCCGGGGGCTGAGCCGGCCGGTGATCCTGTCCAGCCACGAGCGGGCGGTGGTGGAGCTGGCGGACCAGAGGCTCCCCCTGGCCGGACCGCCCCTTCATTTGGCCGAGGAGAAATTCTGAAGATTTTATAAAGAAAGACAGCGGAAACAGAAAATACTATTGCCTTTTTCGGACAAAGTGGTATGATAGCACATGCAAAAAACAAGTGAGGAGGGGGCAGATGGAATTGCTGGGACAAATTAGGAAAAAGCGGCGGCAGGGCCATGCGCTCCAGCTGCCGGTGGATCAGAAGACGGCCTTGACGTTGGCCCGCCTGCTGTTTTTTCTGGGGCCGCTGCTGGCCTATACCTGTGTGGAGCTGCTGAACAACAACCAGCCCTGGGGGGAGTTCAGCCCCCTTCAGGTGGCGCTGAATCTGGTGTGGTATTACCTGATTGAGCTCATCTTCTACTTTGTACTGGGGCAGCGGGACCGGGCGGGAAAAGCGGCTGTGGTGGTGACGTGGCTCATCGGCATCATCAACCGGTATGCTATTCTGTTTCGGGGGCGGACCCTCTTCCCCGGAGACCTGTTCACCTTCCGCACGGCGCTGAACGTGGCGGGAAACTACAACTATATGCCGGATCTGCCTATGGTGCTCAGCGCCTTGGCGGTCATCGGCTTTGTTTTGCTGGTCAACGCCCTGCCGGTGGAGCGGGGGAGACGGACCTTTTCGTGGAAGCAGTTCCTCCCGGCCCTGGCGGGGGCGGGGGCGTTCCTCTATGTCTTCTTCGGCACCGGCGCGGTGGAGCGGGCGGGGATACTCCCCTCCCTGTGGAGCACCCAGGGCAACGGCCTGGCGCTGAATTTCTCCCTGTGCGCCAAGTACAGCCGCATCAATCCGCCGGAGGGCTACTCTGCCGCCGGCCTGCAGCAGAGCACCGGCGGTCTGGTGTCCGACCTCCCGGCGGTGGCCGCCGGGGCGGACGGTACCGTCCGCCCGGTGAATGTGATTGTGGTGATGAATGAGTCTCTGGCGGACCTGGGGGCCTTTCCAAATGTGGAGCTCAACCGGGACTGCCTGCCCTTCTACCACAGCCTGAAGGAGAACACGGTCAAGGGCACGGCTTACTCCTCCGTCTTCGGGGGGACCACCGCCAACTCGGAGTATGAATTTCTCACCGGCAATACGGTGGCCTTCCTCCCCGCCGCCACGGTGCCCTATCAGATGTATGTAGGCGGGCAGGAGGCGTCCCTCAGCCAGCAGATGAAGGCTTTGGGCTACCGCACGGTGGCCATGCACCCCTACTACGCCTCCGGCTGGAACCGGGTGGAGGTGTACAACAGCTTCGGCTTTGACGAACAGCACTTTCTGGAGGACTTTACTTATACGCAGGAGGACATGATCCGGGAGTTTTTGTCCGACAGCGCCGACTACCGCAACGTAATCCAGCGCTATGAGGAGAAGGAGCCGGGGGAGTCCCTGTTTATCTTTAACGTGACCATGCAGAACCACAGCGGCTTCACCGGCGAGTGGACCAACCTGCCCCGGGAGGTGTGGCTCGCCGGGGAATGCGAGGGGCGCTATCCCTCGGTGGACCAGTACCTGAATCTGGCTTACCAGAGCGACCGGGCGCTGGAGGAGCTGGTGGATTACTTCTCCCAGGTGGAGGAGCCCACCTTGATCTGCGTGTTCGGCGACCACCAGCCCCAGGTGGACAACGATTTTTACGATGAGGTGCTGGGCGAGGAGGCGGTATATGACACACAGACCGCCCAAATCAAGCAGGCGGTCCCCTTTTTCCTGTGGGCGAACTATGACATTGAGGAGCGGGAGGGGGTAAAGCTCTCTCTGAACTACCTGTCCACGCTGCTGATGGAGACGGCCAACCTGCCCCTGACCGGATATCAGAAGTTTTTGGGCAGACTCTGTGAGCTGCTTCCCGTGGTGAATACCGTGGGCTTTCTGGACGGGGCGGGCAACTGGACGGCGGAGGAGCACCCGGAGCTGCTCAGCGAGGCGGCTCAGCAGGCGCTGAAGGACTACCGGGGGCTGGAGTACAGCAATCTCTTCGACAAGAGCCGCCGGCCCCAGGACTTTTTCTTCCTGAAAGAGGCTCCGGCGCCCAAATCCGACAAGTAAAAATGGACGTTGGGCGCATACCGTGCTATAATAGCCGTTAAGCGGCCGTGCTGCCAGCGTCCCCGAACAGCCAATCGCCGCGGCGATTGGCTGTTTTTTGCGGCTCGGCGGAGGAAGGCGTGCGGGATTTACAGAATATTCACCCAATTCAGCGGGAAAAGGGAGTAAAATAAAAAAAGCGCCCCCTTTGCGGCGGGGGCGGGAAAGGACGGGGAGGAACCATGGCGCGAAAGGTCCTGATTGTAGAGGACGAGAACAATATTGCCGAGCTGCTCCATCTCTATCTGGAGAAGGAGGGCTTTGAGACCGACGTGGCGGGAGACGGAGGCAAGGGCGTGGAGCGCTTCCGGGCGTTCCGGCCCGATCTGGTGCTGCTGGATATCATGCTGCCGGTGATGGACGGCTGGTCTGTGCTGAAAAAAATCCGGGAGGAGGACAACACCCCTGTCATCATGCTCACCGCCAAGGGGGAGACCGACGACAAGGTCAGCGGCCTGGAGATGGGAGCGGACGACTACATCGTCAAGCCCTTTGAGATGAAAGAGGTGCTGGCCCGGATTCACGCGGTGCTGCGCCGCTTCGGCGTGGAAGAGGGGGGCGAGGAGAAAAAGCTCTCCTACGACAAGCTGACGGTGAACCTGGACTCCTACGAGCTGATGGTGGACGGCAGGCGGGTGGATACCCCCCCAAAGGAGCTGGAGCTGCTCTACCACCTGGCCAGTGCCCCCAACCGGGTGTTCACCCGCAACCAGCTGCTGGACGAGGTGTGGGGCTTTGACTACTTCGGCGACTCCCGCACGGTGGACGTACACATCAAGCGTCTGAGAGAAAAGCTGGAGGGGGTATCCAGCCAGTGGAGCCTGAAGACCGTGTGGGGCGTGGGCTACAAATTTGAAGTGACCAACAGCTGAGACAGGAACAGGGAACGTGTTTCACGCCTGCGGGCATGGACGCTGAGAGGCTTTTGGGCATGTCCTTTTTCCTTTTTAAGAATAAAGAGAGGGAGGGAGCGCTATTTACAGAAAACAGTTTTCCATGATGGTGGTCATCATTCTGATCTCGTTTGCCCTGCTGGGCTCTTCCTTTATTACCCTTACCTACCGCTATACCCTCCAGGAGAAGCAGGAGGTTATGGCGCGCAACGCGGAGGTCATCTCAGAGTATACCAGCAGCATTCAGCAGCGGGGGGGCAGCCTGCTGAGCACGGTGTACCAGGACTATGTGAGCTCTTTCGCCCGGATCTCCGACGCCGACGTGCTGATCTGCGACGCCCAGGGGCACATCCAGCTCTACTCCAGCGGCGCCATCCGGGAGAGCCTGCTGGATATGAACGGCTATACGGACGCGATGATACCGGAGCTGGTGCGCCGCACCATTGCGGAGACCGGGGAGTTCAGCGCTCTGAGCAACCTGGGAGGGATCTTCGCTGAGCGGCGCTATGTGGCTGGCCGGCCGGTTTATGTGACGGATATTCTGAACCAGCGCCACGAGACCAATCTGGTCTTCGTGGCGGCGGACAGCAGCAGCCTGATGGAGCTGTGGCAGGCGGTGACCTCCATCTTCTTCTTTACCGCGGTGGTGGTACTGTGCATCGCCTTTATCAGCAGCTCTGTGACCACCCTGCACCAGACCCGGCCCCTGAAAGAGATCGCCGACGCCGCCCGAAAATTCGGCCACGGGGAGTTTGACGCCCGGGTGGTGGGCTATGAGAAGCGGCAGGACGAGGTGGGAGAGCTGGCGGAGGCGTTCAACACCATGGCCGACTCCCTGGCCCAGTCGGAGGCCAAGCGCAGTGAGTTTATCGCCAATATCTCCCACGAGCTCAAGACCCCCATGACTACCATCGCCGGCTTCGCCGACGGTATTTTGGACAATACTATCCCCCCGGAGCAGGAGCGGGAGTATCTGAAGACCATCTCGGCGGAGACCCGGCGGCTGTCCCGGCTGGTGCGCAAGATGCTGGACCTGTCCCGGCTTCAGTCCAGCGAGAACGTCACCGCCCAGGAGCGGTTTGACGTGGTGGAGGTGATGCTGCGGGTGCTGGTGAGCCTGGAGACCAAGATCAACGCCCGGCATCTGGATGTGGACACCAGCCTGCCGGAGGAGTCCGTCACCGTATGGGGGGACACCGACGCCATTACTCAGGTGTGCTATAATCTGCTGGACAACGCCATCAAGTTCGCCGCCGGCGGCACGGCCATCGGCATCAAAGTGGCGGCTAAGGGGAGCAAGGCGTTTGTGTCGGTGCGCAACACCGGGGAGACCATTGCGCCAGAGGAGCTGCCCCTGGTCTTTGACCGCTTCCACAAGACCGACCGGTCCCGCAGCGTGGATCGGGACGGGGTGGGCTTGGGCCTGTATATTGTCAAAACCATTTTGGGCAGCCATAAGGAGAACATTACCGTGACCAGCGAGGACGGCGTGACGGAGTTTACCTTCACCCTGACCCTGGCATGAAGACTGCCGGAACGGAGGTGTGTGTTTGTACAGTTATTTTTATGACCGGCCGGATCTGGACAGAGGATCGGAGGAGACCGGCCTGGCGGCGTACCCCGCCGCGGGGGAGGGTGTGGTCCGCCGCCGTCCTGTCCCGCCGCCGGACCGGGTGTATACCGTCCGCCGCCGCCTGCCGCCGCCCAGACCGGTGAGAAGGACCGGCGCAGGCCGGCGGATCCGGGCGGGGATCTCCCTGGGCCTGTTTGTGCTGCTGATTTTGGGCGGTATCGGGGGCGCGGTGGTGCTGCGGTACTGGGACGTTCCGGGGAGCGTCTCCCAGTGGGAGCGCCCGGAGGACCGGCCCGAGGGGGACTGGGAGAAGGAGGAAAGACCTGCGGCCAGCCGTCCGCCCAAGACCACGGTGGAGCGGGCCCCCCTGGGGGACGGCACAGTGCTGCTGCTGACCGGCCGGCCTGAGGGGGAGGGACTGCCCCCCCAGAAGATCTATGCCGACGTACTCCCCTCCATTGTCAGCGTGGAGGCCATGGGGGACGATGGGATTTCCCAGGGGACGGGGGTGGTCTTCACCCGCAGCGGGTACATCCTCACCAACCACCATGTGATCGAAGGGGCCCGCTGGGTGAGCGTGGAGGAGCTGGACGGCTCCGGCTGGTACAACGCCAAGCTGGTGGGCAGCGACCAGCCCACCGATCTGGCGGTGCTCAAGGTGGAGGCCAAGGGCCGGGAGCTGACGCCGGCGGTGTTCGGGGATTCGGAGGAGCTGCAGATCGGGGACGCGGTGTTCGCCATCGGCAACGCCCTGGGAGAAGAGCTCCCCGGTACCATGACCGACGGCATTATATCCTACTTGAACCGCCCGGTGGAGATTGACGGCTATCAGATGGAGCTGATCCAGACCAGCGCCGCCATCAATCCCGGCAATTCCGGCGGTGCGCTGGTAAATCAGTATGGTCAGGTGGTGGGAGTCACCTCGCTGAAAATGTGGTCCATATGGGAGCCGATAGAGGGGCTGGGCTTCGCCATTCCCACGTCCACCGTCAAGGACGTGGTGGATGAGCTCATCGCCGCCGGCCGGGTGGCAGGGCGGGCAATGCTGGGCATTACCGCCGGACCGTCGGAGTACTACAGCGACGATCCGGGCGCGCCTGCGGGCCTGTGCGTGGTCACTGTGGATGAGAGATCCGACGCCTACAAAAAGGGCCTGAGGGCGGGGGACATAATTGTGTCAGTCAACGGCCGGCCCACCCCGGAGATCTCCGCCCTGGAGGCGGAGAAGGAGGGGCTGGAGCCGGGAGACACCCTCTCGCTGCGGGTGTGGCAGTCCGGGACCTATGTCACACTGGAAGTAGAGCTGATAGAACAGTACGAGCCGACGGAATAAAAAAGGGCGCCCCTGTCAACAGGGGCGCCAAAGAAAAATAAGAGAGAATGGAATGGGCGCTTATACCTCGCAATAAGCGCCCAGCGCCGGGGCGGACCAAATTGGCCGAGCTGCAAGTATAATATACCTTAATTTTCCATATATGTCAATAAAAACTTTTGTCGAGAGGTGTCGCCGTCATGCTGATTTTTAACGGAGTGATCCACCCCATGGATGGGCCGGTGCTGCCCCGGGGGTTCGTGCTGCTGGAGGGGGGTAAGATTAAACAGGTGGGTCCCATGGAGGAACTGCCCCCCTGGGAGGGGCCGCGGCTGGACGCTGGGGGAGGGCATATCACCCCCGGCTTTGTGGACGCCCACTGCCACCTGGGGCTTTTCGGCGACGGCCTGGGCTTTGAGGGCGACGACGGCAATGAGTCCACTGACCCCTGCATGCCCCAGCTGCGGGGGCTGGACGGGATTAACCCCCTGGACCGCTGCTTTGCGGAGGCCCGGCAGGGGGGCGTCACTACCGTGCTTACCGGGCCGGGGAGCGCCAATCCCATCGCCGGCCAGTTCGCCGCCCTGAAGACCAGCGGCCGGTGGGTGGACGAGATGGTGCGGAAGGCCCCTGCGGCCATGAAATTCGCCCTGGGAGAGAATCCTAAATCAGTGTATAACGAGCGCAAGGAGACCCCCATCACCCGCATGGCCACCGCCGCCATCATCCGGGAATATCTGGCCAAGGCGGTGGAGTACCGGGACAAGCAGGACCGGGCGGAGGCGGACCCGGATCTGGAAATGCCCGACTTCGATCCCAAGCTGGAAGCCCTGGCCCCGGTGGCGGCGGGAAAGCTGCCCGCCCACTTCCACGCGCACCGGGCGGACGACATCGCCACCGCGGTGCGCATTGCCAAGGAATTTGGTCTGGACTACGTGGTGGTCCACGGGACAGAGGGGCATTTGGTGGCGGACCGCCTGGCTGCCGAGGGGGCGCGGGTGATCACCGGCCCCTGTCTGGGGGACCGGAGCAAGCCGGAGCTGCTGAATCAGAGCCTGGAAAACCCGGTGATTCTGGCCAGAGCGGGGGTAAAGGTGGCCATCTGCACCGACCACCCGGAGACCCCCATTCAGTATCTCCCCCTGTGCGCGGCCATGGCCGTGCGGGCGGGAATGGCAGAGGAGGACGCCCTTGCGGCCATTACCCGGGACGCCGCGGAGATTGCCGGCCTCGGAGCGCGGGCGGGCACCCTCACCCCTGGGAAGGACGCCGACGTGGTGGTGCTCAGCGGCCCGCCCCTGGACTGGCGCAGCAAGGTGACGGCGGTGTTTATTGACGGCGTGCAGGTGCGCTGAGGGAGAGGAAAGAGAGGAGAGGGCGTAATGAGGGAGATCCGCTATGAGGAAATTGCAGAGGCCGTCCGGGGGCTGTGTATTGAGGCCAACTGCAGGCTGCCCCGGGATTTGCAGGAGGCGATTGTCCAGGCGGCAGAGACAGAGCCTTCCCCGGTGGGCCGGGCCATTCTGGGGGACCTGGAGGAGAACTTCCGCTTTGCCGGAGCCAAGGGGCTGCCCATCTGCCAGGACACGGGAATGGCGGTGGTCTTTGCCGAGCTGGGGCAGGACTGCCATATCGCCGGCGGGCTGCTGCACGACGCGGTAAACGAGGGGGTGGCCCGGGGCTATGTGGAGGGCCATCTGCGTCTGTCCGTGGTGAGGGATCCCCTGCGCCGGGTGAACACCAACGACAATACCCCCGCCATCCTCCACCTGATGTTGGTGGAGGGGGACCGCCTGACCCTCACCGTGGCCCCCAAGGGGTTTGGAAGCGAGAACATGACCGCCCTGGAGATGCTCAAGCCGTCGGTGGGGCCCCAGGAAGTGGTGGACTTTATTGTGAAGGCGGTGTCCAAGGCCGGCTCCAACCCCTGTCCCCCGGTGGTGGTGGGGGTAGGCCTGGGGGGAACGTCGGAGACGGCTGTCCTGCTGGCCAAAAAGGCGCTGCTGCGCCCGGTGGATCAGCACAGTGAGGACCCCTTCTACGCCCGGCTGGAGGCGGAGGCCCTGGAGCGCATCAACGCCCTTGGGGTTGGCCCCCAGGGCCTGGGGGGCCGCACCACCGCCCTGTCGGTGTGCATTCTGCCCCACGCCACCCACATCGCCGGCCTGCCCTGCGCGGTGAACCTGGGCTGTCACGTCACCCGCCACGCTCAGGCGGTCCTGTAACGTGGGAAAAAAAGATTGACATCAGCTGTGGTTTTAGGTATAATACCTGCTGTGACATTGTGAGAGGTGCAGTATGCGTTTGAATCTCCAAGAAGTGATCCGTACGCCGGGAATGCGGGCGCCCTTTTCCTTCCAGATGGACCTGTCCGGGCTGGAGTTCGGGGGAGAGACCCCTGTGGCCGCTCCGGTGGAGGTGAGCGGTGCGGTGCGCAATATGGCCGGAGCCCTGATTCTGGAGGGGACCGTGTCCGCCGGGCTGAATTTGACCTGCGACCGCTGTCTGGCTCCCTTCTCCCAAAAGATGCGGGTGCCGGTGGAGCACCTTCTGGCGGAGGAGCTGGAGGACGAGGAAAACGACGGCATTCTGCTGCTGGAGGACGGGGAGATCGACCTGGCGGAGGTCTTCACCACCGCTTTTGTACTTGCAATGGACACCAAGCACGTCTGTTCAGAGGACTGCAAGGGTTTGTGCGCCGGGTGCGGCGCCAATCTGAACGACGGGCCCTGCCAGTGCAGGCCCGAGGTGGATCCACGTTTGGCTGCCCTGGCGCAGCTGTTGGATAGAGAGTCTGACGACTGAGAAAATACTTGCCCGGCCAAGGGCATTGACCTAAGGAGGTGTCATAAATGGCAGTCCCTAAGAGTAAAGTGTCCAAGCAGCGCCGCAACAAGCGCCGCAGCTCCGTCTGGAAGCTGGAGACCCCCGGTGTTGCTACCTGCCCCAAGTGCGGCGCGTTCCGGCTCCCGCATCGGATGTGCAAGTCCTGCATGAGCTACAACGGCCGCGAGCTGGTAAAGGCCGAGGCTGAGGCGAAGTAAATAAGCCCCAAAAGGGGAGAGGGGAGAGATCCCCTCTTTCTTTTTGCCTGAAAACAGACTGTAGGGTTGCGGCAGAAGGGGTTTTGTATTAAAATAAACCAGATAGAAAATACTCCAGAGAAGGAGCGGTATTGTGAGCCTGACGAAAATCCAATCGGTGGACCGGGGGAGTCCCGCGGCCCGGGCGGGGGTGCGCCCGGGGGAGACGCTGCGCCAGGTGAACGGCCACCCCATCGCCGACGTGCTGGACTACAAATACCACACTTATGACGCCCGGCTGGAGCTGACTCTGGAGGCGGAAGGCCGCGTCCGGACGGTAAAACTCAAAAAGGCGGAGGGCCAGGATCTGGGCCTGAATTTTCAGACCTATCTGATGGACCGGGCCCGCTCCTGCGCCAACCACTGCATCTTCTGCTTTGTGGACCAGATGCCGCCGGGAATGCGGAACACTTTGTACTTCAAGGACGACGACGCCCGGCTGTCCTTCCTGATGGGGAACTATATCACCCTGACCAATCTGTCCCAGCGGGAGCTGGATCGGATTGTGGATCTGCGCATCAGTCCCATCAACGTGTCGGTTCACGCCACGGACCCGGAGCTTCGCGCCGCCCTGCTGAAAAACCGGCGGGCGGGGGAGTGCTTTGACCATATGCGCCGGTTTGCCGCCGCTGGAATCACGATGAATTGCCAGATTGTGGCCTGCCCGGGCTGGAACGATGGGGCGGCCCTTCAGCGGACCATGGAGGATCTGGCCAGTCTGCACCCTGGGGTGAACAGCGTGTCGGTGGTGCCGGTGGGTCTGACCAAATTCCGCTCGGGCCTGACCTCCTTGGAGCCCTATACCCCCCAGAGCGCCGCCGCAGCTCTGGACCAGGTGGAGGAATTCGGCGCCCAGTGTCTGGAGCGGCTGGGCACCCGGCTGATCTGGTGCTCCGACGAGTTTTATCTCAAGGCGGGCCGTCCCCTGCCGGAGGAGGAATTTTATGAGGACTTCACCCAGCTGGAAAATGGAGTGGGAATGCTCCGCCTGCTGGAGAGCGAATTCCGCTCCGCCCTGGCCGCCGCCGTGGGGGATGAGCACCCCAGCCCCTTTACCATCGCCACCGGGGTCTCTGCGGCCCCGCTGCTGGAAAAGCTGGTGGGGCTGGTGGCCCAGCGGTGTCCGCAGGTGCGGGGGCAGGTGGTCCCCATTGTGAACCGCTTCTTTGGGGAGGAGATTAACGTGGCCGGGCTGGTGACGGGGAGCGATCTCATCAGCCAGCTGAAGGGCCGGCCGCTGGGGGAGCGGCTGCTCATCCCCCAAAATATGCTGCGCCACAAGGAGCGGGTCTTTCTGGACGACGTGACCGTGGAGCAGGTGGAGCAGGCCCTGGGGGTGCCGGTTACCGCCGTGGACCAGGACGGCGGCGCCCTGCTGGACGCCATTCTGGAGGAGGACTGGAGCGGCGGGGAGGCTATCTGGGTGGCGGAAGAGGCGCCGGCAGGCCCTGAAGAGGAATTTTACCGCTACAACCCGCCGCAGGGCGGCGCCGGAACAGAAGGAGAGAGACCATGAAACCATTAGTTGCCATTGTGGGCCGGCCCAATGTGGGCAAGTCCATGCTGTTCAATAAGCTGTGCGGCCAGCGCCTGTCCATTGTGGAGGATACCCCCGGCGTCACCCGGGACCGGCTGTACGCCCAGTGCGAGTGGCGGGGCCGTACCTTCGACATTGTGGACACCGGCGGAATTGAGCCGGGGACGGACAGCGAGATTCTGTCCTTCATGCGCCAGCAGGCGGAGATTGCCATCCAGAACGCAGACGTGATTGTCTTCCTGTGCGACATCAAGACCGGGCTCACCGCTTCCGATTATGAGGTGGCAAAGCTGCTGCTCAAGTCGGGGAAGCCGGTGGTGCTGGCGGTGAACAAGATGGATCAGGTGGGCCGCACCAACCCGGATATTTATGAGTTCTACAACCTGGGCCTGGGGGATCCCACTCCGGTTTCCGCCGTCCACGGCCACGGCACCGGCGACCTGCTGGACGCCTGTATGGAGTACTTCCCCCCCGAGGGGGAGGAGGAGCCGGAGGAGGACGTCATCAAGGTGGCGGTCATCGGCAAGCCCAACGTGGGCAAGTCCAGCCTGGTCAACCGCATTCTGGGGGAGGAGCGGGTGATCGTCTCCAACGTGGCGGGGACCACCCGGGACGCCGTGGACAGCTATTTTGAGAACGAAAAGGGGAAATTCCTCTTCATCGACACCGCCGGTATGCGGAAAAAGTCCAAGGTGGACGACCCCATTGAGAAATTCTCCGTCCTGCGGGCCGCCATGGCCATTGAGCGCAGCGACGTATGTCTGATTCTGATTGACGCCAACGAGGGCGTCACTGAGCAGGACACCAAGGTGGCCGGTCTGGCCCATGAGGCGGGGAAGGCCTGCGTCATTGTGGTCAACAAGTGGGAC
Organism: Pseudoflavonifractor sp. 524-17; assembly: GCF_009935845.1. GTDB lineage: Bacteria > Bacillota > Clostridia > Oscillospirales > Oscillospiraceae > Pseudoflavonifractor_A. The sequence goes on along the minus strand of NZ_QWEK01000018.1, from coordinate 32,343 downwards.
GCGGTGGAGAAGGACGATAAGACCATGGACCGGATGCGGGAGGAAGTGCGCCGGGACCTGAGCTACATGTCCTACGCGCCCATTGTGTTCATCTCCGCCCTCACCGGACAGCGGGTGGACCGGCTGTTTGAGCTGATCTGCTACGTGGACGGCCAGGCCGCCATGCGCATTACCACCGGGATGCTCAACAGCCTGCTGGCCGACGCCACCCAGCGGGTCCAGCCCCCCAGCGACAAGGGGCGGCGGCTGAAGGTATTTTATATGACTCAGGTGGGAGTGCGCCCCCCTCACTTCGTCTGCTTCTGCAACGACGCCAAGCTCTTCCACTTCTCCTACCAGCGGTATCTTGAAAATCAGATCCGAAATACCTTCGGCCTGGAGGGGACGCCCGTGCGGCTGACCATCCGGCAGAAGGGCGACAGTTAAAGGGGGGAGCGGCCATGCTGGCAACCATGCCGGTACCGATGCCCGGCGGCGTGTCAAACAATGTGATTGCACTGTGTCTGGCGGCTGTGGCGGTGGCGTCCTATTTTCTGGGGTGCTTCAACGGCGCGGTCATCGTGTCCAAGTATATCCTGCGGGACGACGTGCGTACCCACGGCAGCGGCAACGCGGGACTGACCAACTTCCACCGCACCTTCGGCGGCGGTCTGACCTTTGTGGTGATTCTCACCGACGTGCTCAAGGCGGTGGCGGCGGTGCTGCTGGGCCAGTGGATCTTCGCCGGGACGGCGGTCTATCCGGACTGGGCGGCGGTGTGGCCCGTGCTGGGCAAGTACTGGGCCGGGGCCTTCTGCCTGCTGGGGCACATGTTCCCCTGTATGTTCAAGTTCAAGGGGGGCAAGGGGATCCTCTCCGGCGGAGCCATCGCCATTCTGATCGACTGGCGGATTGCCCTGGTGGTATGGGGGGGCTTTCTCCTTCTGGCGGCGCTCACCCGGTATATCTCTCTGGGCTCCTGCTGGGCGGGGGCCAGCTTTCCCTTCGCTACCTGGTTTGTCTACCGCAGCCCGGTGCTGACGGTAATGGCGGCGCTTCTGGGGGGGCTTATTCTTTGGAAGCACCGGGGAAACATCAGGCGGCTGATCCGGGGAGAGGAGTCCAGGTTCTCCCTGCACAAGAAAAAAGACCCATCATAAAGTGACAGCTTGACGGGACAAAAGGAGGAAAACACCATGAAGGCTGTGGTTTTGGGCAGCGGCGGCTGGGGGACGGCTCTGGCCCTGGTGCTGCTGGAAAACGGAAACGACGTGACCTTGTGGTCTTACTGCAAAGAGGAATCCGCTGTGCTGCGGCAGACCGGGGAGAACCCCATGCTGAAGGGGGTGGCCCTGCCGCCGGAGCTGACGCTGACCAGCGATATGGACTGCGTCAAGGGCTGTCAGATGGTGGTGCTGGCAACGCCCTCCTTTGCGGTGCGTACCACCGCCAGGAGCTTGGCCCCCCTGCTGGACAAGGGGACGGTGGTGGTCTCCGTGTCCAAGGGCATTGAGAAGGATACCTCTCTGACCCTCACCGACGCCATCGCCCAGGAGCTGGGGCCGGACTTCCCGGTGGTGGCCCTGTGCGGGCCCTCCCACGCGGAGGAGGTGGGCCGCCATGTGCCCACCGCCGTGGTGTCCGCCTCGGCGGACCAGGGGGCGGCGGAGCTGGTGCAGGACGTGTTTATGAACCAGCGCTTCCGGGTGTACACCTCCCCCGATATCATCGGGGTGGAGCTGGGGGCGGCGCTGAAGAACATCATCGCCCTGTGCGCCGGCTGCTGCGACGGCATGGGCTTTGGCGACAACACCAAGGCCGCCCTGATGACCCGGGGATTAACGGAGATCGCCCGGCTGGGGGTAGCCATGGGGGGGAAGAAGGAGACCTTTGCCGGTCTCACCGGCGTGGGCGACCTGATTGTCACCTGTACCTCCATGCACTCCCGCAACCGCCGGTGCGGCATCCTTATCGGACAGGGGGTGCCGGTGGAGGAGGCGCGCCGGCAGATCGGCGCCGTGGTGGAGGGCTACTACGCCGCCGCCACCGGCAGGGAGCTGGCGGAGAAGGCCGGAGTGGAGATGCCCATCACCCAGGCGGCCTACAGTGTGCTGTATGAGGGCAAGGATCCCCGGACGGTCCTCACGGAGCTGATGACCCGGGCCAAGAAGCACGAGATTGAGGACAGCTGGGTGTAAAACAGAATGACATGAAACCGTCCGGTCAGAAATTCTGACCGGACGGTTTTTTGTGTGGGGAACAGGCGGAACGGCAAAAAATAAATACGAGCCGTTATTTTCTCCCCGCGGTTTTCAGTTCGTTGACAATCATAGCCACAGCCTCTACCTGGCTGTCGGTGAGGCCGTCCACATTGATGGTCCGGCTGTTTGGGGCGCCCAGCAGATAGTCGGTGCTGACCCCGAAGATTTGGGCCAGCTGAATCAAAATGTCATAGGGGGGAAGGTGTACGCTGTTTTCGTAGGAGCTGACAACGGATTTGGAAACGCCAAGCTGAGCGGCAAGGGCAACCTGTGAGAGATTCCGCTGCCGGCGCAGCTGTCTGATTTTACTCCCGATGGCTGGCAAGTACATGAAGCGCCCCCTGTCTGGAAATCCGCCCGGAGGCGGACTCTTAATTATGGGACTATTTTACAAAAAAGAAGGACAGGATTGCAGAACAAAATCCTGAAATAGTTGACAATTCGGCGTTGTACCGCTATAATTATGAAAAGAATCTGCCCTTAGGCAAAAACCAGAGAAAGGAAGAGAGAAATGAGCGGAATAAGACAGGGAAAAAACCTCCTTTTGGCGCTGGCACTGTGTGTGTGTCTGAGCGCCTGCGGAGGGAGCGGCGCCCCGGCGCCGGCGGCGTCCGGCGCGCCGGAGGGGAGCGCGTCCCCCGCGCCGGAGGGGAGCGCGTCCCCCGCGCCGGAGGTAAGCATGGATCTGCCAGGGAAGGAACAGCCCTTGACCCTGGACACGGAGAACACCCAAGCGGACTACGCCGATTTTACCCTGGTGAAGGTATCCTCTGGAAATCGGGTGGAGAGCCCCCTGGGAGGTTATTACTACGAAAGCGACAGCGGAAAGGTCTATGTAGATGTGGTGCTGGACGCGGTAAATACCGGGACGGCGGCGGTGAGCTGCAGTGAGTGGATGACCATACGGGCGGTGGCGCCGGACGGCACCGAGTACACCGACGCCCTCTATGTGGTGGAGAGCGGCGACGGAAGCGATTTGGACACCTGGGCCGATATCACGCCCCTGTCCGCGGTGCGCTTCCACTGCGCGGTCTCCGTCCCGGAGAACGCGGGGGCGCTGAAGCTGTACCTGGAGGTCAACGGAACCGAGTATACCTGCGACTACACCGTGGGAGAGACGGTGCGCAGCGCCCCCACCCTCACCGTGGGGCAGACGGTGGAGAAGGAGGACTTCGCCACCATGGTATTCAACGGAATAGCGTATACCGACGATCTCCTTCCCTCCAATACCAGCGGCTCCTACCGGCACTACCAGGTGGACAGCGCCAGCAATACTTACCTGGTGGTGAAGTACGACATCACCAACCTTCAGAGCAGCGCCAAGGACGCGGACACCTTTGCAGGCATCAAGGCCACCTACCAAGGGAAATACACCTACACCGGATTTGTGGTGGTGGAGGAGGAAGACGGGGCCGGTTTCTCCGGATATGAGGACATCGCGCCCCTGACCACCCGGCATTTCTACTATCTGATTGAAGTGCCCAAGACGGTGACGGGAAACGAAGCGGAACTGACCTTTTTCTTCGGCGGTCAGGAGTACCTGTACAGGGGAAAATAAGGATAAATCTAAGCTAAACGGGGCCCGGTTTTCACCGGGCCCTGCTTTTTGGTGCAAAGCGATAGTTATTTTTTAGACAAGTAAAATTTTTTGTCCAATATTGACATTCTGTAGTTTTTGCGTTATGGTTGTAACAGCGCTGTTTTGGATTATTATAGAGATATGAAGATTCCTGTGATGCAGCGTAATTCCGTCCCATGCAGAAGGGGGAAGAGAGCATGTCAAGAACCAATTACAGCGCCTATGTAGCCATTAAGAACAAAATACTGGAAATTTTCCGCACAGAGACCTTTGAGAAGAACAAGCTGCCCTCGGAGGCGGCCCTGGCCAACCGCCTGGGCATCAGCCTGGTAACCCTGCGGGAGTCGCTGATGATGCTGGCTTTGGAGGGATATATCACCAAGCGGCACGGTTCCGGCAACTACGTCCATCCCAGCACGTTGGACTACGAGAACCGCAGCTACTACTTCACCGAGTACATCAAGCGCAAGGGCTGCCAGCCCAGCATTAAGCTGCTCAGCCAGGCGTGGCAGCCCGCGGAGGAGGAGGACGCCAAGATCCTGAACCTGGAGCCCGGGGAAGAGGTGCTGGTCAACCGCCTGATGTATCTGGCCGACGGGAACCCGGCGGTCTATACCGTGATGCGCGTTCCCGCGGCCTATCTGATCCGCAGGGATGTAGAGCATATGAGCTTTCGATATATCCATGTGCTTATCCGGGACTATATGAACCGGGATGTGGCCCACGCCCTGAACGAGTATGAGCCTATGGTGGTGCAGGGTGAGCTGGCGGAGATTTTGCAGATGGAGGAGGGCGCCGCCATTGACTGCTCTCACCAGGTATTCTACGATGTGGCCGACGACCCGGTGGTGTGCAATACGCACTATTTCAACCCGGAGTACTACCGCCTGCGCACACTGCAAAACTGGGATCTGGGCCGGTAGCGGCGGATGTTTTCCGGGGTTGCAGTTTTGCCCTGGGGGCATTATAATAGGATCTGTCAATAAAAAGACGGGGGGAATCATTGATGAAAGCCTATGATACCGTACACAAGCAGGAGTTGGAGGTGGACCGCCAGGGGCTGATTGACCTGATGCTCAATAACCGCCAGGTGGATCTCTTCCTCAAGGAGAAGAAGACCGACGAGGACGGCTATCTGACCTGGGATGTGGAGCACTGGAGCACGGTGGACGGCCGCCGGTTTATCTGCTTCTACTCCCTGGAGGGCCGGGTTCTGCGGGACTCTACCTCCCACAACAAGTATGATTTGGACAACGCCTTCTTTCCCGACCAGATGAAGGAGATCCAGATTAGCTGAGCAAAAATAAGGAGAGGAACCGGTTTCGGTTCCTCCCCTTCGTTGTTACAGCTGTGCGGCCTTCTCCCGGATGAAGCGCCGGAGCCAGGGGCCGGTGGCAGGGTGATCCAGGGCAAAGTCAATGGTGGCCTCCAGAAAGCCGTTGAGATTGCCGGTGTCATAGCGCCGGCCCTCAAAGTCCACCGCCACCATCTTGTCCCGGAGGCACAGCTCCCGCAGGCCGTCGGTAAGCTGGATCTCCCCGCCGTAGCCGGGACGGACGTTTTCCAGAATGCCAAAGATGGCGGGGGTGAGGACATAGCGGCCCAATATGGCGTAGTTGGAAAAAATCTGCTCCGGCCGGGGCTTCTCATTCATGTCGGAGACGGAGAAGATGCGCTCCTCCAGGGGGGAAACCTTGACGGAGGAGTACTTGGAGATGGCCTCGGTGCTCACCTTCTGCACCCCCACCGCGCAGGCGTTGTACTTTTCTGCGGCCTCCACCAGCTGGGCCGTGACGGGCTTTTTGGCCCGCATGATGTCGTCCCCCAGCAGCACGGCGAAGGGCTCGTCCCCTACAAAGCGCTTGGCACGCCAGATGGCGTGGCCCAGACCCTTGGTCTCCTTCTGCCGGACGTAGAAGATATTGGCCAGGTCGGCGGCCCGGCGGACCTCGATAAGCTCCCGCTCCTTCCCAGCCTGGTTCAGACGGGTCTCCAGTTCAGGGTAATAGTCAAAATAGTCGTCCATGGCGGATTTGGCCCGGTTGGTGACGATAAGGATATCCTCAATCCCGGCGGCAACCGCCTCTTCGATGATATACTGAATGACCGGCTTGTCCACCATAGGCAGCATCTCTTTAGGCACGGTCTTGGTGGCGGGGAGCATCCGGGTGCCCAGCCCGGCGGCGGGAATGACGGCCTTGCGTACTTTCACGGCTGAAAACCTCCTAAAATAAAATCAGAACCGGTAAGTTTATGATACCGGAGTATTGTACCATAATTTTCCCCAAAAAACCAGCGGTTCCCCAGAAGAAAAGCCGCTGTCCCTCTTCCTCGAAAAGAGACAGCGGCGCTCGCCGGTTATAAACTGGACTGCTTTAAAAACCCGCCCAGCTTTTTATCCTCTGTACGGATATGGCCGATGAGAACGGCGATGTGTCCGTTCAGCCGCCCTACGTCCGCGACCGTGGGGCCGGCGGCGGGGATCTGAGATACAATCTCCCGCAGCGTCTTTGTGTACCCCGCATGAAAGGCCTTGTGGGCGGCCATGCCGGGATAGCCGCTTTTTTGCTGGAGCTGCTCCTCGTGAGAAAAGTGCCGGTCCACATAGTCCAGAAGGAATTTGACGGAGGGCTCCAGCGCAGTGCGTCCCTGGCCCTTGCCGCACGCATCCATTAAACGGTTGACTGCCTGGAACAGCTCTCCGTGCTCCCGGTCGATAACCGCATTTCCGGTCTCCAGCGCTTTTGTCAGTTCGTACTTCATAGAAACAACTCCCAACAAAAAGTAAAATGATATGCCAGCATTCTCCCGTTGAGAATAAAAACGCTCGGGAAGCTCTGATTCAATCAACGTGCGCGGATTTCTAGTTTCCCTTTGGGGCCAGGCGGATCTTCGGCATCATTGCCTGAAAGTAAGGCACCTTGGGCAGCGCTGTCAGCAGCAGGGAGCCCAGTATGTAGCAGGCCAGCAGCTCGCCCAGGGCCACCGTGGCGCCGTGGAAAGCGAACAAGCCCCAGAAGCCGGGGCCGAAGCCAGTCTCATACCAGGCCAGCATGGCGCCCACAATAACGCCGTTGCAGATCACCGGCGGCAGCGGGGCCAGCCAGCGGCTGGGCATTTTGGCGGTGAGATACCCGGCCAGCAGGGTGGCCAGGGAGCCCAGCACAATGTCCAGCGGGCCCACGGTGCTCATCAGGTTGGTGACCAGACAGCCGATGAACAGGCCGGGGACGGCGGCGGGAAAGAGAAAGGGCAGTACGCACAGGGCCTCGGAGAACCGGCACTGAATGGGGCCGTAGGTCAGCCCGAATAGATTGCCAAAATAGCTGAGGACGGCGTACAGGGCCGCCACCATGGCGGCCAGGGTGATCTGCCTGACGGAACTGTGTTTCATATTCTGTTTCCTCCCATTTTTTGTTTAGAGAACGGATCGGGGGGACTGCCCCGCCGAACGAACGCGGCAGCGCCGCGCTTGGACTGGATGTGGAAACCAGTCGGGAGGGATTATAGCATTGTTTTCAGACGTTGTAAAGTGGAAAAAGGGGCTGCGGGCCTTGACAACGGGGCGGGATGCGGTTATACTGAGCATACAGAAAGGGCGTTGCCGGCAGACGGTCAGCCCCTGGACAAATTACTAAAAAAGAAGTAACCGCACTCTGTGGGAGGAGGGGCGGTTACTTCTTTTTACCCTGGATGAACAGGCCGCAGATACCAATGATAACGAGACATAACTGCAAGACCTCTGATGTACTCACTGGGCAGCCCCCCTTTCATTAAGATCAGGGAGCAGAAGCCGCCCCCTGGTCCAGGGGAGAAGCCGCCTGCCTTATGGCAACGCTGAAAGGTAATCCTTTCCTATGGTCAGCATACCATATCATCCTGCAAAGATCAACTGGAACTGCCATGAGTGTTACAGGCAAACATACATACAAAATACAAAAAGATGCGTAAAAATAGGTTGACTTTTGACGGTCACTAGTGTATTATTATGACTGTCGAAAGTGAGGTGATGAAATGTCCCCGCGGACTGGACGGCCCACTGATAACCCAAAGCCGTATAAGCTGACGGTTCGAGTAGATGAGGAAGGGAAAAAGATACTTGACCAATACGCCAGACAGGAAGGCATCAGCCAAATGGAGGCAATACGGCGAGGGATCAAGCGGTTGGAGCCGGACATCAAAAAATAAGACAGCCCGCCACCCCAGAAAGTTACGGACTGTCTTATGACACAAACCAAGGTGGTTTGATAAATCTATTCTATCAGACCCGCCTCGGAATTTCAAGGAGGAATCCCCTATGTCAGAGGAACGGAAGAGAGTTTAGGGATTTGCAAGACTGGCATACGAGCGGGAAACCGTACAGCCAGTATTAGTTCAAATTTTCTTCCAAAAATAGATTGACTTTCTGTAGAGGCGGTAATATAATAATTGCAGAGGCGAGAAATCGAGGAGGTGAACAGATGTCGCCCAGAACCGGGAGGCCCCCAATTGAAAATCCGAAAAGCGTGAAAATGAACATCCGCATAACAGAACAGACAGCAAAAGATTTACAGGAATGTGCAGATGCATTGGAAATCTCACGCGTCGGTGTGATCGAAAAAGGAATTCAGTTGGTAAAGGCCAGTCTGGACAAAAAATAGAGTGCTGGCGACCCCGAGAAAGTCCCACCAGCACCCTGTTCACCAAACCAAGGTGGTTTGATAAATTTATTCTATCAGACCCGCCTTGGAATTTCAAGGAGAAATCCCCTTATGTCAGAGGAACGGAAGAGAGTTTAGGGATTTGCAAGACTGGCATACGAGCGGGAAACCGTACAGCCGGTATTGGTTCAAATTTTAACTTAAAAATAGATTGACTTTTTGCCTTTCGTAAAGTATATTAAAAGCAAGGCGAAAAGTGAGGTGATGGAATGTCGCCAAGGACTGGAAGGCCGAAAGTAGAAAACCCGAAAGGGATTAACTTGACCATCCGGATTGACCCTGAAACAGAAAAAAAGCTGTGTCAATACTGCGAAACGCAAGGAATCACACGGGGCGAGGCAGTCCGTAGAGGGATACACCTGCTTTTGGCACAAAAAGAATAAGAGTAGCCGCCCACCGTCTAAAGAAAGCGACTACCCTTATCTCACCAAACCAAGGTGCCAAGGCAGAAACCAAGGCGGTTTGATAAATCTATTCTATCAGACCCGCCTTGGAATTTCAAGGAGGAATTTCATATTGACTACCTCGCAAAGTTGCAGTGAAATAGCTCTAAAAGGAGGGTAGTATGAACGACAAAAACTTAAATATCAAAATACCGTCTGACCTGTACCAGAAGCTACAGGATGAGGCGAAACGGCTTGGAATCTCAATGGCCGGGCTGGTACGCATGGTATGCAACGAGTATTTTGAAAAAAAGTAAAGGGGGACACCCGCCGCCTGACAAGCAAATCGGGTGCCCCAGACACAACCCCAGGGCCCATGGGGGATTGCCCCAGAGGCCAAGCACAAGGAGAAGTGATAAATCTATTCTATCATTCCTCCTGGGGAAATTCAAGGAGGAATTTTATATGACAAAGAAAAATATCGCAACGGAACTCGAGGGGTTGAAGCTGACCGATGGGTTTGACCTGCTCGACGACGTGATGGGCTGTATGGATCGGACGGAGGAGTGGGGCCGGATTCAGCAGCGGGACCCCATGATTCTGTCGGCCAGGCGGGGCGTGGAGAACTGTGTGGCGGCCCTTAGCGGCTCGGCGGACGAGGCGGCTGTGGAACGGCTGTGGGAGGAGATTGGCGCCTATGCCTGCTCCAACTGCGACGCGGCGGTCTTGTACGGCTTCCGGACGGCGCTCCGGCTGCTCTACGCCCTGGGCCGGCCGGTGGAGATGTCCCAATATCTGCTGGAGCGGTAGCCTGGCGGGGGGACATCCCGCCCAATGGACGCGCTTTTTGGAATTTATGGGGCGCGCGGCTTGCATTGGGCGGCTGTTTTCGATATAATGAGGTCTGCTGAACACCGGAGCGGCCCCAAAGCGGGGCGGAAGCGGCCGGAACTGATCATTTTTAAGAGAGCGTGATAGCGTTGAAGTACGATTTCGCATCCATCGAACCCAAGTGGCAGAAAAAATGGCTGGACAGCGGCGCTTATAAGACGGAGGAGGGGAGCGGCAAGCCCAAGTTTTACGCCCTGGTGGAGTTCCCCTACCCCTCCGGCCAGGGCCTGCACGTGGGACATGCCCGGCCCTATACAGCCATGGACGTGGTGGCCCGCAAGCGCCGCATGGACGGTTATAATGTGCTCTTCCCCATGGGGTACGACGCCTTTGGCCTGCCCACGGAGAACTACGCCATTAAAAATCACATCCACCCCGCCAAGGTGACCCACGACAATATTGAGAATTTCCGGGGCCAGCTGCAAATGCTGGGCTACTCCTTCGACTGGGATCGGGAGGTCAACACCACCGACCCCAATTACTACAAGTGGACCCAGTGGATCTTCCTCCAGCTGTGGAAAAAGGGCCTGGCCTACAAGGCCACCATGCCGGTGAACTGGTGTACCTCCTGCAAGTGCGTGCTGGCCAACGAGGAAGTGGTGGAGGGCGTGTGCGAGCGGTGCGGCGCCCCGGTCATCCGCAAGGAGAAGAGCCAGTGGATGCTGAAGATCACCGAGTACGCCCAGCGGCTCATCGACGACCTGGACGATCTGGACTTCATCGAGCGGGTGAAGATCCAGCAGAAGAACTGGATCGGCCGCTCCACCGGGGCGGAGGTGGTCTTCAAGGCCACCACCGGGGACGATATTGTGGTCTTCACCACCCGGCCGGATACCCTCTTCGGCGCCACTTACATGGTGCTGTCTCCGGAGCACGAGCTGGTGAGGCGCTGGATGGAACAGGGCCTGGTGAAAAACATCCAGGCGGTGAAGGACTACCAGGCCGCCGCCGCGTCCAAATCCGACCTGGAGCGCACCGAGCTCAACAAGGAGAAGACCGGCGTGGAGCTGGGCGGCGTGAGGGGCGTCAACCCGGTGAACGGCCGGGAAATCCCCATCTTTATCTCAGACTACGTGCTGTCTACCTACGGCACCGGCGCCATTATGGCGGTGCCCGCCCACGACGAGCGGGATTGGGAGTTCGCCAAAAAATTCGGCTGTGAGATTATTGAGGTGGTCTCCGGCGGGGAGGATGTGCAGAAAGCGGCCTTTACCGCCAAGGACGAGACTGGGATTCTGGTCAACTCCGACTTTTTGGACGGCCTGACCGTGAAGGACGCCATTCCCGTCATCACCCAATGGCTGGAGGAGAAGGGCATCGGCAAGGCCAAGGTCAACTATAAGCTGCGTGACTGGGTGTTCTCCCGCCAGCGGTACTGGGGGGAGCCCATCCCCATGGTGTACTGCGAAACGTGCGGCTGGCAGCCCATGGCGGAGGCGGACCTGCCCCTGCTGCTGCCGGATGTGGACTCCTATGAGCCCACCGACGACGGCGAGTCCCCCCTGTCCAAGATGACGGACTGGGTGAACACCACCTGTCCCTGCTGCGGCGGCCCCGCCAAGCGGGAGACCGACACCATGCCCCAGTGGGCGGGGTCCTCCTGGTACTTCCTGCGCTATATGGACCCCCACAACCACAAGGCGCTGGCCTCCAAGGAGGCGCTGGACTACTGGTCCCCGGTGGACTGGTACAACGGCGGCATGGAGCACACCACCCTCCACCTGCTCTACTCCCGCTTCTGGCATAAATTCCTCTACGACATCGGCGTGGTGCCCACCAAGGAGCCCTATCAGAAGCGGACCAGCCACGGCATGATCCTGGGCGAGGGCGGGGAGAAGATGTCCAAGAGCCGGGGCAACGTCATCAATCCAAACGACGTGGTGGCCCAGTACGGCGCGGACACCATGCGGCTGTATATTATGTTCATCGGCGACTTTGAGAAGGCCGCCGCCTGGAGCGACAACGCCGTTAAGGGCTGCAAGCGCTTCCTGGACCGGGTGTGGAACTTGGCAGAGAGCTGCGCCGGCGGTTTGGACTACACCGCCGCCAACGAGAGCGCCGTCCACAAGGCCATTAAAAAGGTGTCCGCCGACATCGAGGCCATGAAGTTCAACACCGCCATTGCCGCGCTGATGGCCCTGGTCAACGACTTCTACGCCAACGGCTGCTCCAAGGGGGACATGGGCGCCCTGCTGCTGATGCTCTCCCCCTTCGCCCCCCATATGGCGGAGGAGCTGTGGGAGCGCCTGGGCTTCGCCAAGGAGCGGGGCATGGCCTGCCGGCAGGCGTGGCCCGCCTACGACGAGAGCAAGACCGTGGCCAGCGAGGTGACCATCGCCGTCCAGGTGGCGGGCAAGCTGAAGGGCACCGTGGTGGTCCCCATGGACAGCAGCGAGGAGACCATCGTGGCCGAGGCCATGAAGCTGGACAAGGTGGCCAAGGCCGCCGAGGGGCTCAAGCTCTTCAAGACCATTCTGGTGAAAAACAAGCTGGTCAACCTGATCTTTAAGAAGTAAGCCACATGATTTGAGGCAGCGGAGGGGGAGCGCGTTTATGACGGAAAGGCAGCGGAAGAACGGGATAAAGGGCGTACACCACATCTGCCTGAAAACCGGGGGCGAGGCGGCCTTTGAGGAGGCCGTCCGCTTCTACACCCAGGTGCTGGGCTTTGCCCAAGTCCGGGCCTGGGGCGCGGGAGAGAACCGGAGCTGTATGCTGGATCTGGGCGGCTGCCTTCTGGAGATTATGGCCAACGGCGCACCGGCGGCGGAGAAGGGCCGTTTCCCTCATCTGGCCCTTCAGGTGGAGGATGTGGACCGGATGGCCGCGCTGGCAAAAGCGGCGGGGCAGACCGTCTTTGTGGAGCCGGCGGACAAATCGCTGGGGCCGGATTACCCCATCCGCATCGCGTTCTGCAAAGGCCCCGCCGGAGAGGATATTGAGTTTTTCCGGGAATATTGAATGCGTTTCCCAAATGTGGGAAAAATCCATCTTGACAAGTATGAGCGGATTGCATATAATATATTACTGTTAAAGCCATAACTATCAGTATGTGGCCCTTTGGCGGCGTGACCGCCGCTTCGGAGGGAGGGGAAATCAATGTCGGAAGTCCGCGTTAAGGATGGCGAGTCTCTGGAGAACGCGCTGAAGCGTTTCAAGCGCAGCTGTGCGAAGTCGGGCGTCCTGGCCGAAGTGCGCAAGCGTGAGCACTACGAGAGCCCGAGCGTCAAGCGCCGCAAGAAGTCTGAGGCTGCCCGTAAGAACCGCAAGAAGTTTTATTAAGCAGGCCGAGCCCCGCACCAGAAATGGTGCGGGGCTTTTCTCAACCGCGGCCCTATCCAATAATTGAAATTCATACCGGGACGGATCAGGTCCGGGCCAGCCGCTGGATGGCCTCTTCTTTTGTGGCGACAAAGAAGAAGTCTTTGCCGTGGTTTGACTCATAGATAAAATCCCTCAGCGGCTTGCTGGTGTAGTGGGAGTAGTCCCCCCAGATGGCGGCTTTGATGCGGTAATTGATGAATTTCTGCAAAATCTCCCCGGCCAGCCCTGTGCTGAGCACGAAAAAATCTTCCGCGAGGATCGCTTTGTCAAGGGCGATTTTGTCTGCGCCGGTCTCATATCGAACGGTCATTGCCAGATCCAGCGCGGAGGCGGCGTCTGTGATGATTTTTTCCCCGCCGGTGACAAGGGCAATACCGGTATTGTTCTCGTTCAGCGATTCAATCTTCATGTTGTCCTCCAGATTTGGGATGCGCAGTACAAATTCCAATTATTTTTCATATTATAGGGGAGAACGGGGCGGTTTACAAGGAAAATTTTCAAAGAAGGGCGGTTTTTGACGGAAAAGCCGCCCCGCGAAGGACGGGGGCGGCCGCCTTGCAATGGCGGGGGAAGCGTGATACAATAATAAATTACGAAGCGAAATGATAGAGTGCTGATAAGAGAGGGGCAGAACCTGTTATGATCTATCGCTGTACCAATTCAGACTGTTTCTGCGTTATGGAGCAGGAGGACCGGCCCGAGTGCTGCCCTGAGTGCGGGCTTACCATGGAAGCGGTGGAGGACTCGGAGCTGACCAGCCGGGACTGGACCATTTTAGGCGGCTGGTGGACCGAGGGGGAGAACCAAAACGAAAAGCGGGCGCTTCAGTGCTTCCGCATTGCCGCCGGCATGGGGGACGCCTGCGCCATCAGCAACCTGGGGTGGTGCATGGAAAACGGGGTGGGCATTGAGGCCGACCCCCGTCAGGCGGTGTGGCTGTACGAGCAGGCCGCTCTGCTGGACTACGTGCCTGCCATGTGCAATCTGGGCTTCTGTCTTGAGCACGGCATCGGCACCGCCCCCGACCCGGCCCGGGCGGTGGAGTGGTACCGCAAGGCGGCGGAGGAGACCTTCCCCCGGGCCCAGATTCTGCTGGCGCATTGCTATGAGCGGGGGATCGGTGTGGAGCAGGATACCGCCGCCGGTCTGGAGTGGCTGAAGGCCGCCGCCTTCCAGGGGGACCCCGGGGGGCAGTCGGAGCTGGGCCGCCGCTATGAGTTCGGCGAGGGGGTGGAGCAGGATCCCGCCGCCGCGGTGCGCTGGTACCGCCGGTCCGCGGAGCAGGGCTATCCCGACGGCCTGTGCTGCCTGGGGGTGTGCTATGAGGCGGGGATCGGCGTGGAGCCGGATATGGAGCAGGCCGCAGCCTATTATCTTCAGGCCGCGCAGGCCGGAGACGTCCGGGCTATGGGGAATTACGCCTGGTGCTGCGAGAACGGCAGCGGAGTAGCCGAGGACATGGCGGAAGCCGCCCGGTGGTACCGGTCCGCCGCCGAGCGGGGAGATCCCCGGGGGCAGTGCAGCTTGGCCTGGTGCTATGAGATGGGCGAGGGCGTGGAGCAGGACGCGGCGCAGGCGGTGGAGTGGTACCGCAAGGCCGCCGGACGGGGCTATCCCCGGGCCATGACCAATCTGGGCGTCTGCCTGGAGCGGGGCGACGGTGTGGAAAAAGACATGGAGCAGGCGGTGGAGCTCTACCGGGAAGCCGCCCAGCGGGGTTACGCTCCCGCTATGTGCAATCTGGGCTTCTGCTACAGCGTGGGCAGCGGTGTGGAGCAGGATCCGGCGCAGGCGGTGGAGTGGTACGCCAAGGCGGCGGAGCAGAACTACCCACGGGCCATGCGGGAGCTTGGCCTGTGTTATGAGACCGGCGAGGGCGTGGAAGAGGACAAGGAGCGGGCGGCGGCGCTCTACCGCGCCGCCGCCGAGGCCGGGGACGCCCCCGCCCAGTGCAACCTGGCCTGGTGCTACGAGTTCGGCGCAGGGGTGGAGC
The DNA here is from genome assembly GCF_009935845.1 of Pseudoflavonifractor sp. 524-17. Lineage (GTDB taxonomy): Bacteria > Bacillota > Clostridia > Oscillospirales > Oscillospiraceae > Pseudoflavonifractor_A. Next base: position 17,233 of record NZ_QWEK01000018.1, on the reverse strand, counting down.
AGGACATGGAACAGGCGGTGGCCTGGTACCGCAGGGCCGCCGATCAGGACTTCCCCCGGGCGATGACCAATCTGGGCGTCTGTCTGGAGAACGGTCGGGGGACGGAGAAGGATCCCGCCCAGGCTATGGCGCTGTACCTCCGGGCCGCCCAGCGGGGCTACGGCCGGGCCATGTGCTATGTGGGCATCAACTACTACTACGGCGACTGCGGCGTGGAAGAGGACAGCGAGACCGCGGTCAGCTGGTTCCGCCGGGCCGAGGAGTCGGACTACCCGGAGGGGGCATACTGGCTGGGCCTGTGCCTGTGGAACGGAAAAGGGGTCCCAGAGGACCGGGCGGCGGCGGTGGAGCACTTCCAGACAGCCGCAAAGTTCAACGTGACTCGGGCGGGGTTCTATCTGGGCCTGTCCGCCGAGCGGGGCTGGGGCCGGGAACAGGACGATCAAGAGGCAGTGCGCTGGTACCTTTGGGCCGCCGAGCGGGGCGAACGGCTGAGCCAGTACAACCTGGGCTGGATGTACAGCAAGGGCCGGGGCGTAGAGCGGGACGAGGCCCAGGCGGTCCACTGGTTCCGTCAGGCCGCCGAGCAGGGAGACGCGGACGCCATGTGCAGCCTCGGCCTGCGCTATGAGCGGGGCGAGGGCGTCAAGAAGGATCTGAAGCGGGCGGCGGTGTGGTACCAGAGGGCCGCCGAGCTGGGGAACCAGGACGCCATGTGCAACCTGGGCTGGTGCTACGACGTGGGCGGCGGGGTGCGCAGGAGCCAGAAGAAGGCGGCGGAGTGGTATCAGAAGGCCGCCGATCTGGGCCTGCCCCGGGCCCAGTACAATCTGGCCCGGTCCTATGAGCTGGGCGAAGGCGTCAAGCGGGACTACGCCGCCGCCATGGCGTGGTACCGCAAGGCCGCGGACCAGGGCCACCCGGACGCCAAGAGCTGCATCGGCTGGCTGTATGAGAAGGGCCTGGGGGTGGAGCAGGACTGGGAGCAGGCCGCCCACTGGTACCGGCAGGGGGCCGAGGCCGGAGACTGCTGGGCCATGGGCAACCTGGCCTGGTGCTATGAAAACGGCAAGGGCGTGCCCCAGGACTACGCCAAAGCGCTGGAGCTGTATCAGAAGGGCGTGGATCAGGGCGGGGACGCCCGGTGCCTGCGGGGCCTGGGCTGGATGTACGACAACGGCGAGGGCGTGGAGCAGGACCAGGCCAAGGCGGCGGAGCTCTACCGCCAGTCCGCCCAGCGGGGGGACCGGATGGCCATGAACAACCTGGGCCACTGCTACTCCGACGGTGAGGGGGTGGAGCAGGACTACGCCGCCGCCCTGACCTGGTTCCAGCGGGCGGCGGAAAAGGGCCACGCCGCCGCCATGTGCTCCGTGGGCTGGCTCTACGAAAAGGGCTTGGGCGTCCAGCAGGACTGGGAAGAGGCGGTGCGCTGGTACGAGCGCAGCGCCAAAGCCGGAAACCCAACGGCCATGGGCAATTTGGGCTGGTGCCACGCCAATGGCAAGGGAACCCCTCAGGACTACGCCAAGGCGCTGCTCTGGTACCGCCGGGGGGCGGAGGCCGGCAGCAGCCGCTGCATGGACGCCATCGGCACCCTGTACCGCCGGGGGGACGGCGTGCGGCAGGACTACGCCGCCGCCATGCGGTGGTACCGCAAGGCGGCGGACCAGGGGGACGCCAGCGGTATGTGCAACATCGGCTACCTCTACGACAAGGGGTACGGGGTGAAGCAGGATTACGCCGCGTCGGCCCAGTGGTACCGGAAGGCGGCGGAGGCCGGCAGCCGGGTGGCCATGAACAACCTGGGCCACGCCTACTCCGACGGGGAGGGCGTGGATCGCAACTACGCCACTGCCATGACCTGGTTCCGCAAGGCGGCGGACGCGGGGTATAACCCGGCCCTGGGTTCCATCGGCTGGCTGTACGAGAAGGGCCGGGGGGTCCCCCAGAGCTGGGAAAAGGCGGCCCGGTGGTATCGGAAGGCCGCAGCTGCTGGGGTGGCGTTCGCCATGTGCAACCTGGCCTGGTGCTATGAGAAGGGCAAGGGCGTGGAGCAGGATTACGCCCTGGCCGCCGAGTGGTACCGGAAAGGGGCGGATGCAGGCAGCCTTCGGGGGATGAACGACCTGGCCGAGCTCTACCGGGCGGGCCGGGGGGTTCCGCAGGACTACGCTAAGGCCTTGGAGCTGTATCAAAAGGCGGCGGATCAGGAGGACGATACCGCCACCTACAACCTGGGCGAATGCTATGAGCGGGGCCAAGGCGTGGCGGTGGATCTGGCCAAAGCCCTGTCCTACTACCAAAAGGCCGATACCCTGGGGGACATAAGCGCTTCCTGCGCCCTGGGACGGTTCTATGAGGGGGGCATCCAGGTGCCGGCCAATCCGGCCAAGGCGGTGGAGTACTTCCAGCGCGCCGCCCAGGAGGGGGACGCCGAGGGAATGTACCGCCTGGCCCTGTGCTATGCGGAGGGCAGGGTAGTGGAAGCGGATCCGGCCCGGGCCCTGCGTCTGTGCCAGGAGGCGTTGGACAGCGACGATTTGGAAGACGAGGAAGACGCCGCGCTGCGCCAGCAGCTGGAGGGACTGCTTCAGCGCCTGCGGGCGCAGGGATAGCCGTCACACGCCGTTGGCGCCCGGGCGGGGGTTGGAATCCGGCGTACTTTTCTGCGCCAGCAGCTTGGCCAGATCCGGCAGAAGATCGTCTGCCTCCGAATAGGAGAGCAGGGCGTGGCCGACGCCAAGACTGCCGGCCAGCTGAAGCTTTTTCGCAATGGAGCCCGCATCGTCAAAGAGGACGAAGTGGGCTCCGTTTTCTTTTGCCATGTAGGTAAAATAGCGGGCGCACAGGTCCTTGGAAAAATAGACGGAGGGAGAGAGCTGCTCCAGCCGCTCAGCCAACTCCGTCCGGCTGAGGGGGGCGCCCCGGCCGGTGGGGGAGGGGAGGTAGAAGTCCTCCGCCACCCGCTCCACATACAGGGCGAGACGGCCGGCACCGAATTTCTGGGCGGCGTCGGTCAGGCGCTGGCGCAGGGAGCCGCCGGAGAGAGCGGAGGAGATGAGAACCAACGCATGGGGAGCGCTGGCGCCGTAAGCCTCCGGGACATAGAGGGGCCAGCCCCGGCGCTGGAGCAGCTCCCCCAGCTGTGCCGCCACCTGCTGGAGCAGAGGGAGGGGACGGCCCTCAAAGAGACAGCAGACCCCGGAAAATCCCCTGGCGGAACACTCCCGCAGCACCTCCTGGCAGAAGGCGGAGGGCTCCCCACGGCCGTCAAAGCCCTGGTGGTCCATGGCCATGAGGCCGCCCCGGGCGGCCACCGGCAGTTTGGAACGGAACAGATGGGGACCGCCTCCCACCCGGTAGGCCAGATGAGCCACGGGAAAGCCGGCGGCCTGGGCGGCCCGGCAGTCCGCCGGCGGCGCGGTAAGAATTAGTTTGCAGCTGGTAACCATTTGTCAGGTACCCCCCTTGCATCCACAATAGGCGAATGCTATAATAGGCATTGCTTGAAATCTGTCAATATCTCCAGTCAGCGGGCCTTTTATTAGGTAAAAGGCGCTCGCAGTCAAATTGTTTCCTGAGCTGCCGTCAGACCTGTTGTCCTTGCGCGGCGGCTGTATCTGTACTCTATGCGGGACGGGAAAAAAACAGTCCTGCGGAAAGGGGGCGGCCTGTGATCCCATCTCTGTTGGCGGATCAGGTATATTCCAGCGTGTTTGACATTGAGCCCCAGGCGCTGGCGGCGGCGGGGATCCGGCTGCTGCTGGCGGATCTGGACAATACCCTGGCGCCCTACGGGCAGGCGGAGCCGGAGGAGGCCCTGCGGACGTGGACGGCGGATCTGGCCCGGGCGGGGGTGCGCCTGTTCATCCTCTCCAACAACCGCCGGCCGGAGCGGGCCATGAGATTTGCCGGGGCTTTGGGGGTGCCCTATATCGGCCACGCCGGCAAGCCCAGGCCGGCCTCCTTCCGACAGGCCATGGAGCGGATGGGGGCGGCCCCAAAAGAGACCTCCATTGTGGGGGATCAGATTTTTACCGACATCCTGGGCGGGAAAAACGCCGGGGTGGGCACCATACTGGTGGAGCCCATCCGGCTGGCCGGCAATCCGGGGCGGTACCTGCGGTACGGGGCGGAGTGGCCCTTCCGCATTTTGGCAAAGAGAAGAGGGAAAAAGAGATGAGCGCGAAATTCGGCCCGGCGGGGAACAGTGAGTCGTTTCCTTATAAATCCTCGGCCAAGGCCCCGGGTTGGCTGGCGGAGCTGGGGTTGGACGTGTACGAATACCAGTGCGGCAAGGGGGTCAACATCAAGGAGGACACCGCCCGGAGCATTGGACAGGCGGCACGGGCGGCGGGGATCGGACTGTCCCTCCACGCCCCTTATTTTATCAATCTGGCCAACCCGGAGCCGGAGAGCCTGGAGAAGACCATCGGCTATATCACCGCCGCCTGTGAGGCGGCGGACTGGATGGGGGCGGAACGGGTGGTCATCCACTCCGGCGCCCTGATGAAGCGCACCCGGGGAGAGGCCTTGGAAATTGCGAAACGCTCCCTGAGAGAGGTGCTGGCGGCCTGCGACGGGGCGGGGTACGGCCATATCGCCCTGTGTCCCGAGACCATGGGGAAGATCAACCAGCTGGGGGATCTGGACGAGGTGCTCTCGCTGTGTACCCTGGATGAGCGGCTGGTGCCCACCGTGGACTTCGGCCACTTGTACGCCCGCACCCTGGGGGCGCTGGACGGCCGGGAGGCCTGCGTGGCGATGCTGGACAAGATTGAAGGTGTGCTGGGGGCGGAACGGGCCAGCCGGTTCCACAGCCACTTCTCCAAAATCGCCTTTACTCAGAAGGGCGGGGAGAAAATGCACCTGACCTTTGCTCAGAGCGAGTTCGGCCCCGATCCGCTGCCCCTGATGGAGGAGGTGGCCCGCCGGGGATGGAGCCCCACCTTCATCTGCGAGTCCGCCGGTACCCAGGCGGAGGACGCGCTGGCCATGAAGCGGGCCTATGCTGCGTATCGAGAAAACAGTGAGGAAAGGAAGAAACTGACATGAATCATCTGAAGCAGATTGCCGCCAAGCTGGAGGAGTTTGAGCTGGACGCTATGCTTATTACCAGTGAGCCCGGCGAGTTTTACGCCGTGGGCTTCCACGGCGAGGGCACCGTGATAGTGACCCGGGGGGAGTGCCGCTATTTCACCGACTCCCGCTACATTGAATCGGCGGATAAGCTGGTCACCGGTGCGAAGATCACCCAGAACACCGCGGAACAGACCCAGCGTATGCTCACCCGGCAGGCCATTGAGGAGCTGAAGATCCAGAAGCTGGGCTTTGAGGAGGGGTATATGACCCTGGCGGCCTACCGGGCCTGTGAAAAGGAGTATCCCTGTGAGCTGGCGCCCGCCCAGAAGCTGTTGGATACCCTCCGGGCCAGCAAGGACGGGGAGGAGCGGGAGGCCCTCATCCAGGCCCAGCGGATCGCCGAGCGGGCCTTTGTGGAAATTTTGAAGTTCATTCAGCCCGGCATGACGGAGAAGGAGATCGCCGCCAAGCTGGTGTACGATATGCTCCGCGCCGGCGCGGAGAAGGTGTCCTTTGACCCCATTGTGGTCTCCGGGCCCAACGGCAGTCTGCCCCACGGCATCCCCAGCGATAAAAAGGTGGAGCGGGGGGAGTTTATCACCATGGACTTTGGCTGCAAGTTTGGCAATTACTGCTCCGATATGACCCGCACCGTGGCCCTGGGAGAGCCGGATGAGGAGATGCGCAGGGTCTATCAGACCGTCCTGGACGCCCAGCTGGCAGGCATTGCCGCGGCCCGGGCCGGCGTGCCGGGCTGTGACATCCACAACGCGGCGGCCAAGGTGATTGAAGACGCGGGATATGGGGCGTACTTCGGCCACGGCTTCGGCCACAGCGTGGGCATTGAGATCCATGAGTCCCCCAACGCCAACAGCCGCAACCAGGAGCCCATGCCTGTGGGAGCGGCCATCTCCGCCGAGCCGGGGATTTACCTCCCCGGCCGTTTTGGCGTGCGCATTGAGGATGTGCTCATCCTCCGCGAGGACGGCTGCGAGAACATCACCCTTGCCCCCAAGGAACTGATTATACTGTAACGGCGATGCCGGAGGCACTGGAAAGGCCTCCGGCATTTGTTATGGAACAGTTGCATTTTTTAGGGAAATGGGGTAAAATGAGGGTAGTTTCCAAAGTCCCAAAGGGGGTGTAGAGATATACAGCCTGTATGGAACCCGGGCGGAGAAAAGCCGGCCGGCAGCCCATAAGCTGCTGCGGGCGGTACTGCGGGCCCGGTGCGGCTATGTGCCGCCGGCGCTCCGGCAGCCAGGGGGGAAGCCGGTGCTGGCGGGGGAGAGGCTTCACTTCAACCTCAGCCACAGCGGGCCCTTTGCCCTGTGCGGCGTGGGGGACGCCCCTCTGGGGGTGGATATTGAGGCAATCAGGCCCCGCCGTCCCGCACTGCCCCGGTATATTATGTCGGACCGGGAGTTTCGGTGGTATGAGGCCCAGGGTGGCCGGTGGGAGGATTTTTACACCCTTTGGACGTTGAAGGAGAGCATCTGTAAATATACCGGGCAGGGGCTGGACCGGGCGGCGCGGCGGATTGAGGCGCCGCTGCTGGCGCCGGGGGAGTGTGCCCGGTGGCAGGGCCTGTGGCTGCGGGCCTACGGCGGCCCGGACTGGCGGGCGGCCTGTTGCGGCGAGGCGGAGCCCGGAACGTTGATGTGGTTATCGGAGGAGCCGGTATGAGCAGGAAGAATAAGACGGAAAAAACCACCGGCGTCTATCAGGCGGCGGGGCGGAGCTTTGGCTTTGTGACGCCGGAGACGGCCGGAGACCTGCTGGGGGACTACTTTATTCCCCCGCGGCAGGAGAACGGGGCCTGGGACGGGGACACGGTGGCCATTGAGCCGGTTGGTGACCCGACCAACGGCGGGGAGCGGCGCACCGCCCGGGTGACGGCGATCCTGGTGCGGAAGAACCGAACGGTGATCGGCGTGCTGCGCCGGCAGGGCAGAGAGGTCTGGCTGGTGCCGGAGGGAGAGAAGCTCCGCCAGCCCATTTTGGTGACGGGGAAGACTGCCGGCGCCCGGGCCGGGGATAAGGCGGCGGTGAGCGTGGCCAGCTACGGCACCGCCAAGCAGCCGCCCATGGGCGCCCTGGCTGAGGTGTTCGGCCGGGACGGCTCTCTGGATGCGGCGGTGGAGGCCATCCTGTACGGCCAGAAGATTGAGCGGGACTTTCCCAAGGCGGCGGAGGAGCAGGCCCGGCGCGCCCCTCAGGCGGTATGCGCCGCCGATCTGACCGGCCGGCTGGACCTGCGGGAGAAGTGCATTATTACCATTGACGGCGCCAGCGCCAAGGATCTGGACGACGCGGTTTCTGTGGAGACCGATGCCCAGGGGCGTACGGTGCTGGGGGTACACATTGCGGATGTGAGCCACTATGTCCCCATGGGCTCCGCCCTGGATGAGGAGGCGTGGAGCCGGGGCACGTCGGTCTACTTCCCAGGGGAGGTGGTCCCTATGCTGCCGGTAGAGCTGTCCAACGGGATCTGTTCTCTTAATCCCCAGGTGGACCGGCTCACCCTGTCGTGTATCATGACCATGAACCCGGATGGCTCCGTGGCGGAGTACACCATTCAAAAGTCGGTGATACGCACGGCAGAGCGGATGACCTATAGAGACTGCAACGCCCTGCTGAAGGGAGAGGACGGAGATCTGGCCCGGCGGTACGCCCCTATTGTGCCCATGCTCCGGGAGATGAGCAGGCTGGCCAAGGTGCTGGAGCGCAGGCGCCGCCTTCGGGGCAGCCTGGCGCTGGAGAGCCGGGAGCGGGAGATCTTGTGCGGCCAGACGGGTCAGCCGGTGGAGGTGCGGATGCGCGCGCCGGGAGAGAGCGAGGGGATCATTGAGTCCTTTATGCTGGCGGCAAACGAGTGCGTAGCGGAGCATCTGGCCAATTTGCGGGCCCCGGCGGTGTACCGCATCCACGAAAAGCCCGGGGAGGAGAAGGCGCAGGCCCTGCGGACGCTGCTGTCCCCCCTGGGATACGGCTTCCGGGAGCCGGACAACTTCTCTCTGCAAAAAATTCTCGACCAGGCTGCCGGACGGCCAGAAGAATTTTTGGTCCACACCGCGGTGCTGCGCGCAATGATGAAGGCGCGGTATGAGCCGCAGAATGTGGGGCATTTCGGCCTGGCGGCCAGGTATTACTGTCACTTTACCTCCCCCATCCGGCGCTACCCGGATCTGATGATCCACCGCTGTCTGACGGCGCTGCTGGAGGAGGGGGCAGAGGGAAAGGCGGCGCGGAGGCTGTCCGGCGCCGCGGCAAAGGCGGCGCGGCAGTCCTCCGAGCGGGAGCTGGCCGCCCAGACCGCAGAGCGGGAAATTGAAAAATGCTATCTGGCGGCGTATATGGCCGGGCGGATTGGAGAGACCTTCTCCGCAGTGGTGTCCGGCGTGGCGCGGCTGGGGCTGTTTGTGCTGACCGATGAGGGGGTGGAGGGCTTCCTGCCGGTGGGGGCCCTGCCCGGCGGCGGCTATCAATTTGACGAGGAGCGGATGACCCTTACCGGAAGTCAGTCCGGCGTGTGCTATACCCTGGGCACCCCTGTGGAGGTGGTGTGCTGCTCCGCTGAGCCAGGGAGCGGCCGGGTGGACTTCCAGCTGCCTGGGGGCGTCCCGATTGCCGCGCCGCCGGCAGAAAAGCGGCCCAAGCTGGCAGAGCGGCGAGTGGGGAAAAAGCCGGGCCGCCGTTCCAGCCATCCGCCCAGGCAGAACCGGGGGAGGAGAAAGAAGTGAGAAGACACAGGCTCCTCCCGGCGCTGATTCTGACCGCCCTCACGCTGGCGGCCTGCGGCGGAGGCAGGGAGAGGGAACCCCTCTTTCCCTCTGCGGACCAGAACGCCGGTACGCCTGCCGCTACGGCGGCGGTGACGCCGGCTCCGGCCAGCCCCACGCCCGCTCCCCAGCCCGCGCCGGTTCCCACGGAATCTCCCGCGGAGCGGCGGCTGGCGACCATGACAGTGGAGCAGAAGGTGGGCCAGCTTTTGGTGGCGGGGATAGAGGGCGTTGAGGCCGGAGAGGACGCCCGGCAGGCCATAGAGGAATATCAGGTGGGCGGCATCATCCTCTTCGGATACAATGTGGACAGCGCCCAGCAGCTTACCGGGCTGACCAACCGGCTCAAGGCGCTGAACGGGGACTACATCCCCCTCTTTCTGTGTGTGGACGAGGAGGGGGGGCTGGTATCCCGGATGCCGCCGGAGGTGGCGGATGTGCCCCAGGCGCTGGACTTTGGTCAGACGGGGGACAGTACCCTGTGTGCCCGGCTGGGCCGGCTGCTGGGGGCGGAGTGTGCCGCTTTCGGCCTGAATGTGAACTGTGCCCCCTGCCTGGACATCTGGTCCAACCCGGACAACACGGTCATTGGAGGCCGGGCCCTGGGGACAGATCCAGCCGCGGTGTCCCGGCTGGGCAGCGCCCTGTGGGAGGGGATTACGGACCGGGGCGTCATCCCGGTGGCGAAGCACTTCCCGGGCCACGGAGACACTGCGGCCGATTCCCACGTGGGACTGCCGGTGGTGGAAAAGTCCCTGGAGGAGCTGCGGCGGCAGGAGCTGCTCCCCTTCCAGACCGCCATCGACCGGGGCATACCCGCCATTATGGTGGCCCATATTGTGGAAACCTCCCTGGACGGATCCTGTCCCGCCTCCCTGTCCCCAAAAGTGGTGGACGGGCTGCTGCGCCGGGAGATGGGCTTTCAGGGAGTGGTGTTCACAGACGACCTGACTATGGCGGCGGTGGCGGATACCTACGACATGGGGACGGCCGCGGTACTGGCGGTGGAGGCCGGGTGCGACGTGCTGCTGATTTGCAGCGGGGAGGCAAACCTGACGGCGGCCTATGAGAGCATTCTGGCCGCAGTGGAAGAGGGACGCATTCCGGAAAGCCGCCTGGACGAGAGCGTTCAGCGGATTCTGACACTGAAATACCAGACTGGCCTGAGCAATGAACCGGTCGGGCCGGCGGATGTGGAGACCGTGAACGCCCAGATCAGAGCCCTTCTGGCGCTGCTGTCAGAAACACAGGGGCAGACCCCTTAAACTTTTGAAAAAACTGCCGATTTATTTAAATGGATATTCCAGCATTCACAGCCGGGAATGCTGGAATGCCGTGGGATGTTGCCGTTGACCCAGGCGGAAACCGCCTTCATATTTACAAAAAGGGGAGAAACAAATTATGGGCCTGTTTGGAGGACAGACAAGAGTGGAACCGAGAGTAGAACCGAGTACCATTGTGGACAAGGAAGAAGAGCAGAGGGAGGAACTGCCCAGTCTGCCCAAGCCGCGGCCCAATACTGTGATTACCAAGGGCGTGACGGTGTCCGGCGCGATTCGGGGTGAGGGCGTTGTTCAGGTAGAAGGAAACGTAGAGGGTGAGATCGCGGTGAGCGGTTCGGTCATCGTGACCAGCACCGGCACCATTCAGGGACCGGTGTCTGCGGACGTGGTGCGCATTTCCGGCCATGTTGTGGGTGATATTATGGCCCGCAGCCATCTGCGTCTAGAAAAAACAGGAAATGTAGAGGGGGATGTGACCACCCCTTCCATGGTTCTGGAGGACGGCAGCCGCCTGAACGGCCGCAGTACCATGATTCGGGAGGAAGCGGTCCCCGCTCCGGCCCAGCCGGAGGGACCTGCCCTGGACAACCTCCAGTTCGGCCCTAACTACAAGGTGGGCGAGGAAGCGGAGGAAGAAGAAAGCTGAGTATCCGGCCTTGCTTGAAAAATGTCAGGGTGCCCAAACAGCAAGTCTTTTTCGCCATACCGCGTTAAAAAATCTTGTTGTTGGGGAGATTGCCATTTATCAAATAGACTCTCGCTTACCCCAGCGCCTGTTGAAAGGGCGCTGGGGTAAATCTTAGAAAGGAGATCTGCTCGATGGCCGTTTTGGCTGATCTTCATACTCACAGCACTGCCTCAGACGGGCAGTATACCCCCACGGAGCTGGTGGGGCTGGCAAAGGCCCGGGGGCTGGAGGTGCTGGCCCTGACGGACCACGACACAGCGGAGGGCGCGGCGGAGGCGATCCAGGCAGGGATTGCCCAAGACCTGCGGGTGGTGCCGGGAATTGAACTGGGCGCCAAGGAGCACCGCAGCCTGCATATTTTAGGCTATGGCTTTACCATGGTGCCCTCACCCCTGACAGAGCTGTGTAAAAAGCTGAAGGCTGGGCGGGATGAGCGGAAATATCGGATCATTGACTTCCTGCGGGAAAAAGGGGTTTATATCTCTCTGGACGAGGTGGAAGAGGTGGCCGGCGGGGAGATCATCGCCCGGCCCCACTTCGCCCAGGTGCTGGTGCGGCAGGGCTATGCAGCCACAAACCGGGAGGCCTTTGACCGCTATCTGGATACTGAGGAATACCAGCGGATTGAGCGCTTTAAGGCGGATATGGAAACCTGCGTGGCGGCCATCAAATCCGCCGGAGGGGCCGTCTCTTTGGCCCATCCATACCAGCTGCGGGCGTCTGAGGAACAGGTGGAGGCCCTGGTGCGCAGGCTGAAAGAGTACGGACTGGACGCCATCGAGTGCTTCTATCCGCGGCACACCCTGGCGCAGACGGAATTCTATCTGAAGCTGGCAAAAAGATACGGGCTGCATGTGTCCGGGGGAAGCGACTTCCACGGGGAGCGGGTCAAGCCGGATATCTTCCTGGCCGCGCTGGAGCTGGACCTTCAGTGGCTGGGAATTCCGTTTGAAAGATGACAGGAGGAAGCTTTTTCAACCCATCATGTACAAGGCGGCGGCTTTGTTATTTGGAAGTTATAATAGGCGGATAGTTGCGCTGTAATAAAAGAAAATTTGCTCGCTTTTATAAGAGATCTATGAAAAATCCACCTTTTGAACGAAACAGCCGGAGAGATCTGTTTCTGTCCTTATGCTTGCTTCTTATCATCCCATTTCTGCACCAATGCGTTCGGACCAGTCTCATCAGCAGTGTTCCAGATACGGACGGACTTGGGATTGCTGGCCATATCGAATGGTTCGATTTGCTCAACGAAACGCTCCAGGCATTCCTGATCGTGCCGCTGTATCATTTGCTCAATACAGTAAAAGGTGAGCCAGGCGTATTGAAACAGCGAATCCATTGCAGCTTTGTGGTTTCCACCACACTGTATGCCGTCTTTTCCATTGTTTGTTTTGTCTTGTGCTCAAATATCACACAATTCATGACAGGTGACGCGAGCGCTGATATCATCTGCTATCTGCGCTTGGAGACGATCGCATTCATTGCGGGATATATTTCCAGCTTTGCTGTGGTGGTATTTGTTGTTGCAGGGAAGCCGTCCTATATCGTGGCTCTCACGGTAGGGAGGGCCGCCCTGACCATTTTGGCGGATCTATTCTTCATTCCGGTGTTTTGGGTAAATGGGGCTGCATGTTCAAACATCGCGATCAACCTCTTTGCGGGACTAATTTGCTTTGCGCTGGTGGAACATTCAAGATTTTGGCAGGCGCCGGCACAGTCATCCGCAAATGGATATGGGTGGCTCCGGCAATGGGCGAAGATTGGGGCGTTTTCCGGCGCTCAGATCCTGTTGGATAACCTCATTTACGCTCTGATCGTCTGCAAAATGGTCAATGATGTGGCGGAGCAGGGGAACTATTGGGTGGCAAACAATTTTATCTGGGGGTTTTTGCTCATTCCCATTTCAGCCCTTGCGGAGATTATAAAGCGGGAAAACACGCCGGAGCGGGTCGGAAACTATTTCAAAGCTGCCGCTGTTATTGTTCTTCTGTGGGCGATCTCCAGACCTGCGTGGAAGCCATTTTTCCAGTACATAATGGGAATCGAAGACCCAGAGCCCATCTGCCGCATTGTTTTCACACTGCTGCCGTTTTACGCTGCCTATGCCGTGAGCTCCATTTTTAGTAATATATTTACGGCCGCAGGAAAAACAGCGTATAATTGTGCGATTTCTGCTGTTGTTAACATTGGATACTATGGGATTATGTATTACCTTTACTGGCATGGCGTGTTTTCCGCCAGCATTGAGTTCATTTGTTGTCTGTTTGGCTTCGGGATGTGCGTCAACGCCATTTGCGGTACGCTTCTTTTTGCTTGGTCGGAGCGGAATGCTCGGCCCGTATCGTCCTGATCGGCCTCAGGAGATACCATTATTTTCCAACATCTTGTGCTGTAACACCTTATAGGCGGGAGGTGCAGAACACCATCCACGAGAGCCATAAGTATATTCCCCTGCGTTCTATCTATATTCTTTGGAGCCATCGGGAGCTATACCGGTACGCTGAAAAGGGGAACCGCTGTAAGAACAAAGAAACAGCAAACAGCCGGAACGGGGAGTTCAGGCCATAGCTGCGGAAGAAGAACCAGACCAGCATCAGTCAGAATATCTTTGGTTCCACCCAGTTCGTCTTGTAACGGTTCGTTTTCCCGTTCTTGACTGATAGGATGCTTTTTATCTCCTTTTACACAGAATTTTCGGGGCTCTCGTGTACCGCCTTTTCCGAGCCGGGCATCCGCGCAGGACTGTTTGGCCTGCCGGATGAAAAAAGGTCTCTCCATATGCAGCAGGGCATATGGAGAGACCTTTTTAATACCAATCATGCTTTTCGTTCCGGTCAAGAGCATTGATCTGCTCCATTTCCGCATCGTTCAATGTAAAATCATACAGTTCAGTATTTTCCTTGATATGCTCCGGATTGCTGGAGCCGGGGATAACCACCACGCCCTTTTGCAGGTTCCATCGCAGAATCACTTGAGCGGAAGATACGCCATGGGCGTGTGCGATGCCGGAGATCACTTCATCCCCTAACAGCTCCGCCGTGTGGCCGCGGCCGCCAAGCGGATACCAGCCCTGCACCACAATACCGAGTCCTTGGATATAGGGAATCACATCATTTTCCTGGTAGTATGGATGAATCTCATTCTGCACCAGCGCAGGAGGAATCGTCACCTGGGGCAGAAATTCTTCCAGTTCCTCGACATACCAGTTGGACAGGCCAAGAGAACGGATTTTTCCGTCCTCAACAAAGGCTTCCATGGCCTCTCTGATGGCTTGGCCCACTTCTTCTTCGTTGCCGTAGGCGGATGCGGTGTCAATAAGCCGGACCCCGCTGGCCAGGGCGGACTTGACAGAATTGACGCAGCTTTCCCCATGGAGATTGTATGTCCCCAGCCCGTTGATGGGCATCTCATAGCCGCTGCTGAGAGTGACGGTTTTGGTCTCAAAATCAAACGCCCTTGCCCCGCTGCCCCCTATTGGTTCGTCTATCGAAAAGGTAACGGAGATATTACCGCCGCCGGCTTGCAGCACAGCCCTAAGCTCGGATTCTGTAACGCTGTCCACCTGTCCCAAACGGGTAAAATTCCAGGTGTTTTCACCGTAATAGATGCTAACACTGCTGCCCTGATAGAGAATGATGTCTCTTGGCCTGGCGGTAATTTGCCGGTTGGTCTGGGTAAGCGTTGCACCAATACTGCCCGCCTTCTCAAATCCGCCGTAATCGCTCATATCCACAGTCAGCGGCCCTTTGGACAGCAGCTCTTTCCATGCCGTGACCGAAGGATTGTTCTCCAAGGCCACCGTCCAGACGGTATTTCCGCTCTGAATATACATCTTATTTGCCTCCCCGTCCGCAGTTTTGGGCAAGTCAAGACTGCTTACCCAGTCATTCACCTGAGAGGTACCGGAGAATCGCCGGCCTTCCAGCCAGGCGGCGTTTGGCTCGTAGCTCCGAAGTGTGGCGTCCTCATGGCCGCTGCCCCCGGAGGTGCAGAAGGTGGCGATGGTTTTGCCGCTCAGATCGTAGGTCTCCAGAAAGGTGTGGATGATCTTGGGCGCGCGGCCCCACCAGATTGGGAAGCTGATGAGCACCACGTCATACTGCTCCATATCCTCCACAGCGTTTGCAATGGAAGGCCGTGCGTCCGGGTCGTTCTGCTCGGCATTGGCCCGGCAGCCGGTGTTGTAGTTCAGATCGGCGGCAGTGTAGGGCTGAGCAGGTACGATTTCAAAGAGGTCGCCGCCCGTCGCCTCGGCCACCGCCTCCGCCACCGGACGGGTATTGCCAGTGGCGGAGAAATAGGCCACCAGCACCTTTCCCCCAACTGTGCCCTGCTGTAAAAGCTGGGCACAGTTCATCACTGCCGCCGCGGCCTGAGCTCTTGTGGCGTTCTTGGAGCTGCCGTCAAAGCCGGGGATATCTTTGGTGACTGGCTGGCCGGTATACCGCTGAAAAATCAGACTCATCTGTTCCTGAGTAATAGGGTCATTGGCGCCAAACCGGCCGTCGCCATAGCCAGCTATCAGCTTTTCTCCGGCTGCCCAGCAGACGGCTTCACTGTACCACTGGCCAGTTGGCACATCGGAGAACTGCGTGAGGTAATTCACCGCCGGTTTTCCCTCCTGCCGCCACAGGATCGCAATAAGCATGGCACGGGTCAGGGGCGCTTCCGGCACAAAGGTGGTATCCGAAGTGCCGGCCATTAAACCATTTTCCCTGCAATATTGAACAGCCTCGGCATACCACGCGTCCGCGGGAACATCGGCAAAGCCGGCTTCCTGACTGGACGGCTTTGCTTGACTGCCCTGTTCAGAGCCGCCTGCCTGCGCCGCACAGGCGGTTATGGTAAGGAGAAAACAAATCAAAACAAGGCGGAAAGATATCCTTTTGCCCATAGTACCTCCATCATTTTATCGGTTGAAGTTTGTCCAACAGGCTGTTTCTGAGAAGGGAGGCACAATGCCGTTCTGCCGCCCTGCACGGATACATTTCAGCAGCCACGCCAGATTCCGCCCCAGATTCCGCACAGTCTGCAGGCCCTCCTTGTCCTGCTCCACCAGCTCAGGGGCAGGACCATAGACCATGTTCCAATAGGTGGAGGACACAACGGGCATTTCGGCGTCTGTCATATATTTGTTCAGCACATCCAGCGAAGCCGTTGCCCCGGCGCGGCGCGCCGTCACTACCGCAGCTCCCGGCTTGTGAGTGAACGCGCTGCCTCCGGCGTAAAAGACACTATCCCAACAGGGACAAAATTTGTCCGCTGGGGTGGGCATAGCAGACGGGAGAGCCAAATACAAAGCCGTCAGCCTCCTGAGCCTTGGCAATGATCTCATTCACCATATCGCCGGCAAAGACACACCGGCCTTTTTCGGCACAGCCATTGCAGCCGGTGCAGTCCCGGACAGAACCGCCGCCCATTTGAATGAGCTCTGTCTCCACCCCTTCGGCGTGCAATATCTTTGCGATTTCTGTGAGGGCGAGGTAGGTGCAGCCATTCCTGCGGGTACTGCCGTTTAATAGCAAGACCTTCATCATTACATCTCCTTTCATGACGTGCTTTTCGCACCGGAAGGGGGAGCTCATTTCAATTCCGCGCCAAAGCGGCGCAGTTCTGTGCGCTTGCCGGGGGAGCCGTTTTCCCTACCACAGGCAGTAAATACACCCATGCCCTCTAATCCCAGATAGTCCAGGAAAACACCCTTACCTGATGACCAGCCGACACAGCGCCCTCCCGAAATGCTTCGACCATACCTTTTGTATTTCCGTTAGGACGGGGACTGCCGTTTAATACAAGAGTTTTCATAGTGTTCTCCTAATAAAACTGAAAGCTGGTTTGCTTGAACGCGAAAGGGAACCCTGACGGTTCCCTTTCACACTATCCTTCCCTCCGGAGCCTTCAAATTTTGCGTTTTTTGACACTCTGAGGCGCGGCGCTTTTGACGCCGTACCCATCCCCAAATGTGCTATTTCAGATTTTTCTGGAAGAAATCAACCAGCTTGTCAAAAGGAATGATGTCCGTCCGGTCATAGAGATCGGTGTGGACGGCATTGGGGATAAGGAGCAGTTCCTTATTGTCTCCGTTCAGCTTGGCAAAGGCATCTCTGCTGAAATAGCAGGAGTGGGCCTTCTCACCGTGTATCACCAGAACCGCGCTGCGGATCTCGCCCGCGTAAGCCAGGATAGGCTGGTTGAGGAAAGACATGCAGCCGATCACGTTCCAGCCGCCGTTGGAGTTGAGGGAGCGAGGATGATAGCCCCGCCGGGTTTTGTAGTAGTTATGATAATCCTTGAAGTAAAAGGGCGCATCCTCCGGTGAAGTGCGCCCAAAAAGTTAGACAAAAATAAGGCGGTAAAATTGTTCAAGCAGCCGAAAGGGCTTGTTGTCTGTG
>NZ_QWEK01000126.1 GCF_009935845.1 Pseudoflavonifractor sp. 524-17 | reverse complement strand
TATATAATCAAGAGAATAAGGAGTGGACAAAAATGGCAGAAAACAGACAATACGACCATGAATACAAAGTACAGGCAGTCAGGCTTGCTAAAGAGATCGGACAAGCAAAAGCCGCAAAGGAATTGGGGGTGCCCAAGAATACCATGTATGGCTGGGTAAGGGCCCACCGACTTGGCAGTCTTGACCTTTGGGCAGGCTCACAAACCCCACAAAGTGCCATGACACTTAATGAAGAACTGCTCCGGCTCCGCCAGCAGGTTAAGGAACAGGAAAAGGAAATCCGCCGTTTGAAAAAAGAAAAGGATTTTCTGGAGGAAGCCAGCGCTTTTTTCGCCGCGAGCCGTCTGAAGTCAGCAAAAACGAAAGAATGAAGTTCATTGCTCTTAAGACAAAAGACGGCGAATTGAAAGGAGATATCGCCTTCTACTGTAGAATCCTCCATGTCAGCAGGCAGGGATTTTATCAATATCTTGTGAATAAAGAGCGCCCATGGAAGTATCAGCATTTGGCAGACGCCATGATGGAAATACTTATGGAAGACGAATGTAATGACACTTACGGACGTATTCGGATGTATCAGGCATTAACTTTGAAGTATCCGGAAAACACGGATATCCCTAGCGAACGCACGGTTTACCGTATTATGGAGGAAATCGGGATCAGCCATCATCCCGGACGCAAACCGAATGGGATCACGAAGGCAGACCGGGAAGCCAGAAAATCAGAGGATCTCCTAAAACGGGATTTCCAGGCAGAAAAACCATTGTCCAAATGCGTAACAGATATAACGCAGATCAAAGCCAATAATGGAAAGCTGTATGTTTCTGCTGTTTTTGACTGTTTTGATTCCAGCGTAGTCGGGCTGGCGATGGACACGAACATGAAAGCTCCATTATGTGTACAAACGCTGGAAAACGCCGTTAAAGCGGAGCCAAGCCTCCGTGGAGCAATTATCCACAGCGACAGGGGGAGCCAGTATACCAGTCAGGCTTACCGGGATGCGGTCTGCAAATATGACATAAGGCAAAGCATGAACAGCGCGGGAGGGAGATGCCATGACAACGCCCGTTGTGAAAGCATGTGGGCGAGAATGAAATCAGAGCTGCTATATGGCCGTTATGAGACAGAGAAGATGACCACAGAGGAACTTAAGACGGTTATTTGGAGATATTTCATCAGCTATTGGAATAATCGTAGAATCTGCTCGGCCAATGGAGGACTTCCTCCGATGGTCAAACGACAGCAATACTATAATTCCCTGAAAAAGAAAGAGACTGCCTAGGAT
>NZ_QWEK01000125.1 GCF_009935845.1 Pseudoflavonifractor sp. 524-17 | reverse complement strand
CGTCCTTGTATTCTTTCGCCTCACCGCCCTTTAACTCGTAACGGCAAAATTCAAATTGACTTTCAATAGAAATGCTGTCCTTTTTGTCAATCGACTGCCGCCCATAAATCGCATCTATTCTACTATCCATAATTAGCTCCCTTCCGTTAAACGGGAGCCAACCTACAATTATATTATACCTCGGGCGGCCCCATATCACAAGGATGTCGATGGGTTACACACGCTGTCCGGCGTACTTGCTGAACACGTCAAACAGCTTTTGTTCTACCTCGCGTTTGCGCTTTTCCCGTTCCTTTTGGGGGAGAATGGGGGTGAGATTTTTGATGGTGATTGTCCGCTCTCCCATAACAACGGTTGTAACTTCGCTTTGATACTTTGGCTGTGTTTGCATGAACTCCCTCCCATTTCATAAAATTTTTGACAGCAGAAAAGGGCGGCACCTTTTACAGTGTCGCCCTTTGGCTTGCCTCAGCTTTGGGACAAAATGTCCCAAACTTCATGGGGACTATGTAGGAAATGCGTCCCGGCTATTTTCGGCTCCGGCGTTGCCCTCTCATATACCACCAGAAAAGCGGACAGAAAAGAGGGGGCTTGATGGAGATTATTCAGAAAACCTGCCCTGGCTATCCCGGCTCCATCGTTGTCCCCTTATATACCACCAGAAAAACGGAGCAAATGGAGACGGTAGCCGCATATTTTTTTGAAAAACCTCCCCTTACTAACCGGGACATTTTGGGATGCTTTTCGGACTGGCCCAGCGGGAATTTTTCAAAATCCTTTTTATGTTTGCCAGCTTGCCCAGCCGGGGCCGTCTGCTGTTCAGTGGCGGGGAAAAACTTTCTCTCATTATCAATTTTTATGTACGGCTTTTTTTATAGCCACAGGAATTGCGCCTACGATTAAGCCGACAACAAGCGAAATCAATCCTTTCAAAAGTGCCATATGTTTTATGCTCTCAAAAAAATATGTCATAGGGTCAACATCCAGTTTAATTTTCCATCCCGGAATTAAATAGCAACAAAACAGATATGAACCTATAAAAGCTATAATGAACAATGTAGAGAACAAGCCTGTCTTTTTCATGCTATATTCCTCCAATCAAAGTCTTGATTTGTACTCGGCGTTTGAATTATAACATAGCGGCAGGGGGAAAACAAGCCATCGTATATCGCCGAGAAAGAAAAGGGACAGCACCTCAAAAGTCCGTTCAGCCTTTGGGACATTTTGTCCCAAAGGTATAAAATCCGCGCCATGCCTTAAAACGCTCAATTTATATAATTCCACAAACGGCAAGCAATTCGGGTGTGGCCACACTCCGAAATTTTTGCTGGGC
>NZ_QWEK01000124.1 GCF_009935845.1 Pseudoflavonifractor sp. 524-17 | reverse complement strand
GTTGGCGAACGCCGCCGCCAGGCTGTCCATGAAGTGGAGCATCTTTTGGGAGGCGTCCGCCCCCGCCGCCAGCCGCCACGCCTCGCCCATCTTGCCGAACAGCCACACGAACAGCAGATAGGGCAGGTTGGTGATTATCAGCTTTTTCAGGTCAGGCTTCACCGCTCCATCCCCCTTTCCCTGATCTTCTCCTTGGCCCTCTGGACATTCCGGCCAGCCGCTTCCCGCA
Organism: Pseudoflavonifractor sp. 524-17; assembly: GCF_009935845.1. Classification (GTDB taxonomy): domain Bacteria; phylum Bacillota; class Clostridia; order Oscillospirales; family Oscillospiraceae; genus Pseudoflavonifractor_A. The sequence continues at coordinate 1,144 of NZ_QWEK01000124.1, read as the reverse complement.
GGACAGACAGCGCCTTGCGGATGGAGGGCTTGGCCTCCCGCAACAGCTTCTTGGCGGTGAACTCCTTGAAAGCCTGTTCCAGATTGTCCGCGTCCCGGCTCTTGAAGATCACGATGTAGTGGGGCGGCTGGGTGGTCTTGTCCTTCCGCAAGGCGAAGTCCACGCCGTATTTCTTGGCGCAGGGCTTGAAAGCGGCGATATTGGCGTCGGTGATCTCGATGTTGGACAGCGCCGCCCCGTGCTGCTTCAACTGCTTTAGGCTCTGCTGGCCCTGATGGAGCTTGGGGCCGTGCTTCTGGGCCTCCAAAAACTTTTTCAGGGCCATTTGCAGCACTTGGGCCGTCAGCTTCCCGGTTCTCATGGATAATGCGATGGTCTTTTGAGTGACTTCCTCCTGCAAGCGTCATACCTCCTTTGCCAGAAGTCGAAAAGGGCGGCTACGGTGGAACCACCAGCCGCCGCAGGTAAATTCGCATCAGATACGCACCCGCAGGCCGTTCAGGTCGTCGGCCCGGATGCCTACCAGATACCAGTCGGCGGCGTACTCAATGCGGGTGGGCTTCCACCTGCCGCCCACCATCACGTCGAAGCACTGTCCACAGTGCAGACCGCCGTAGTAGTCGGCCAGGTCAAAGCGGATGTCGTAGCGGTCTGTCCGCTCGTCGAAGATCAATGCGCCCTGTTTCATAGTCGGGACTCCTTTGTCAGATTTTGCCCTCCGCCATATCGTGGGCGACGAGGGCGGTATAGTAGCTTCCCATGGTGCTGGGGGCGTTGAACAGCACCGCCAGCAGGTATTTCTTGATGTTGCGGATTTTCGTGGAGTTCTCCCGCATACAGTCCATGACGAACTCAATGTGGCCGCTGTTCAGTTTCAGCAGCTTGGCCTTTACCAGCTCGGCGGGGTAGTCGTCACCGGCGACACGGATTGTCTTGCGGGCCGTACAGACGGTTTCCACCAGCAATTCCACGATGCCGTCCAATTCCTCCCGGTCGATCTTGGAGTGGTGCAGGAGGTGGTCGTACTCGATATTCTCCTTGATGATCTCCCGATAAATCTCAACGGCGCTCTGTGTGGCCGCTTCCGTTCCGTTCCTTTCCGGCGGCGAAGCCGCAACAGCCCCAGCGGGAGGGGGCGAAAGGG
>NZ_QWEK01000123.1 GCF_009935845.1 Pseudoflavonifractor sp. 524-17 | reverse complement strand
GCCGTATTTCTCCGCGTATTTCATTAGGGATTGCCTGTATGCCATGTCCTGTGTTATACTCTTGCTCATGAAGGATGCGGCCTCATCCTCCTGCTGTTTTCTTCCCTTCCTGTCCAATATGTATTGTACCCCTACACCGCCGGTTTTCAACTTTTTCAACGTTTGATTTACAAGATTCCCCGAATGTGCTATAATAGAGAGAAGAAAGTCCGGCGGCGGGGTGAATTGGGATTTGCCCCGGCCGCCGGACAAGAAAGGTGTGTTTGATCCATGGCAAAATTCTGTAAGCACTGCGGCGCGCAGCTGGCAGACGGACAGATCTGCTCCTGTCCCCAAGCCCAGGCAGAGGCCGCCCAGCTGCCGCCGCCGCAGCAGCCCCCTCAGCAGTCTCAGCAGCCGCCGGTAAACAACAACTACTATCCGCCCCAGCAGCCGCCCCAGGGGGGCTACTACCAGCCGCCCCAGCCCAGCCAGCAGCCGGGGGGATACCAGCAGCCCGGCGGCGGATATCAGATGCCTGCCGTTCCCCCGGTGGTGAAGCAGGCCGCCGGCAACGTGGCTCCCTTCTTTAAGACCTACTTCCGCGCCCCGGTGGAGGCCGCCCAGGTTCTCATGGGCCGCAAGGACCTCCCCCTGGCCATTATGCTCCTGGCCATCCAGGCGGTGGTCAGCGGACTGGTCCTCTTCTCCGCGCTGTCCAAGCTGACCAGCATGATTTTGGACGCGGCCGGCGGCGGGTTCGGCTTTGGCGGGCCATCCATCTCCCCCTCCTTCCTGGTCAGCCTGCTGTCGGGCGCCGTATTCTCTCTGGTGTGCGCGGTGGCCTTTAGTGCGATCCTCTTTGGCATCGCCAAGATTATGAAGTCCAATGTGTCCTTCCCGGACGCCCTCATCGCCAGCGGCGCCAACAGTATCTTTGTCACCGTCCTGCTGGCCGCCTCCTTTGTGGGCTTTATCCTGTCCATAAAGCTGGGCTTTGTGTTCCTGGGCGCGGCGGTTGTGGCCTGGATTGTCATGGGCGTCCCCACCGCCCAGGCCATCACCCCCACTGCGGACCAGGGCAAGTTCTGGATGCTCTACATTGTGGGCATTCTGCTCACCTTCGTGGTGGTCTACTTTGTGCTCCCGCCCCTGCTGGAGACTGCGGTGAAGGCCATCAAGGTGACCTATGAAGGCGAGACCCGCACCATTGGCCAGGCGATGAGAGGATACAGCTTCGGCGATATCATTGAAGAGATTTTGGATGATATCTTCTGATCCCACAATAAAAAGCAAGGCTTGGAATTACAAACCGTAATTCCAAGCCTTGCTTTTGTTTTGAGAGGGCCCGGGTAAGGCTAGAGTCTGTTTTAAAACTAAGGGATTGTGTGTAAAGTGCCGAGCTGATAAAATGGAGCGCATGAAAAGACATGAA
>NZ_QWEK01000122.1 GCF_009935845.1 Pseudoflavonifractor sp. 524-17 | reverse complement strand
GGCACAGGGCGCCGGGCCCGAATCCGGCCATAGAGCCTGCGGAGCTTGAGGTACGCGAAAATCCCGGCGGCGATGATGAGGGCGGGGGTGGCCACGGACAGAACGTGATCCTTCCAGGTGGGGGGCTCCGGCGGCGGAGCGCTGTGCCGGTCAAGGATGGCGTCTATCGTGAGTAATTCCTGATACCACTGCTGGAATTCGTCGGTCATAGCGACGGCCAGGGGATGTTCCGCCAAACTAAGCTCACCTACCACCCGGGTCCATAAGTAATCCCGCCTATCAAACAGGTCATAGTAGTGCTCATTGCGGGGGAGAGGTTCCCGGCTCTTATCCTGTAGAGGAGAATCATTGCGTTCAAACTGAGGATTGGACGCGCCGCAGAGTATGGTCAAAAACAACGTAGCGCACAGGAGAAACAGCGACTTCTTTTTGAGGGTAATATAATTATACGACATTACAGAATTTATTTCAGGATAAGATAGGGAAAAGTCCGCCTGATTTAAATAAGGACGCCTGGACCTATAGGAAGTATCATAGAGAGAGTAGAGACCGGCTTTTTATCAATGCCTAAGATCTTAATGCTTTTTACAAATTCTGTAGTTGGTGCGCTAGTACTATGAAAGGCCTTTAGGGGATTATAAATACTATCTGCGTTAGTACACATTGCTTTGATACTGTATTCTACAGTATCAAAGCCCATTACAACTTTATTGCCAAACTCAACATTGTGTACATCGCATTTTTGAACACCTTCCACCTGATTAAAGGTGTAGCAAAGGCGCTCATCAGAAGTTCCAACTTCTTTGACGTACTGGAACGTTACGGACTCACTTAACATCCATTGATATACAGCAGTTACATCTTCAACTACAGTTGATGTGGTGAGGTGTACATCGGCCTGCGTCGCAACAAGATCAATGAAATTAACTACTATACCAACTCCAGTATTTAGGCCAGTGTAGGTTATGGCCAGAGATTTCATCAGAAGCAGAGTCCCAGCAGCTTTATTAGGAGAGGCCTGCATACTTTGACTACCATCAAAGTACAACTTACTATTTCGACTGTTAGGCTCTATCTTAAGGGAATAAACTATGTGTTGAATGCCGTTATAGGGTATTAATTGGGTACGAGTAAACCATTTATAATCAGAGTTTTCACCGTTCTCAATGAAAGATGCAAGCTCTGGATGAGAGGCCAAGTCAATACTTTTAGGATCTATTTCCTCTACACCAAGCTCAGAAAGTTGGCGATCAATTTCATCCAGTTCCTGCTCCAACTCGCGGCACTTGTTGTTTGTGTAGAGGCCATCGGACCACTCTAATTCAGCCATGAGGCTTGTCCATACACGCTGGCGTTCGGCAAACAAATCATTGATCTGGCGATCTTCTGCAATGACCTCACGCGCAAGCTCCGCCTCCTCCTCATTAAAGAAAGCAAT
>NZ_QWEK01000121.1 GCF_009935845.1 Pseudoflavonifractor sp. 524-17 | reverse complement strand
ACCAGAACCGTGGGGGTGAGGAGCCAGCGCAGAGAGAGATAGGAGACAAGGCCCCCCAAGCCCAGCAGAACAGCGAGCCGAATCAGCCATCTTTTACGGCGAAGGGAACGTCTCATACTGTCTCCTTTCCGGCGGAAACATCAATGTTTCGGCGCACAGGCTGTGGGTTACGGCACAGGGCGCCGGGCCCGAATCCGGCCATAGAGCCTGCGGAGCTTGAGGTACGCGAAAATCCCGGCGGCGATGATAAGAGTAGGAGTGGCCACGGACAGGACGCGATCCCTCAGCGTGGGGGGCTCTGGCTGGGCGAATCTGTCTATGCCAAGAAGGGCGTCCAGCTCTTTCAGCTCCCGATAGAGCTGCTGAAACTCGTCGGTCATAATGACAGCCTCGGGGCACTCGGACCAACGGAGCTGGACCATGATCTCAAGCCATACGTTACCCTCTCTCAGGATCAATTCATAGTGGGAACCAAAATAGGCACAAGCTTCCCGATACAGTGCTGCCTCCTCTTCGTTAAAAAAGGCGACGGTTCCGTCTTTGTCATAGTATACCCCGTCCTCTCTGAAAAAGCGTGTCCCCCCGATATAGACGCTTTCCCGTCCTATATTCTGTAGAGCGGGATCATCGCCCTTTGGCAAGGGACCACACGCAGTACAGAGCATAGTCAAAAACAACACAGCGCACAGGAGGAAGAGGAACTTCTTTCCATGCGTCCACAAGGAAAGTTCACCGCCTGATTTAAATGAGAACACCTGGGCCGATAGGTAGCAACATAGGAATAGCGGCGACTTTTTGATTGTCAATACCTAAAATGTCAATTTCTTTTATAAATTTTGTAGTTGGCTCATAAGTACTCAGATAAGCGCTTATGGCATGATAAGTATCTGTTTGGTCAAAGTCTATCGCCGCTATCTTATATTCAGCAGTTTGAAAGCCCATTTCAACCTTTTTACCATTAAACTTAACCTGGTGTACATCGCACTTTTGAGGACCCTCGACACGGTTAAAGGTAAAGCAAAGGCGCTCATCAGAAGTTCCAGACTCCCTGACATATTGGAAAGTTACATACTCAGTAAGCATCCATTGATATACAGCAGTCACATCTTCAATTATAGTCGATGAACTAAGTTGTGCACTGGTTTGTGTTGCAACAAGATCGATGAAATTAAGGGCGGTACCAGCTATAGTACTTAGTCCAGCATAGGTCATAATTAGGGATTTCATCAACGCCAGGGTCCCCGCAGCCTTATCAGGAGACGCATACATAACTTTGGTACCATCAAAATACAACTTACTATTTCGACTGTTAGGCCATACGGTAAGATTAGAAACCATATATCGCTTTCCTTTGTAGATTACCTGTTTGGTGGTGTTAGTCCATTGATAATCCGCATTGTTACCGTCGGCCATAACAAAAGGTGCGAGTTCCGGATGGGAAGCCAAGTCAATACTTTTAGGATCTATTTCCTCTACACCAAGCTCAGAAAGTTGGCGATCAATTTCATCCAGTTCCTG
>NZ_QWEK01000120.1 GCF_009935845.1 Pseudoflavonifractor sp. 524-17 | reverse complement strand
TTGATATGCTCCCCATAAGGCAGACAGAGAAAAAATGTAGGAGGGAAAATGGAAAGACGAAAAGAAATAGATATAGCATATAAAATATGGCTGGTCGAAGAATGCCTTTCGGGGCGGATGCGAGGAGGGGAGGCGTCGCGGCGTGCCGGAGTAGGTGCCACAACGATGCAAAACTGGATCAGCCGGTACAAAGCGGAAGGCGTTTCAGCGTTTGAGCCAATTGAGGGACCCCGGGCCTATTGTGAAGAAGTAAAGACAAGCGCAGCAGAAGACTACCTGGCAGGTCGTGGCAGTCTGAGAGCTATTTCGGAGAAATACAAAATCCGCTCACCACAGCTTGTTATGGATTGGGTAAAAAGGTATAATTGTCATAACGAAAGCAACATGGAAACGGGAGGAATCGTTATGGCAGGCAGGCGCAGCTATACCATGGAGGAACGTATAAAAATCGTAAAAGAGCATATAGACGAGGGCAAAAGCATCAGCGTTCTGGCAAACGAACACGGCTTGCATTACAACTTGGTCAAAGGTTGGATTCAGAAGTACAAGGCCATGGGAATTTCTGGATTGGAAGACCGTCGGGGCCAGCGGAAAGTCCGGCAGATTCCCAGGACGTCAGAGGAAGAACTGCGAATTCGTATTGTCCAGTTGGAAGCGGGAGAACGGCCTTCTGAAGATGGAGCGTGATTTGTTAAAAAAGCGAGGGGATTGGAGAGGGGGACGGGCTGAGGCAATTTCAAAATGCACAACAATATGAAGCGATCCGCCAATGCTCAGAGGAACAAGGGTATCCCGTAGAAACGTTGTGCCGGATCCTCCATGTTTCCAGAGCCGGTTATTACCAGTGGCACTCGGGGAAACTCAGCCCCCGTGCCGCGGAGAACAGACGCACGCGGCTAAGGTGAAGGAGATTCACCAGGAGAGTCCAGACAAGGGTTACCGACGCATCCGAGACGATCTGGCGCGTTATTACGATACACCGGTGAACGACAAGCGGGTCCGCCGCATCTGTCAGAGTCTGGGAATTAAATCTACCATCAAATATGCCGGACATGGCTGCACAAGGTCCGCTTCAGACCCGAAGCATACGGCGGAAAACATTCTCAACCGTCAATTCCATGCGGACAGGCCCAATGAGAAATGGCTGACAGATGTGACCGAGTTCAAGTATTATGCAGGGCCAGTGGTACACAAAGTCTATCTCAGTGCTATTCTTGATTTGTGCGGCCGCAGGATCGTTGCGGCGGTCATACGGGACGCCAACGATACCACTTTGGTCTACGAGACGTTTGACAAAGCGGCAGCGAACAATCCGAATGCACACCCACTGTCCCACAGCGACAGAGGATTCCAATATACGACACAGGTATTTCATGACAAGCTGACCGCAGCCGGAATGACCCAGAGTATGTCCCGTGTTGGCAAGTGCGTTGATAACGGTCCAATGGAAGGCTTTTGGGGTATTCTCAAAAGAGAGCGTTACTATGGCAGACGCTTTACCAGCAGAGTTGAACTCGTAAATATGATTGAGGACTATATTCTTTACTACAATTCAAGACGTCTCCAGCGTGGTCTTGGGGGACGCACACCTTTTGAGATGCATGAACTGGCTTTGGCGGCATAACCACTCC
>NZ_QWEK01000119.1 GCF_009935845.1 Pseudoflavonifractor sp. 524-17 | reverse complement strand
CAGGCTATTTTTGCTGCTTTCTTCTTCCGTAAACAACTCACTTCAGATTGAGCATTTTTAAGTAATACTACTATAAGATATACTCACGAATAGAACGGATAGGTACATTAGCCATGCGCAGGCATTGTACCATGTTTATCCACTCAATATCCGTATCAGAGTATTGCCTATATCTTTGCTCCGTTCTTTCAATCGCTGGAAGTAACTGTTCCTTTTCGTAGTAACGCAGAGTTGCAGTGGTAAGTCCAGTCATTTCTGCCGCCTCTTTTGCCGAGTACATCTCAAATCCGCCTTTCATCATTTAGGATAAACTATGAAGTGCGCTTCAAAGCAAGATGAAATTATATCATCGGGCCAAAATTTTTTGAAGGGTAAAAATGTAAATAAAGCAGGAAAAATCCCGACGCTACCAAAGCGCCGGGATTGTCAGCAGTCCGTTTCAAGATTTATTTGTGGTCTTGTCCAAATCAGTGAAATGCTGTTCCCTGAATACGGCGTTCACTTTATTGCCGTAAATGACGGGGTAGACAGCATACGCGGAGACAGCGAGTTTACCGCAATCCGCAACGTATTTAACGAGATGTTTGCCAAGGACACCAGCAAGAAAATTCGGGCTACCTTTCAGGCCAAGGGCCGCTCTGGTGAGCGGCTTTGCACCATCCCACCCTATGGGTACATGAAAGACCCGGAGGATAAAAAACGCTGGATAGTGGACGAAGAAGCGGCGGCTATCGTGCAAAAGATTTTCTTCCTGTGCGTGGACGGCCTGGGGCCGACGCAGATCGCCAAGTGGCTGCAACAGAACAATGTCCTGAACCCCACGGCCTACGCCCACGAAAAGGGCCTGCCGGTCTGCAACGCTCCTACGGCTAATCCCTGCAAGTGGACAAACGAAACGGTTTCCCGCATTTTGGAGCGTGTCGAGTACCTGGGCCACACGGTCAATTTCAAGACCAGCAAGCCGTCATTCAAGAGCAAGAAAAAGGTCTGGAATAACCCGTCCGAGTGGGTGATTTTCGAGAATACCCAAGAGGCGATCATCGAGCATCGAGGAAAGTGTGTTCCTGGTCGTACAGAACATCCGGCAGGCCAGACGCCGCCCGACCAAGATGGGGGACATGGGTATGTTCTCCGGGCTGGTGTACTGCGCCGATTGCAGCGGCAAGATGTACCTTTGCCGGGCCAACCACTTCAAGCCGGAGCAGGAGTATTACATTTGCTCCACCTACCGCAAAGACCGTACCTTGTGCAAGACGCACTCCATCCGCCGTGTAGTGTTGGAAGAAATCGTACTGCGGAACCTGCGGGAAGCAATTTCCTATGTGACGCAGTATGAGGACGACTTTATCCAGCGGGCGGCGGAACGGAGCCTGCGGGAGCGTGACAAGGCGCTGGCACAGAAAAAGGCTGTGCTGGCACAGTCTGAAAAGCGCATCGCGGAGCTGGATGTGATCTTCAAGAGGATTTACGAGGACAATATTTCCGGCAAGCTGTCCGATGAACGGTTTATCAAGCTGTCCCGTGACTATGAACAGGAGCAGGAACAGTTGAAGGCCGTCGTGGAAACCCTGGGGCGGGAAGTGAAACAGCAGGAGCAGAAGAAAACCAACGTCAGGAAGTTCATTTCTGTGG
>NZ_QWEK01000118.1 GCF_009935845.1 Pseudoflavonifractor sp. 524-17 | reverse complement strand
GCCGCTGTATCGCCTATTGATAAACCTTGCGGTTTGCTTGTTGCGTCTGGTGTACTATCTTCCCCACCGCCGCTGGGCGTGTCTGTGCTTGTTGTGTCCCCGTTTCCGGTGCTGGGCGTGTTGGTGTCGTTGGTGTCCCCTGTTCCGCTATCGCCGCCGCAGGCCACCAGAGAGAGGGCCAGAGCCGCCGCAAGGATAAGGGCTAGCAGTTTCTTCATGTGTCTAACCTCCGTCTAATTTTGTTGTTTCGCTGGGTATGTTGGAATTTTAACACTAATACAGAAGTCGGTCAATACTATTTCTGTTGAAATTCTAACTATTTACGAAATATTCGATATTACTTTGTTCCATTATCGCCGCATACATGGGAAAGTAACAATGAGGTGATAAGCTATGGTATTAGACTATCTGAAAGTAGGAACAAGAATAAAGAAAGCAAGGATTGACAAGAAATTAACACAGGCACAGCTAGCAGAACAGTTAGAACTATCTAACAATTATATTAGTGGAATTGAATGTGGTAAAGCTGTACCTAGTCTTGAAACATTTATTATGATTTGTAATGAACTAGATGTAACAGCAGATATGATATTGACTGATACAGTTTATAGAAGTAATGAATATATGAAAGAGAGTATAGCAACAAAGATTGATAAATGCTCAAAAAGGAATATGAGAATTATAGAAAGGTTCATTGATTTGTTACTTGAAGAAAACGAGTAGATACACTATCCGTAAAAGTATACAAATACGAACACTAGAAAATCTAGCAAAAACAAGCTGTTTTAGTGTTCGTAAAAACTGCAAAACAATTTGCAGATATTCGCAAATAGCGCTTGACATTCACGAACACTTTTTCTATACTAATACCATCAACAAAACAAAGGAGCGGCAATAATGGATAGTAAGGTATTCGGATATGCAAGAGTAAGCACAAAGGAATAAAATATTGATAGGCAATACATAGCACTAGCCGAACAGGGAATAGAAGAAAGAAATATCATTGTAGATAAAGAGAGCGGAAAAGACCTAGAAAGAAAAGGCTACCAGCTATTAAAGAGCGGCTTGTTACGGCGTGGCGATACTCTGATTATTAAATCCCTTGACAGGTTGAGCCGCAACAAAGGCGATATTAAGAAGGAACTAGAGTATTTCAAGAGTGAGGGTATCCGGCTAAAGGTGCTAGACCTCCCCACAACAATGATGGATTTACCAGAGGGGCAAGAGTGGGTTTTTGAAATGGTGAACAATATTTTGATTGAGGTATTAGGCACGATAGCCAAACAGGAACGGGCCAGCATTAAACAGCGTCAGGCAGAGGGCATAGCCGCCGCAAAGGTAAAGGGCGTGGAGTTAGGCAGACCGAAAGCCCAAAAGCCGCCGAACTGGGAAGAAGTCATAGGCCAATGGAAAGCGGGAGAGATTACCGCAACAAAGGCTATGGAGTTGACAGGGACAAAGCGAACGACATTCTATAAGCTGCTGGGAGCATAACCAGACTATGAGTGAATACCCTCTACAACGCATTTTAAGCGGCCTACAGCGGCGGCGGCGTTGTGGGGGGTATTCTTCCACAGACGGCAATATAGGCCCTATACGCCGCTTTGATGGGCCACAGACAGCGGTATAGGCCGCTAGTTTGCCGTCTGTAGACAGCGGGCCGAAAATTCTTGACAATATGGCCTAGAGTCTGTTTTAAAACTAAGGGATTGTGTGTAAAGTGCCGAGCTGATAAAATGGAGCGCATGAAAAGACATGA
>NZ_QWEK01000017.1 GCF_009935845.1 Pseudoflavonifractor sp. 524-17 | reverse complement strand
GCCGCTGTATCGCCTATTGATAAACCTTGCGGTTTGCTTGTTGCGTCTGGTGTACTATCTTCCCCACCGCCGCTGGGTGTATCTGCGCTTGTTGTGTCCCCGTTCCCGGTGTTGGGCGTGTTGGTGTCCCCTGCTCCGCTATCACCGCCGCAGGCCACCAGAGAGAGGGCCAGAGCCGCCGCAAGGATAAGGGCTAATAGTTTCTTCATTGTGTCTACCTCCGTCTAATTTTGTTGATATGCTGGGTATAAATACCGCAAAGAAAGGGTAACACAGAAAAATACTTGTGTCAATCCCGTGACGGGATTTTAGCAAGGTTTAATACTTGCGTCTATCACTCTACAATCATTGTGGAGGTGATAGGCATGAAACAAGAATACAAGCCACTATATGAAAAGTTTGGCTTGAATGTGGTGTACTATCGAAAGCGAAAGAAACTAACACAATTACAGTTAGCAGAATTAGTTGACATTGATAGGAGCCATATAAGCGCAATAGAATTAGGCAATGTGGGAGTGTCATTTGATGTAATATTCAAGATGTGTGAAGTGTTAGATATAGAGCCTAAAAGCCTATTTGATTTTAGAGAATAGGAAAGTGTTCGGCAAGGTATACCTTTATAGACACGTTAAAAAGCCACAAAACAGCCCTGATTTTGCGTCTGCAAAAGTTCAAAATAATTTATAGATGTCTTTAATTTTGGATTGACTTTTACAGACACTTGTGCTATACTCTTATTATCACAAGAGAACGAAAGGAGAGTGTAATACATGGAAAGCCGTACCTATGGATATGCAAGAGTAAGCACTAAGGAGCAAAACCTTGATAGACAGATGATAGCATTACAAGCACAGGGAATTGACGAGCGGAACATAGTGATAGACAAGGAGAGCGGAAAAGACCTTGACAGAAAAGGCTATCAGTCTTTGAAAAATACCATGTTGCGCCGGGGCGATACTCTGATAGTTAAATCTCTGGACAGGTTGAGCCGTAATAAGTGTGATATTAAGAAAGAGCTTGAGTATTTCAAAGAAAACGGTATCAGGCTAAAGGTGATAGACCTGCCTACAACAATGATTGACTTTGCAGACGGTCAAGAATGGGTGCTTGAAATGGTAAACAATATCTTGATTGAAGTGCTGGGGACTATTGCAGAGCAAGAGCGAGCCAGCATTAAGCAGAGACAGGCCGAGGGCATAGCCGCCGCAAAAGCAAAGGGCGTGGAGCTGGGGAGGCCGAAAGCGCAGAAGCCGGATAACTGGGAGGAAATCATAGGACAGTGGAAAGCCGGGGAAATCACCGCCCGGAAAGCTATGGAGCTAACAGGGACTACACGTTGTACCTTTTACAAGCTGGCAAAGGAATAAGGGCAGAAACTCCGGGCCGCCGAAAATCGGCGGCCCGTTCGCCATGTTATAGCAAGGTCAATGCTCCTGCCGCTGGAGACAAACGAAATCAGCAGACACGCAATAAGTTCTTTTGATAACTGCGCGCGAGGCGCTGAAAGCGCCGAGCGCTTATATAGCCATAAAGGCCAATGTGGGCGGCGCTTTCAGCGCCGCCCACATTGGCCTTTATGGCAACTTCTGTTTTATTACTGTCGCAGGCGTGCAAAAAAGTCTACACAAGAGCAATTAAGGGTTATTCAGTCCTCCATCAAAAAATCCCTAATAATAATAGGGAAAGCACTTCTCCGATTGATAGTATAACACAAAAATTTTTTTAGTGCAATTAGAGCGATTAAGTGAGGTAAAAAACTACACAAGAGCAATTAGGGGTTGTTCAATAACAACAAAGGCAACCATCACCGCCGCCGCCGTAAACGTCCGCTTCCGCCGTGATTTTGTGTCGGTCGGGAAATCTGCCGAGAAAAGTCAGCACAAGAGCAAGCAAGGGTATTTTCCCAAAACCATCCCCCCGGCCTCTGGCGGTTCCCTATGGGCTGGGGCAGTAGTCACAGGGGAAAGTACACCAGAGCGCAAAGGCGAGGCTTTAAGCCTCATTTATGCGTTCTTATTTTTTGTAATTCGGCCTATCCTTGCTAATCATAAATGCAGAAAATGGGTTCAAAAACTGGCACAGGAAACGCTTGAAAAATGACAGTAAATACAAGACTTTTACAGAGTGACAATATGGTATCTAAGAGAATTATAGAGGCTACATTATAGCGACAGTTTGCTGTAAAAAATTTTTATAATATAATATAAGAAATTAAGAAGAAAGGAGGTAAATACTATGTATTTACAAAGTTATTTACCAATAATTGCATTTATGAAAGAAAATAGAGATAATAAGTAGCAAAATAATGATATTTCTCATTGGTTATACAGAAAACAGCACGAAAGTTTTAATATTGAGCAGAAAGAAAGCAAAATAAGCATTGATTTTGATAAAATAGGGAAAAAAATCTATAAAAAGCTGGAAGAAAGTATTTAGAAAGAGGCTAACAAGAGACAGAAAAGAGGCGGTAAAGGGTGACGAAACAGAGAATTTTAGGTTGATTATCTATAAAACTGCTTATCTTCTTATGACTGAGGAAAAAATCTCTCTTAAACTTTTCTGAATACGTTCTGTTGCAAGGCTTTCAGCGATTGTGCAAAACAGAGAATTTCATAGTACGATTCAAAAACTCATATAACTCTTTCTCCGTCCATTCACGATCAAAGAAATTTTTAGATATGACGATAATGGCAAATTCCGCTTTCTTTGTTCCTTCTAAAATGCGGTCTTTCCACTTATCTCTCCGTTCAAGGGATTTTTTATCATAAAAAATTCTCACACCCAGCTTCTCTAAAGAACTATTGAGTTCATCGACAAACTGTTCCTTATCTGCATTTGCGTGTGAAAGGAATACATCATACTGTGGCAAAGTCCTTGCCTGATACGCAGGAACCAACCTTTTTTCAATGCCATTCATTTCATCTATAAAATCACGGTCATTAGCTACACTCTGAAAACAGGACACAAGTTGAGGGAAGCAATCCAATGAACGATGGAAAAGCAACCTTTTTATTCTGTCTGCAAGAGAGTGGTTTTTGAGAAACTTGTTGAAAAAAAATCTCTGCATCGTTAATCCAATCTTCGCTTGGCCTATTATATTCTGCCATATCAGTTCCGATGGGAGCGGCATTTAGAGGAATTACGTTCTTCTCATTCAATCGGTTTCTTTATAGTTTTGGCTCTCTCCAAAAGGTTAGATAATTCTCTTTCAAACTGGCTCATTGCACTTAACTCTTCTTCTTTCATATATTCTTCATAAAGATAGCCATCTTTTAGCACTCGGATGAAGTAGGGATGATTGTCTGCCCATTGGGTAGAAATCATTCCTACTTCGGAGAGTTCTTTGAAACAACCTCGAAGTATACTGTCTTCTCTTGTGCCAAGGCTTTCAAATCTATTGGCCCAATATTCTGGTACTTTCTCATTCTCTATAATCTCTTTGAGAACACCGAATGCTTCTTTTGATATTCTATTCATTCTATATGGTTACCTCCCATAGTAAACGAGAATTTAGAGCAGCAGGCCCAGGCGTTTTTTCAGGAATCATTTATTGATAATGCTGACCCTAAATGGGCAATAGGGACTATCAGTGATCTCGGTGCAGTTGTTGGAGGAAGCACACCTTCAAAATCAAAACCAGAGTATTACACCGAAACTGGTATTGCATGGATAACTCCAAAAGACCTGTCAATCAACAAGTCAAAGTTCATATCACATGGCGAAAATGACATTACTGAACTCGGCTTGCAAAATAGTAGTGCGACCATTATGCCGGAAGGAACTGTTTTGTTCTCTTCTCGTGCGCCCATCGGCTATATTGCTATTGCTGCCGGTGAGGTAACAACCAATCAAGGCTTCAAGTCGATTGTTCCCAAGCCAGAAATTGGGACAGCATTCGTGTATTATTTCTTGAAACACAACCTCCCGATTATTGAGGGTATGGCTTCTGGCTCGACTTTCAAAGAAGTTTCCGGTAGCACCATGAAAGGTGTTCCTGCTGTCATTCCTGACGCAGATACTATCGCCAGATTTAATGATTTCTGCGCTCCCATCTTTGCCCAACAAAGAATATTGGAGGAACAGAATCAATCTTTAGTTGCTTTAAGAGATACTTTATTGCCAAAACTCATGTCCGGCGAACTGGATATTTCCAGTCTTGACCTCTAAGCCGCTAAATTCTCGTTTATTGCTGTATTAAGCTGTATTTTCCTGTCAAGTACATCCAATATTCCGGCAATTTTTTCCTGTTCCTCATATGCGAAGTCAGGAACCTCGTATTTCATGATTGCCGTCTTGTCACCACGAGGCATTTTCGTGCCTTTTGAAGTCGCCATTGAATAATCAAAAAATCTGTCATCGGCAAGGACATAGTACAGAAACCGCTTGCTCACACCATCTTTCGCCCTAAATACAAGCACATCGTTAGAGCAACCGCCATCGAATCCGGCAAACCATATTTTTTTGAAATACGGTCTGATATTCGATACCAACACATCACCTGTAAGGAACGCTTGTGTCTGTAGTACGGTGGGAAGTGAAGATGCACTCATGACCCCCGCTTTATTAGGTATCATATTTTCTGTGGAAATATAGGTATCTTTATCCAATGCGGCAACATCAATCTTTCCCTTAGCATAGTCGCATATATCCGAAAGATTATATCTCATACCCAATCGCCCCCAGCTTTCTCCTGATTTCCTCCTCCAGCTCATGGGACTTGGCGAACATATCGGAAAGCTCCGAGGTCAGCCTTGCCATTTTCTCCTCAAACGGTTCGCCATCGTCCGCCTGTTCCTCAATCCCCACATAGCGCCCCGGTGTCAGGATATAGTCCTGCTTTGCGATATCCTGCAAGGTGGCAACAGCGCAAAAGCCCTTCACATCTTCCAGTGTTCCGTTCTGAAAAGCCTCAAAGGTATCCGCCAGCTTCTGGATGTCCTCTTCGGAGAAATCCCTGTGCTTGCGGTCAACCATATGTCCCATTTTGCGGGCATCAATGAACAACATCTTGCCCTTCTGCTGTTTGCCCTTGGTAATAAACCACAGCGTAACCGGGATCGTGACGCTGTAGAAAAGCTGTGTCGGCATGGCAATGATGCCCTCCACCAAATCGTCCTCTATGATTTTCCGGCGAATCTCACCTTCGCCGCTGGACTGCGTGGAGAGCGCCCCATTTGCCAGCACCAGACCGATTTTCCCATTCGGCGCAAGGTGGTGGATCATGTGCTGAATCCATGCGTAGTTGGCATTTCCGGCAGGAGGCGTTCCATACTTCCAGCGCACATCTCCCAACAGCTTTTCCTGATTCCAGGGATGGTAGTTAAACGGCGGATTTGCAAGGATAAAATCCGCCTTTAAGGTCGGATGCAAATCGTTGGTGAATGTATCTGCCTGATAAGGGCCGAAGTCGGCGTCAATGCCGCGAATAGCCATATTCATTTTCGCCATTTTCCAGGTGTCGGCATTAGCCTCTTGCCCATAAACGGAGATTGCTCCACGCCTGCCGGAATGGGCCTGAATAAACTTTGCGCTCTGCACAAACATACCGCCGGAGCCACAGCAGCAATCATAAACACGGCAGTTGTCAAACGGGCGCAGGATAGCGACCAGCGTTTTGACTACGCTGGACGGCGTGTAGAATTCGCCGCCGCCCACGCCTTCCTTTTCCGCAAATTGAGCGATGCAGTATTCGTAGGTGCGCCCCAGAAGGTCTTCGCTCTCTTCCGTGTTGCTCATATCGACATTGTTGGTGAAAATATCGACCACATCGCCCAACACCCGCTTATCAAGGTCGGGACTGGCGTAGTTCTTCGGGAGTACATTTTTCAGCGTTTTATTCTCCGCTTCAATCGCCCGCATGGCCGCATCAATGACAGTGCCAATCTCCGGGGTGTGGGCGGCAGAAGCAATGGTACTCCATCTTGCCTCTTCCGGGACAAAGAATACATTCTCCATGGCATAAGCATCGCGGTCATCCTCAAAGCCATCGCCTTCATCTACAAGTTCCTGATAACGCTTGTCAAAGGTTGCGGAAATGTAGCGCAGGAAAATAAGCCCGATGATTACTTTTCGGTATTCTGCCGCGGGAATATGGCCCCACAAAACGCAGGCCGCATCCCAAAGCTGTTTCTCAAAGCCGATGTTGGCGTTTGTTCTTTCTGCCATTTGATTGATCCTCCCGTGTTATTATGTCCCGGCTTCGTCCGGCACTAATTCAATAATATCGTCTAAAGTGCAGTCTAATAAGGCGCATACCCTGGTAAGCACTTCGAGCCGCACTTCCTCATTGCGCCCCATTTTAGCCATTGCATTTGTGCTGATTTTGGCCTGTTCGCACACCTGTGTCTTGTTATAACCCTTGTCAATCATAAGTTTCCAAAGCCTGTTATAGCAAACAGCCATATCTGCGCTCCCTCCAGTATTGTCATGCAAATGCTGCATGGATAGTATATCACACGCCCTGTTTAATTACAAGATTTCCTTGAAAACTTCAAGCCTATATTTCGTTTGTCGCAGAGCGCAGATAGGCATTGAAATCATATCCCTATGTAGGGCCTTAAAAGCCCCATAACAGGCTTTTAAGGCTCGGCGTGACCTCTTACTTTTGCCGGATGACCGCCTCGTCACCGTCCATCACATACGCTGCATCAATGCTCCTGCTGTCCGCCAGATACGCCGCGTACTTCTGCGGGGCGCAGACCGCCATAACCGCAATGTCGGAGACCAGCTCATGGACGGTCTGCCGGATTGCCGGGTCCACCGTCACCTTCTCGGCCATCAGCAGGCGGCGGACGGTGTTCATGGCGTTCTCGTTGCCAAAGGTGGAGAGGATCAGGTGCTTGGCGTAGGGCTTCCAAGGGCGGGTAGTCTCCATGTCGCCGCTCACGCACTGGTAGTCCAGCATCAGGCGGGTCATGGCCTGCTCCTTGCGGTACTTCACCGTGTAGAACAGCGTCTGGTACTCGGTGTCGCTCATGGGCAGACGGTACAGCCGGTCGGCCAGCTCCGTCAGGACCTTCACCGCCTCCGGCTTGACCGCCGCCGCGCCCGCAATCATCAGATTGGCAACCGTGGCGTCCTGGTCGGCCTGCCCAAAGGCGCAGAGGGCGTTGCGTTGCTCCTGGGTGAGTTCGTTCAGCTTCATAGTCTTGTCCTCCTGGTTGAATAAATTTAGGGGTCGCCATAGGACAGCCCCTATGTACGGCAAAACGCCGCCTTGCACGATGCAGGGCAGCGTCTTGTCAGATATGCGGTTGTCAATGCGGGGAAACTGGATAGTCAGGCATAAATCATTTCGGCCTTAACGATTTCCTCGGCGCGGCTGGCGATACTGTTCATGGCCCGAACCCACTCCATCTGTGACCGCCGCTTCATGTCCTCGGTCACGCCCTCGGCCTCCATCATCTGCCGGACGATACGCTGGTAGCGGTACTGCGCCTGTTCGTTCAGGTCGGCAAGGTAGGTGAAGATGCGCCCGGTCAGGATAAGATGATTGAGCAGGAGGGGATTGGTGTCCTCCAGATACGCCCGGTGCATACGCCCCCATTTCCCGATGGGGCGCTCCTCCTCCGGCGGCTTCACGGCGGGGATGTAGTAATCGCCTGCCAGCACATAGTTGATGCCGTTCTCATGGATACGCTGTTTCAGTTCCTTCATGCGGATGCCTCCTCTTTCTTTTTGTGATAGCCCTCCCGGCGCATTTGCAGGTAACGCTCATACCGGGCAACTGCCTCCGGGTCACCTGTTGCGGCCTCGTCATACATTCTCTGGCGGCTCCGCTTTTGCGCCTCGCACATATAGGCGTGCTGTGCCTCCAGCTGTGCCGCCGCCTCTGTATCGCCGGCCTTCGCCCGTGCTTCCAGTTCCAGCCGCTGGGCTTTGCGCCTTGCTGTGTGCCTCCGGCTGTACTCCAGATTGCGCTGCCGGATTTGCTCTGCGTATGCCGGGTCTGTAGACATACGCCGCTCCTGCTCCGCCTTCCTCTGCGCCCGCCTGTCGGCCTCCTTTGCCCGCAACGCCGCAAGCTGTTCCGCCGCCTCCGGGTCGGTCCTGGCCCTTGCCACCAGTTCCGAACGGGTCTCTTTCTGTTTCCGGCTGGCGCGTTCCTGCCGTTTCCGCTCCTTCTCAAGCTGCTTTTCCGCCTGGATGCGCTCCTTTTCCTCCATCTGCCGGATATACTCCGGGTCGGCCTCCCGCAGGGCTTTCAGCTTTGCCCTCTGCCGCTGTCCGGCTTCACGCTTCTTCTGAAGATGCTCCTCATACTGCGCCGCCGCTTCCGGGTCGGTCCGGGCGGCTTCCCGGAGGGCTTCGAGCCGTTCCCGCCGCCGCTGCTCATACCGCCGCTTCTTGGCCTCCGCCTTTTCCTTCTGTCGGGCTTCAATGGCGGCGATGCGCTCCTCCTCGCTGACCTCCTCCACAGGCGGGACATAGTTCCCGATGAAGTTGAAGTAAATGTCAATCCTCTGCTGGCGGTAGACGGTGCGGCCACCGGTCGGGGCATGGACTTCAATCTTTTCAATGAACGCATAGAGCATAGCGTCCGTCAGTTCGGAACACTCCCGGTACTTATTCAAAAGGCCAATGAAACGGTTGGCGTCGGGCTTTTTCTGCTCGTTGGCGGACATGGCGCTTTCCAGTTCCGTCCTGCGCTGTTCCAGTTCCGCCTGTTCACTGTCGTACTGGTTCATAAGCCGCTGGTACTGGCGGTCCGGCAGCTTGCCCAGCATATTGCTTTCATAAAGGCCCTGTATCAGGATGTCCAGTTCGTCTATGCGCCGCCCGATGCCGGCCAGTTCCTTGCGGTCATCATCGGAGGTCTGCGCTTGCTGGGCTTTCCAGCGGCTCTGCATCTGCTCGATAAAATCCGCCTCGTTTTCGAGGACATATCCGCTCACCTTCTGGATTGCCGCCAAAATCGCCGCCTCCAGAGCCGATGCTTTCACAAAATGGGAGACGCATTTTTTGTTCCTCCGGTCACTGCTGAACCCGCCGCACTGGAAAGCGGAATCGGAATCATATACTTTCCCGCCCCTGATGGATTTTGCCTCCGGGCTGGTATACCGCATTTTTGAGCCGCAGTCGGCGCAGAACACCAGCCCGGACAGGCGGTGCGTGTTTGTGCCGCTGGACAGGCGCTTGGGCTTGCGTGCCCGCAGACGCTGGGCGGTGTCCCAGGTTTCCTGGTCGATGATGGCTTCATGGGTGTCGGGAAAGAACATCAACTCGTCCGGCGTGGCCGGCCTGCGCTTTTTGGTCTTGAAGTTCTCGCAGACCGTCTTGCCGAGGATGGTATGCCCCAGATATTCCCGGCAGTCGAGGATGGAGATGACGGTGCGGTTCGACCAGAAATAAGGGTCGGAGTATCTGTGTTCCAGGTTCCGCTCCGGGTGCTTCTCCGCCATATATGCGGTCGGTATCAGCACCTTGTCCCGAGTCAGGGTCTCGGCGATCTGCGTGGGTCCCTGCCCCTCGCAGGCAAGCCGGAATATCCGCCGCACGACCGCCGCCGCTTCTTCATCAACAACGAGGGTCTGCTTGTCTCCGTCCAGCCGTGTGTAACCATAGGGGACAGAGCCGCTGCACCGCTTTCCGGCCTGCATCCGTGAACGGAAAATCGCCTTGATTTTCTTGCTTGTGTCCTTCGCATAATATTCGTTCATGATGTTCAAAAACGGAGCAAAATCGTTGTCTGAAGGCTGTGCGCTGTCGATATTGTTATTGACTGCGATAAATCGAACTCCCTTGTCTGGCAGTAGGATTTCACTAATATGGACAAGACCACAAAAACTATGGAGCGGAGCTGCTGACAATTTTGCTTCTCTCATGAAACATTGGGTTTTCCCTTGACAAAAGTAAGAATGAAGTGCTATTATTTAATTGCGAATATATTTTGTGAATATTCGCAATATGAAATCGCAAGAAAGGAGGACGAACCCATGCCATCAAAACCTGTTCTTTCAGATGCCGATAAAAAGGCCATCCGCGAGAGGCTGGGGGAACTGTGCGAGGAGTGCTGGATTGCACACGGCTACAAAAAAACCAGCATCAAAAATCTATGTGACAATGCAGGCATCTCCATCGGTACATTCTACACGCTATACCCCACAAAGGAAGATCTATTTTCGGAAACCATCGAGCGCATACAACAGCGACTGACTGAGAAAGTCCTTGCCATCAACAGGAGCAGTCAGACTAAGGAGGGCTTTGCACAGTCAATGAAAGAGTTGTTCCGGGAGTATGACAGCAAGCCCTTTTTGTATAACGTCAACACCCCGGATTTTCAGTCTTTCGTGACAAAGCTCCCGGAAGAAACCATGCAAAAAATCAAGTTTGACAGCTTTGAATTTTTTAAGCAAGCTGTTCAGGCCGCAAACCTCGCTTTGAGAATGGAGGCAACTCAGGCGTATGGGATTTTAAGCGCATTGCTGTCAACCATCAACGCAAAAGAAACCCTTGCTGTCACCTGTGATTATCTCGCTGTGTTTGACCGTATGGCAGATATTCTTGTGGGCAGTATCTTTGAGTAAAGGAGATTTCATGGAAACATTTGAGTACAAAACTGTCACCGTAGACTGCAAAGACGTGGAGCGTTCCCAGGATGCCCTGACCGCCCAATTAAACCGCTGGGGCAAAGAGGGCTGGGAATTGACTTCATCCTTCACACTCCCCTATCTGGGCAGCTCACAGTATTCCCTTGTGGGCCTTGCCCATCGGGTCACGCTGATTTTCAAGAGGCTGAACCAGTCTGGGGAGGCGGCGCAGGCATGACCTATGCAGTTGAAACCAGCCATCTATCCAAGAGCATTGACGGCAGCGTCATTTTGAATGATGTAACCTTGAGGGTGAAACAAGGTGAGATTTACGGCTTTTTAGGCGCAAACGGCGCGGGGAAAACCTCGCTGATGAAAACGCTCTATCACATCATGGCCCCCGATGCCGGAACGATCACCCTGTTAGGAGAGCGCGTCGAAAAAGGAAACCACTCTGTTTTCTCCCGGATTGGGAGCATCATTGAAAGCCCCGTTTTCTATCAGCATTTGAGTGCCCGTGAAAATCTGGAACTGCATTGTGGGTATATGGGCGCGGGCTATGAACGTATCGGGGAAATGCTGGCGATGCTGGGCCTTTCAGAGACTGACAATAAAGCCGTAGGCAAATTTTCTCTGGGCATGAAACAGCGGCTTGCCCTTGCGAGGGCTTTTCTGACTAAGCCGGAACTGCTCATTCTGGACGAACCAATCAACGGATTAGACCCCCAGGGCGTGATGGAAGTGCGGGAACTACTCCGGCAGATCAACCGGGAGCATCACACAAGCATCTTCATATCCAGCCATATTCTGGACGAGCTATCCAAAATCGCGGACACCATCGGCATCATAGACCATGGTTCCATGCTTGCGGAAATATCCATGACGGAGATTGCGGAAAAGGGCATGAACCTCGAAACCTATTATTTGAGTTTGCTGGGGGGAGGTGGCAGCCATGCAAAACCTTGTTAAGCTGGAATTGAAAAGGGTTTCGCTCAAATCGCATTTTATTAGCCTGCTGGCCGCAAATGTTGTGATTACCTTGTTGAGCGCGTTTACTTCCTCCCTCCTGAGCGCAGACGGTGGAGTTGCTGTGACCGGCCTGCCACCCGCGCAGTTGGATACGCTGACGCTGGCAACCATGCTTGTGAGGGCTATGCTGATTGTTTGGGAGGCGGTCTTGATTTCAGCATTTATCGTGGAAGAATACCGTAGCAAAACGATAAATCTGCTATTTACCTATCCTGTCCAGCGTGGAAAATTGATTGCCGTGAAGATTATCCTGATATGCGGCATCATGCTTCTATTTCATGGGTTGTCCGGCATTTTTCAATACGCCTGCCTGTCCTTTATAAGCCAATATTTCCCCTTTGTCACCACCAGCCCTGCAAATCTGATGACACAAGCCATCACAGCTTTGTCGGCTGTTTTGCTGGGCCTGCTCCCGCTCTACATCGGAATGATAAAGAAGTCCACGATTGCGACCATCGTTTCATCCTTTGCACTCGCCGCCATTGTTTCCAATTCCCAAGGCAGCAGCGCAGGGCTGATGTCCATTCCGATTGCGGCTATCGTGTTTGGCATGATCGGCGCAGGCTTTTCCGCAATCACTGTCCGCAAAATGGTTTCTTCTGACTTGAGTAACTGACAGAAAAGGAGGCAGCTACATGAACTTTCCCATTCCCAGCTTTATCCCCGTTCCTGGTGCAGAAACGATGCAGCTTATCTCAATCGTTTCGCTGATTGTCGGCATCTGCATTACGGTCGTGGGGGTGCTTTTCCTGCTCTTGAATAAGAGAAAAGGGAAAAAGAAGAACACGCTTGCATGGATCATAATTTGTGTCGGTGTGCTGCTCATAGCCAATCACGGCATACAACTGATTTTTAGGAGGTAAGACAATGGTAAAAGAAGTCAATCGTGCCTGCGAAAAGCTGAATGAAAAGCTGGGGGTTTCTGTATCGCTCTCCAACCCCAAAAAGAAAACGCTGAAAGCGGCCTCAGTGTGCAATTTCGTTGTCGGCGCTGGCCTGGTGGCGGCGGGTGTTGTGTTCTCGTCCAAATGGTGCGCTGTGCTGGGCGGTATCGGCCTTGTCAGCAGCGTTGTACTGCACCAGGAAAAGGGCGGCAAAAGCGATGAAAAGTGATGTTCCTGCGGAAAGTTTTGAATGGCTGCTATGTCCTGTGTGCGGCAGTAAGACCCGCATCAAAATGCGTTCCGATACGCAGTTGATAAACTTCCCCTTGTTCTGTCCCAAATGCCGGAAAGAAATGCTCATTCATGTAGAAAAATTCCATGTTTCAGTTATCAAAGAGCCAGACGCGCAGACGCAGAGCCGATAACACGCAGATATAAAATGCGGTTATCGGCCCTTTCTTTTGAAAAGACACGGCAACCGTCAAGGAGGCGCTGTCGTGTCTTTTCCCATGTTCGCATTACCTGATTTTTCATCAAAAAAATCCTAATCCCCGCAGCGGCATCCCCTTCCCAGGTTTGCGAAAATAGTCGTTTTTTGTCTACCCATATCGCCAACCCCAACGCCCGAACAGCCTTGTGCTGTTCGGGCATTTTTGCTTTTTCAGGGGACTGTCCCATCCAGCCCCGGTGTCGCGGTCCGCCTTTCCTGTTCAGATTTCGCTTACCCCAAATCTGAACAGGAGGATAACACGATGGAGATTACCATCAAAAGATACAGCCGCAAACTGACCTATGAGGACGCCGCCACCCTTGACGAGTTTTGGGAGCTGGTCAAGCGCACCGAGCGGAGCCTTGACCGGGAACAGCGACGGCACTGGGACGGGCGCGAGTGCGACGAATACATAATCGCAGCCCAAGGCATTCTGCCCTACTGCGCCACCCCGGAGGAACTGGTCTGCCAGCGGGAGACGCTGGATGAAATTCTGGCGGTGTTGGCCCTCTGTACTCCCACCCAACGGGAGCGGTTTCTGCTCTATGCGCTGTACGATTACAGCTATGCGGAGATTGGACGGCGGTGCGGCTGCTCCAAGGCCGCAGTCCATGAAAGCATCGAGAGTGTTCGGAAAAAGTTTTTCAAATTTTTCCGCTGACCGCCCTGACGATCACCCCGGCATGATGGCTACCAAGTGAGGGGCAACCGCCCTATCACCGGGAGGGACAAGCTGCTCCGGCGGCTTGTTCCTCCTATGCCAAGGAGGTCACAGTGAACAGCATGATTTTTAGTGCCGGAAATCCAGTCTGTTTCCAACAGCGCACTTATACACCGTTCCGGTGTCGTGCGCCCTGCCGGGGGCGTTGCGTCCTTCGGACGCGATGGGGAGCTGCACTCCCCAAACCCCTTGCACACCCGCAGGAAAGGAACACCCGCTTTGCGTCTGTTCCTTTCCTGCGGGTCAGGTATCGTCAACGCCAGATTGGCACTCACGCTAAAAACGCAAATCTGACGCTTTTAGGATTTTGCAGAGGGAACGTGTGAAATGGGCGCATCCGAAATCCCACACATGACCTATCAACAGTACCGGACGGCCCGGAGGCTGGTGCGGAAGTGCTGCAACTACGATTGCGGAAACTGTCTGCTTCTGGACGATGGCGAGGAATGTATCTGTCCTCAGAGCATCACCTACTCCCTGATTTGCAAGTGGTTCCGCGCCGCCGTCCTTCCTCTGGACGCCGGCCTGTGCGCCGCATTGTTCCCGCCTTCCTCTGTCAGACGGCGGCACTGCCGGGAGTGCGGGAGGCCGTTTGCCCCGCCCAGGCACAACACTCTCTATTGCTCCACCTGTGCCGCAGAACGGGTGAAACGGAGCAAACGCACATGGGCCAGGAAAAACCGGGCTGATGTGTAGAAAAAGTACCCGCTGAAAACGCAGTAATATCAGGGCTTTCAAGACCGCCCTCAAAGGGGGCCTGATACATTTCCTTCCCGACCCCGAAAACGGGCCTCTAACGGCCCACAGCGGCGGTCTGACAGCCCCACACTAAGGAGGCTAATACCATGACCGACTACATGACGATAACTACCGAATTGCCGCCCTATTTCTTCTTCCCCTGGTTCCTGCTGGATATGGGCTTGACCCTTACCGCCAAGCTGGCCTATGCCCTTTTGCTTGACCGGGCGCGGTTGTCCCAGCTCAACGGGTGGACGGACGAGGCGGGGAGAGTTTATATCATCTTCCCGATTGAGAAGATAGCCGAAATGCTCGGCAAGAGCATGACCACTGCCAAGAACGTATTGGCTGAGTTGGAGGCGGCGGGTCTGATTGAACGCAAACGGCAGCAGTTTTCCAAGCCCAATCATATCTATGTGAAACTGCCTGATGGACAAAAATTTAGCCGCCCCTGATGGATAAAAACTTGTCCTTCACCATGGCCGGAAAACTGTTCTTGTAATAGGGCAGAAACCCGGCTGACGCAGGCAAAAAACCTGTCCTCTAATAAGAACTATAAGAACAATAACAAGTATAAATAAAACGAGTGGGAGTAAATAGCGCCCACTTTTCGGACAAACGCCGGACAAATGTCCGCAGCTACATCACAGACCCGTTTGAAAATTTGAAAACAAGGAGTTGCCTATGGAGCATATCAGCTACAAAACGCAGACCGAGATTGTCAATTTCCAGGGCCGGGAAATCCCGCTGGAAAACCTCACCCCCATTCTCACCCCGGAGCAGGAGGCAGCAAAGCGCCGGGAGTTGGAGCAGCGGCTTTATGAGGTGTTCCGTAAGTATGCCAGCCACCGGCAGACGGAGGAACCGGCCAGCTAAATTTTTGCCGCGTCGTTGCTTTGCGGGGCTGCTGATGATATAATCATAGCGTCAGCAGCTCCGTTTCTTTTCAGAAAGGGAGCGCAAAATGAACAATCGAATTGACGCAATTTATGCAAGACAGTCCATTGACAAAAAGGATAGTATTTCTATCGAAAGTCAGATTGAGTTTTGCAAATATGAATTGAGGGGTGGAAGCTGCCGGGAGTATCAAGACGGGCCTGTTAAAATAGGACTAAATCAGAAACACCCCACAGCAAGGGGCGCACTGGTTTAGTCCTGTTTTTATTTTAGCACAAAAGGAGGAGGGAATACAAGAACTATGGCTAAGATAACGGCAATCTGCAACCAAAAGGGCGGCGTTGGAAAAACAGTAACAGCGGTGAATCTAGGCATTGGCCTGGCCCGGGAGGGCAAGCGGGTCCTCCTGGCGGACGTGGACGCCCAGGGCTCGCTCACCGCCAGCCTGGGCTATCAGCACCCTGACCAGATGGAACACACCCTTGCGGAGCTGCTGGGGCGTATCCTATCGGACGAGCCTTTGCCGCCGGATATGGGCATCCTCCATCAGGCGGAGGGGGTGGATCTCCTGCCTGCCAATATCGAGCTGTCCGGCCTGGAGGTCACGCTGGTGAACACCATGAGCCGGGAGACGGTTCTGCGGGAGTACCTGAACGGCATCCGGGACCAGTACGATGTTATCCTGCTGGACTGCTGCCCCTCGCTGGGGATGCTGACCATCAACGCCTTGGCCGCGGCGGACGAAGTTCTGATCCCGATACAGGCCCACTACTTATCCATCAAAGGATTGGAACAGCTGCTGCGTACTATCTCCAATGTAAAGAGGAAAATTAATCCCGGCCTGCGCATCGCGGGAATTCTCATCACTATGGCGGACCTGCGGACCACCTACTCTCGGGACATCATCGAACTGCTCCGCAGCGCCTACGGGGACAGGCTGCGTATTTTCGACAGCATCATCCCCCGCTCCATCCGTGCGGCGGAGACCAGCGCGGAGGGCCGGAGCATCTATCTCCACGACCCTGCCGGTAAGGTGTCCGCCGCCTATGCCGCCCTGACACGGGAGGTTTTGTCATGAAAAGCAGCGCCGGCAAGATACAGCTGACCGGCTTTGACGACCTGTTTCAGACGGGCGGCGATGGAGAGGAGGTTGTTGAGCGGGTGCAGGAAGTCCCCTTGACGGAACTCTTTCCCTTCAAGGACCATCCGTTCCAGGTGCGGGACGATGAGGCGATGGAGAAAACGGCGCAGAGCATCGCGGAGTACGGCGTCCTGGTCCCCGGCATCGTCCGGCCCCGGCGGTCAGGCGGCTATGAGATTGTGGCGGGCCACCGGCGCAAGCGTGGGAGCGAGCTGGCCGGCAAAACCACCATGCCGGTGCTCATCCGGACGCTGGATGACGACGAGGCCACTATTATTATGGTGGACTCCAACCTCCAACGGGAGAAAATCCTGCCCAGCGAAAAGGCTTGGGCTTACAGGATGAAGCTGGAAGCCCTGAAACATCAGGGACAGCGCCGGGACCTCACTTCTGCACCGGCGGTGCAGAAGATGACCACGCGAGACCAAATTGCACAGGATGCCGGTGAAAAATCTGGTATGGCGGTTGCAAGGTATATCTCTCTTACAAAATTGATTGCCCCGCTGCTGGTGCTAGTGGACGAAGAAAAGCTGTCCGTCAGCACCGCCGCTGATTACATAGCCGACCTGCCAAGAAGCGTTCAGTCTGACCTTGCAGCGGTAATGAAGAAACAAAACATGCTTCCAGGACGAACACAGCTTGCAAAAATCAAACAGTACAACAGAGAGGGGACCCTGAACACCGCTGTCATTGACGCAATCTTGACAGAACAGCGCCCAGCGCCGGTGCAGGTGGTGCTCAAACGGGAGCGGCTGAAACAATACTTCCCGCAGTCCTATACGGCCCAACAAATGGAGGAAGTGATTGTATCTCTGCTGGAGACGTGGCACACGCAACATTTATAAATTTGATTGGACATAGAAAGAGAAGGAGGCACGGCATGGCTGATTTACAGACAGTGCTTTCGGAGGCGATCAAGCTGAACCGAAATATCGAGCAGTTTCTCAAATTCTCCACCTACACGGACTATGATGATCTGAGCGGCCTGGACATTGATTTTACCGATGGGGAGCAGCTTCTCCTTCTGGACGAGCTGCGGCGCATCACGGAACGGCTGGCAGATATTCAGGATTACATTTCCTATCTGACCCGGCCTGTCATAGAGGAAAGCCGCCTCAGTAAAGGGACTGCCGGGAAGTACCGGACGGCAAAGGGCCACTGCTATGATTGCACCAGTGTGATTGAGGCGTTTGTGTCGGATAAGTATCACGACGTCCCTTATTGGGCGATTACCAGCGTGGAGCATAACGGCAAGGATTATTACTTGGTTGGTCATAAAGACATTCCTATGAAGGGATTGCGCGTGCGTGTGCGAACCCAGCCGTGGCCATGGCAGTAGGCCGGCATCAGCCACCCCCGCAGCTGACTTTAGTCAGTTGCGGGGTGGCTTTTTGTCACTGCGGGGATTAGCCGCCGCATAGCTGACTGCCAGCTATGCGGTGTTTTTTCGTTTACAGACAAATCAACAAGCGGCAGAAGCATGAGCGGGCCGGTGACTGACCTTACAGTCACCGGCCCGCTTTTTTGTTTTCCGCATATCAAGAAGGAGGCAGTCATCATGCCGGCAAACCTGAATCTGGACTACTACTACGGCAGCGAAGGGGACCAATACAGCTTTTACCGTATCCCTAAAACACTGCTGACGGACCCTCGCTACAAGTGCGTATCTCTTGAGGCCAAGGTCCTCTATGGCCTGCTGCTGGACCGCATGGGCCTGTCGGTAAAAAACGGCTGGACGGACATCGAGGGGCGCGTGTACCTCTACTTCACCCAGGAGGACGCCATGAGAATGCTGGACTGCGGCCACAACAAGGCGGTCAAGCTGTTTGCGGAGCTGGAGCATACCGGCCTGATTGAGCGCAAAAAGCAGGGCCAGGGCCGTCCCACCCGCATTTATGTCAAGAATTTCGTCCTGCCCCCGCTTTCCGACCCAGCGCCGGAACCGGAACCGCCCCAGTCCCCGAAAGACGGCCAGACTTCCGCTTTGAGGAAGCCTCACCCCGCCCCGGAAGTCTTGACCTCCGAAACGGGGAAGCCTGCACATCCCGAAACGGGCGGTCTTGACTTCCCCGGAGGGGCCGCTAATAAGACTGAGAAGAAACAAACTGACCAGAACGAGACGGATCCATCTATCCTTCCCCCTGCCCCCGGCCGGACCAAGGACTGGATGCGGATGGATGAGATGGATCGATACCGGGCGCTGCTAAAAGAAGCTATCGACTTTGATCTCCTGCTTCAAGAGCATCCCTACGACGGGGAAACGCTGGAGGGCTATGTGGAGCTGATGGCGGAGGTCTGCTGCTCCCGGAAGGATTTTATCCGTATTTCCGGAGAGGAAATGGCCGCCAGCGTGGTCAAGAGCCGGTTTTTGAAGCTCAATCATGAGCACGTCGCCTACGTCCTGGAGAGCATGAACCAGAACACCACGCTGATACGCAATATCAAGGCGTACACCCTGGCGGCGCTGTACAACGCCCCCGTCACCATCAGCCAGTATTACGCATCCCAGGCCAGCCACGATCTGGCGTGGTATGCCGCTGGACAATAACACGAACGGAGGACATCGCATGACAAGAGAAATTGACATTCTGGTGGTGGAGCCCGGCAAAAATCCCCGCCCGGCCCGGGCGCCGGACACCCTGGAAGCCTTTCAGCAGATCGTGGGCGGTCCCATTGAGGCCGGGTGCTACCTGCCCCAGCGGGTGATGCTCATCTGCAACGGCGAGGGCAAACACAAGAAGCTCATGCCCAACCGGGAAAATCCCACGGACAAAGGAGACTTTATTGCCGGAACGTTCCTGCTGTGCAGCTTCGAGGGGGAGCACTTCGCCTCCCTGAGCGCCGCCCAGCGGCGGGAATTTGAGGCGTACTTCGCCCTGCCGGGAGGTGACAGCGCCCTGTGAAGCGCCAGTTGCTCCGCCGCCTGCTGGTTCCGCCCTAGACAGAAGCACCACAACGGCCACACCAATCCGCCCCGAAAGGACTCGCTCCTTCCGGGGCTTATTTTTTGCGAAAAAGGAGGAAATAGCGGATAAAAACGAAAAAAACCGGCAATTATCACGTCCTTAACCTGAGCGGGGGCAAGGACTCGACAGCCATGCTCCTGCTGATGCTGGAAAAGAACATGCCCATCGACTGCGTATTCTATGCAGACACCGGCATGGAGTTCCCAGAGCTGGAAGCCCATATGGCCAAGCTGGACAGTCTGCTCTGTCAGGAGCGCGGCATCCATATTATCACTCTGCGCCATCCCCACGGCTTTGAGCGGCTCATGTTTGACAACCCGCTGCAACAAAAGCGGGCCATAGCGCGCCGGTTCGCCATGGGCCAGCCTGTGACCGGCTATGGCTGGCCGGGGATGAAGGTGCGCTGGTGTACCAGCAAGCTCAAAACCGAGCTGATTCAGGAAGCGACCAACCGGCTGAAAAAGGAGCCGGATGTCCTGCACTACATCGGTATCGCCGCCGATGAAGCCCGCCGCTGCAAGGACGATCCCCGGCACCGCTATCCCCTGATGGAGTGGGGCGTCACGGAGACCCAGGCCCTGCAAATCTGCTATAGCCGGGGCTTTGACTTCGGCGGGCTGTATGAGATTTATCACCGGGCGTCCTGCTGGTGCTGTCCCCTCCAGCGTATCGGCGAGCTGCGGAAGCTGAGAAACCACCATCCGGAGCTGTGGGCGCGGCTGCTGGAGATGGACAACCGGGCGCGGGCCATGTTCGGCCCCGGTCCCCTGGGACAGTTCAAGCAGAATTGGAGCGTGGCGCGGCTGGAGGAGCGCTTCGCCCGCGAAGAAACGGAAAAAGATTGAGGAGGACGCATGATGAAAAAACGAATCGCCGTGCTGCTGTGTGCGGCGGCGCTGGCAGTGAGCGCAGCCGCGCCCCCGGCGCTGGCGGCGGAGCAGCACTACCCCAATTCGGTGGAGACCTACATGGAGGGAGACAGCCCCCGCATCCGCAAGGTGTACCAGCTCTCCCTGACCGACGACCCCGCTGGAATTCCCACCGGGGATTTTGAGCGGGACGGATTACGCTATCACCTGCTGGACCTGACCCGCCGGGACGAGGTGGGGGTGGACACCCGGTCCCATACGGAGACCGTCACCATAGACAGCCGCACCGGGGAGCTGCCGGAGGTGCTGAAGCTGCTGGATGGCCAGCGGGAAGTGACCACGGAGGACGGCTACGCCGGAACGCTGATCCTGGACCACACCTCGATTCACATTCAGGTCAAGGGCTACGCCACCAAAACCAGGAACTTGTCCGCCGCCCGGAGCTATCCCAACCTGTCCGACGCGGATCTGTCCCTGGTGCCCAAGACGGTCACGGAGAACGGCCGGACGCTGACTTTGGCGGATGTCCAGTGGTCCAGCGACGGAGCCCACTACACCGCCTCCGCCACCTACACCGGCACGGCCAGCAGCCGGTACGCCACCGGCTACACCGTCACCGCCAATTACACCGGCCAAGTGGCCAAGGCGGGCTGTGACGTGGTGACGTATACCGCCGTCTTCGGCGGCACGGAACTCCCGGCAGAGGAACCCCCGGCCCCTGAGCCTGAGCCGGAGCCCACCCCGGAGCCCGAGCAGCTTCCGGCTGAGGACAGCAATCACACGGAAGATACCGGCTGCACGAACCCGCTCCCCCTGCTGGCTTTTGCGGGCGGCGGGGCCGCGCTCATCGGGGCGGCGTTATGGCTGGCCCGGAAAACGAGGGGAGGGATCTCCGCATGAGACGAGCCCTGCGAACCATGATGCTGGCAGCAGCCTTTGCAGGCTTGCTCACCGCCCAGGCCAGTGCGCTGGAGTACAGCGTGGACCCGCCGGCGAACGCTCTGTCTGCGCGCCCCACCAGCCAGGAGGTGGTCCGCCAGGAACAGGCGGTCAACGTGGATCGGAGCAAGGATGCCGCACTGATCCCGCCCGGTTTTGGGACACCCACCAGCTATCTGCCCCAGAGCGGCGAACCCCTGACGCCCAATCTGGTCCCCGGCGGGCTGGACGGCGGCTGGACCTCCGCCGTGGGCAGCGGAGCGGAAACGCCCTCCGCCGGTTCTTCTGCGGCGGCAGGCAGCTCCGAGGTGATCATCACCTATCCCAAGCTGGAGCCCGGCGGGCCGTCCGTTACCACCGGCTTTACTGCGGTCACTTCCGGCCTCTACTACGCCAACGGGAGCCTGGGGACGCTGGACATTCCCACCCTGGGGCTGCGCGTCAAAATCTACGAGGGCACCGGCAGCGCGGCGCTGGCCAAGGGCGCGGGCCATTTCACAGGCACCAGCATCTGGGCCGGAAATGTGTCTCTTGCGGGGCATAATCGGGGCGTGACCAACCATTTTGGCAAAATCCATACCCTGAACATCGGGGACACCATTACCCTGACTACCAAGCTGGGAGCCCGCACCTATGCCGTCACCAGTGTTTCCAAGGTCAAGGAAACAGACACCAGCGGCACCGCCGCCGCCTCGGACAACCAAATTACCCTCTACACCTGCGTCCGCAATGAGAGCGCCTACCGCTGGTGTGTGAAGGGAACGGAAGTTTAAGTCCCAAGCCGCGCAGAAAGCGATTGACATATCTAGTATTTTATAGTATATTTATTATGGGATAATTTACACATAAAATATTGGAGGTAACGGCAATGAAACGATTCCAGTTTTTCCTCGGCTTTCTGTGCGGCGCGCTCTGCTTCGGCGGTACAATGGCAGCGGCGGCGGGCCTGCTGGCGGAGCCGTCCGCGCAGACCTTCTACGTGGACGGGATGAAGGTGGACTTGGAAGCCTACGCCATCAACGGCCACAACTACGTACAGCTTCGGGACGTGGGCCGGGCGGTGGATTTCAACGTCACCTATGACGGGACCACCAACAGCGTCCATATTGACAGCGAAAACCCGTACATGGAAGCGGTTCCGGCTCCTACGCCTGCCCCCGTGCCTACCCCAGCCCAGACCTCCGGCGTGATCACCATCCCCCAGTCCGACGAACGGCTGGTTTTGAAGGAGGGCGATAAGGTGCTCTGCGACGACGGGACTATCTATGAGATTACGGACATGAGCCTCTATGATAAAAGCATGTTTGCCTCCGGACCGTTGGCCTCCCTGCCTGCACCCACTTACGATTGGAGCCAGCTTCCGGAGCTGGAGCTGCCCAAGGCGGAGGTCCGGCACTTTCAGACAGAGCACGGAGACCGCCTGTTTATCCGCAATCTCTATGAAACCCGGCGGATGCAGTATACGATTTACAACTGCGTTCCCAACTGCCCCATGCTGTGGGAGGACGGCAAGGTAAAGCTGGATAAAAACGGCGTTCCTTTCCTCCGGCTGCAACTGAGTATCACCGATACGAAAGGCGTCCAGCCTTTCTGGCCCTGGCAGGAGGAGCAGCTCACCCAGGTATTTTACTCCGCGCCGGGGGCGTCCTTCGCAGTAGAGGCATGGGATGTATTCAAGGACGGAAAGTTCCTATATACCAAATATAATGTACAGGGGCGTTAACATGCCCCTATCTCACAGCAGCCCGACCGTTCACAAAACGGCCGGGCTGCATTCTGTTTTTAGGGAGGTATGTAAATGAGGCGATTGACCAGCATAATTCTTGCTCTGTCGATGCTATTCTCTCTGCTTTGCCCTGTGGTTCAGGCTGCCAGCACACCAGAGGAATCCCTCGGCAAAGTGGACATCTACAGCGGCGGCTACCCTATGGCCTATCTGGCTGTCAATGGAAGGGTGCAGACACAGGAATACACCTACTTTCTCTATTCAGACGAAGCGACGGGCGAGGAAAAGGAGATTCCTGCCTACTGCGTCAACCCGAATCTCTATGGCGTCCCCCAGACGGTGGGAAAAGGAGAGTCCATTGAGTACCTCGCCGACGAAAAGGCGGCAGATCCCAAGGTAGTGGGCATCATCGCCAACTGCTATCCTCACCGGGGGCTCGCCGAGCTGAAGCTGGACAGCCTCCATCAGGCGTTTTACGCGGGCAAGATCGCCCTGTGGTGCTATCTCATCCCGGAGTGGGACATCTCCAAGGTAACAATCAACCCCGCCCTGACCGGGGCGGAGCGGGACCGGGCGGAGCGCATCAAGGCCGCCGCTGTGGATATCTACAACCGGGGCATGGCCTGGAACAGCGTACCCCAGCCCCGGCTCACCGCCGTGCCGGACCAGGAGACCGCGTATCCCGTGACCATTGACGGCGCGGCGTATTTGCAGCAGGTGTTTACCGTCACTTCGGACACCTGGGTAAACCAATACGCCGTCAATATCGCGTTCCAGGGCGAGGTGCCAGAGGGGACCCGCATTGTGGACCTGGACAACAAGGACATTACGACCCTGCATGTGGCCGGCAGCTCCGGCGTTTACAAGGGTCAGTTCAAGGTGCTGTACCCCGCCGCCAGCGTGGAGGGCAAAAGCGGCAGCATCCAGTTTTCCCTCTCCGCCGATGTCTACCAGTACGCCGTCTTCTATGCGGTGTGCCAGGAGACGGACAAATACGGCAACCTCCAGCGGTATCTCTGCGATACCGATCCCAGGACCTCCCTGCTGCGCTCCGGCGTCAGCAAGTATACCCCCACGCCCGGCGAGACTCCACCGCCCAGTCCACCGCCGGAGTCCGGGGAACTGGAGATTGTCAAGTACGAGCAGGGTACTGACCTGCCCCTGGAGGGGGCCAGCTTTGAGGTCAAGGGCCCTGATGGGGATGTGATCGGCGTCTTTACCACCGGCCCCAGCGGCAAGGTCCGCGTTCCCGTGTCCAAGGCAGGCAGCTATACCGTCCGGGAGGTCACGCCGCCCAAGTACCACCTGCTGGACGGCGCGCCCACCAAGACCGTCACTGTCCGCCCCGGCGAGACCGCCCGTCTCACCTACCACAACCCGCCTTACGGCGACCTGCGTATTGAGAAGGTGGATGGGGCCACCGGAAAGAGCCTGGCCGGGGCGCGTATCCAGATCAAGCACATTGAGTCCGGGAAGATTTATACCGGCACTACGGATACCGGCGGCTCCTATACCTTCACAGAGCTGGCTCCCGGGGCCTATGAAATTCAGGAGCTGGCCGCGCCGGAGGGCTGGGAGCGGGACCCCCAGACCTACACCACCACCGTCGTTACCGGCGAATGTGTCACCTACACGCTGAAAAACGAGGCCCTTCCCGGCCTGAAAATCACCAAGTATGACACCGCCTCCCACGCCGCCATGAGCGGCGTAACCTTTGAGATTTTCCGGGACACCGTTTCCATCGGCCGCTATGAGACCGACGCCCTGGGGGAGATCCTGCTGACCAATCTCCAGCCCGGCACATATCGAGTGGTGGAGGTGGACACGGGAAACACCACCCATCTCATCGCCCCGCCCCAGGAGGTGCTCCTGACCGCCGACGGCGGCATCAAAGAGCTGATCTTCAACAACGACCAGAAGCCGGGAATGCGGCTTATCAAGGTGGACAGCACCGACCCCTCCAAGGTCATTCCCAACGTCCGTTTTGAGATTTCCAAAGTGGGCGGCAGCTACAAAAACGAGTTTGTGACGGACCAAAACGGGGAAATCGACCTCTCCGCACTGGAACCGGGGGCCTATCAGGTAAAGGAGCTGGAGGCCCCGAAGGGGTATCTGGTAGATGATGCCGTGCGCACGATTCAACTGAACCCCAACGAGACGGCGGAGTTTGTGTTTACCAATACGCCCCTCCCCTCCCTCCGGCTGGTCAAGCTCAGCTCGGGCGGTTCCCGCTTGAAGGGCGTCACCTTCCGTATCGCCAAAATTGAGGACGAAGCCCACTATCTGGACCGCACCACCGATGACAACGGCGAGATCAACATCTCTGGTTTGGAGCCGGGTGTGTACTCGGTAAAGGAAACCGCTACGGTATCGGACCACATCATCAACCCGAAGGAGTATCATGTGGAGCTCTTCCCCGGCAAGACCAGCACCATCACCCTTGAGAACCAGCGCCGCCCAAACCTCACCATTTACAAGCGGGACGCCGATACCGGGGCCCTTATCCCCGGCACAGTTTTCCTGGTCAAGGGGGCGGACGGCCACAGCGTCAACGAGGTCAAGACCGGGGCAGATGGAAAGGCGGTGCTGGAAAACCTCCTGCCTGGGGTCTATGAGGTCAGCGAAAAATCCGTTCCCGCCCCGTGGCTTATGGACGCCGCCCCCCAGCTGGTAACGCTCTATCCCAACCGGGACAGGGCGGTTTATTTTGAGAACCACAAGCAGCCCACCCTGACCATCCATAAAGTGGACAGCGTGACCGGCAGTCCCATCCAGGGGGCCAAGTTTGAGGTCTGGTACGGCAGCGGCAGCACCAGCACCGGGGAGCTCAACAGCCTGGGCGCTTTCTTCTCCGATGAAAACGGCCAGATTGTCATCGACAATCTCCGGGCCGGCTGGTACAAGGTGACGGAGCTGGAGCCCGCCGCAGGGTTTACCATTAAGGAACCGGCCACCCAGGAGTTTTATCTCAAGGGCGGCGAAAGCAAGACGATCCAATTTGAAAATGTGCCGCTCAACGCAATCGCGGTGGAAAAGTACGACTCTGTAACCGGCGCGGCCCTGCCGGGCTGTACCTTCCAGCTGAAGTATCTGGGCGGGACCTCCGGCACCGGCGGAACGGTCATCGGCACGAAGGTGACGGGCAAGAACGGAACCGCCATCTGGACGGGGCTCAAACCGGGAACATATATTTTAGAGGAAGTGGACCCCGCCGACGGCTACTCCATCATCCAGTCCTCCGAAACCATCTTCCTGGCGGACAGCGGAGAGCAGAGCGTGGTCACGGTCCGCTTTGCCAACGCCCCGGACGGGACGCTGCTCATCCGGAAGGTCTGCGCCACAAACCCCAGCGTCACACTGCAAAATGCAGAGTTCAAGGTGGCCTACTCGGATGGGACGTTGATTGGTGACAGCAACGGCGTTTTTCAGACGGATGAGCACGGGGAAATCCGCATCACCGGTCTGAAACCCGGCAAGAACGTGGTAGTCACGGAGACAAAAGCGCCTGCCGGATTTTTGATCGATACGCAGTCCCAGACGATCCAAATTAAGGAGGGCAAAACGGTCAGTCTGACCTTCAAAAACCAGCCCACTGGCAAGCTCATCCTCCAGAAGCGGGACAGCGCCACAGATAAGCCCCTTCCCGGCGCGGAGTTTAGAATTACGACTGCCGCAGGCTGCGAGGTGGGGTTGAACGGCATAATTGGCACGTCTACGCTGACACAGAACGGCATTTTCACCACTGACAGCAGCGGTGAAATTAAAATCACCAACCTTGCCCCCGGCACGTATGTGGTCAATGAAATCAAGGCCCCAGACGGCTATGTTATGGACAAGGCCAGTACCAATGTGGTCATTGGGCAGGGCGGCGATACGCAGGTTGTCGTGATCAAAAATTCCAAAGCCGGTACGCTGATCATTGATAAGCGGGACTCCCTCACCGGAAAGCCCTTACAGGGCGTTAGCTTTAAGGTCACAACTTCTACCGGAGAGTTTGTCCCGGATTCCAACGGCCAGATCTCCAGCAACGGCGTCTACGTAACCGATAAAGACGGCAAAATCACCATCCATGGCGTGGTTGGGACGCTGGTTGTGACGGAAACGGCCACCATCCCCGGCTACACCATCGACGAGGCCACCCGGACGCAGACGGTGGTGGTAAACCCCAACGACACGCAGACCCTCCATTTTACGAACACGCCCAGCACCACTTTGGTGATCGAGAAGTATATCGAAGGCACCACAACTCCGCTGAAAGGCGTCACCTTTTTGGTGACAGACAGCTCCGGCGAAGTGGTAGGCGGCAGCAATGGCGAGTTCATCACCGACGAAAATGGGCGCATCGTGATCGATAATCTGGAGCCCGGAACTACTATCACTGCACGGGAGGTCAAAACGCTGGAGGGCTATGTACTGGATACCACGCCCAAGTCCATCAAAATCAAGGCCGGAGAGGTACAGACACTCCGCTTTTACAACGCCAAGCAGGGCACAATCGTCATCAAAAAACTGGACAAGCAGACCGGAAAGCCGCTGGCGGGCGTGGAGTTCCAGATTACCTACGCGGACGGCAGCTACCTGGACGACGATTACGGACATCTCTCCAGCAAGGGGCTCTACACCACCGACCGAAACGGCGAAATCCGCATCTCCGGCGTGGTGGGTACACTGGTCATTACCGAAACCAAGCCCCTGCCTGGCTATGTTATGGACGAGGAAACCCGCACTCAGACCGTCCAAGTCAACCCCGCAGATACGCAGACTTTGAAGTTTTACAACACGCGGAGCGGCGGTGTGGAGCTCATCAAGGTGAGCGAAAGTGACCGCACCCAGCGCATTCCCAACGTCACCTTTGAGATCAGAAAGATGGACGGCGGACTGGTGAAGACCGTCACCACAGACACGAAGGGCCGGGTCTATCAGGAGCTGAACGCGGGCCACTATTACGCGGTGGAGGTGGATTGTCCCAAAGAGTTCAAGCTGGACAATACGCCCCATTATTTTGAGGTAAAGGATGGCGAAACTGCCACCCTGACCATAGAAAACAAGCCCTTTTCCGGTATCCTGCTCCACAAGGTGGACAGCGCCACCGGCAAGGGGATCTATGGCGTCACGTTCCTGCTGTACGACGGCAGCATGACTCCCGTGGACCAGTTCACCACCGGCCAGGACGGCTATGCCTACATCGACACCCTGGAGCTGTCCGGAAAGGTCTATCTGCGGGAGCTGGAGAACGAGGGTTATCTGGTGGATACACAGCTCAAAACCGTCTATGTGAAGCCCGGTGAAACCACCGAAATTACATGGAAAAACACGCCCATCACTGCGCAGATCCAGATTACCAAGAAGTCCGCCGGCTATAACCCCACCAACGGCCTGCCTGCCGGTACGCCGCTGGAGGGCGCGGTGTTTGAAATCAGCGATAAGGCCGGGAATGTGGTGGACACCATCCAGAGCGACAGCCGGGGTCTGGCTGCCTCCAAGCCCCTGCCCCTGGACCGCTATACCATCCGGGAGGTGAAAGCCCCGGACCATTACGGCGTCAACGATACCGTTTTGACCGCCTATCTGGAGCATCCGGGCCAGATTGTCCGCTTTGAAGTGACCAACAAGAGCCTGACCACCGGCGTGTCCATTACCAAGACTGGGCCCAAGGAGGCTATGGCGGGCCAGCCGGTGAATTACACCTTCTCCGGCATCGCCAATACCTCCACCGTCCGGCTGGAGAATTTTTATTGGCGGGACACCCTCCCCGCACAGGTGGAGCTGAACACCGTAGTCACCGGCACCTACAATTTCCCCGGCACCTATAAGATCACCTACCGGGTCAACGGCGGGGAGCCCCGCACCCTGGCGGACAGCCTGAGCACAGCCAAGAACTATACCCTGGCGGCCTCCCCGGCGGCGCTGGGGCTGGCTTCCAACGAGCGCGTGACGGAGATTATGTTCGTGTTCGGCCAGGCCCCCGCCGGGTTTGCCCAGGTGGAGAAGCCCATGCTGCTGTGTACCGCGCTCAAAAACATCGCCGCCGTGTCCTTCGTGAACGTGGCGGATGTGGGCGGCACTTACAACGGCAAGTGGGTTCAGGCCATCTCCCGCTGGGTTACAGCGGTGTACGGCAAGCCCATTGTGCCCACTCTGCCCCGTACCGGCTATTAAAATCGCACATCAGATTGCGGGCCGCCCCCTCTTGGGGCGGCCCGGCTGTTAAAAGGAGGGATGCCCCTTGCAGGACGAGGTGCGGGACAAGTCCGTGGCGCTGGTGATCCGTGTGGGAAAGACTGGCGGACGGCTGACCGCCGATCTGCTGAAATGGGCCATGAGACGCTATCTGGCGCAGTCCAAAAACCCCAGCATCCACCACGGGAAACAAACCGTGAAGCAGCTTGTGGGGCAGGGTCAGGGCGTCCAGAACATTGAGATCACCGGTAAAAATATCAAGTCCTTTGAGCATGTGGCCCGGAAATACGGCGTGGATTTCGCGCTGAAAAAGGACCCGGCCCAGGGAAAGTATCTGGTCTTCTTCAAGGCCAGGGATGCGGATGCCCTCAACGCCGCCTTTGCCGAATATACCGCCAAAACCCTGCGCCGCAGGGCCCCGGAAAAGCCGTCCCTGCGGCAAGAGCTGGCCCGCTTTAAGGAAATGGTGCGCAATGAGGAGCGGGATGCGGCGAAAAACCGGGACAAGGGGGCGGTAGAGCGGTGAGGTTTGACTGGAAAAGAGTCCTGCTGCTCAGCTTCCCCTATTTGTTTGTGTTCTGGTTCTTCAACCGCGCGGGCGAGGGATACCGGCTGGCGGAGGGCGCGGATCTGATTGCAAAAGGCATGGGAGCGGTCTCCAGTTTGGGGGCGATGATTTCTCACAACCCCCTGCCCAGCTTCCACCCCCAGGACCTGCTGGTGGGGCTGGCCGGGGCGCTGTGTGTTCGGGCGGCGGTCTGGATGAAAGCCAAAAATGCCAAAAAATACCGCCGCGGCAGGGAGTATGGATCGGCCCGCTGGGGGACGGCAGACGATATACGTCCGTTCATCAATCCAAAATTTGACCAGAACATTCTCCTGACACAGACGGAGCGCGTCATGGTAGGCCGCAACAAAATTCCTAAGTACAATATCAACAAAAATGTGCTGGTCATCGGCGGCTCCGGCTCCGGCAAGACTCGCTTTCATATTAAGCCCAATTTGATGCAAATGAACGCCAGTTATATTGTCACCGACCCGAAAGGGATAATATCTCAAGGACGGAGAAATCCGCACACTTTTGGGAGGTGACGATATGGCACACAATATCGCCAAAATTACAGCATTATACGAGCGTTTGAGCCGTGACGATGAGTTACAAGGCCCCAGCAATTCCATTCTGAACCAGCAGGCATTTTTGGAGGACTTTTGCAAACGGAACAGCTTCACCAATGTCCGCCACTTCACCGATGATGGAGTGAGCGGCACAACCTTTGACCGGGACGGCTTCAAGGCCATGATAGCCGAGGTAGAGGCCGGGAATGTGGCAACGATCATCGTCAAGGATATGAGCCGCTTCGGGCGTGATTATCTCAAAGTCGGCTTTTACACCGATGTCATGTTCAGAGACAAGGGCGTGCGCTTCATCGCTGTCAACAATGGTATCGACAGCGACAAGCAGGGGGATAACGATTTTACCCCGTTTTTGAACATTATGAACGAATTTTATGCCCGCGATTCCAGCCGGAAGATACAAGCCATTTTCAAGGCCCGGATGCAGGACGGCAAGCGCGTGTCCCCCAGCGTCCCCTACGGCTACCGCCGTGACCCGCAGGACAAGCAACACCTGATTGTGGATGAAGAAGCCGCTGCCGTTGTTCGGCGCATCTTCCAGATGGTCATTGAGGGTTACGGCGTGAAGGGCATAGCGGATGCTCTGACCGCTGACAAGATACTGATACCCTCCGCCTATGCCAAGCTGCACAACCCGGAGAACGACCACAGCAAGGGCTTTCATGACCCCTGCCTTTGGTCAAGTACGGCAGTTGGCTACATTCTGGAAAAGCAGGAGTACATGGGGCATACCGTGTTGGGCAAGACCATCTGCGAGAACTACAAGACCAAGAAACGGCGAAAGGCCAAGCCGGAGGAATTGATGATTTTCCGTGACACACATGAGGCCATCGTGGACGAGGAAACGTGGCAGCTCGCCCACCGTCTGAAGAAAACTATCCGCAAACCCAGCTATCC
Source organism: Pseudoflavonifractor sp. 524-17 (assembly GCF_009935845.1). Lineage (GTDB taxonomy): Bacteria > Bacillota > Clostridia > Oscillospirales > Oscillospiraceae > Pseudoflavonifractor_A. The sequence goes on along the minus strand of NZ_QWEK01000017.1, from coordinate 61,102 downwards.
AGACCGTCCCGCCAATCCGCTGACCGGGCTTCTCTACTGCGCCGACTGCGGACACAAGCTGACCCACCATCAGCCATCCCCCAGCAAGAAGAAGGTCTATGACGCTGATGATTACTATATCTGCGGGAATTACCGTCAGTTGACCCGTGACTGTACCATCCATTATATCAAAACTTCCGCTATTGAGAAGCTGATATTGACGGCGATCCGCGAGGTGAGCGCATACGTTCGGGAGGACGAGAAGCAGTTTATCCGCATCGTGCGTGACGCCGCCAGCGCGGGGCAGGAGCAGACCGCCAAGGAGCAGAAGAAGCGGCTTCGCCAGGTGGAAAAGCGGATTGCCGAACTGGACGAGTTAATCAAGAAGCTGTACGAGGGGAACGCCACCGGGAAGATACCCGACAAGCATTTCAACCGTCTGTTGGCAGAGTACGACACCGAGCAGAGCGCATTGGAGCAGGAGGCGGCGGAACTGAAAGAAGGCATCACCGCCCAGGCCGAGGATAGCATGAGGGCGCAGAGGTTTGTTTCCCTTGTGCGGCGATACACCAGTTTTGACGAACTGACTGCCCCCATGCTCAACGAGTTTGTTGAGAAAGTCGTTGTCCATGAAGCGGACAAATCCACCGGGGACAGGCGGCAGAAGGTTGATATATATTTCAACTTCATCGGCTGTTTCGTTCCACCCAAGCCGGAGGTTATTTTGACCGCCGAGGAAGAAGCAAAAGCGCAAAAGGCGTTGGCGGCGAGGAACCGGGAACGGGAGCAAAACAAGCTGCGTATGCGCCGTGTGAGGGAGGCACAACGGTTGGCAAAGGGATTGTGAAAAGTATCACCTACAAAATCATTCTCTTTTTAGTAGCTTTTTGTATGTCAAATCCATCCCAATCGCACCCAGAGGAGCAGTAATGAGGATGGACAGGACAGCAACAGAAAGCACAATATTTCCACAGGGCAGTCCCAGGGCGAGGGGAACAGAACCGATTGCAGCTTGAACCGTTGCTTTCGGGAGATATGCAATCATGCAGTATAACCGTTCTTTCCAGTCTAATTGTGTACCAAGCATACAAAGGCATACACCAACGCATCGAAATGCAAGCCCTATCGAAATCATCAATACTGCACCAATGCCAGCTTGCAGGGTGTAGCGAATATCTACCGCCGCCCCGACAAGAACAAACAATATGATCTCCGCCGCAAGCCACAGCTTTCCGTATTTCTCCTGCAAACGGTGGGTCACATTAGAATCGCTTCTCATGGCGAGGACAAGGGCCATACTCATGATAGCAAGTAGGCCAGAAAGCGCTATGATACCCTCCAACCAATTTTCCACAGCAAGAAGAAGAAATGAAACCCCCAGCACAATGATAACCTTCATGCTGTTCCTGATCGTGCGCTGGTGGGAGTGATTAAAGTCAAAGAACCATGCCATCACAAATCCAACACCAGCGCCGAACAGGATACCCAACACAATGGAAACCGGGATATTCACAAAGTCCATGATTTGGACGTTACTGCCTTGCCCCATGCTGACAAAGGTACTGAACAGGACAATCACAAATACATCGTCCAGTGAGGCACCAGCAAGGATCATCTGTGGGATGCTCTTGTTTGTTCCGTATCTCTCCTCCATAAGCTGCACCATCCTGGGAACAACTACCGCAGGAGATACCGCACCCAATACCGCGCCCATAATTGCCGCTTCAATTCGATTGATGTGCAGCACAAATGGTGCGATAAGGACAAATGCTAAAATCTCAAATACTGCCGGAAGAAAGGACATCAGCAGAGCCGGTCTGCCTACCTTTTTTAAGTCCTCAATATTGAGCGAGAGGCCAGCCTTTATCAAAATGATAACAAGGGCCATTTGGCGCAGATCTGCTGAAATGCCAAGAATGGAAGCGTCAAGTAGATTCAACACATAGGGGCCGAGCAAAATGCCGCCGACCAGCATACCGATAATGCGTGGCAGCTTTAGCCTTTGGCAGATGGACGCAAGAGCCAGTCCCACCAGGAAAACAAGGGCAAGTGAAGTCAACATAGAAATACCTCCTAAATACGCAGAAAAGCCGATGCTTTCTGCGATTTGAAATCACAGAAGTCATCAGCTTAAACAAGCGGTTTAGGTTTCCCAAGGGAGAACTTCATTCCCTGTTTTTTATTATATCCACTTGCAATGTGTTTTGCAATAGTTTTTTAAAAATAGCAGGTAGAAAATATCCCTTGGGACAAGGGCGCACTTCTATACATGGTCTGCGACCATGTATGAATTGCGCTCTGCGAGGCCCGGCCCTGACTTCCGAAAGTCCGGGCCGTTTGCGTCGCTCCGCTCCGAACAAGGGGCTGCGCCCCTTGCGCCGCTTCGCGGCTATCCCTGCGCCCTCGCCGGAAAGGTACACCCGCTTTGCGTCTGCACCTTTCCGGCGAGGCTAAAACCGAATACTGTCACCCTTGACCGTTTACCCGACACAGCAGGTAGACGGTCTTTTATTTTGCCAAGAAGGAGGTCAAACACCATGAAGAAATCACGCGAGGAATTGGAGAAACAATGCGCCGAGGCCAAGGTCAAAGTGGAGCAGTACCAGCACCGGGGTCAGCGGTATGAGAACCGCATCCGCTACTACACCGAGGGCGAGAGGAAGAAGCGGAACCACCGCCTTATCACCCGTGGCGGAGCGGTGGAGAGTATTGCCCCGAAGGTGCGCGGCATGAGCGAGAGGGCCTTTTTTCTTTTGATGGAGAAGGTCTTTTCCCTGCCGGAAGTTGCCGCCCTGGTGAGCCAAGCCACCGACCAGCAGGAGGGCGGATAATTGGCCCTGTTCCATCTCCACGTCACCCAGGTCAAGCGGAGCGCGGGACAGTCCGTTGTCACGTCCGCTGCCTACCGCGCCGGAGAGAAACTTTACAGCGAATACTATGGCGAGGTCAGCGACTACACCCACAAGGGCGGCGTGGTCTGCACAGACATTCTCCTGCCGCCCCAGGCCCCCGCCGAGTACCAAGACCGCGCCACCCTCTGGAACGCCGTGGAGAAAGCCGAGCGCGGCAAGAAAGCCCAGCTTGCGTACAGCTTTGATATTGCCTTGCAGAACGAATTTTCTTTGGAGGAAAACATCGCTCTTGCAAGACAATTTGTTTCGGAGCAGCTTGTGGGCCGGGGCATGATTGCCGACTTTGCCATCCACCAGCCGGACAAGGAGGACGGCGGTATTCCTAACCCGCACTTTCATGTTCTCTGCCCTATCCGTCCTATCGAGGAAAGCGGCAAATGGGGCTTTAAGCAGCGGCGTGTCTACCATCTGGACGAGGACGGGAACCGCATCATGGGCGAGGACGGCAAGCCCCTCTTTGACGCTGTTCCTACCACCGATTGGGGAAGCCCGGAAACGCTGGAACGTTGGCGGGAGGCGTGGGCCGCTATGGTCAATGCCAAGTTTGAGGAAAAGGGGCTGACGTGCCGCATCGACCACCGCTCCTATGAGCGGCAGGGCCTTGACCTGCTGCCCACCGTCCATGAGGGCGTGGCCGTCCGCCAGATGGAGGCCAAGGGCATCACCACCGACAAGGGCGATTTGAACCGCTGGATAAAAAAGGCCAACAACATTCTGCGGGACATTCGGAAGAAAATTGCCGGCCTGACAGACTGGATAAAGGCCGTAAAAGAAGAATTGAGCCAGCCCCAGGCCCCGACCCTTGCCGCCCTGCTGACCGACTACTATGAGGGCCGGAACGCCGGAGTATGGAGCCGCAACGCCAAGATTGGGAACCTCAAAGATTTTGCCGAGGCCGTCAATTTTCTGACCGAGAGGGGCATCGACACGCTGGAAGATTTGGAGGCCCATATTGCCGCCCAGGGTGAGCGGGCGGAGGCCATCAACACGTCCATGAAAGCGAAGCATGAACGTCTGAACGAATTGAAGGAACTGCTTCGCCTTGTTGACCTCTACCGGGACACCAAGCCCATCTATGACGAGTTGCAGGGTATCAAGTGGAAGGGCAAGAGGGAAAAATTCGAGAGGGAGCATGAGGGCGAGTTGCGGACGTTCCACATGGCCCGCCGCAAGCTGGACAAGCATCGTTCCCCTGCTGGTAAAATCCCCGTTCATGCGTGGGAACAGGAACAGGCGCGGCTTCACCAGGAGTACACAGCCGAGTATGAGCAATACAAGCCCATCCGGGACGATTTGCGGAAACTCCAACAGGTGAAGCGGAACGCCGACGCTGCCATACACCAGCAGGAGCAGACCCGGCAGAAACGCCGGGAGGCGGAGCGGTGAAGCGTGGACATTTAGGACTTTGTATGCCTTGCGCTCCAAGGGCTTTTAGATGGCCCTCAGAGGGGGGCTGATACTTTCCCTTCCCCCGCTCCAACGTGAGCGACAGAACGGCGCTGACGTGGCGGCAGAGCGCACCGCCGCGCCGCCGCCGGATTAACTTTGATGAACGATGAAAGGAGAGCCTATGACCAACGACCCCAGCATGACGATCACCAGCACCATCCCCGCCCCGGAGGGGAGCAACAGCACCAGCAGAGAGGGCAAGACCATTCCCCTGCCCATGATGGAGGGCGGCAACGCTCCACCCACCCCGGACGCGCCGCCGCCCGCCCTGGTGCAGAAAATCGGCAACACCACTTACGAGGTGTCACTCCATTTCAGCACCACCAGCAGGGAAACCATGAGCGACAAAATCAACCGCCTTATCCGTCGGGAACTGGACGCATCCTGATTTTTTCAAAATTTCCACACTCTGTCCTTGACAAACCGAGCGAAAGGGTACAGTCGTCGAGGAATGTGGAACCATGCTAAAGGAACGCGGCGGTTATGAGATAAAGATACTCAATACCATCAATTTTAAGCAATCCATGCGGTATAACCCCTTCCAATATATCCGCTGCGAGAACGATATCCTGAAGCTGGTCAACTGCATCATGGAAAACAGTGCGCCTTGAATCACAACATAAAGCACGTGTAGTAACGTGACACCGTTGTGAGCCAGACGAGAACGCCCGATAGGAGGTGAAATAGCGTATCTCGTTGGTAATTGATACGACTGGCGGCGGCACAAGAGCCAAATATCTTGTGTATCCGACTGCGGCTAATACTCCTGCCGGCTGTCTGGTAACAGGCAGTCGCGAAGCATAGGTGAAGGCGGGGACAATGCTGGTGACAGTACACCCCGGGCTCCGCTGTATATGGATAGAAATTCTTTTACTTGTACACTTCGTAACCATGAGTATCCGCCCTTTTCGACAGAAAAGAGGGTACAAAAATGGGTCTACCTCACGCAATTTTGTTTTGTTGTTATGGGGGATGGCGTTATGGCCGCCATAGAGTACGTGAGAAGCGTACCGCAGAAATGCAGGCCCACGGAGTAGAGGAGAGTCCTAAGTGCAGCATTAAGGCAGTCGTATTGATACAAGGGAACTGCCCAGCGTTATAGCAATCATTGGGGACGGTCCGCACCGAAAGGGTAAGGCCAGAAAGATGATGAATGGGTAGTCACCGGGGCCGTAGTAGCGAAGATACCCTATCAAGAAATAGGGAGTAGCAAAGGGCCTTAGTCTTGCTTTGAACGATAAAACAGTATTTCCAGTTCGCCCCATTAGACGCAAGAGACTAATCGTTACGGAAATGAGGCGAAAAGCCTATGGCAGTAAACAATATTTACTATGTGGATATGGAGAAGCGTTACCGTGATTTTCAAGAAGGAACTGTGGATATGCGGAATCTGCATCCTATGGTCTATGATGATAGGAATGTGGCACTGGCTGTCCGGCAGTTAAGTCAAAGTCCTGGAAGGATGGCATTGGGACCGGATGGCACCAATTACAAAACATTGGAGAAATATTCGGTTGCGGAGTTATCGGAGATTGTGCGGAAACGGCTTTTCAGTAAACGGATGGATTATGTCAGGCGCACCTATATTCCAAAGAGAAATGGGAAAATGCGTCCGCTGGGCATCTGTTCCATCTGGGACAAGCTGGTTGAAAAGTGCATACAGCTTGTTTTAGAACCCTATTGCGAAACGAAATTCGTACCTAGTTCTTTTGGCTTTAGGGAACGTGTCAGCACTCATAATGCTCTGGCAAAGGTGAAAAATGAATGTCAGACCAAGCCTTATGTATTATCCATTGACATGAAGGACTATTTTGGCACCATAGACCCGGATATAACCTACCGTGAATTATGGCATATTGGTGTGAAGGACCAGGTTATTCTCAACTATATCTATCACTTCATCAAGAAAGGGTATTTTGAGAATTCCTGCAAGGTAGAGGACCCAAAAGGGTCCCCGCAGGGCTCCATCCTAGGTCCGCTAATCAGTAATGTCTATCTGCATCGGTTTGATGTCTGGCTGAGGGACCAAGGTGACTGCTGGCATGACCCTACCGTGAAGAAATTCCATGACCCAGGAAACAGAAGGCGGCGGATGGAAGAAACCAATCTGAAAATCGGGATTCATGTGCGCTATGCAGATGATATTCTGGTGCTGTGCAAAGATTTGGAGGACGCAGAACGCTTTCGTCATAGTGTGACTAAGTATCTGACCAAAAACATGAAGTTGGTCATTAACGAGGAAAAAACGAAAATCTACGACCTTACAAGGGAGAGGATGAAGTACCTCGGCTATGACTTCTATGTTTTCAAGCGAAATACTAAGCATCCGAAAAAGAAAGGCCGATTCATGGTTGCCAATACGTTGCCTAAAAACCGGGCAAATGAGATTGTTGCAAAATGCAGAGAACTGTTGCAGCAGATTCGCAAACATCCCCAATATGATACATTCCATGAATGGAACGCCTATGTGGTAGGCATCCACAACTACTACTGTGGCATGAACTTATTCTGTGAGAGTTTTAATCAATTAGGCTGGCGAATTAAAAAACTGTTTTACCACACAATGGAAAAGACGGCTAAGTTTACATATGAGCAATTCTGTAAGAACAACTATCTTCAAGGAAAGTACAGCTCATGGGGAAAAAACGGCTACTATTGTTTTGAGGGATTTCCAATCATCGAGATTAGCTGGGCAAGCTATGATAAAGGCTTGATTGCGGCAGTTAAAGGAACTGTAAAGAGGGATAATCCTTATCACTATGGTGAGAAAAAGCATAGGCCCGGTGTTTCGATGGAAATGATAACTTATTTGGTGAACACCTCAAAGTATATCAAAAATAGTCGGCTTGCAATGTTCAGAATCAGTAAATACAGCTCAATGAAAGGTATCAGCTATCTGTCTGGTGAATTTGTGCCGGTGGATGAATATCACTGCCACCATATTATACCCCGGTACAAGGGTGGAAGCAATGACTTTGATAACCTTTGTGTTCTTTCAGAGCTGGAACATCGAATTTTGCACAGCAGTACCCCTGAACAGCTTTATGTGCTTTTCCCGAAAAAGAAGAAAAGGATAAAAATGCTCATTGATGCACTGTAAATCTTTATACAGTCAATATGTCATTACTCCATTGAATATGGGGCACTCTCGGAAAGGGTGTCCCAAAACAAAGTAAGAGGGTGCGCCGGATGCGTCGAAATGGCGCCCGTCCGGTGTGGAGTGGGGGAAAAGACCGAGGCGTTAAACCAGAGTCTTACCTATCACTATCCAAGGGCGAGGACAGCAGGGGCGGTGAGGACTTCTGGAGTAAGGCCGAGGCATTGTACTATCAGGCGCTCATTGCGTACATTTGGTACGAAGCCCCGGCGGAGGAGAAAAACATGATTACCCTGCTGGATATGCTGAATGCCTCAGAAGTACGCGAAGAGGATGAAACCTTCAAAAATGCCGTGGATTTGATGTTTGAACGGTTGGAAAAACGGGACCCGGAGCACTTCGCCGTCCGGCAGTATAAAAAGTATAAGATGGCGGCGGGTGATATATGCTCTAAGCGACTTGTTAATTCACTGATTTTTCGGTGATAGACGAGGGCAGCTTAGAGCATATTTCATTTTGAGGAGGTCTGTGCTATGGCAAAAACCAAGATTGCGCTGCTGTACGAGAGGTTGAGCCGTGACGATGAACTGCAAGGGGAGAGTTTTTCAATCCAAAATCAAGATGGGATTTGTCAAGGATAATTTCACCGTGGCGAACAAATTTCCATACGCAATGCCTTGGGCCTACAATAATATGGGGCGGCGTATGAATACTGATAAAATGTAGGCAAAAAATATTGTAAACGAATTGAATGATGTAAATGGGCAAAGGACAGCATCCAAAAATGTGCTGTCCTTTAATAATACCTGGGCGTTCTTGGTTTCTGTCCTTTCTGTCGGTTATGGCAAAAATTCTTGGAACTTTAGGGAAAGAGGAATTGTTTTCCGGAGGCGGGTAGTGTATAATATAATCTGTATAGGTATGGCCTTCAAAGTGTACCCATACTCGAACATGAGTTGAGCTAAAAATGGATAAGCTATAACGATTGGAAAGGGACAGCTTGTGATGAAAATATTTGACAATATCACAGATATCGTCCGGGATGACTTGAAAGAAACGATACAGCGTGGCAGCAAGGTTTCCATAGCGGCCGCTTGCTTTTCCATGTATGCATACAAAGAGTTAAAATATCAGTTGGAACAGATAGAAGAATTCCGTTTTATCTTTACTTCCCCGACCTTCGTTCAAGAGCGGGCCGAAAAGCAAAGACGGGAGTTTTACATTCCAAGACTTAGCAGAGAAACCAGCCTATATGGTACAGAATTTGAAATCAAGCTGCGCAATGAAATGACCCAACGGGCTGTTGCCAGAGAGTGTGCTGACTGGATCAGGCGTAAAGCTATCTTCAAATCCAATGTCACTGGGGAAAACATGGGCGGATTTATGACAGTCGATTCTCCTGTAGAGCAGACCGCCTATATGCCGTTGAACGGCTTTACAACAGTGGATATCGGCTGTGAACGCGGCAATAACAGCTACAACATGGTCAACCGGATGGAGGCACCGTTCTCCACCCAGTATGTACAGCTGTTTGAAACGCTTTGGAGTGATCACGAGAAGATGCAGGATGTGACCGAAATGATTATCTCCAATATCAGCACAGCCTATAATGAAAACTCGCCGGAGTTTATCTACTTTATGGCACTATACCATGTTTTCAGCGAGTTTTTAAACGATATTTCCGAGGATGTCCTGCCCAATGAGGCAACCGGATTCAAGCAGAGCAAGATCTGGAGTATGCTTTATGATTTTCAGCGGGATGCTGTTCTTGCCATTATCAACAAGCTGGAGCAGTACAACGGCTGTATCTTGGCTGACAGCGTTGGTTTGGGCAAAACTTTTACCGCCCTTGCCGTTATTAAATATTATGAAAACAGGAACAAATCCGTACTTGTCCTCTGCCCCAAAAAACTGGCAGAAAACTGGAATACCTACAAAGACAACTATGTCAATAATCCCATTGCCGCCGACCGACTGAATTATGATGTGCTGTTTCATACAGACTTGTCCCGCTCCGGCGGTACATCCAACGGGCTTGATCTTGACCGGCTGAACTGGGGCAATTATGACCTTGTTGTGATTGACGAATCCCACAATTTTCGTAATGGCGCTGGAACTCATGCCAATACGCAGGAGAACCGCTACATAAGGCTGATGGACAGAGTGATTCGTGCGGGCGTTCGGACTAAGGTGCTGATGCTGTCCGCAACGCCGGTCAATAACCGCTTTACCGACCTTAAAAACCAGCTTGCCATCGCCTATGAAGGAAATCCGGACTTCATCAATGAGGCGCTGGACACAAAAAAGCCCATTGACGAAGTTTTCCGGCAAGCTCAGAAATCGTTCAATGCCTGGAGCAAGCTCGACCCGGATGTACGTACTACCGATGCCCTGCTCCGCACGTTGGACTTTGATTTCTTTGAACTGCTGGACAGTGTGACGATTGCCCGCTCCCGGCGGCACATCGAAAAGTATTACGATACGGCGGCGATTGGACAATTCCCGGAGCGGCTGAAACCGATTTCCCTGCGTCCCAGTATGACCGACCTGTCCAGTGCCATCAACTACAACCAGATATTTGAGCTGCTGACCCAGTTGAGTTTGTGTATCTATACGCCGTCAAACTACATCTTTCCAAGCAAGATTGCCAAGTATATCGACCTGACTCACAACAAGGGCAACAACCTTACTCAACAAGGGCGTGAACAAGGTATCCGGCGGCTGATGAGCATCAATCTCTTAAAGCGGCTGGAAAGCTCTGTGTACTCCTTCAACCTGACGCTTACGCGAATCCTTGACCTGATCACTGGCACAATCAAAGCCATTGATGATTATGAAAAATACGGTCAGGCTGACATTGATATGATCGAAGCGTCCGAAGATGACTTTGATATGGAGGACGGCAGCACCGATTACTTCACTGTAGGCAAAAAGGTGAAAATCGATCTGTCTGATATGGACTATAAGACCTGGCGAGCAGAACTGCAACAGGATGCGGAAAATCTTGAACTGCTGACATTGATGATAGCCGACATTACGCCGGAACATGACCTGAAGCTCCAGAACCTTCTGCATTTACTGGACGAAAAAATGCGTACTCCCATCAACATGGGTAACAAGAAGGTGCTGATCTTCTCGGCGTTTTCCGATACGGCGGAGTATCTGTATGACCAAGTAGCCGGATATGTCAAAGAGAAGTACGGTTTGGACACGGCGGTCATAACCGGAAGTATTGACGGACGCACCACCATCAAGGGACTGAAAGCTACCCTGAACAATGTGCTGACCTGCTTCTCTCCCATCTCCAAGGGGCGGGACGTACTGATGCCAGGCAGTACAAAGGAGATCGATATTCTGATCGCCACCGACTGCATCTCCGAAGGGCAGAATTTGCAGGACTGCGATTATCTGGTCAACTACGATATTCATTGGAACCCGGTGCGTATCATCCAGCGGTTCGGACGTATCGACCGCATTGGTAGCAGGAACAAGGTAATCCAGCTGGTGAATTTCTGGCCGGATATGACCCTGGACGAATACATCAACCTGAAATCCCGTGTGGAGACCCGGATGAAGATATCCGTGATGACTTCCACCGGCGATGACGACTTAATCAACCCGGAAGAAAAAGGAGATCTGGAATACCGCAAGCAGCAGTTGAAACGGCTCCAGGAGGAAGTTGTGGATATGGAGGATATGTCCACCGGTATTTCCATCATGGACCTGGGGCTGAACGAGTTCCGGCTTGATCTGTTGGACTACATCAAGACCCACGGCGACCTGGCAAAGAAACCGAAGGGGCTTCACGCCGTCGTACCCGCAACGAAGGAAAACCCGCCGGGCGTGATTTTTGTCCTGCGGAATATCAACAACAGCGTCAATATTGACAACCAGAACCGCATCCATCCCTTTTATATGGTCTATATCAGCGTGGACGGCGAGGTGGTCTGTGATTATCTGAACCCCAAAAAGCTGTTGGACACCATCCGGCTATTGTGCCGGGGCAAGTCGGAACCAGTCATACCGCTGTGCGCAAAATTCAATGAGGAAACAGATGACGGCAGAAACATGAAGGAGGTGTCGCAGCTTCTTTCCGATGCAATAAACTCCATCATTGATGTGAAAGAAGAAAGCGACATCGACAGCCTGTTTTCCGCAGGCGGTACTTCCGCCCTGATGAATGCAGTGTCCGGGCTGGATGATTTTGAACTGATCTGCTTCCTGGTGGTCAAATAAGGAGGTGCGCTCTATGCTTGGTTTGCCCAAAAGCACCGAATTCAACCGGCGCATTCCAAAGCAGAAGTTTTATGAAAATCTCACGGTTTCCCCAGCGCTGAAACGCATTTTTGTAGAGCAGATCAGGGTGATCTGGTGGCGGAACAAGATTGATCCCGCCACAATGAACCTTGCCACCGGGGAGACCGTGACGGAGATTGAGGTGTTCGAGGTCTGTCTGTCCGCGCCCCAACTGGACGCGGCTGTCCTGCGGCAAATTGACAAGGAGATACCCTACCACATCCTGTTTCTGCTGGAATATGAGGGCAAATATCAGGCGTGGACGGCCTATAAGGAGGCGGCGGGGAGCAGGACGAACGCTTTCAGGGTGGGCAGCTACTACCACACCGATTGGATGGAGGAAGCCGCCCTGCCCCTTAAATTGGACGGTCTGAATACCGACAAAGTATATGAAAACTTTGTCCGGCAGATTGCCGGGGAAACGCTGACTTCTGGGACGGGCGAAACGCTGAAAGAGTCGGTGGATCGGGATACCCGCAGGCAGGAACTGCAAAAGCAGATTGCAGCGCTACAGGTGAAGGTGCGTCGAGAACGGCAACTGAATAAACAGGTTCAGTTGAATGCGGAATTGAAAAGATTGAAAAAAGAGTTGGAGGAATTGTGATGGACTTTTCAGATTACATCAATATAGCTGCCATTATTTTGGCTCCCATTGTTTCTGTGATTGTCGGACAAAAATTGCAGGACAGGGCAAGAAAACGTGATGACAAAATGCAGATTTTCAAAATTTTGATGGCGAGTCGAATTTATGGCTGGACAAATGCAAGTGTCGAGGCGTTGAATCTAATCGAAGTTGTGTTCGCAAAGGATAAAAAAGTCATTGCGCAATGGAAAAAATATTATGATGTTCTTTCTGTTGAAAAACCCGATGCGGCTCAGCGTGAAAAGATGATAAAGGAAAGAGAGTCTTTGTTAGAAGTCATAGCTGTTTCGTTGGGATATAAGGATAATGTCACATTAAGAACCATACAAAATTCTTATCAGCCCGTTGGATTAGCTGATATGCTGAAAAAGCAGGAGCGATATCAAGATAATCAACTTGAGCTTATGGAAAGATTCATGTCTTTAATTCCAAAAACTAACACGGAGGAAGGACAAAATGGACAAGCTGAAAATGGAAACCCCTGACCTGACCCAATCCAACATCGAAAAACTTGCCGCCTTGTTCCCCGCCTGCGTGACCGAGGCCTGCGGCGAGGACGGCAAACTGAAAAAGGCGGTCAACTTTGAGCTTCTGCGGCAGCTACTGTCCGATGTGGTGCTGGAGGGCGACGAGGCCTATGAGTTCACCTGGGTGGGCAAAAAGGCCGCTATCGTGGAGGCCAACCGGCCCATTCGCAAGACCCTGCGGCCCTGTCCGGCGGAGAGCGTGGACTGGGACGGCACCGAAAACCTCTACATCGAGGGCGATAACCTGGAAGTGCTGAAGCTGTTGCAGGAGAGCTATCTGGGCAAGGTGAAGATGATCTACATCGATCCGCCCTATAACACCGGAAACGACTTTATCTATCGGGACGATTTCGGTATGAGTGGGGAGGAATTCAGTGAAGGAATCGGGCAGGTGGATGAGAACGGCGACCGGCTTTTCAGGAATACGGACAGCAACGGGCGGTTTCATTCCGATTGGTGCAGTATGATCTATTCTCGGTTGATGCTGGCCAGGAATCTGCTCACAAATGACGGGGTTATTTTTGTTAGTATTGGTGAAGAAGAAATAGAAAATCTCCGCAAGATAGCTGACGAGGTATTTGGAAGAAAAAATATGGTCGGCACAATCTTGTGGAAAAAGAAAACAAATGGCAATAATATGGGGTACTTGCCGCCAGTACATGACTATATTGTTTGCTATGCAAAAAATCTGACTGACATTGAAGATATGGGCTATCCAGTTACCAAAGAGTTTATTGCAAGGACATTTTCCAACCCGGATAATGACCCACGTGGGCCTTGGACTACAACTGACTTGTCAGCAAATCATAAAGGTCCTTACTTTCCTATCATCAACCCTGAAACAGGGGAAAGTTTTCTGCCACCAGATGGTCGGTACTGGGTCTTTAATGAGAAAGAAGTCCAAAAAAGAATTGCTGATGGAAGGATTATTTTTGGGAAGACTGGCACTTCACGCCCGGTTCAAAAGGTTTTTGCTGCAAACAGAAAATTTGCCAGGACACCTGCTGAGTCATGGTGGGATAAGCAGGGTATGAATGAAGATGCAACTGAAGAACTAAAAGGACTTCTGGGTGTCGCTAAACTTTTCACCCATCCAAAACCTACAAAACTACTTAAACATCTTATTACTATAGCCACAGAGAAAGACTCTATTATATTAGATTTCTTTTCTGGATCATCAACTACTGCGGATGCCACAATGCAACTTAATGCCGAGGATAGTGGAACCAGAAAATTTATCATGGTGCAATTACAAGAAGAATGCACGGAAGGTAGCCCTGCAAAAATGTCTGGATATGGGACAATATGCGAGTTAGCTAAGGAGCGCATCCGCCGCGCCGCGAAGAAAATCGCCGCTGACAACCCGGACAAACCCTTTGACGGCGGCTTCCGTGTGTTCAAGCTGGACGACACCAACATGACCGATGTGTACTACTCCGCCGGGGAGTACGACCAGAGTATGCTTGACCAACTGGTGAGCAACATCAAGCCCGACCGCACCGACCTGGACCTGCTGTTCGGCTGTCTGCTGGAGTGGGGCCTGCCCCTGTCCATGCCCTACACCTCCGAACAGATTGAGGGCTGCACCGTCCACACCTACAACGACGGCGACCTGATCGCCTGCTTTGACGAGAACATCCCCGATAGCGTTATCAAGGAGATTGCCAAGCGTCAGCCTCTCCGGGCGGCGTTCCGGGACAGCAGCTTTGCCGACAGCCCCGCCAAGATCAATGTGGGCGAGATTTTCAAAATGCTGGCTCCGGATACCAGGGTGAAGGTTCTGTAAGGAGGGGCGGGATGGCAAACGAATTGATACCGGAAGACAGCGCAAATCTTCCAATGAACGACCTGTGCCGTAATTCCATTGAATTGGTGGAGTACGCCCGGAGCATCGCCGCAAGGCAGATCAATCTTGTCCAGCTGATGACCTTTTACGCGATCGGCAGATGGATCGTAGAGGTGGAGCAGCAGGGCGAAAGCCGCGCAAAATATGGCAGGCAGATCATCAAAAACTTATCCGAGGCCATGAATAAGCAATTTGGCCGTGGTTTTTCCGTGGACACACTTGAAAACGCAAGAAAATTTTACCAGACCTATCAGGACAGGATTTCCGAGACAGTGTTTCGGAAATTCGCGGTGGAAAAATCCGAAACGGTGTTTCGCCTTTTTGAGGAAACGCTGCCATTCACACTCCCTTGGTCGCATTATCTGTTGTTAATGCGCATCAAGGACGAAAACGAGCGGAAATTTTATGAAATTGAAGCCACACAGTCAGGATGGAGTATCCGCACCTTGCAGCGGCAGTATAACTCCAGTCTCTACGAACGGCTTGCGCTCAGCCGGGAAAAAGGCGAGGTCCTGCGCCTTGCGTCAGAAGGGAACATTGTCACCAGGCCGCAGGACATCGTAAAACAGCCAACAGTGCTGGAGTTTCTTGGCCTGGACGAAAAAGCAAAATTTGTGGAATCTGATTTAGAGACAGCGATCATCAACAAGCTCCAAAAATTTTTGCTGGAACTCGGAAAGGGATACCTGTTTGAGGCCAGACAGAAACGGTTCACTTACCGGGAAGAAAATTTCTATGTGGACCTTGTTTTTTATAACCGTCTGCTCCGCTGCTATGTGCTGATCGATTTGAAAATTGACAAGTTGACTCATCAGGACTTGGGGCAGATGCTGATGTATGTGCATTACTATGACCGATACGAAAAGCTGCCGGATGAAAATCCAACCATCGGCATCCTGCTTTGCAAAGAAAAAGATGACGCTTTGGTAGAGATTACTTTGCCGGAGAATTCCAACATCTATGCGTCAGAATACCGGCTTTATTTGCCGGACAAAAAGGAACTTCAGAAAAAGCTCAAAGAATGGATTGCCGAGGAGACGGGAGGCGAGGAGTCATGAAGATACAGTACAGACACCAGAAATTCCAGGCCGACGCAGCCAGAGCCGTTGTGGATGTCTTTGCCGGACAGCCCTATCTGACCCCCACCTATATGATGGACAGAGGCAGCGGCAGTTATCAGATCGGTGTTAATGAAGAACGGGACTTCACCGGCTTCAGCAACCAGCGGATCGTTCCAGAGCTGTTCGACCAGCGGATTCTGGAGCAGATGAACAAAATCCAGCGCGCCAACCAGCTCAAGCCGTCGGACAAACTGGAGGGACGGGCCAATGGCTACAACCTCACCATTGAGATGGAGACCGGCGTGGGCAAGACCTACACCTACATCAAGACCATGTTCGAGCTGAACAAGCACTACGGCTGGAGCAAGTTTATCGTTGTGGTCCCTAGCGTAGCCATCCGGGAGGGCGTGTATAAGTCCTTTGAGATGACTCAGGAACATTTTGCCGAGGAATATGGGAAGAAGATACGATTCTTCATTTACAACTCTGCCCAGTTGACGGAGATCGACCGTTTTGCGTCGGACAGCTCCATCAATGTGATGATTATCAATTCCCAGGCGTTCAATGCAAAAGGCAAGGATGCCCGCCGGATTTACATGAAGCTGGATGAATTTCGTTCCCGCCGGCCCATTGATATCATCGCCAAAACCAACCCAATCCTGATTATTGACGAGCCCCAGTCGGTGGAGGGTAAGCAGACCAAGGAGCGGTTAAAAGAGTTTCATCCGCTACTGACCCTGCGCTACTCCGCCACCCATAAGAGCGACAGCATCTACAATATGGTATTCCGGCTGGATGCGATGGAGGCCTACAACCGGCGGTTAGTCAAGAAGATTGCGGTGAAAGGAATCACCGAAAGCGGCAGCACCGCCACCGACAGCTACCTCTATCTGGAAAGCATCAATCTCTCCAAAAGCGACCCCACCGCCACCTTACAGTTCGAGGTAAAGATGGCCAGTGGCGCTCCGAAGAAAAAGAGCCGTATCGTCAAAATTGGAGACAACCTTTACGACTATTCCGGCGGACTGGAGGAATACAGAAACGGCTTTGTGGTCAAGCAGATCGACAGACGGGATGACTCGGTGGAGTTTATCAACGGCATCAAGATTTTTGCCGGAGATGTGATTGGAGCAGTAGACGAAGATCAGCTGCGGCGCATCCAGATACGGGAAACCATCCTTTCCCACATCCAGCGGGAACGCCAGCTGTTTTACAAGGGCATCAAAGTCCTCTCGCTGTTCTTCATTGACGAAGTGGCAAACTACCGGGAATATGATGTGGCTGGCCAGCCAATCAACGGAAAATATGCCGCCATGTTCGAGGAGGAGTATGAGGACATTATTGGAAGTATGCAGTTTGCCATTGGTGATGATGAGTATCTCAGGTACTTGCAGACTATCTCGGCATCAAAGACCCACGCCGGTTATTTTTCAGTGGACGGCAAAGGTAAAATGGTCAACTCCAAGGTTGGCCGTAAGGAAACGACCTCTGATGATGTGAGTGCCTATGAGCTGATTATGAAGAACAAGGAGTTGCTGTTGGATCGTGACCCGGTTCGCTCCCCAGTGCGGTTCGTCTTCTCCCATTCCGCCCTGCGGGAGGGCTGGGACAACCCGAATGTATTCCAGATCTGCACCTTGAAGCAGAGCGGCAGCGATGTCCGCAAGCGGCAGGAGGTGGGGCGCGGCCTGCGCCTGTGCGTCAACCAGAGCGGCGAGCGGATGGATACCAATGTCCTTGGCAACGATGTGCATAACATCAACATCCTCACTGTCATTGCCAGTGAAAGCTACGACTCGTTCGCCAAAGGTCTGCAAACGGAGATAGCCGAAGCGGTCTCCGACCGTCCCCGCGCTGTAACAGTGGAATTGTTCGTCGGCAAGGTTATCAAAGACGAGCATGGCAATGAGCAGGTCATCGACCAGGCCACGGCCTCCGCCATCCACTTCGATATGATCGTTAATGGTTATATCGACCGCAAGGGCGCGCTGACTGACAAATATTATGAAGATAAGGCAAACGGCGAAATCAAAGTAGCGGAAGAAGTTGCAGACTCCGCCGCCTCAGTGCTTGCGATCATTGATTCCATTTATGACGAGCGCAGTATGCAGCCGGAAAACGCCCGCAGCAACAATGTAGAGCTGCAGGTGGATGAGGACAAATTGGCTATGCCGGAATTTAAGGCTCTTTGGTCAAGGATCAACGCAAAATCCGTCTATGTTGTGGATTTTGATACGGAGGAACTGATCCAAAAAGCTATTGCCGCCCTGGACAGCAAGCTGCGCGTCTCCAGAATTCACTTTCAGGTAGAGACCGGGGCAATGACGGCAATCCAATCCAAAGAAGAACTGCTTTCCGGTACATCCTTTGTGAAAGAAGAATCCGCCAGCTACAGTGTGACTATGACGGCAAATTCCAATGTGAAGTATGATTTGATTGGAAAGCTGGTTGATGAAACCGGGCTGACCCGCAAAGCCCTTGTTGCCATTCTAAAGGGCATCCAGCCTACTGTATTCAGTCAGTTTAAGGATAACCCGGAGGAGTTTATCGTCAAAGCCGCAGCTCTCATCAACGACGAGAAAGCAACAGCGGTTATTGAGCATATTACCTATGATGTTCTGGACGACCATTACGGTACAGATGTCTTTACTGATCCGACTATCAAAGGCAGGCTTGGTATAAACGCAATGAAAGCCCAAAAGCACCTGTACGACCACATCATTTATGACTCGACCGGGGAGCGGGACTTTGCTGCAGATCTTGATACAAATACAAATGTCGCAGTCTATGTGAAATTGCCGGATGGATTTTATATCGCAACGCCGGTCGGTCATTATAACCCAGATTGGGCTATCGCTTTCTATGAGGGAAGTGTCAAACACATTTACTTTGTAGCGGAAACAAAAGGCTCTATGCGTTCCATGCAATTGCGGTTGATTGAGCAATCCAAAATTCACTGTGCGAGAGAACATTTCAAAGCCATTTCCGGCGATGGGGTAGTGTACGATGTGGTGGATAGCTACAGAACACTGTTGGAAAAGGTTATGCGGTGACAGTTTCGCTACTTGGCGAGCAGTGCATTTGTTCCCACAAATGCTCAAAATGGACTTCCAGCGTGACCGCTGGAAGTCCATTTTTGCTCGTTGGGGCCGTACCCCAAACCCCGTGAACAGCCCCGTTGTCGGGGCTGGCTGCGCGTTCGGTTCCCGAACGCTATTGTCCCTGCGACCCAGGGACAGGCGGGGCTTTTGCCCCTTGGAGAGTCTGAGAAGCGGCAGATACGGCCTTGCCGGAAAAGGGAAAAACGAGGCTGGCCTGCACCTCTGCCCGCTATCGGATAGCGGCAAGACTGGCGAGGGATTGTCTGGACAATTCCCAAATCTCGTCCAGGCGCTTCTGTAAATCTTCAATGTCCGCCGCATAGATGCTCCCGGTTTCGTTCGCCCGTTTAGCGTACTGATTCAGATTATTCGTACACCGCTGGAGCATGGAAACAAGCTGGCGCACATCCTGCAAATCCAGCCTGATACAGATTCCGTCCAGCGCCATCTTGCGGACATAGGCGCTCATATTCAGAACGCCGGCGTCCTCCATTTTGAGTTTTATCCGCTCCTTGTCCTCCGGCGAGATGCGGATTTTTAATTCTTCGGTCCGTTTGCTCATTGCGTTTCGGTTCCTCCCATCGCAAATAAAATCAGCTAATTTTGATTTTCGGCATCGTATCACAAATCAGGTTTTCAAAAAATGGCCGGACACAGGAGGCCAATTCCCATGTCCGGCGCATATTCTATATTTCCGTTACGGTTAGTGGTGGTGTTCAAATTGACCACCACCAGCAGTCGTAACGATTTTGAGATTTGTTCTGTGATTTCGTTACGATTGAGGCAAGTGATCAATTTGGACACTTGCCTTATCCGTAACGCTCTGGCGATACGCCCGCTGGCGGCAGGCGTTGCAGCAGTAGACCGCATCCGACCGCCTGGGGGTGAAGGTTTTTCCGCATCCTTTGCAGACCCGGTTCTGTCGTTTTTCCAGCCGCCGCTGTTTCAAATCTTTCTGATAGCCCCGATTCCCGCACAGATGGTAATAGCAATATTTCTTGGTTTCAATCAACGTGTAGAAATCCCGTCCACAGCCCTTACAGACGATTTTCCGTACAATGGAATTTAGTCTTATCCCGGCGAGTTTTTCTTCATACCACTGTTTCAGCGTTTCCTGATTTTCGTATTCCCAATCGCAGTTCCACATGGAATTATCCCTTCCTTCCATAGGACAGGGCGGGCCAAAAATATCTGACCCGCCCCATCCCGTGTTTATACGGTTTCTGCTCCCTGCTCCTCCGCCCGCTTCTGCCGATACCGTATTTTGCTGTGCGCTTTCCTCTGGCAAGCCTCACAGCAGTATTTTACATCGTTCCTGGTGGTGGTGAACACTTTCCCACAGTTTCCGCAGACACATTCCCGCTTTCTGCTTTCCGCCGCCTCCTGCCGGTAGAATTTCGCCCGGCACCTCGGACTACAAAATAGAGTATTTGAATGGCCGGATTCAAATTCTTCCCCACAGCATTTGCAGATCAGCTTGAACGGCTGGCCGACCATGTGTTCTCCGGCCTTGATTTTCTGATAGCGTTCCCGGCTCTTGACCCGATGCCGGTGCAGGGATGCCTGCCGCTTTTCTTCCTCCGGCGTCAGCTCCGGTGTCGGGAGGTCAAACCGCCCGATGAATTTCAGATAGATGTCCACTTGCTGCATCCTGTCACCGTCTACCTTTTCCGGGGCATGGACGATGATCTTTTCGATGAACTCGTTTATCATGGGCGTAGTCAGTTCCGAGAAATCCGTGTACTTCTTTGCCAGAGCAAGGAACCGTTCCACATTGGCGGTATCCTGCTCAAAGCTGTCCAGCGCCGTCTCCGCCTCCGTGACAGACTGCCGGAGCGCCGTCTGCTCCTGCTCATACCCAGCAAGAAGGGTGTCAAAGCGTTCCTCTCCGATGCGCCCCACCGCATAGGATTCGTACAGCTTCTTGATGATGGTGTCCAGTTCCTCACAGCGCCGCCTGTCTTTGTTCAGCTTGCGTTTCAGTTCCTTCGCCGCCTGCGCCTGCCGGACTTCTGACGCCGCCCGAACCTTCTGGATAAACTCCGCCTCGTTGGAAATAGCGTAGGCACTTGCAGAGCGGATGGTTTCCAGAATGAGCGTCCGCAGAGCCTTGGTGGAGATGTGGTGATTGCTGCAAGCTATCCCGCGTTTCTGCCGGGTCAACGTGTAGGTGGAGCAGTCAAACCAGTCCGACGGATAGGGCTTGGCGGCGGTTCCCCGTGAGCGGTGATTATACAGCTTTGCGCCGCAGTCAGCGCAGTAGAGAAGTCCGGTTAGGGGATTGGCCTCGCCAATGGTGTCGTGGCGGCGGGGTGTCTTTCTCAGCTTCTGGGCCAACTCCCAGGTCTCCTTATCCACGATGGCCTCATGGGTGTTTTCAAAGATCAGCCAGTCCTCCGGCGAGTGGACAACGGCCCGCTTGTCCTTGTAGGATTCCTTATGGGTGCGGAAGTTGACCGTATGGCCCATATACTCCGGCTTGGAGAGGATCTGCCCCACCGCAAAGCCGTTCCAGCTATAAGGTCGGGGAATGTCCGCCCTGCTTTTCCAGACACCACGCCCCTGTCTGGCGAAATAAGTGGCAGGTGTTTCGACCTTCTCCTCGCAGAGCATCGTGGCGATTTCATAGGGGCCGTGGCCCTCGATGGTAAGCTGGAAGATGCGCCGGACAACAGCAGCGGCCTCCTCGTCAATCAGCCAGTGGTATTTGTCATTGGGGTCTTTCCGGTAGCCATAGATGGCGCAGTTGGTGGTGGGCTTGCCGGATTCGCCCTTGACCCGAATGGCAGTGCGCTGCTTGCGGCTCAGGTCCCGCAGATACCACTCGCTCATGATGTTGACGAAAGGTGCAAACTCGCTGGAGCTGGGGTCATCACTGTCGATACTGTTGCCGATGGCGATGAAGCGCACTCCGAATTTTCTGAAAAGGACTTCCGTATAGAAACCAGTTTGCAGATAATCTCTCCCGATTCTGCTCATGTCCTTTGTGAGTACCAGAGCCACTTTCCCAGCCTCAATGTCGGCCACCAGCCGTTTCCATGCCGGTCTGTCGAAATTACCCCCAGACCATCCGTCATCAGTGTAATGGACGATATTGGAGAAGCTATGCTGGGCAGCGTAGCCCTCCAGGTACTTTTTCTGATTCACGATCGAATTACTGTCCCCAGCGGATTCATCGTCACGAGAGAGCCTCTCGTATAAAGCCGTGATCTTTTCTTCAGCCTGTCTTGCGCTCATGATGCGCTCCTTTCAGACTGACGGCTCATTTGTGGTGCATCCATCATACCACGTTCCCCGCCGTTTTGCAGCCCCTCATTGCGAATCATCCGCAAAATTTTTTCTTCCATCGTCTCACCATCGTCGGTGGAAAAGACAACTTTCACCTTGTAAGTGGTGGAGCCGATGCGCCGGGTCATATACTGACAGTTTTGGTTTTCGTTCTTTTTCGTCATGGTGTCCTTTCTCATATCATTGAAATTCAAAACAGTAATTTCTGATATGGGAAGCCGTTTCCCCAAAGCAGTTCCTGGCAGGCAAATCCCTTTGCTGGTGCTGTGCCGTCCCCTTACGGGGCGCTCGCTCCCTGTTGGGAGGTCATGGCGGTTTAGCTGCTCGGACGGTCATTCAGTTGTTGTTTACACCACCTTTCTGCTTCTGGATTTTTGGTTATGTATGAGAAAGGACAATAAAAAGCAGATACAAAAAACCGCCCGCGGATTTTCTCCGCAGTCGGTTATGTATCTGCTAAATGAAATATGTGTATTATATGGACATCAAATATTCAGTTCAAATATGAACTTATTATAATCCAAACGCCTGTTCCTGTCAAGTCCTATCAAAGAAATTTTTTGAGAGGGCAGCAATGATGCTCAGAGACACCACAAATGCCAAGGGAAGGAAACTCCTGCAAGGCCCGCCCATACGGGGAGCCTTGCGGAAGCCTACACGCTTTTACGCTGGCGCAAATGCCGGGTGAAAGTCATGTATAAATCAGTTCACGCTTGATAATTTCCTCGGCGCGGCTTACGATGCCGTTCATGGCTTTGACCCATTCCCACTGTGACCGGCGTTTCAAGTCCTCGGCCACGCCCTCAGCGGCGGCCATCTGCTTGATGATAAGCTGGCAACGGTTCTGCGCCTGCTCGTTCAGATCGGCAAGGTAGGTGTGTAGCCTGCCCGTCAAGATTAGATGGTTCAGCAGAAGCGGGTTTGTTTCTTCCAGATACGCCCGGTGCATCCGCCCCCACTTCCCGATGGAGCGGTCATCGTCCTCCGGCAGTTCGATAGCCGGGATGTAGTAATCCCCAGCAAGAATGTAATCAAGGCCATTTACCTCGTCATGTATTCTCGGTTTCAATTCGTCCATAGTGTTTCCCTCCGTCATTTCAGAAGTTATCGGTAGCGGCTACCAATAATGCGATACGGGTCTTTATCTCCTTCCCTACAACCGCAAGTCCTATTCACCACAAATGAGCCGCAGTCATATGTATTTGGTGGCAGAAACCACCCTCTACATAGTAACTCTCAGAAGCGAATCCTTGAAGCCTACGCAAAACAGAACGGCTTTTCCAACCTCAAATGGTACACGGACGACGGATTCTCCGGGGCAAATTTTTGCTGGGGTAAGATAGCGTAACCATAAAAGATGGTGCGCTGTCTTACCCCAGCATTTTGTATTATCAGACGGCAAAACTCTTGACATCAGCACCAATTTGCCGGAAATAGGATATGCTTTCCGTCGGTTCATCGCCGCTGTCTACCTTGCCCACGAAGCTGTAAAAGATTTCGATTTTCCGTGTGTTCGTTTCTCTGTCCAGCTCATGGACTAAAATGCGGTCAATAAACTCATGGACGTTCTCATAGGTCAGTTCGCTGATCTCCGAGTACCGGCGCACCAGGGCGACAAATCGCTTCACATCCGCCCCACGCTCGGCGGCGCTGTCAATCTCTTTCCGCAGTTTCGCCGTCCGTTTCGCCATCGCCGCTTTCTCGTCCTCATAGCAGGAGGTTAGAAGCGCAAACTGCTCACTTGACAAGCGGCCCAAGGCCATG
The DNA here is from genome assembly GCF_009935845.1 of Pseudoflavonifractor sp. 524-17. GTDB lineage: Bacteria > Bacillota > Clostridia > Oscillospirales > Oscillospiraceae > Pseudoflavonifractor_A. Next base: position 37,139 of record NZ_QWEK01000017.1, on the reverse strand, counting down.
TCCTCATAAAGTTTGCGGAACAACAGATTAAGTTCATCCATCCGGCGTTCTGCCTTGTCCAGTTCTTTCCGCTGCCGGGCAAGGGCCTTTTGCGCGGCCTGCTCCCCACACTCGGCGGCGGTACGAACAAACTCCTGCTCATGCTTTTTCACATAGGCCAAAACCCGCTGTAAATCGGCAAGGACAAGTTCTTTCAAGACACTTTTGCGGATGTAATACGTTGTGCAGAGGAAATCGTTTCTGGCCCGGTTGCGGTAGTTGCCGCAGGTGTAGGCGTGCTTCCTCTCTGGCGTTCCGGCGCCCTTTTGGAGATACATTTTGTAACCGCAGTCCCCGCAAAACAGCAGCCCGGAAAATAGGTCGATTTCATCGGACTTGGTAGGCCGGTGACGGGTGGCGATACGCTTTTGGGCAAGGGCAAAGGTTTCCTCGTCAATCAACGCTTCGTGAGTATTGGGAAAGAAATACCGCTTGTCCTCTGGATTTTTCCGTGTCTTTTTGGATTTATAGGATACCTTGTAGGTTTTCGCTGTGATGGTATGTCCCAAATACTCCTGTCGAGTGAGGATGTCATACAGCGTTTTGTCCGGCCAAGTATACCAGGCGTTAAGCTGGGGGCGGGGGAATTTCTTTCCGCCTTTTCTGCGGTAGCGCAGTTCGCCAACGGTCAAAATCTCGTTATCCCGCAGCCAGTTCTGAATTTCACAGATACGGTCGCCCCGTACATACATGGCGAAAATCTGCTTGACAACATGGGCCGTTTCCGGGTCGGGAATAAGGTGATTGCGGTCGTTCGGGTCGGCCAGATAGCCATACGGCACTTCCCCATTGACGCGCTCTCCCCGCTGGGCCTTGGCCTGTTTGACAGCCCGGATTTTCTTGGATGTATCGCGGGCATAAAACTCATTGAACCAATTCCTCAGAGGGGTAAATTCGTTGTCCTCTCGCGCTGTGTCCACACCGTCATTGATAGCGATGTAGCGTACATCGTACTCCGGGAAAATGATTTCGATAAGCTCCCCGGTTTTCAGATAATTCCGGCCCAAGCGGGAAAGGTCTTTTGTTATGACCGTTGCCACATTTCCGGCCTCCACCTCACGGAGCATGGTTTGAAGCCCCTCACGCTCGAAGCTGACCCCGGAAAATCCATCATCTGCTGTTGTCAAGATAGGGACAAAAAATAAGTTGTAAACAATTTGTGAACGGGGCCGGATATATTGTGACCGTCAGCTTTGTCACCCCGCCTGCAAATCATCTGCCAGCTTCTCCAGCTCATCGGTAAGATTGAGTTTTACCTCCAGCACATCGCCGGGGTAGACAGTTACGCGCTTTACAAGCTCGTCCAGTATATCCGCTGTCAGCTCATCGAGTTCGGCGTAGCCGATATATTTGGCAATGGCCTCGGACTGTCCGCCGGCGGCTTCTGCCACAGCCTGTTCCAGCCTGCCCGTTTCGGCGGCGATCTCCTGTTCGCGCTCGGTGATGGAGCTTTTTTGCGCGAGATACTTTTCGCGGGAAATCTCCCCGCTGAAAAAACTCTCATAGAGTTCCTGCAACCGGCTGTCCAGTCGGAGCTTTTCGTTCTGCAACGCAAACAGCTTTTTGCTGCTCTCTTTCTTTTCGCGCCTGCTGCGCTCTTGACGGACGGCGTTCATCTGATCCAGTCGGACCGCCAGCCGTGCGTAGATGCGGACGGCGTCCTCAATCGCGCCGAGAATGTCCGCTTCATCAATCCCATGACCGGTGCAGACGTATTCGTCGGTATAAGAATGTGTCCTGCACCGGTATTGAACATAGGGTTTTGTGTCCCTCCGCATGGTATGGCCGCACATGCCGCAGAACACTTTCCGTTTCAGGGGCCGGTCAGTTTGAGGGGCATACGGCTTGCTGGGCCTTTGCGCCAACAGGCTTTGCACTGTGTCAAAATCCTCTTTGGAAATAATAGCTTCATGCTGATCTTCACAAATAATCCAATCGGACTTGTCCACCGCCTTATTGTCCCAATGCCCAATTTGCTTCCGCTCCCGCTTCCCATAGATAACGGTTCCAATATAGCGTTCGTCCCGAAGAATGATGCTAACGGCTCCGCCCGTCCAGAAATTGTCCTCGCGGATGCAGGGCCACTTGCGGGAGATGCCAGTGTCGTGCTTGTACCGCATGGGGGTCATTACACCCTCTCGGTTGAGAGCGGCGGCAATTTGGCTGGGCATATCGCCATCCAGTGTCATGCGGAATATACGCCTGACAACCCCGGCGGCAGATTCATCTATCACAAGATGGTTCTTGTCGTTCCCGTCTTTTGCGTATCCATAGGGCGCGAATGGACTGAGGAAAAGCCCCTGCTCCGCCCTCTGCTTTCTTGCGGCCTTGACCTTTTGGGAAAGCTCCCTGCTGTAGAGGTCATAAATCAGCGTTTTGAAAGAGGTATCCAGGCTGTCTATGTCGCCGGGGCGGGCGCTGTCAAAGTTGTCGTTGACGGAGATAAACCGTACTCCCATGAAGGGGAATACCCGACTGATGTAGTTTCCGACCGTCAGATAGTCGCGGCCAAAACGGGAAAAATCCTTGACAACGATGCACTGTACCGCGCCGCGCCTGACCTGTTCCAAAAGCTCTGTCATGCCTGGACGCTCGAAGTTCTTGCCGCTCCAGCCGTCATCACACAGCTCGTCCAGCTCCGCGCCGCACAGCTCAGGATGGTTACGCACGAAATCCGTCAGCAGCCATCTTTGGTGCGCTATGCTGTTGGATTCCGATTTGTTCTTTTCCCGCATATCGGTATCTTCGCTGGATATGCGCAGGTACATCAAAACCTTCACCCCGCCGCCCTCCTCTCAATGAAGTCACACAAGGCGTTGTATTCGTCTCTGTAGCGGAAAACAATCTCCACGCCATCATTTCCGTCGATATAAATGCGGTCAATCAGCGCGGCGAGCATATCCCCCGTCAACTCCGCGCAAGACTGAAATTGCGTAAAGGCTTGCAGAAACAGGTTTTCAGGGGTGTACTGCCTGCCGTTTGCTTCCTCCAGCTCCAAATTGGAGATGATCTGCTGTGCTTCCTCCGCCTGCTGTTTGTAATGTTCTCTGAGGGATATGTACTCGTCCTCGTTCATCAGCCCCTCCACATAGTTCTGATAGAGGCTGTCATAGAGGGACTGGCACCGCTTGAGCGTCCGTTTCGCATGAACAATACGGCTGCGGGCCTGCTCCACTTCCCGACAAAATGTCGGGGAGTTGTTGATTCCTTGTATCACAGATTCCATGTCTGCGGCAAGGGCAACCTGTTTCTGAATTGCCGCTTTGACGATTTCTGTGAGCTTGTCCTCCCGAATGCCCTTTTTGGGGCAAGCCCTGGGGTCATTGGCGTGGGTAGGGCAGATAAAGTTGTACCACAGCTTTTTCCCATGGCTGACATTCTTGTAGCGCACCAGAGGGCGCTTGCAATCGGCGCAGTAAACAAGCCGCTTGAAGATATTGCCGCTGCCGCCCATGCCGTCAAACTTCCCTAAGCGGCTGTTATATTCCTCCCGTCGCTCCCGCGCCAGCTTTTGAACCGCGTCAAAGGTCCGCTGGTCAATGATCGGCTCATGGGTATTTTCCACCACCGCCCACTCGGTTTCCAGCGTGTGAATCTGCTTTGCCCCCTCGTAAAAGGATTGGCGTTTTCGGCCCTGTACCATGTGGCCGAGGTAGACGGGGTGGGAAAGCAGGGATTTCAAAATCTGCGTGTGCCAGGGAACGCCGTGATACTTTTCTGTTTTGACCTGTCCCGATTTGTAGAGGTATGCGGATGGAGAGAGGATTCCGGCGTCATTGAGCCTCCGGGCGATCTGTACGACAGCGATGCCCTCCGCCCGCCACGCGAAGATTTGCCGGACAGTCGGCGCGGTTTCCACGTTGATGATGAGCTTGTGGCCGTCCTCTGGGCTTTTGCTGTAGCCGTAGGGCGCCCAGCTCCCGATGAAGTCCCCGCGCTTCTGTTTTGAGCTGAGAGAGGATGCGATTTTCTTGGAAATGTCTTTGCTGTAAGCCTCGTTGATGATGTTTTTCAGCGGCACAATATAGCCGTTTTCATTCCGTTCAGCGGTCAGCGTGTCGAAGTTGTCCGTTACGGCGATGAAGCGGACACCGAGGAATGGAAAAATGCGCTCCAGGTAGTTACCGGTCTCTTTGTAGTTACGGCCAAAACGCGAGAGGTCTTTCACCACGATGCAGTTGATCTCGCCGCGCCTGACCTTCTCCATCATCGCCTCAAACTGCGGGCGGGCGAAGCTCGTCCCCGTCTCGCCGTTGTCGCACCAAATGTCGACAAGCTCCATATCATCGCGGCGGCTGATAAAATCGGACAGCATCTTTTTCTGCCCCTCAATGGTGTCCGCGCCTTTTTTGCCGCTGTCCTCAACGGACAGGCGGACATAGGCGGCGGTCAAATATTTTTCGGCCTTTTCTTCCCGTACCGGTTCCGCAGCCGGGGCGATAGGGTTGACCTTTCTCTTTGTCCGTGCCATTTATACTGCCTCCCTGATCTGCGCCTGACGCACAATATCCATCTGCCATGCAAACTCATCCTGCCAGCGGTAGACGATCTCCACCGTATTGTCCTCGTAGACCATAATTCTGTCTATCATGGAGACCACCGCCGTGCGGTCAAGCTCGGTGAGATTGCGATAGCATTTGAAATTGTCCGTCCAGCTTGTATCCGCTGTGCTGGTTTTCATTACTTCGATCCGCTCCCGCAGGGCGTCCATCTGCTTTTCGGCCTCAGCCGCTCTCTGGGAAAAGCTCTCTTTCAGGCGCGTATATTCCGCCCTGTCGATAATGCCGTCCGCGAGGTTTTCATAGAGCGACAGGAGCAACTTTTGCAGCTTCTCATATTCCGCCCGCTTTTCATCAAGCTGCCGCTGCACCTTGACCGCCCCGGCAGTGCGTAGGGGCGCGGTATCCGCAATTTCCAGGATGTTTTCCAGCTCTGCAACGGCGTTGATGCGCTCTTTTAAGCAGTCAAATATGATTTGCTCCAAGACCTCCAAACGGATGCGGTGTGGGGAACAGGTTTTGTCCTGCTTATTGGCAGAGCAAATGTAATAGTGGTACTTCCTGCCGCCGGTGCTGACGGGCTTGCGTATCATGCTGGCCCCGCAATCGCCGCAGAACACCATACCGGAAAAAAGAGAAACAGATTCCTCATCCGGGCTGCGCCGGGTGTCCAGCGCAAGTACCTTCTGCACAGTGTCAAAATCCTTTCTGGAAACGATAGGCGCATGATTGTTCTCAATCACAGACCACTCGCTTTCAGCTTTTTTCACCCGTTTGTGTACCTTGTAGCTGGGCGTTGTCGCCCTGCCCTGGGTCAGTGTGCCAATATAGATGGGATTTTTCAGCAAACGAATGACCGATGCCGCAGACCAAGAGGCTTTGAGGTTTGTCTGCAAGGGTGTGGAGCATTTCATGCCGAGGGAGCGTTTGTACTCCAGCGGGGAGAGGATTCCCCCGGCGTTGAGCCGGTTCGCGATGTCCTGCGGGCTGATGCCCTGGACCTTCCAAGCGAAGATTTCCCGCACCACCTCCGCAGCGTACTCGTCTATCACAAGACTGTTTTTATCTTGTGGGGCTTTGAAGTAGCCGTAGGCGGCGAACGCGCCCAGGAATTGTCCGTTCTTACGCTTGATTTCAAGCTGGGAACGGATTTTCACCGAAATATCCCGGCAATAAGCCTCGTTGATGAGATTTTTGAACGGCACAATCAGATCGTCTGAGGCACTTTTTTCACGATAACTGTCGTAGTTATCGTTGACGGCGATGAAGCGTACCCCCATAAAGGGAAATATCTTTTCAATATACTCGCCAGCATCCAGATAGTTCCGGCCAAACCGCGAGAGGTCTTTCACAACGATGCAGTTCGTCTTACCGGCTTTCACATCCTCCATCATTTTCTTGAACGAGGGCCGCTCGAAGGTCGAGCCGGACCATCCATCGTCCACCTGTACAGCATACTCCCGAATGTCAGGGTGCTGTTTCAGGAAGTCTCTGAGCAGGTTCCTTTGCCCCGCGATGCTGTTGGATTCCTCCTTATCTCCGTCCTCGCGGGACAGCCGGAGATATAGGGTCGCGTTCCAGATTTTTGCCTGTGCTGTTTTCTGCATATTTGCCAGCTCCTTTCCAGTTTTGCAAAGCCGGACAGGAGCGGCGATTTGTCCCTATACGCAGTTTAATATAAGCTGCGCCGCCATGTCGAGGATGTCACATGGCGGCGCATTTTGCGCGGACATAATCAGCAAGCCGCTGTTCCAGCGTGATGTCTGTCTCCGAGAAAGTAATTTTCACAACATATTTCCCATGACGGAACAGATACGGGTCTTTCACCTGACGGATAAAGTCGCGCATTCGCTCCTTTTGGGGGAGCGAGACATCCACATTTACGCTCCGAATATCCATAAGAGAATTTCTGTCAATGTTTTTCAAATCCATTCCATGCCCTCCTATCCCTTGACCTCAGCGGTCAATTTCATGCGCCGCCCGTTTTCTGTCCCTGCGGATTTCTCTCACACGGTTTGCACAGCGCCCGATCTCGTTCTTATTCTGGGCAATGATCTCCCTGGCCTCGTCCGGCGAACAGCCTTGCAGCTCATCAAGGAGGTATTCCACTCTGGCGCTGTTCTGAATCGCCTCCATATACAAGGGGTGCCATTCCTCGTCCGGCTGCTTGGGCGCATACTCTGTTTCCCATTGCCGCAGCAGGCGGAAATAGCCGCAAAGGGCGCGGTAGTTCTCGTTTTGGTAATTTTTCAACCGCCGCATCAGCGACTTTCGCGCCTTGACTGCGCCTGTTCTGGATGGTTCCCGTCCGGCGCGTTTCCCATCGTAGGAGATATTGAAATCTGCCGCCAGTTGCCTTGCCGCCTCCTTTACGCCAACGCCGAAAAGCTGGGCGGCGAAGTCGATCACGTCGCCGTCCGCACCGCAGGCAAAACAGTGAAAGCGATCATCCACCTTCATGCTGGGGTGGCGGTCATCGTGGAAAATACAGCAGGCTTTTCCGGTGCGGTCAACCTCTATCCCATAACGCTCTGCGGCCTGTCTTGTAGTGACAGAAGCCTTTACCGTTTCAAACAAATTCATATACGGCCTCCATTCTGAAAATCAGCTCACAGGCACAACAATAGGCTGAGGTCGATCAGCCCTGCCCATTCTCTATCTTTGCAGCGTATGACCTCAGCCCATGCCTTCTGCCTATGAGCAAGCTCAGTGAGAAGTATAATTGGTTTTCCTGTTGTGCTTATTGTTGGTTCGGCGCATCTTGCGCCGATACCCTGGCTTGTGCATCCGCGCCGCGACCAATTCCCCGCGCTCGATCTCGCGGAGGGCGGCGTCCTGACTGCCGGATTTCTGGAAGTTTTTATATTTGTTCATGGCGTCCTCCTCAGAATTTCAGGGGCAGGGCGTTGGCCCTGCTGGTGCCGTTGTAGATGTTCCAAACTTCAAAGATGTACCTCTGCAGGGCGGGGAGGGAATCGTCGGCAGCTTTGGCCCTGCGGTAGATGTGCATGGGGTCATAGCGACGGCACCGGCTGACAAGGCGCTTGGGGTCATACTCGTCATGGTAGAGCTTGATAAACTCCGTCACACCTTGGATGGTCTCGGCCCGGAGGGAGTCCTTGTGGCCGTCCCACGCGGCGGCAATGACGCGCAGGGCCTCCGTATAGAGGTCAACGCCTGCCGACATAAACTCCCCATAGGCGGCGGCAACACAGCCGATACGGTTCAGCCCTCTGGACTGATTGAAAGAGAGATGCAGGCCGGCGCTCTCCGTAGCCTCCACAAAGGCAATCGCGTCAGGATCGCCGCCGAACACCAGCGCCCGGATTTTGGAGCCAGGGTATACCTTGGCAGAAATACCGGTCTGCTCCGCAAAGAGAACGGCCTCGTCCTGCTCGGTAAGGCCGGTATAAACTTTGCAGAGAATGGGCAGGTCCCGCCCGCCGTTGAGCAGCTTCCGGGCGGCGATGGTGTGCTGGCCGTCAAATACATAAAACCGGCCATCGCGGGCGCTGACCTTTGGCTCGTTGGCCACTCGTTCGTCAAAGTTCTCCGCGATCTCCCGTACCCTGCGGCTGTTGAGTTCCCGCTGATAGGTATCGCGGGTGACAGACAGATCAGAGCTTGAGATAAACATGACCTCATACGATTTTTCGAGCCTCTTTGTCCCATTCATATTGAGTGCCTCCTTCAATGTGTAAAATGTATTGTTTCAGATCGTACAGAGTGGAAATGACCTGCTGGCGGTAACTCTCGTTGGAGATAAGCTGCGGCCACTCAGTAAAGGTATTGTCAAAATTTTGCAGCACCCGCGTGACCTTCCACTCAAACTGCTGCACAGCATCCTGTGCCGTCATACGGCGTTCTTCCTCCTCTGGAGCGCCGGCGGCCTCTTTCACTTCCTGGATCAGCCGTTTCCGCTCCTCCGGGGGAGCCTTGGCGATAGCCCACATCTCTTTCTGTGTCGGCTTGACCTTGCCGGAGAGGACCTCCTGCCGAAAGCCGGGAGACACTTCCTCGGCGGCGGTGGCACCCTGCGAAAACTGGCTGGCGCGTTTGACAAAGCTCTCGCTGGTGCCGGTTTCCGCAGCAATGCGTTCCCTTGTTTTTTCAGTATTTTGGTGGTGGTCAATTTGGCCACCACCACTTTCGCCTGATAAAGTGTATTGATTTCCATGAAAGGATACCGCCTGCTTTTCAGCCTCATATCGGTCTCCCACCAGCATTTTCTTCTGTACCGGCGTGAGGTTCCTGCGGCCAAGCTGGTTGTTGCAAATCCATACAAGGGCCTCATAGCGGTTGTCAAAGCCCTTTTCATGGACGGTAAAGATGATCTCAGGGTGTTCCTGCACGATTTTATAGCGGTTGTGGCCGTCCACAATCGTGCCGTTCCAGACGATGAGCGGCATAAGGACAACGCCCTCGGAGATGATGTTTTCCGCAAGCTGCTGGTATTCGTCCTCGGTCAGCGGCGGTATCTTGCTCTCAAACTCCGGGTCGATCTGCAAAACAGGATTGAGCTTTGTACTCATGGGGCCTCTACCTCCGTAGGCAGGTAATCGTCCTCCCCCAGATAGAGGCTCACCCGCAGGGCCGCGTTGATCTCCGCCATCTGCTCATCGGTGAGCTTGCCGACACGCTCCCGCAGGCGGCGCTTGTCCACTGTGCGGATGGTCTCAAGCTGGAATTGGGACTGTCCCGGCAGGCCCTCGATGTTGTCCAGCGTCACATGGGTGGGCTGACCGGGCTTTTTGAAAATGCGCCGGGTGGCCGCTGTGACAATGACCGTAGGGGAAAAGTAATTGCCCTGGTCGTTCTGAAGAATGAGGACAGGACGGACGCCGCCCTGCTCATGGCCGAATATGGGGTTGAGGTCGGCGTAGTAGATTTCGCCGCGATAGTAGTCGTGATAGTTCTGTTCCATAGTGCTGCGCTCCTTTTCCTGATATGTAGACAGCAGCCGCCATCGTGTCGGGAAGTTACTTCCCCGATGCGGCTGCTGATTGTTTGCTCTGTAATCTCTTGATTCCCATTTGTCCCCGACACCCCGGAATCATAGGAAATCATCAGGCGGCGGCTTGCGATGCCGCTCCATAGGAATCTAACCTCCCCGCCTTCCTTGTGGCCGGGCCGCGAGTTACGGAAGTATCATTGTCTCTGTGCGCTGTTATCGCCCGGATGGGAGCAGCCCATCCTTTGCAGGCGGAGGAGGCCGCTCGCCCGTCTTGGGGTCGTGGCGCTCCAACCTGTCCGGCTTTGCCTCTCGGCGTACACACAGGAATGTACCTGATGAATGCCTATTCACTTTTCAAAGTTCCACACCAGCGGGTCGCCCCGGCTGATGATTTCATTTTAGAAGATTTGGGGGCAAATTCAGACGCCCCCGCAGGCACCCTTTGTCTATCTCATAGGCACCATGCCTATAACTTTTGCCGCAGCGCAGTGAGCTGTCCGATGATGCCATCCAGCTCGGCAGCATGGTTTGAGCTGCTGCCTTTGAGCAGATAGTCCGTACTGACGCCCAGCGCCTCCGAAAAATCCACAAGCAGGTCGATGGAGCAGCACCGCTCCCCGCACTCCAGGTGGCTGATGTGCTTTCTCTCGACGGATACCTTGTCCGCAAGCGCCTGTTGGGTCAGCCCCGCCGTCTTTCTGGCAAGCTGCAACCGCTTACCAAAGTCTTTTGGATTGAAATACATAAAAAAGCCCTTTCCCGACCAAGCCGGAAAAGAGCCATAAAATCAGCGTATGAAACAGGCAATCGGAGCAAACGAAAAAAGCGGCGATGAACAGCGGCATACGAAGGTATGCCGAGCTGTTTCATACGCCGCTTGATAGCTTAACGCGAGACCGCGTTTACTCCGCTTGATCGTTTATGAATTGTTGATTTCTGATATTCAGTTTTTCTTTCCCACCCTGCGGCAGCGCCGCCTGCGGAAGTAGCCCAGGTTGTAGGTCGTGACCGCCTTGCAGTTTGGGCATTTCAGTTTGAAGTGGCCGGAGCTGTCTGAAAACAGGGAGGCAATATAACGCCCGCAGTGGGGGCATTTCAGCTCGCGCTCCCGCAGGTCAAGGCTTTCCGTATAGGAGAGGTTGACCTTGGCCCGCACCTCCGGCGTCATGGGCTTCATGCGGTAAGCCCGGACTGCTGTTTGCTGCACCATCTCCGCACCCCCTTAAAAGGCCATCTCAGAATCCAGATACTCAGATATGTCCCGCTGTTCGGTCATACCGAGGGTTTTGAGCCGGATGAGCAAGGCCGTAAAGGTCACGCCCATGCAGTCGGCTATCTTCTGAATACCGAGCTTGTCCTTGCCCCGCATGGCCCAGCTCCCATATATGGGGACCGGCGCACCGCTGTGAAAGCGTTTCAGCAGCCGTTCCACAAGGAATCTCGGCATCAGCAGAACGGAGGCCATGCGGTCTGTCTGCGTTTCACACACATTCAGGTGTTCCCGCAGCTCCTCGATGTTGTAGTTCCGCTCGCTGTCAAAGTAGCGGTTAAAACATGGACCCGCCGCCGTAGGGGACATCCGCTCAAAAATCACATGGGCGGCTTCATGTGCCAAGGTAAACCGGCGCTGTCCGCTTTTATCGGCCTGGAGCAGAAAGCGGTCAATGACTACGGTGCCCTTGGGGAATACCACGCTTCGCCGTTCTCCATCCTCCCATACTGCCAGCGGATACGCGCCGTCTGACACAAAGCCGATCTTGTCCCGATCTTCCTCCGCAATGCCGGCATAGACAACCGGCAGGTGCAGATAGTCTGTGATAAAGCCCTCAATGTCGATGCAGTTGGGCGGGGGCTTTCGTTTCCCGATAAATCGCCGGATCAGGTTTTCGCCTACTTCCTCGATTTCCGCGTTGGTAACTAAGGTTTTCATTTGTCGTGTCTGTCCTCCTATGCAACAAAAACATACCACTGCCGGCCCGATTGGTAGAGATACTTTTCCATCCCCTCAATCAGCACCGTATAGCGGATGCCCTCAAAAGACAGATCAGGGCTGCGGCAGGTATGCAGGACCCGCTCAATGTCCCACACGCGCCCGTCCTCCCATCTGACCTTTTGTGGGCAGATGATCCCGTCCGGCTCAGTGGAACACTGAACGGACACATTTACCCTGTTCATCTCAATCAACCCCTTTCAGGCAAAGCAGTTCACAGCGCCTTGATGATAAACCTTGCCACACCCTGAATAACAACATCCCTGACATAGATCGGCTCCATGCTGTTATTCTCAGGGATGAGCTTGCAGCACTTCCGCTTTTTATCATAGCCCAGCCGTTTCAGGGTATTGGCGTTCTCATGGAGCGCGACTACAATCTCTCCCGGTTCCGCATCGCACCGCTTCTCCACCACCACCAAATCGCCGGATTCTATCCCGGCGTTTATCATGGAGTCGCCGGCAGTCCGAATGATGTAGAAGTCGCCGGAGCCGAAAATGGCGGTTGGCAGCTTCGCATATTCGTCTGCGGACGCCTCCACCGTTTCTAAAGGACCGCAGGGGATAGCGCCGGTAAATATCTCCGCGCGGGAGGTTGGCGACAGACGGCGGATTTTTTCGGTCTCGATGGTTTTCCCGTCATAGTCGATCTGGCCTTTCTCGCTCATCTCGACAAGATAGCGGTGGGCGGTCCCCTTGGCGATGCCGATGGCCTTGCCGATCTCCGCTGTGCTGGGGGAGCGTCCCTCCTCGAAGTAGAAATCCTCCGCAAATGCCTGTATGCGCTTCATCAATTCCGGGTCCTTGTGACGCATAGAGCTTCCTCCGTTCTATCCGATACGACTTGTCCTTGATAGAAAGAGTATAGCATGACCGAATATGAAAGGCAATAGAACAAAAGGGAGGTGGGCAACTGAGTGTCCACCTCCTGAGAAGTTTTTTTATGTTGTATGACTTTCGACCTGTTTTGAAAAAGCGGAAAATGGAGTGAGTACGGAAAGCAGAGAAAGTTGTTTCTAAACTTAGTGTTGCTACGGCATTGTAGTAAACTTGCGCAACGCAGAAAAATAGATAATCATATAGGCCATCAGACATACCAAGTTACTTGATGCCGAGAAAAGGTTTGTTCGATAGACAAATACGCTATAAAATAAGATAATTGTTTCTATCAATATAAATATCGGAGGCAGAATTTGAAGTGTCTTGCCCCAAAAAGTATTCTTCCTGCCAGACCATAATATCAAACCTAAAATAGCACATACCAAAGCAGGAGGAATGCTATATAATAGCCATCCTCCAATGTGATTCACAAATACTTCAAACAAAGAGTTAAATGGCATATTTCCAGCCCAATAAAGATGGAAAGATTTATATGCAGTCGTAATTAAAAACATCAAAAAAATGTATATTCCTGCGTTGATAGCAGCACACGTTCTATTCTCGCTAAATAGAACGATTAGTGAAGTAGAAAACATCCAAAATCCGAATGTACTCGAACTCCAGTAATAAAATGCCCACAAATTGTTGTCTGGAAGTTCGCAAAATAAGACCACAGCAAACCCAGCAAGAACACCCAAGGCAACTACCAATAGATACGATTTTATCTTATCCTTAAAGAACGATTTCATATATTTTAATCCTATCATCAGTATAAAAAGCAGGATAGTTCAGGTGGCTTTTCTGCTTCTATAACTTCTGATTTCTATGCCTGCACTGAGAAATTTCTCAGAATGTTATTAAATTGCATTTGGACCTTTTCGGGGCTGAGTATCCGCATCTTTCCACCGGAGGCGAATACCCAGCCATAGAAATTGTTGCTCAGGGCGACAGTAGCAGTCACCTTGAAATGCTCCCTGTCAACGATTTGAACGGCAACATCCTCTCCAAAACGGTCAATGATACTGCCCATAAGCGCATTCTCGCACAGCAGCTCCACCTTGGCCTCCTCACCGAGATACATGGAAAAGGTCTGCCCAAAGTAGTCCGAGATGGTGAAGTCTGCTGGGCGTTTCCGCGCCGGTTCCTCCGTCACCGTCAGTTGGTTGATCCTATCCACCCGATAGGTGGCGACCAGCTTCCGCTCCTCAGAGTAACCCACCATGTAATATTGGTCGTTGTTCCAGAGCATAGCATAGGGAGATACGGTGTAGAGCCGCCCACCATGCCGGTGGACTTTCTTTTTCTCCGGCGTGTAGTCGAAGTATTGGAAAGTGACCTTCTTCCGCTCGATGATGGCGGTGTAGAGGTGGTCTACGATCAGGATAACGGATTCATTGGTTGCCTTGGAGCGGTGGTCTATGTAGAGCTGGCGCTTCAAAAGCTGCTTCTGCTGCGGTTCCACAAAGGCCCCCAACTTGCGGATTAGTGCCTTGCTCTTTTGCGGTGTGATAAATCGGGAGGACTGAACGGCGTCGATGAGCAGTTTGACCTCCGCAGTGTCAAAGTGGCGGGTGCCGATGAAATACTGATTCTGCACCCTGCGGTCTATGATGATGTCCACGCCCAGCTCAATAAGCTGATCTATGTCGGCCTTGATGGTGCGGGAGTCAGGGCGCGAGAGACCGCAGGATTGCAGATAGTCTTTGAGCTGTTCCAATGAAACAGTGTGTGCCTCGCCAGTATGCTCCCACAGGTATTGGAAAATCAAAAGGATGCGGCTTTTTAATTCCATAGGCTATTACCAAAGAATACTCTATAGATAGGTCTCTTAAAGTTTCTCCGTCCATGCCTGAAAGAATTTTTCAATTCCCGCTGTAGCTCCGGCCAACCCAACATGGGAAGTCGGCATATTATACTGGCTACAGTATTGCTGCACAATGCTCCGCATTTGGGAAAGCGCAGAGGAAAAACTATAAGAGAGGCCGCTCTTGCTGCTACCACCCAGCTTTGAAAATGTATCAGCAATATCTAACCCTACTTTTACTGCATCTTGGCTGCTGGATGTGTTAGCTGCACCAATGACAGACTGTGACCACACTTGACCCCGCTGCACCTGTGCTATGCCCCGCTCATATAGTCGGTCAATAGCAGTAGAGAACATTGCACCTACTTCTCCCTTATCTCCAGCATAATAGCTGCTGAGGGATTTGGCAATTCCCATTTTGGCAAAAGACTCTGTGGTTTGACCATTCAAGGACCCTGCGCTGACATTTTTGAAAGACTCCGATAGTTCTCGGCCTATTTGCTGCATTTCCATCAGTTTGGAAATCGTAACATCTGAGCCGCCAATAGTGAGTGTCGTTTTTACTTTACTTAAATCCGGGCTTTCCCCATTTTTAATCTGCTGGGATAACTCATGGACTACATTTGTGATTTGATCCATCAAAGCACTTTGCGTTTCGTCGATGTATCCAGTTTTATAGTAGTCCTCTCCTGTAAAGAAGCTCAATGTATCGCGCACAAAGGATAAATCATTGATATTCCGATGCTGGAACACCTCATTGTCCCCTAATGTAGCGTATTCCTTTGCTGCATCCGTCAGAAAGTCAAAGCTCTGATATAAAAACGCATGGGTAGCGCCGCCCGCTTTTGCACTTTTTCTCGCATCGTCAGCAGTGGTCATGTTGGGGTCGATTGTAGTGATGATCCAGCCTGTAGGTTTGTTCTGAACAACTGTTTTTCCAGTCAGCGACGAGTCACTAACGGTATCATCGGCGCTGTCATAGTTGAGACAGATGCTTGGGTCAAACAAGTCAAACTTTCCAGCATGATAATCTCGATTGACCATATCTGTAACCGCTTGTACTTTGGCTGCGTCCAAAGACGCCTTTTGGCCCACTTCACCTGTCTGGCCTGCGGTGTGCTGAAGCGCAGGGTTGCGCCCAGCATATTGTCCAGATAATGAAACGATAGCCATATCGCATTCCCTCCATTTATCAATTCCGATCCATCCATGCTTGGAAGAATTTTGAGATATTATCCGTAGCGCCAGCCAGCCCAACATGGGAAGTCAGCAGATTATACTGATTGCAATACTGCTGCACCAGCGTTCTTGCTTGAGACAGCGCAGACGAAAAACTCTGCGCAAAGTTGCTCTTGCTGCTGGTATCCAGCTTAGAAAACAGGTCAGCGATATTCAGCTCTGTTTTCACTGCATCCTTATTTCCAGATGTATTAGCGGCATAGGATACAGTCTGTCCCCATGCCTCAGCCTTTTCCACTTGAGCTATGCCTTTTTCGTACAGGCGGTCAACAGCGGAGGAAAACAGTTTGCCGATTTCTCCCTTATCGCTGCCATAGTAGTTACCCAAGGATTTTGCAATTCCCATTTCTGCAAACGCCTCAATATTATGGCCGGTCAGGGAGCCGGATGTCATCCCGCTAAAGGACTCTGACAACTCACGCCCTGTTTTCTGCATTTCCAGGAGCTGAGAAATCGAAACCTCACCGCCGCCCACAGTCAGAGTGGTCTTTACCTTGCTCAAATCCGGCGATCCGCCGTCCTTGATCTGCTGGGCCAGTTCCCGAACCACCGCCGTCATCTGATCCTGCATACGGTTCACGTCCGCCTGGGTGTAATTCCCGTCAGTGAAGAAGTCCAGCGTGTCCCGAACAAAATTCACATCGTCGATGTTGCGATGGCGGAACACTTCGTTTTCGCCAAGGGCGGTGTATTCTTGAGCGGCGCTGAACAGGAAATCTGTCTTGCGGTAGAAGAAACCGTGGGTAGCTCCGCCAGACGCTGCGGACTTGTTTGCATCCTCCGCAGTGAAAACACCAGGCTGTATCGTTTCGATAATAAGCCCCATGCCCTTGTTTTCTACGACCTTTTTGCCATCATAGGAATCGACCCGCTTGCTGTTGAAACGGCCAGAGATGTCAATCACGCTGTCTTGGTCCTCAAGCCAGATTTTGTTGCCCTTTTCTGCTGTCGTGTTGCCGTGGACTTTAGCGCCCGGTTCACCTGTGGCTATGGACGTGCTACTGTCAACTTGCTTAACAAAGGGACCGTTAAACAAATCTGGATGGAGCTGGCCCGAAGGCAAAATAGTTGGCATAGACATAATGAAATCCTCCTAATTTAGAAACTAAAGCTATGAATAACTTATTTGCTGATGATTTGATTGAAACAGGAACTTCCAACAATCGGAGATTGGCACTATACTTTTACATCAATACCGGCAGACTCACCATTGATTAGGCCGCTATTCTATACCGTACAGTTGATTTCTAAGTTCGTTCATCTTTTCGATGACTGCCTGCATCGCCCCCTGGTGGGACGTCTGGGCTGTCTGCACACCGCCAATAGAAGCCAGTGCATAGGGGTCAAACAGGGTCAGCCGAGCGCCGGTCAGCAAGGCCCGCTCCTGACGGTAGGCCATGTCCCGTTGCGCCTCGGTCAAATCTGAACGAAAAATACCGGAATCAGGGCGCTTATACTTCTGCGCGATATGCTCCAGCCCCTCCAAAAACGGATAGGAACTGTTCTCCGCATGGGCTTCGGCGTAGTAGCCCTCAATCGTTTTTCTGGCGTTCACCGCCGGTTGTGCATAAGCCCGCATATAGGTTTTCAGCGCAATCGAGCCATCAGGGTCAACGTCCCGATTCTGATTGATAACCAAACGCATATCCTGCTGCCGGGCGCGAAACTCGGCAATTATCTCCGGCGCACCGACCCGAACGGCTGCGCTCATGCGATCCTTGCTCTCCTGGGTGTTTAGAGGGGAATCAGGGTCAAGACTGAGAATTTTTTCGTTCATGGCCTCTTGGTGGGGGTTGTATGTACTGGAATAACGTGCCCAAATCGGCCCAGCCTGTTTCTTGACTTCATCAAGAGTTCTATCATCCAATTCCTGCTGTGTATCGACAGCCGCCAGATGACCGTTTGCATAATCTACACCCAGGTTTTCACCGTTTGGAGTAGTCAGCTTAAGATGGTTATACAGGTTTTTACCGTTGTCGCCACGATTTAATGCCTGCTCTATCGCCGTAGCCTGTTCCTCGTCCTCCAAACCTGTTACATGAATTGTGTAGTCCTGGTCTACTGTCAGCCGGAAAGATGCGTCTGCCGGAAGCTCTATCCCATTCTCTGCAAGGAGGTCTTGTATAGACTGGTCGATCTGCTCCCGGCACGCTTGATTTGCCTGTATCGCTGCGGAGGCCAGCGTAGGCAGGCCTCCAGCGGAGGCGAACGCATAGGGGTTGCTCATTTGCAAGTGTTTACCCCCGCTCAACAAATCCAATTCCTGGTCATAGGCCCATGCCCGTTCGTCCTCTGATAAGTCAGCGCGGAAATCAGGGGAATCCGGGTTTTTATATTTGTCCCAGATATGGGCAGCAGGATCATCATAAGTCAAATTATCATCGTGCGCTTCGGCATAGTATTTGCGGATATTATCACCATAGCCCTGAGTGATCTTACTGAACTCCTCTGCAAACGAGGCAAAAGTGATAGTATTGCTTGTCTGCTTTTCGGCGTCCGCAGCAGTTGGAGCCGTAGTACCTACCTGAGCCGTCTGCTCCATAGTAGTCTTAGCCTCTGGAGAGATTACTATTTCGTCCTGGGCTTGAGCAGGTGCAGACATACCTGCTTTTTTCGCCCTCTGCGCCGCGTTAGTTTGCGTATTGATATAAGCCGCTTGTCTGCTTGGATTGGCGGTTACACTAATGTCCATAATGGATTTCCTCCTGTACTAACACTCTTTTTGAACGTATTCCTAATACTATTGTGCCCCCTTGTATTAAGCTCGAATGTTTACCGATGTTTCAACAGACGGGGCGGGTTGAGAAGATTTCATTTCTGCGCGGGCCTCCCGAAATGCCTGTAAGTAAATAGAAGCAGTTTCGTTAAAGTATTTATGTTCTTCCTTCGTCTGTATATCCGTCCAGCCTCCGCCAAGGCTGTTGTAGCTTGCGATATTCTCCCCGTTAGGAGCATATATCTCCGCAGCCTGCTGGACGGAGCTGATTTTAAGATTCGCGGAACAGCCTCCCGACAGTTTTTCCAGCGTCTTTTCCAATGCCTGCAACATCGGATGCGGTTCTTTCAATGCTGCCTGGATAGCAGACATTACCTGGCTTTTCGGCCCGGAGCGGTCAGGGGAAACATATTGCTTCATATGTGCAAGCCGCATTTGGGTAAATCCTGCTGACATATATTCGCCCCGCTTGGCATCTTCCTTCGCGTATGCCTTGATCCGCTCAATAAAGCCATCGGTCATTGCGCTTTTTGCGGTTTTTTCGGTGCCTTGAGCCTTGGAACTTTTCCCCCAGTTGACTGGTGTTCCAGTTCTGTTTAACAAAGAATCAATCATATTTTTCCCTCACAAGTTTTCTTATCATCTCAGGCTCGAACATCGAAAGTCGCAGTTTCCCCTTTGCAAGCCACTGGTTGTTTCTGCGCTGCATTCTTAATCTCCGCACGCGTAGCATCCCAAGCTTGCTTATAAACAGCACTGGAATCCCCAAGAAACTGATTTTCCGCCTTGGTAGTTAAATTCATCCAACCACCGCCGCTGGTATTATATTGCGCGATTTCTTCCCCATCGGGCGAATATACCGTAGCAACCTGGTTTTCGGGGGTACTATGAAGATCGCCGGAACAGCCGCCAGCCAGCCCGCTGAAGGATTTCACAATACGCTCCGGTCTCCCTTTACCTTTGAGCTATGCTAACATCCTGTCGAGAAATTCCAAAGTGGGGTCTTCTCCTTTATGCGCCTTCTCCGCCTTTTGCAGTTCCTGCGTCATCTGTGCAATCGGAGCTGAACGGTCAGGAGAAACATACTTGTTCATCTGTGCATGACAGAGGTTAATCGCCTCTTGGCTCATACCAACACCCTTTTGAGCATCTCTCCGCGCTAACTCTTGGAGTTTCTCAACAAAATCGTCTGTCATTGCATTTTTAGACGCTTCAACCGCTTTTTTCTGGATGATAGGCGTATTCCCCCATCTGGCGGCCTCCCGAAGACTATTTACTCCGTTAATTTGCATACTATACAATCTCCTTTTCTATTTCGCGCTGTCAATGCTCTTTTTGAACGTGTTCCATATCCCGTCATAAATGGACTAAAACGGCATCGCCATGTGTATTTACGCCCGCATATCCACTCCGCCGCCAATAGAGGCAAGGAAGTCCTGCCAGCCGGTAACGTACTTCTGGTAGGCAGAGCTCCTGGACTTTTGGTTCGTCAGATACTTGATCTGCAAGCCCAAGACCGTGGCCTGCTCCTCCGGGACCTTGTAAAACTCCTGCCAATAACTCCTCATGCTCGCGCCCCAGCGCGCGGCCTTGGGAGCCCTGGCGGTAGCCTGAGCGGTCAGCTTCTCCCCGGCGGAGGCACCAGCTTGGATTGCCTTGGCGGCATCGCCGCCGTTCTGACGATAGGCGTCCAAGACAGCATCGTAGATTCCCCGAAACACCGCACTGTCTACCGGGGCGTAGGTTCCCTTGGGCTCGCCGGTGGCCCGGTGGCTCTCCCGGTTCGCCAGGGCTCGGTCCAGAGCGGCGAGGGCGTTCTGGTGCCCCTGGGTGCGGCTGCTTCGGAGCAGGTCCGCCATGCTGCCGCTTACCAGCCCCTTGGAGATCATGGCCTCCGCCTTCATGTCCGCCATGGACAGACCCAGCGCCAACGTCGCTTCGTTCCGCCCGCAGGAGGATGCGCCGTCAATCTCCGTCCGGTAGTTCTGGGCAATCTGGCCGGCGGCGGTCAGGTCCTGCACCGAGTATCGGGCCCCACTCTGCCCTGATGCGCCTGCCGCCGCCCGGAGCTGGGAGGCGATATAGGCATCGTGGTTCTTCAGCCACACGCTGTCCGTACCAGTCTGCGCCACGGCCTCATGGACCTGCTTTAACGCGCCCCGGTAAGCCTCCTCTTTCTCCGCAAGGATGGAGGAGAAACTGTCCCGGACTGCCTGGGCGTCACTGTCGGAGATACCCAGATTGTCCTGCAAAAGCTGGGTGTAGCCATCAATCATACCAGCTTTTCCGGCCTGATAGATTTCCTCCAGCTTGGCAAGCTGGGTGGTCAGTTCGTCGCCGGTATAGTTGCGCTCCAGTTTATCCAGCGCCGCCACATAGCGGGAGGCCATGTAGTTCAGCCCATCCTCCAGCTCCTCCGCAGAGGTGGCCTGGAACGACTTCATCTCATGGCTCAGGCCGTTCCAGTCCACAGCACCGTCCAGACCGTTCTGCCGCAGGGTATCTATGTAAGAAGACAGTTCCGCATCGGTAGGCGTCATGGTATAGGTGCCCTGCCGCACACGATCCTGCATCCGCTGGATGCTGGCAGGGTCAAAGATGTTGAAGTTAAAATTCTCCTTCCGCCACAGGCCCTCCGCCGCATCCCGAATGGAGAAGTCCTCCCGGTAACCCTGCCGGGCGGCTTCATCAATATTTTTCAGCGTTCCAAGGCCGCTGATGTCCGTGCCGGGGGCCACGCTCTTGCCGGTGGAGCATACCGCAGCACTGGGGTCGCAACGGAGGCCCGCTTGGGGTGCGCCGGTGGTGATCTGGTTGGTAATGTTGGGGATGTTTCCCCAGTTCATGATATTCATGGTGTGTCCTCCCTAAAATAGAGTTATAGCGGTTGAGCGATTGTCTGCTATTGTTTACTCTGCACCGTTGTCAACGCTCTGTTTGAACGTGTTCCATATCCCGTTATAAATGGACTGAAACAGCGATTCTCGCTGAACGGCGCCGCTGGTCGCTGTCTCCTGATCTTCAAAATGAATTTCTTCCCCCTCCTCGACACAGTCCCGCCGCTTCAACTCGGCCAGGATGTTGGAGGCCCCTTTTTGGAACGTGGATGTTATGCTATGCGCGGAGGAAAGAGCGCGGTCAATTTCACCGTAAATATCGTCTGAGGAGGTGTCGATTTGCCAGTGGGTATCATTAGAGCCGTTCCCTGCCCACTCTGCGGCCTTGCTGTAAGCCTTTCCCATATAGCCTTCTTGGGTGGGGTTGTTATCCGATACCCGGTTCAGCTCCGCCGCGCCCTGCTGCATAAACTGTTCACGCGCTGCCCTGGTAGCGTCCAGCAGCTTGGAGATGTGCTCCAGCTTCATCTGCTCCGGCAAAGCCTTGTTGCCGTCCAGCATATCCTGATATTCTTGAATGGTTTGGTCAAAGGCGGAGAGCTGATCCCGGTATTCCATCAAAGACGCTTCGTGCTGCTGGCTCAAATGCGCGCCAACTTTACACTGGTTTAAGTAGAAGTGTAGCAGGCCCTCCGGCATTTCCTCCAGCGCGGAATTTTTCTTGCCCTCCGTGGCCTCCGCCGACAGCTCCAACGTATCAAACCGGGTTTTCATATCCTTTGCCTGATTTTTCGCGTTCAGCAGATTTTCGGATAGCCGGTGCAGTGTGTCATTGATCGGCGGCTGAACAAGTTTTTGCCCCAGCGGTTTATTCTGCTGGAAGATACTGTTTTGGTGAAAAAGATTTGCAAAGTTTGTTACATTCACTTTTATCTACCTCATTTCTGCTTCTTCGGTCCCGGTTTGACTGATGGGATTATTGGGTAGTTCAGCACTTCTCATCCCAGAGGGCTTAACAGTATAACTTACCCCAAATTTGTCCAAATCAGAAATGATTGCCTTTCCGGTGTTCAAAGCAGTTACTATATCTTCTTGGCTCCCGTCTCCATAGTGAACGATAACATAATGGCTATAAATCCCACTAAAATAGTATTCATTGTCACCATCTTCAAAAAACTTTTCTTCTGCCATATCATAGGGAAGTCCTTCTGTTTTTGTTCTATCAATAATGTTCACAATGTCTAATGCGTCTTTATCCGATTCAATAATCGACGTTTGCGTAATATCATCCAAAGCTGTCGTTTCAGTTGTGAGCGAAGCTGTTTCCTTATCTTCCGCTTCAGTAACGGCAATATATCTGATATTATCAATCTCCGCATCATAATATCGCACAGTGACCGATGCGTTATCATTTACTTTCCAGAAGCAGCCATACATTCCAGACAGTCCGCCATCGGCTTTCCCCCATACTTTTTCAAGGTCTGCCAATGTCCATCCCTGTGACCGCTGTAGCTGCTCATTGCCCCATTCCGTCCCATTTCTACAATTTCTTCGAGAGATGGAATCTGGCTTGCTTTGGAACACGCACAGAGGCTCAATGCCAGAGATAGGACAAGTAAAAGAACAGAGATTTTTTTCACATCAATGCCTCCTAATTTGTGCGGCTTACTTCCTTTCTTGTCATGCAAGCAGCTTTACGATCTCCTGATAGTACCCACTCATAATATTGCGGAAATCAGTTGTCGCCATGCCTCCGTAAGTGTACTGGTTCCTGATACAAAACTGATTGATTTTAGCGGATACATCCCCGCTGGTCAGATTGGACTGGGAGAACAACTGATAGGCGTAGGACGCTTGATCTGCGATATAGTCACGATAGTCTTTTGGCAAGGTGCTGCTTGCGTCCGTTTTGCTCCACTCATTCCACTTTTGGACACTACACTTTGCGCTGTTATCAAAAAGTTTCTCAAAATTGTCCGCAAATGCCTTACCGACACCGGAGGACAATGTATTTGCATAATTCAAGGCTGCTGACTTCAACATCCCTTCAGCAGCGAGGCCGATATACATACTGGTTCCAATGCAACCGTACCGACTGGACTGCTGTGAGATCTTCTTCCCAGCCTCTACCATATTGAACAGTTTGGAAACGCTGACTTCCTCACCGCAGAAGGAAAAAGTGGTTTTCAATTCCGACAGGGCAGGGGTACGCCCTGTTTCCAGTATCCCCGCATATTCGCGGCACACCGCCTCGAAGGTTTCAGCAACAGATTTTGTATCCTCCTCCGAAAACCACTGGCATAGGCCCTTGACAAAAAACTCTGTAGCCGGATGATAGGGATCATATCCTTCACCGCTGACAATGGCCTTGGCCTGCTGCTCAATATCATCGGGACGCAGTTCAAAAAAGTAATCCGCCACCGCACCATTCTGCGCTCGCTCCTGAGTGAGATAATAGTCCCTGCCAGAGAGAGCATTGAAATAGACTCGTATTTTTGCATCGGGGTCGTAAGCAGGCGCATCCGGCCCGGCCTCAATAGACATAGTGGGGTCGCTGTATATGTGCATCGTTGCACTATCACTGATGGAAACGGAATCAAAGTGCGAATGCTCACCGCCATGAATTTTTTCCGCAGGCTGATTGCTTTCGGTGCTCTGATGTACGGGGTCAAAGCCAATCTGTTTGACAAAAGCAGCGTTATTTACCAGTTTGGCGGGGAGCCGGTTCACTGGCGTCTGTGATACGATCAAAGACATCGTTTATACCTCCCCAGTTCAAAATATGCTCTTTATGGGTTATGATCCGATTATACCTGCATATCCACACCTTGCCGGTAGTCGTCCAAGATGCTGATGTCAAAGGGCTTTCCCCAATTCCAATTCGGGTCTTGCTGATGGACAAACTCTCCCAGCCGAGTGGCCTCGCTTTGAAAAATCTCATTCAGCGTCCATGATGCACTGAGTCGTTTTTCTGGAGCCAAGGACATGGTATAGTCCCGAATGACCTTGCTGATGTCCTCGCCATCGCTCACGCCATAGCTGTTCTTCATATGGTTGAAAGCGATCTGCTTGACCTGCTGCACCACACTCTTGTCTACGGGGACCATCTTCCGATAGTCGCCGGCATCGTTTAGACTCATGCCGGGAGTACCGTAGGGATTGATATGAGGCTTATCTTGCTGCTTCTGGACCAACTCACCGATGCGCTGCCGCTGTTGGCTCTGTACCATCTGCGTGATTGTCATGGGATTGCCTCCTCATTTCTGATTTTGGATTTCTTTTCGATTTGTCCAATGATCCGCTGTAAAATCGAAAAAAGCGCTTTTTGCCACATGGATAACCATGCGGCAAAAAACGCCTTTTACTATAAAAACGTATCTACCGTAACCGCGCAAAAAGGCTGCGAAGCTATATAGTCATAGCTACGCTTGCTTGACGGTAGCACAAATCATAGCGTTTGTCAACCTCTTTTCCCACATTTCTACGGAAAACATCCTTAATTTTTATATCGGCTTGTGCTCGGAAAAATTAAGTCCTGCGGGGAAAGCAATTACGGTTTTAGAGGCGTTTTGGATTGGAGGAAAACTATTTCTAACATTAAATTAAGATTGCGGGGATAGGTGAGTCTATGCTCATCTACAAAACGTTGGGGTCGATGGGTTCATCCAGATCGACGCTGGGAACAATGATGGCGCTGGGATATTCGGCAGGAGCAACACCTTTATCGGGAAAAGCACATATTTCATTAAGGCTATCAGACCTTTATATCAAAACTTGCGGGTGCATCCCCGCTCACCGCCGGAGCCGCCGTCTGCTTGGCGGCGGCTATCTCTGCCTCGGTCGCTCTGTATGCCTCACAGTAAATCTGAGCAGATTCATACTGGAACCGTGTTTCGTCTTTCGTGGGAACATCGAACCAACCACAAGAGTCACGATAGCCCGCAATCATTTCGCCATTCCCGTCATAAATCTCCGCCGTAGTTCCAAACATAGGCCCGTGGAATACTTTGGCAGTACAGAGGCCGTCTAACAAATCCAAGAGATTTGCCCCAGTATGCCAGACACGTTTAGGATCGTTGATTGCGGCGGACACTTGGGAAGTGGGGTTTGCCCGATCCGGGGAAACATACTGTTTCATTTGCGTATTCATCATGGCTGTAAAGCCGGTACGCTGCTTGCTATCGTACCCGTCCATGTAGCGGCCTTTTGCAGCATCAGCGCGGGCTTGGGCTTTGATTTGCTCAACATACTCGTCAGATAAAGCTCCACTGACTTTCTTGCTGATCGGCTCATATAAGCCGTCCTCGCTGACTGATATTTTGGACGCTGAACGGTTGGTGGGTCTGCTGGTGGCTCTATAAGAGCCATAAGAATTGTAAGCACCGAGAACACCGTTGATTGCCATAGTGCTGCCTCCTTGTTATGCACGAAAGTCTAAACTGGACTGTGTTCTGTTTCCACTACTGCTACGCAGCCCAGATTGGGCCGCGCGATAGGCTTCACCGAAGATTGAACTCGATGCTGTCTGGAACTGTGCTTCAGCCTTGGTAGCTATCTTTTTCCATTCACCAGTTTTACCGTCATAGCTGGCAAACTTCTCTCCATACTCGTCGAAAATTTCTGCTGTCGTCCCATTCCGTCCTTTTGTTACGGTGGCTGTATAGGGCAGGCCAGATAATTTCGCTCTGTTTGCCCCTGCCTTTTGAAACGAACCGGCCGATAGGAGCTTTGACACCTGGGAAATAGCTGAATCCCGATCTGGGGAGATATATTTCTTCATCTGTTCAGCTCGAAGCTCTGACATTTTGCCATCCTTGCCATAGGCCCCGGCTTGGGCATCCTTCTTGGCCTGGGTTTCAAGCGCACTCACATATTCCTTGGTCAGACCGCTGCTAACCTTGCTGCTGACAGCGCTGACATTCACGATATCCGAGCGAATAATTTTGGAGAGAGAAGTTTTATTAGACTTACGGCTGATGGATGAATTGTTAAGCAAACTGCCGGATTTGAGCTTGAACCGTCCCCCACTTTTCAACGAACTAAAAAGCGATGAAGTTGTCCTGCTCCGCATAGACAACATCCCCGATGTTCGCCTCATGCTGGTACGGTAACTCCTTGGAATACCGCTAAAACGCATATTTTGTTCCTCCATTTCATTCCTGGGTTGTTTCCGCCTGTGCCGCACGATATGCCTTTAGATAAATTTGATTGCTCTCATACATAAACTGCATTTCCTCGGCGGTGGGCACCGTGATGGTTTCTCCACGGCCACTGAGATAGTGAATTTGGTAGGTGGCAATCAATACGCCCCGCTCGTCCACGATATTGGCAGTGGTATCGAAATAGTATTCCAACGTATCCAACATACCGTATTCGGCAAGCAGCGCGTAATCAACATCGTCGCTCACCCAGATGGTGGCTGCGTAGAACGGGCCGAACAGGCTCACAATGGTCTCGCCAGACCGCCCCTCCTTCCGGAGCGCATCGGTTAGGGCGGAGACACGGGCCAGCGCTTCCTCCCGTTCCGGGGAGATATACCGGGCCATCTGGTCATTCTGTAACCGGTCATACTCCTCCGACGCATAATTGCCGGTTTTTGCGGCCCGTTTGGCGCAGTCCTCCACCTGGGCCACATAGGTTTCCGTCAACGCCTGTTCCACTGCCTCCAGCAGCGGAGTTTCTCCTTCGTTGGCAGTCTGGATATCAATCAGGTCTGTGAATCTGTTGAGCTGTACGATCACGTTTTCCGCAATCTGGATCAGTTCCTCTTCCGGCAACGGTGCGCACACCCATAGGGTGCTTCTGCCCTCGGCGGCGGGCCACACCAAAACACTGTCCCCGCCCTTGGTGCCGCTTGGGTACAGCTCCGCGGCCCTACCGTCCACAGAGACAGCCTTGACGCCGTTTGTCCTGGGCCTGGGCGCCTGGGCATCGTCATTGGAATACCCGAATGTGATGGAGAAGCCCTGATCGTTGCCGTACACAATCTCGCCGCTTCCTGCCTCCTCGTTCTCCGACTCCAAATAATACCCGCCATACTCCAAGGGCAGCCAGGTCACCCTGTACCGCCTGGGCATGGACTCCGATTGCTGGATGCTCTCGGCAACTTTTACTAATTCGCCCCCCGACAATGGGGCGGTAATCCAAAAAACAGCATCACGTTCATAATCCGTCCACACCAAAATGCTGGGACCATCGTTCGGATTCAGGTATAAATCCGCAGGCAAATTCCCTACAGAAGATTCTTGAACGATTGCGCCCTCCCATTCCACATTCAGCGATGATTTTTCTGTGCCTTTCAAATATGAGACAGTCAACAATTCATTTTCGTTATTTTCATATTGCGAGCGGATATAGGTTCCAACTTGCGGTGCAACGATTTCCTCATACCCCTCTGGAACCCATGTGGGAGCGTATACTTTATCCTCCGAGGGAGGCTGCTCCTCGCCGGAATAGCGGTAAACGAACCACGATTCATACGTTTCTCGTATCCAGCCCACGAACGCCGCCCTTGCCTCCGGGCTGACTGCCAATACGGTGCAGCCGCTCAACAGCGCCAACAGCAGGAGACAAGCCGCAGCTTGGGCAATTCGATGCCGGACAGGGTGATCGGCCCTGCGAATTAGCTTTTTCATTTTGCGTTCAAAAGCTGATGAAAAAGTCAGAGTATCATCTTCGCTCAATATTTCATCGGAAGGTATTTCCTCCAACTCCATGAAATACGCCTCTTGCAAAGCCGCTTTAAGCGTTTTCATCTTCATGCTCCTTTGTCAGTTGATCCAACAGCTTTTTTCTCCCTCGCTGGGCGCGTTTTTTTACTGTCTCTGCTTCAATGCCCAGTAACTTGGAAATTTCCGTCAGCTTGTATTCCTCCACGCATTGGAGATACAGAATGTCCCTATAAATAACCGGCAACTTTTGGATGGCACTCAACACCTCCTCATAAGCAATCCGATCCAGCACATCTTCCTCCAGATCGTACTCTATCGGAATCATGGCCTCTGGACTCTCAAGAATATTTTCTTCCTCTCGTTTCGCAAGCATAGTAAGCGAGATGTTTCTAACTATAATAACCGTAAACATTCGTGTTCGGGGACAATTTATCTGTCCGACTTTTGAAAAATTTTTCACCAGCCGCAGAAAAGCCTCCTGCACCGCGTCCTCGGCCAGTTGGTGATCCTTCAAAATCTGCATGGCAATATGCAGCATGGTTCGCCGGTAAGCATAATATAGAGTTTCAAATTTTGCCCTTTCCTCTGGCGTATCGAGCATTTGCAAATATATCAACATGGAGAGCTACCTCGTATTCTGTCTCATATCAGGGTGGGTTTGGTGCCCTCAGAAGCACTTTCTCCACAACATACCCACTACTTATATAAACTTGGAAAAGGAGAGTTTGGGGACAGGATTTTTGAAAAATTATAAAATAAATTTTCTTTGCAATAGAGCCTGCTATTATAGGCCATTATAGTATGCAGACTAATCGAGGGCAAGCGCGTCCCATCTTGGGGTCTCTCTCTTTCATCTATACTGGGACGGGGGACGAAAGACGGGAGATAAAGGATGCGGCAAGCAATGCATCTGTATATACAGATGCGGAAAATCGGAGATTTCTGCCGGAGCAGAAATCTCCGATTTAGCTTGTTGGTGGCTCCCGCCCCCAAACCCCTATTTCGCAGATTGGCATCTGCGGCTACGCACCGTTCCGGCGCTATTTTACCTCGCGCTCTCGCGCTCGGCCTCTCTGATCCTCGTTTTCTCCTGTTCCTCCAAGCCCAGGATATACTCGACGTTGGCCTTGTGGACAAGCAGCTCCCGCATTTCTTTTTTTGCCTCGGCGTACTCGGCATAGGCCGCTTTTTTCTGTGCCAGAAGTTCAGCGTACTCGGCGTTCAGCCGTTTGACCGTAGGCAGCTTTTTGAGGCCCGCCTCGTCAAAGGCCCTTTTTGCTGCCTTGTGGACGATAATATCGTCCTCATGCGCGGCCAGATATTTTTTGGAATAGCCTACTTTCCGATAGCCGGCATACACCTCGCGAGTCTTGGCGTAGCCTATGATGTGCGTCCGCAGCGCAGCGATCTCCGCCATGCGCTTTTCGGCAGATTTTATGGTCGCACCTAATTCGCCCACCCGCGCTGATGCCGCCGCAGACTTTTTCGCCAGCTCGTCAAAGGTGTCAAAATCGTGCTGCTGGACATAGAGGACAGACCGCGCCATCTGTTTCAGGATACGGACAGAATCCCATTGTGAGTGCCGCCCGTTCAGCTTGTCCTCAATCTCTTTAATCAGTTTTGCTTTTTTCGGAGCGGTCAGCCGACGGTTTTTCCTGGGCGTGTGTACCTTTGCGCCGGAGATCACCGCGAAAAGCTCTTTCTCAGTGTAGCCCTCGCCCAACGAGTTCAGACGGATATTCTTCTGGCCCGCTTTCATCAAAGTAATATTTTTCCCGCGCCTGATTTCATAGCCGGAGGCGGACAGCAGCTCCAGCAGGGCGTCCATGCTGTGCGGCTTTTTGGCAAGCGCCTCGTCTATAAGGATACGCACTTCCTCCCAATGGGAGAGCTTGGCCTGACTGCCCAGCCACTTGTTATAGCTCTTGCCTTGGCGCTTCGGATTACTAATCACAGACAACCGATGCTCCATGCAGATGAGGTCGCTCAGTTCACGGACGGCTTTTGTACTGCCCCAAAAGTTTCTGAATTTTCCCATACAAGATAGTTTAGTCGAGTTCCAGTACACATGATTATGGATGTGCTTTTTATCTACATGGGTGCAGATGATAAAGGCGTGTTCGCCCTTGGTAAAGCGCATGGCAAACTCATAGCCGATGCGGTTGGCTTCCTCCGGCGTGATCTCTCCCGGCTTAAAGGATTGCCGTATCTGATAGGCGATCACATCATTGTCCTGTGTCCGGCCTGTGAGCGTCAGATACTGTTTTTTAGAAAGCAGAAACTCTGAGTCGGCTGTTTGAGGGTCGCACTCATAGGAGGAAATGTACTCTCCGCTGTTTGTCTTTTCGGGATTTTCCCCGTAACCCATTCGGTCAGACAAACACTGTGCCAGCGTCTTTCCCTTGTTGATGTGCATGGGAATAATGCGCGTTGTCGCCAGAGGCATACCCCCTTTCAAATAATTTCATTGAGTATCCCAGCTATGTTGATGATTTCCTTTCCCTGTTTCTGTGCATACTGCATCGTTTGATAGGCCCCGCCCTTATTTCGTTCAATGCAGCAGATTACCAAATCGGAATGGTCTACCATTTCGCGGTTCCTTGTCTGGATGGCCGACTTGAAATGTCCGCCTGCGGCGGCTTGGCATACTTCGATCTCGTCATAGTAGCCCTCAAAAGAATCGTGATTGTTGGCATACTCCGCCGTCAGATATGGGAGGACAAGAACAAGGGAGCTGTTATCATCCCGTACCGTCCGTTTCAGGCGCAGGACGGTGGATGCCGCAAGCTGATCGAAGTCGCCGTTTCGCCCAACAAGAAATTCTACATATTCTCTTTCGGAAAGCAGCTCTCGGATCAGCTTTTCCAGCCGGCACTCGGCCTCCATAAAATCGTCAAGCTGCCTATGTCCGAAAAAGCTCACTGTGTAAATCTCCATCATGGTAAACTCTCCATATAAACATACAGGGGCATTTGCGGCAAAGCAAATGCCCCTGTTCTGTTTCCCGGCGCGTCTATCTCCTGAACTTCCTCTTATCGAGGCAACGGCGATTTGCTTTATGCGCCATCCCATACGGGTAGGTAGTCATAAAGCTCTATCCTAAATGATTGTGTATAGCGGCCGGCAAAACATCTCACTTAGGTGCTGCTTACCAAAAACAGCAAACGCCCTCTAATAATATACATTTGTTATCTGATCTAGTCAAGTGTTAATTGTCCTATGCGGCTATAAACCAGAAAAATCAGTATAATACATATATTAAACAAACGCGAGGGGGTGCGGCTGTATGAGCAAAGAGGTATCTTTTAAGAACTATGACCGTTTCATCCAGTTGGGCATCGCAATTTCTACCTTGCGTAAAATGCGTGGTTTGTCGCAGGAAAAGTTGGCGGAAAAGGCGGGGATCAGCCGGGCACTGCTCGGTGCAATAGAAGCGCCGAATCTTGCGAAAGCATTTTCACTGGAAGTGTTCTATGACATAGCCGATGCGTTGGAGGTCGATCCGGCTGACCTTATTACCGCCTCGGTGTTTCCAGACCACATTATCAATAAGAAGAAGTGACAGGGAAAACGACGCCCCCAGCGGCAGGCCGGGGGCGTCGTTGAGTTTCCTGTTCAGGCAATCGCGGCCAGCTTTTGCAAAATTGCATTGGCGCACTGCCAAAGCTCCTGCTGCTGGCGCAGCATATCTTCCATATCCTCGGCGTAAATCCGGCTGGTGGAATTGACGCGGCGGGCGACCTGATTGAGATTATTGCTGGAGCGCCGCAGGAGGGAGATCATCTCCCGCAGCTCCGGCAATTCCAGCTTTATCACATAGCCGTCAATCGCCATTTTGCGGATATAGGCGCTGAGACTGACGATGCCGGACAATTCCGCTTTCTGCTGCATCAGATCGTATTCCTCTGGAGAAACACGAAACAGAACCGTCTTGTCCCTGCGATTTTTACCGCTCATGGCTTTTGTCCTTTCCGGCCTTTGCGGCCGGTTGCGGCAGGGGCTTTTGCAGCTTGCCCAGGATAGATTCCTTTTTCGGCTGCTCTTTCTCCCTGGCTTGTTCCTTGCGGAAGTGGCTCACGAACAAATCTGTCAGGCTGGAGTGCGCCCTGTCCACCACATAGTAAACGCTGTGGTCGTTCTCCCGCGAGCCGAAGCTGGCCTCCATGGGAACGGCCTGCGCCCACGCCCTGTTGTTTCGGGAAAACCGCTGATCCCAATCCTTGTGCTGGATAGTGGTAGCCAGCACAAACTGCACACGCTCCGGGCCGAACCTGCCCACTACCTCTTTGTAGATAGCGTCAGTATTCAGGCGGTTGTCGCTGTAATTATCATTTATAGCCTTTTCCAGCGCCTCCTTGCAGGCAACATTCGCCTTGTAGGATGCGCGGAACACATCCAGCTCATTGTTCTCTCTGGCGTGTGCGCCGGACTGGAGATAGACCGGCGTGTGCAGCAGCACATCTCGCTCATCCCGAATCACATCGTCGGCCCTGTTTTCGATGACATCCCGCACATTGTCCATGTGGTTGGTCTCGGTTTTCTCCCATGCCTTGTAAACATCAGCCAGCGGGGAAGAAGATTTCAACAGGGCCGCAGCCTGCTCCGCAGGCAGGTCCAATTCCTCCATCGCCATCACGATGTCCTCCCGAACGGAGTATTCATAGGCATGGTCCAGCACCACCTCCGCGTTCTGGCTTTTCAGCCAGTCGCGGAAGGTGTTCTGCTCTGCCGCCATCTTCTCATAGAGGGCGGTGTTCAATTCCTCTCTGTTCATCAGCGTACCTCTCTTTCCTTGGTTTTCTCATTCTTAGCGGGCGGCGGCAGCGGCGCTTTCAGCTTGGCGAGGATAGATTGACGGGGCTTTTTGGCGATAGCAGACTCCGGCTCGGCCAGCGCCTCCATCGGCGTCTTATCGTCGATGTTCAGCTCGGCGTTCAGCTCCGCCAGCCGCGCAGACTTCTCCCTATACTCCTGCTCCTGCGGAAAAGGTTTGCCCAGCTCCGCTTTTGCAGTCTCCACTTGGGCGTAGAGGCTGTCTAAGTGTTCCTGCGTAATCTGCTTTCGGTTTTCAATGTTACTGAGAACATTGTCAATGCGGGCGAGGTTGCCGCGGGCGTCCTTACCCAGCTCGACGCGGTGGCTCATCGCCCCTTTCAGGGTAAGGAAATACTTTTTTCCGAAGTCCTCCAGTGTCAGGGACATCTCAAAGCCACGATAGCTGCCAATGGGCACAGGGTCCAGCCCCTTTACATCCTTAAAAGCATCCAGCAGGGCAGCGCCGGCGTTCTCCTTATCCGTCAGCACATCGCCCCGCACCGTCATGCCGGCAAAGCCGTCTGCCGGGTGGGGATACTCCTAAACGGTACGCATATCCTGTTCAAACCCAGCGATGAAGGTCTTGTCCTGCTCGATCTGCTTGGGGAAGGTTTTCAACAGCTTGTCCTCCAGCTTGTATTGCTGGCTCTGATGGCTGGAGCGCATAAGCTTCAGGCGGGAGACTTCCACATCCAAATCCATCTTCTCCTTGATGCGCTCGTCGCCAGCGCACAGCGCCTTGATCTCCGCATAGGACAGCGCCGTTTCGTCCACATCCTCGCAGGAGCGGACGGGGGATTTTGAGGTCATGATCTGGGAGATAAACTTCTGCTTGTTTTCCAAAGTCTGCCAGAGGTAGGCGTCAAAGGTGGCCTCGGTCACATAACGGTAGATATGCACCTCTGGGTTCATATTGCCCTGCCGGATAATACGCCCGCTACGCTGTTCCAAATCTCCCGGCCTCCACGGGGCATCAAGATCGTGGAGGGCGATGAGCCGGTCCTGCACATTCATCCCCGCGCCCATCTTAAAGGTGCTGCCCATGAGGACGCGCACCTGTCCGCTGCGGACCTTGGCGAACAGCTCTTTCTTCTTGACCTCGGTATTGGCGTCATGGATAAAGGCAATCTGCTCTGCAGGGATACCGCGGGCGATGAGCTTTTGGCGAATGTCCTCATAGACCGTAAACTCCGGCTCGTCTGCCGGAGTTTCCTTATCCACCGCCGCCAGCAGCGCATGAAGCTCCGCGCTGCCCGCTGTCTTATTGCCGCCCCTGTTGGCGGTCTTGTTTTTGGCCTTGGGGGTGGACAGGTCGCAGAACAAGAGCTGGGTCAGCTTGTCGGCCTGCCCCTCCTGCCAAATCCGGGCGATGTTGTTCACGCACATATTGACTTTGCTGCTGGGATCGTCGGGGAGGTCGGGGTTAATAACACGCTGGTCGAGACCCAGCTTTCTCCCATCCGAAGTCACCTTGAGCATATTGTCAACAGAGGCGTCCACCAAACCAGCGTGTACTTTGGCGGCGCGCTGGGAAAGCTCCTGAACCATGCTTTTTTGGATTTCCGTAGGCTGGGCGACCTCGTTGTGATAGATGGGCGTCGGCGTTGGCAGATTGAGCTGGTCGGCGGTTTTAATGTCCGCCGCCTCTTTGAACAGGTTCATCAGCTCCGGCAGATTGTGGAACTTGGCAAAGCGCGTCCGCGCCCGGTAGCCGGTGCCCTCCGGGGCAAGCTCGATGGCGGTGGTGGTCTCTCCAAAAGTAGAGGCCCAGCAGTCAAAGTGGGTCAGGTTCTTGCGCTTTAGCATATCGTGCTGGAGATAGCGCATCATGGTGTAAAGCTCGGTCATACTGTTCGAGACTGGGGTGCCGGTAGCAAACACCACGCCCTTTCCGCCTGTCATTTCGTCGATATAGCGGCACTTCATCAACATATCTGAAGATTTCTGCGCATCGGTGGTAGAAAGGCCGGCCACATTCCGCATTTTTGTGTAGAGAAACAAATTTTTGAACGAATGTGCTTCGTCTACATACAGCCGGTCTACGCCGAGCTGTTCAAAGGTCACAACATCGTCCTTGCGCGCTCCGTCCTGCAATTTTTCAAGCCTTGCCTCCAGATTCTTCCGCGTTTTCTCCAACTGCTTGATGGTAAACCGTTCCGCATTGGCGGCTTTCAATTCCTCAATGCCGTCTGTGATCTCATCAATCTGCTCATGGAGAAGCCGCTCCTGCCGCTCTCTGGATACGGGGATTTTCTCAAACTGCGAGTGACCGATAATGACGGCATCGTAGTCGCCGGTGGCGATGCGCGCACAGAACTTCTTGCGGTTGTGCGGTTCAAAGTCCTTTTTCGTGGCAACGAGGATATTGGCGGAGGGGTAGAGCCGCAGGAACTCAGCGGCCCACTGCTCCGTCAGATGGTTGGGAACGGCAAACAGACTCTTGCTGCACAGCCCCAGCCGCTTGCTCTCCATAGCGGCGGCGACCATTTCAAAGGTTTTGCCCGCGCCCACTTCGTGGGCAAGGAGGGTGTTGCCGCCATAAAGAATGTGAGCAACAGCATTGAGCTGATGCTCACGAAGCCGGATTTCCGGGTTCATACCGGAGAAGATGATGTGCTGCCCGTCATACTCGCGGGGGCGCGAGGAATTAAAAAGGTCGTTGTACGTCCGCACCAGCGCCTCGCGGCGGTCCGGGTCTTTCCATACCCACTCTTGAAAAGCGTCCTTGATGGCCTGCTGTTTCTGCTGGGCGAGGGTGGTTTCCTTGCTGTTGAGGACGCGCTTTTCCTTGCCGTCAGCGTCCACTTTGGTGTCATAGATACGGATGTCGCGGAGGTTCAGCGTTTCCTCCAGAATCTTGTAGGCGTTAGCCCTCTCGGTGCCGTAGGTCATAGAAGCGTTGATGTTGCCATAGCCCACGGCGCTTTTGCCGGTGATGTTCCATTCCGCGGTGTACTCGGAAAAATTCACCCGAATATCCCGACGCAGATAATAGGGCGGCTCAAAGGTCTCCTCCATGAATTGCTGGATATACCCTTTGTCAATCCACGTCGCGCCCAGGCGCACATCAATCTCCGAAGCGTCCAAATCCTTGGGCTGGGCCGTTTCCAGCGCCTCCACATTGGCGGTGTAATCTTCTGGATGGAGTTGTGCCGAGCGTCTGGCCCATTCCAGCTTTTCCCGCACATTGCCGGAGAGGTATTCGTCGGCTGGCAGATACTTTTCCTCCCTGCTGCCGCCGTAGCCATACATGGGATTCAGGAAAATAACGCCTTTCAGCTCCCGATAGATTTCTTCCTCGGATAATCCGACAAGCTTCCCCATATACGCCATATCCACCTTGCCCCGCTCCCCAATGGAGAGCGCCAGCGCCTCCACGGGGGTGTCAACACTGGTCACGACCTCATGGGGCCGGATGGTCCGCTTGGTGAACATATCCGCCTTGCGTTTCAGGTTGCGTTCCTCGTCCAGCTCCTCCAAAGAGCAGAGCAGGAAATAGGAGCTGTCATCAGCAAAAGCCAGGGAATTGGCGCGGGAGTTGATAAGCCCGTATTTTGCGGTGTAACTGTCGTACAGCCGGTTCAGCTCGGCTTGGGTCGCCTGAATCGTAGCATCGGAGATAAAGCCATCCATCTGCTGTCCGATGAGCTTCTGCACACAATCCCGCAGCTCGATCATACCTTTGACGCGCTCGCTGGCGGTGGCGTTCAGGTCAGGCTTCACCATGACGCTGTTTTCGCGGTAGTACACCTCTCCATCCACAATGGTGTAGGAGTAGTTTTTTACATCAGGGTCGGCGGGAATCGTGTCGCGGATTTCCTCGTCCTCACCGAGATCAGGCAGCTCCGCCTCCCGATATTCGCCGGTGATGTGCTGCACCGCCTCATGGAGTTGTGCGGCAAGCGGGGTCTCTTGGAAAGGCTCACACACCACCTCGCTTTTGTCGCCGTACATTTTATCGTCCAGCTTCAAAGTCCCCATGACCATTTCCGGGTGCTGGGTAAAATAGGAGTTTACAGGTATGCCGTCCTCAGTGCGCCCTAAATGAACCCAATCCGGCTCGATCTCAATGGGGCGATCACGCTTTTGCAGGAAAATAATATCTGTTGTGACCTCTGTGCCAGCGTTTGCCTTAAAAGCGTCAGACGGCAGACGGACCGCGCCCAGCAGTTCGGCCCGCTGTGCCAGGTACTTGCGTAC
The DNA here is from genome assembly GCF_009935845.1 of Pseudoflavonifractor sp. 524-17. Classification (GTDB taxonomy): domain Bacteria; phylum Bacillota; class Clostridia; order Oscillospirales; family Oscillospiraceae; genus Pseudoflavonifractor_A. The sequence goes on along the minus strand of NZ_QWEK01000017.1, from coordinate 497 downwards.
ACTGGGGTCTTTTGCATCCATGGTGTAGCGGCTGGTGACAAAGGCCACCACGCCGCCGGGACGCACCTGATCGAGTGCTTTCGCAAAAAAGTAGTTGTGGATATTGAAATTCAGCTTGTTGTACGCCCTGTCGTTCACCTTGTAATTTCCGAACGGAACATTCCCCACAGCCACATCATAGAAATCCCTGCGGTCAGTGGTCTCAAATCCGGCCACAGTGATGTCGGCTTTGGGGTATAGCTGCTTTGCAATTCTGCCGGTGATGCTGTCCAGCTCCACACCATAGAGCTTACTTCCCGCCATGTTGTCGGGAAGTAGTCCGAAGAAGTTACCAACACCCATAGACGGCTCTAAAATATTGCCGCCGGTAAAGCCCATATTGCCAAGGGCCTCATAGACGGCCTTGATGACGGTGGGGCTGGTATAGCGATAGGTAATCCGCCGCTTTTACCGTCCTCATGAGAGGATGGCAGTCAGAGCGGATTTTCCCCCGCTTC
>NZ_QWEK01000117.1 GCF_009935845.1 Pseudoflavonifractor sp. 524-17 | reverse complement strand
CTGTCGTTTCGGGCTAAGTCCGCTTGCGACCACCTGCGCTTGCCAAGCTCGGTGGACAGTAAAATCCTAATCATAGCTGTGTTCTCCTTTACGGTAGAATATAACAATGATTTTAAGATTTTGCATGGATTTGTGACAAAATCAATTTTATTGCGATATTATCGCGAAAACAGTTATTGAAAATTGCAGAAAGAGGCCGCCGTCTTGGGCTTTCCCCAGGGCGGCGGCCTTCTTGATTCCTGACAGATTAACAATCCAAATGCAGCAGATTTTCAAGGCGCATATCACTGGTTTCCACAAGCTGAATTTTCCCTTGTTTTTTCCCTTTAGCCATTGTAATGCGTTACACAGCCTTACGCACAACGTTCCATGAATTAGACTGTTTCGGGACTGTAGGAGCACGTTTGCTAAGAGGAACACAGAAATCATGCAACTTCATTCTGTAAGCCCAAGCCTTTTCGCTGGGCAGGATTTTCTCCCGCTGGAGGTTGGAGTCCACCATGATAATAGTGGCCTCGTCGTCATCCAGCGTCCGGATGAGCACCGGCATGGTGGTTTTGCCGGCCAGCTCGCTCCCCCGCTTGCGCCGGTGGCCCGCCACAATCTCATAGCCGCCCGACCGCCGGGGACGGACGATGCCGGGGACCAGGACGCCGTACTCCGCGATGCTCTGCGCCGTTTTCTCCATCGCCTCATCGTCCCGCACCTGGAACGGATGGTCCTTGAAGGGAAAGAGTTCCGTCAAGGAGACTTCCTGCACCCGCTCAACAACCTCCTCTCCACCGCCGCCCGTCTGAAACAGGTTGTCAAAGCCGGTCAGCTGTATCTTGCCGGCGCTGCTTTTCATGCCAAAACCTCCCGCGTCAGGGCGGCGTAGGCGGAGGATACCTTACCGGCAGGGTCGTGGAGGTAGATGCTCCGGCCCTCTGCGCTGGTCTCCGCCGCACGGATGGAGCGGGGGATGATGCTGTCGAAAATACGCAGCCTGTCTCCGTAGGCATTGCGGAGCAGTTCGATGATGTCCCGAGAGTAGGTGGTCCGCAGGTCCGCCATGGTGATGAGAATTCCCGCGATGCGCAGGCCGGGATTGATTTTCCGCTTTACGTTGGAGATAGTGCGCAGCAGCTGTTCCAATCCTTTGATGGATAAGTAGTGGGCCTGCATCGGGATCAGAACTTCGTCCGCCGCGGCCAGGGCGTTGATGGTCAGCATACCCAGCGAGGGGCAGCAGTCCAGCAAGATAACGTCGTACTGGTCCCGGATGCCGTTCAGGTACTCCCGCAGAACCGTCTCCCGGCTCATGGTGTTCACCAGCGTGACCTCCAGGCCGGACAGCTCAATGTTGGCGGGGAGGAGATCCACCCCCTCCGCTTGATGAAGGATGCCCATATCCGGCGGCAAAGGCTCGTCCGAAATGATATGCCCCAGCAGTTCCGCAAGGGTGTTCTCCATCTGGTCAGGGTGCTGGTAGCCCAGGCTGGCGGTGAGCGACCCCTGGGCGTCCACATCTGCCAGGAGGACCCGCTTGCCCTCCCGAGCCAGGCCAATGCCTAGATTCACCGCTGTTACTGTTTTTCCAACACCTCCTTTTTGATTGCAGATTGCCGTTATCTTAGCCATAGTTCTTGCTTTCCCTCCTCCTTTTGTGCTAAAATAAAAACAGGACTAAACCAGTGCGCCCCTTGTTGCGGGGTGTTTCTGATTTAGTCCTATTTTAACAGAGGCGTCCTTGTATTCTTTCGCCTCACCGCCCTTTAACTCGTAACGGCAAAATTCAAATTGACTTTCAATAGAAATGCTG
>NZ_QWEK01000116.1 GCF_009935845.1 Pseudoflavonifractor sp. 524-17 | reverse complement strand
TTCTTTAACACCCGCTTTTTCGTGGATGATGGATTTTCCGGGGTCAGCTTCGAGCGTGAGGGACTTCAAGCCATGCTTCGTGAGGTAGAGGCCGGGAATGTGGCGACGGTCATAACGAAAGACCTTTCCCGTCTGGGCCGGAACTATCTGAAAACCGGAGAACTTATCGAAATCATTTTCCCGGAGTATGATGTGCGGTACATTGCCATCAATGATGGTGTGGACACGGCGCGGGAGGACAACGAATTTACCCTTCTGCGAAACTGGTTTAATACCACCCTCTCATAAAGAATGACACTACACGCAGGACATAGCATCCCTGTTATCTCCGACAAAGCTGTTTTGTGCCGAATACCATATTAACGGTAGCGGCTACCAAAAATGACGGAGGGTAACACAATGAGTGAATTGAAACCGAGAATCCATGACGAGGCAAATGGCCTTGATTATATCCTTGCTGGAGATTGCTACGTCCCGGCTATCGAACTGCCGTGGGACGATGACCGCCCCATCGGGAAGTGGGGGCGGATGCACCGGGCTTACCTGGAAGAAACAAATCCGCTTCTGCTTAACCACCTGATTTTGACAGGCGAACTGCACTCCTACCTTGCCGACCTCAACGAACAAGCGCAGGATCGCTGTCGGCTCATCATCAGGCAGATGGCCGCCGAGGGCGTGACCGAGGACTTGAAGCGGCAGTCGCAGTGGGAGTGGATCAAAGCGATGAACAGTATTGTCAGCCGAGCCGAGGAAATCATCAGGAGTGAGATAATCAACGCCTAACTGGTTCAAAGTCTCGGCAAATGCGCCAGTAGGAGACCGTGGACACCATGAGGAGATTTGTTATAAGGCAAGTCTCCTCATGGTGTTTTATGCGTCACAAATGAGCAGGATATGTGAAAACACGAGAAAAATTGCCGGGGACTCTGGAAATTAGTCGTGTTATGTGGTATAGTAGATCATGGAATTATTTGACTACTCAAGCTCAGGTAAGTGCCTCTACCCGATTGATGCTGAACAACATGGCAAATTTGACTTGGATAATATGAAATCAAAGAAAGATTGTGGAGGATTTTATGGCAAGCAGTAACAATAGTAAAATAATAAGCAAGGCAAGTCCTCACACTATCATGAAATTCAAACTGGTAGAGGAGTACATAAAAGCATGGGCGCAAAAACTGATGCTGAATAGTTCTTGTTATGGATTGGTGTTTATCGACTGTATGTGTAATAGTGGTGTTTACACATATAACGGCGAAACTGTCGAAGGGACGCCAGTTCGGGTCGCTAAGGTCCTTCTTGACGTTGCCCGCACCTATCCTCAGAAACAAGTTCAGATATATTTGAACGATAATTCCCAAGAGAAAGTGGACGAACTAAAAAAGCATCTTCCCGTTGACGAAGGAAATTTCAAAATCATTGTAACAGCTAAAGACCGGGATGAACTTTTAGAAACGATAGGCCCTCAGCTGTATGGCCGTCAGCATCTGCACTATTTTCTGTTTTATGATCCGTATGATGCGTCTATCAACTGGCCTGTGCTTATCCCGTTTTTGAGGAATTGGGGCGAGGTCATGATTAACCACATGGTTTCGGCTACAATACGGGCAATCACGCAGGTAAGGCGGGAAGCTACAAAGGAAAAATACGCAAATACCTATCTTACTGACTTTGAGAAATTAATTCCATTTGGCAGCGAGAAAAAGGCATACGAAGAACGAGTGGAAGAAATCATACAAGTGCTATAGTAGTATTACTTAAAAATGCTCAATCTGAAGTGAGTTGTTTACGGAAGAAGAAAGCAGCAAAAATAGCCTGA
>NZ_QWEK01000115.1 GCF_009935845.1 Pseudoflavonifractor sp. 524-17 | reverse complement strand
GATCTGCTGGGCCAGACGGTGGTCATCTATGTCAAGGGCCTGGACTACCTGTCCCCCAACGCCGCCGGGATGATGGTACATTGGAAACCATATTTCGCGCATTGTCCGCAGATGCGGATATGGAAAACCTGAGCTTGGACTCTACCTGTATCAAGGTTCACGAAAGTGCCAATGGAGGGGGAGAAAACGGCAGATAAGGCAGTTGGGCGAACCAGAGGTGGGCTAAATACAAAGCTGCACGCTATCGCTATTTTGTTGATTTAGCTCATCCTTCCCTATTTTTCAAACAGGCCCTATACTCCCGATGCTGAAGCCACCAACAAGGGCACCATTACTGTCGGCGGCGACTACGCCCCCAAGGCTGACACCACCAATGAAGGCATCATCAAGGTCAGCAACAACTACACCGCCCCCGCTGCGGACGCTAAGGATGCCGCTGTTACTGTCGGAGGCGAGGACGCGGCCAACCTGGCTGTTGAGGGCGCTGTGAAGGCCGACCTCGTTGTTGAGGACAAAGGTACTGCCACTGTCGGCGCTGTCACCGGCAGCGTGACCGCCAACGGCGGCACCGTCACCGCGGAATCCATCACCGGCGGCCTGACCATGGACGGCGGCAAGGTTACTATCCAGAAGGACTTTGAGGGCACGATTACCCTGGAGGAGCTGGACAGTGGCACAGCGGAGCTCAAGATTGAGGGCACTGTCAAGACTGAAGAGGCTATTGCCGTTCCCGAAGGCTACACCGTGACCCTTGGCAACGTGACCGCCGTTGCTGACGGCAAAAACACTGTGACCATCACTGTGGACGGCCATCTTGAGGCCAAGAGCATCAGCGGCGTGGACGAGACCAAGATCAACAGCGCCAATACCCTGAAGGTGACGGGCGACCTGACCACCGGGACTCTGGTGCTCGGCGAAGGTAAGAACGCAGAGGGCAAGACGGTAGCCGTTGCCGGCAAGGCCTTCACTGTTAGCGAAGGCAAGATGGTTATTGCGGGCGGCGACGTTAAGCCTGAGGAGCCCGAACTCAAGGTGGTTAAGAGCGAGGCTCTTGGAGCTCTCTGGAGTGCCATGGGCGAGGATAAGGCCGAGGATGCTCTCACAGGCGCTATGAATGACGTAAACGTAGTCTTTGCGGGCAAGACCATTACCGTAACTGGCACTGTGGGCTACATTGGCAACATGAACCGCTTTAACACGGCTAAGCCCGAAGAAAACAAGGGCCACTACCTTGCTATCGACGTAATTGCCCCCGTAGACGTCGCTGCCGCCGGTGGACGCCCGTGACCCGTTGACGCACTCCACGACCACGGCGGTAGGCTTGAATCCCAAGCTGATGAACTGGCTGGCCGCGCCGTTGCCTACGTAGGTGCCGGCTTTAAAGCAGGTGCGGTTCTGCTGGGTGGTCAGGGCGCTGTTCAGGGTGGTGAGGCGGCTGTCCACCGCGGAAAAGCGGCTGTCCACAGAGGCCTCGTCCGCCTTGGCGTTCACTTGGGCCTGGAGAACGGCGGTCTGGGTTTTGTCCGCCTTTTGCCCCAGTGCGGTGTCAATGCGCTTGAAGTCCTGGTTAAAATCCGTGCGCAGGAATTTGCCGCTGCCCGCCCGCTGGTGGAGCTGGTAGTCCGGTGTGTAAGCTGCCACTTTGCATTCCTCCTTCTGGGATTGGTGGAAACTGCCCCGATTGGGGACGGAAATGGGCAACTTTTGACAGAAATTGTTCCCTTCCGGGGGGCGGCCCTGCGCGGGGGCACCAGGGCCCTTTCGGGAAAGGGCCCTGGACCCAAAGGGCCAGAGGGGGGATGCTCCCCCCTCTGGCCTCCCCCAAAGCGTGGACGGGCGGCCTGTGAATTCATCGGACACGAAATAAAGTAG
>NZ_QWEK01000114.1 GCF_009935845.1 Pseudoflavonifractor sp. 524-17 | reverse complement strand
TCCAGTCGGTTTGAAATGTTCCCTTACGAACCGGCTCAGTTTCTTATGCCCTTTTGGCCCCCTTACAAATGTCCTCCTAATTTTTGTGATTTGGGGCTTGACACATATTTGCAGGTTTGTCGATGAAGTGGGCCAGACCGTTTTCCACCTGCCTGCCGTTGACCTCCACATAGGCGGTCTCCGGCACCGGCATCAGCAGCCTTCCGCTGTCCTGTGTGCTATCCGCACCGGGGAAGTGATCCCACAGGCGGATCTAGCTCTCAAAAGTGCCAAAGCCATAGGTCTCCCGCTCGATGTACTCAAACTGATCCGTCGGCGTCTGCACCATCTCCAGAATGCGGGTGATGTTGTGTTCCATGTGGGCCAGGTTGATGTGCTCATGCAGGCGGTGTTCATTGTAGTATCCGGCGCTGATGTTGACGGCGACAATCCCCAAATGGGGCGCAAGGATCGAAATATTGCTGAAGCTGCCATAGGCCTCCTGAAACCCAAACTCCGTGACAAAATCCACGAACTCCCGGTTGTCGCACCCGTAAAAAACGGCGTTGTCATGGCCCCGGCGATCCATCTCCACAATGTAGTTCACATCCGGGGTCAGACCGCTGGCGGTAAACTTCCGAGCGCCCTGGCCGCCGGTCTCCTCGTCCTCGTAGAACAGAACATGGCAGCAGACCTGCTCCAGAATTTTCAGGGCCATATAGACGCCGGCCCGGTCGTCCCCGCCGATCCCCTGGGGAGACATCAGGATTGTCCCGTCATCAGAGCGACAAATATCCCGCACCGGCTCCATGTGTACGGTGTCCAGGTGGGCCACCAGCAGCACAGGCAAAGTACCCGGCGCATAGAGGTAGCCTTTCCTGGCAATGGGTGATAGCCCTTGCCCTTCAATTCCTCAGCAAGCGCCTTTTTCAGTTCGGCCTGCGGAAGCCGTAGGATCTGTTCCAGGCTCAACCATCCTTGTTTCATAGCGTTCCTCCATTACGCGGCATCCACCAGTTCCGTCCAGGGACAGAACCGGACAGCCGCCAGATTTTTGCAGATCCCCACGATGCCGCACTCTTTGCAGATCACAACCGGCGCACAGTGGCCGCAGTTGAGATCATCATTATGCTTTGTCGGCTCCCCGCAGCAGGGGCATAGGGTCGGGCTCCCAATGGTCATGGGTTCAAATTCCTTTTCCCAGCCCTTCAAGAAGGACACTATCGCATAGCCGTTGTCATAGTCGGTATAATTGTGGCAAAATGGTACATTGCAGTTATGAGAAAGGCGGTGAGAACGCAAAAGACAAGCGTTTTCCGCAACTGCAATTCACATTTTGCTGCAAATGAAAGGAAATGATTATGGAACTGACCTATACGAAAGTAGGAGACTACTACCTCCCGGACCTTGCGCTTGATGATGATACCAAGTACGAAATCGGTATATATGGCCGGATGCGCCAAAGGTTTTTGGAGGAACATCACCCTGGCGTTTACAATCGGATGCTTCTTCATGGGGAATTGTGGAAACACCTCGCTGAAATTGACACCGCTTGTCATGAGCGCATGGATTTTTTAATTCCAGCCATGGCGAAGCAGGAGGGCGTGACCGAAGCCCTGAAAGCATCCAACCAAATGGAATGGGTTGGACGGATGAATAATATCCGCAACCGAGCGGAGGAAATCATACTCCACGAACTGGTCTACGTATGAAAATTATAATGGGAGTGGCTGTGCTCATGGAGCATAGCCGCTCCCCCGTTTTTTTATTCTGTTTCTATGTACTCAATTTCCTCGTCCCGGCACCAGCGAATGGCGATCTCCCGATACGCCGCCGCATGATAATCATACCACTGCTGTTCAATATGATGGTAATAAATTCCGTTCTTGAAGCGGCGGAACGCGCCTTTTCCTCGGATCGCATGAGCCAGCTCCTGACGGGCCGCACCGGGCGGCAGCGATTCAATAAAGCTCTCCATAATGCTATATTCGTGAATATAGTAGTATTACTTAAAAATGCTCAATCTGAAGTGAGTTGTTTACGGAAGAAGAAAGCAGCAAAAATAGCCTGA
>NZ_QWEK01000113.1 GCF_009935845.1 Pseudoflavonifractor sp. 524-17 | reverse complement strand
GCCATCCGATTCTTGTTCAGAGCGGCACTGGTACTTTGTTCAACGGCAAAAGAGGTGCAGAAGGTCGAGAAAATAGCGGCGGTAAGAATGAACGACAACAACTTTTTCAACGTCTTCATACAAGATAGCTCCTCTCCAACATTTGATAAGGTTTATAGGGACTGCTAAGGGCACAAAATGTCGCAACATAGAGTATTGCCCATTATCGTACCATGGGAATCTCCTCCTTTCGACAGATGAGACAGAATTGATTAAATTTTCCTGTCCTGGATCTAAAATAGCATAGTAATAGAAAAAAGTCAACAGTTATAGCGCGGTTTCTCCGGATATAATTTATAAGAATATAATGAAAATGGTTACATAACAGGTTCAAACAGGGACAGTATCCACGCCGCTTGGGCCGTGGGGATGACCCCCGACGCCGTGCTGGTGGACGTGGAGGACGCCATGGACGCCCTGGCCCAGCTCACCGGCCGCAGCCTGCGGGAGGATGTCACCAACCGCATCTTCCAACGCTTCTGCGTGGGGAAATAATAGGAAGGAACAAGCCGCCCGGCAATGCCGGGCGGCTTAATATTATTATTTATTAATAGGATTCAGGTGAATTGTCTTGGGACCCAATTGAGCGGTTATATCACTTTCATCAATATGTCCGCCGTAATGCCGATAGGCGGTCTCCCACGGATCAGAAAAATGAGCACTTTCATAGGGCGTATTTGGCTCATTTTCGATGGTATAAGTCTTACCACGCCTTTCTACTTCATTATAAAAGTATAGTTTGAGTTGAACAAAAACTATTGTAGACTTTTGACTAATAAGACCAAGGTATTTCTGGTCACCAAGCAAGGCATATGTCCACTGTTTTATGCAATCATATTTAATGTCCGCGCTTATGTAATCACCACTTGCTGGTACTATGTTAACTGCATTGTAGTAATCCAAGGCAGCTTCATAGGCAGATACACCCATCATAAACAGAGATATGTACACATTGTTCAGACCAAATCCACTGATGGTAAGATATACAAGGTTTTTTGCGTAATCTTTTGTGGCAGATCCTCTACACACATCAAAAGGCGATGGACCTATATACTCATAGTGAAGTTGGACGCTTTGCATGGGAGTATTCTGGTATTTACCATAGATGTTGTATGTAACAGGACTACGGGCATTTCTAGCCTCGCTCTCAATAAAGGTAGGGGAAAAGATTGTGACTGTGGCATCCAAGTTGCCAGCCTCAATCGCTGCCTGGGAGCTAGCTCGGATGTCATCTTTGACCTCCTCATAGAGATCATCTCGAGCCAAAAGCTGATTTACTGCTACTTCGTCGGTCAGCTTCACATCAAGTCGGCCCACCGGCAGGTAGATATCTTCTTCGTAGGCCAGAGCATAAGTGCCGTACTGGTCTTCCACGACACCCTCAAACTCAGAGGAGTCAAATACACTGTTCTCGATCAGCATTTGAGCATCATCAGAAAGAATTACCTCTGGCTCTGCGCTGGCCGCCAGGGCGGGAGAAATAGTGGAAATGCTAAGGCCTGCCACTAGCAGGCTGCATATCATTCTAGACAACCGCATTTATATTACCTCCTCGTGTTTGATAATGATTTTCCTGCGAACATTTTGTACCGGCTGACTTGCTTCGGGAGCATTTGGAAGATGGTTTCTTTCACGGTCTCCGGCTCCAGCACGGCGTAGAGCGGCGAATTTCCGTCGCTGATGAAGAAAAAGTAGTTCACATTTCCCAGACGGATTCCCGTATGTGTTCCCTTCAAAGGGCCGCTTAGATAGTCTATTTCGATTTGGAATTGGATGTCCCGGCCGTAAATGGGACTACGGGGGTTCAGAATGCGCTGCTTTTGTACGGTAGCGAGATAGTCCAAAATCCTGCGGGCATCCTGTCCGTCTGGAACAATGGGAATGTGGTAGCACTTCAGGGGATGGGCATCCGCCGGACAATAGGTGTAGTACTTCAGTCCGGTGATACACGCTGTATCCGGATAGGGGACCAGAACCGTGGGGGTGAGGAGCCAGCGCAGAGAGAGATAGGAGACAAGGCCCCCCAAGCCCAGCAGAACAGCGAG
>NZ_QWEK01000112.1 GCF_009935845.1 Pseudoflavonifractor sp. 524-17 | reverse complement strand
TTCTCTGTATTTTATTGGATAACTCATATCTTCATTATACTACTTCGTTTTGTGCTTTTTCAAGTACTATCACTATAGTAATGTCATTAAGTTAAAGGCATAAGAAAACAAATAAGAAAAAAGCATAAAAAGGATTGACAAATGGGAAAAAATGTGCGGCGAAGCCCTGAAAAGTGAAATTGCTTTTCAGGAGGAAGACACACATGAAATACACACCAGGTATATTGCGGGAGGTCCTGCATTCGCTGATTCGGAAACTGGGGGAGACGCCGGAACAGTTTGTCCGGCAGTCCGGACGAGACTTCACCCGGCCCCGGACGCTGCGTTTTGAGACGGTGATATCCCTGCTGCTCACCATGAGCGAAAACAGCGTTGGAAAGGCTTTGATTAAGCGCTTTAAAAGCATGGAGAACACACCGTCTGCCTCGGCATTTGTCCAGCAGCGGGAGAAGCTGCTGCCAGCAGCGATGGAGACGCTTTTCCAGGGGTTTACCGCCTGCCTGCGCCCCGCCGGACGTTTTCAGGGATACCGTCTGCTGGCGGCGGACGGATCCGACCTGAAGTCTGCCACGTATCCCGGGGATCCCGCTTCCTACCGGCCTGGGACAGCGCGTCAGCACGGCTGGAATCTTTGGCATTTGAATGCGCTTTATGATTTGCAAAATGGCATTTATACAGACGTAATTGTCCAAAAAGAACACGAAAAGGACGAGAAAGCGGCCTTATGCGCCATGGTGGACCACTCGGCTGTTTCCGGCCCGGTCATCCTTTTGGCGGACCGGGGATATGAAGCCTGCAACAACCTGGCCCACCTGGAGAAAAAGGGTTGGAACTACCTCATCCGCCTCCGGGACAAAAACCGGACCGTCGCATACGGACAGAAACTCCCTGATACAGCGCAGTTCGATATCCCGGTCCGAATCACCCTGGGCCGGCAGACAGCGCGGCAGCTGGAGCAGCTGGGCCTTGTGGTTCCAGCCTCCTATTACCGCGTCCCGCCCCAGATGACCTTTGACGATTTAGAGCCGAAAAGCACTAGTTTTACTGCCCTTTCTTTCCGAATCGTCCGTATTGAAACAGAAAACGGTGATACCGAGCTTCTCATCACTAACCTGGATCCGAAGTGCTTCCCGCCCGCCGCCTTGAAACGCCTCTACGCCATGCGTTGGGGGATCGAGACTTCCTTCCGCAGCCTGAAATACGCCGTTGGCCTCATCCGTCTTCATGCCAAGAAGCCGGACCTCGTCCTTCAGGAGATTTTCGCCAGTTTTCTCATCTTCAACTTTACCCAGGCGTCTATCTGGACTGTAGATACCGCTCAAAGCGCATCCAAGTATCTATGCCGCGTTAATTTCTCTGACGCCGTTTTTGCCTGCTGCGCTTTCTTCAGAGAGGCAGTCTCCGATCCGCTTCCGCTCCTTCGGCGAAAACTGCTCCCTGTCCGCCCCGGTCGAACCGCGCCAAGGCCAAAAATTACGGGCCACCGCATTTCCTCCTGCTACGCCTCCGCACGTTGAACCCCTTTTCACACTCCTTTTTCAGGCGGAGTTCCCTCCGTCCAGTTTTGCTGTCTATTTTTCCTTCCCTCAATTCCTTTTGCTCTTTTTTGAGCCCCCTGACTCTTTGGCGGGCGTCCTTGCGTGCCAACTTAATGACATTACTCAATTTGAGACGCATTTTTTATGAAAAAAATTTGCCAGCAAGGGAGCTGCCGTTTCTGAAAAACGAAGTGTTTACTTGACAAAGGAATAGTACATAAACCCTGCTGAATTTGTCGAATATTTGACACTTTTCTTGATATTTCGTATAATGTAAGTGTCACAAGGCCAGAAACGGTAACTGCCGGATTGGAGACTCAAATGATTAGACAGTCAGGCAATTTGAATGAAAAATGGACGGCCCTCTACGTCCGGCTCTCCCGCGACGATGAGAACGAGGGGGATAGCAACAGCATAGCACACCAGATCGAAATCCTCACCAGGTATTGTCAAGACCGTGAAATTTCCAGCTATAAGGTTTACAAAGACGACGGATGGAGCGGTACAAATTTCAAACGTCCCGGCTTTATGGAAATGATGGCCGACATTGAGGCGGGACTTGTCAGTATGGTGGTAGTCAAGGATA
>NZ_QWEK01000111.1 GCF_009935845.1 Pseudoflavonifractor sp. 524-17 | reverse complement strand
CTATCTAACATACATCAAAAAGAGGTAAGATAACACCCTCTGCAAAAAAGGTATCGTTATCTTACCTCAACAAAATTTGTCCCCGAATAACCGTCGTCCTCGTCGTAGTGCCGGATGGCGGTATAGCCGTGGTCGCGGCAATACTTCTCCAAAATCTTCTTTTGAGATGTAATGTATAAAGGGTGGTTTCACCAGACCACTACATTACATTGACTGAGGTTCGTTTGTGGCAAAATGACGCAGGCTGGAGGGGCGGTGATTGACCAGCAGAAGAGGACCGAAGCGGGAGCGTCTGGGGATGACCTGGGCGCTCCGTTCTCTTTGCCGACCCTCTCGAAGAGCGCACTTACCCACCACCCGCAAGCGGGTGGTGGTACTGCCTGCGGCAGTCGCGCGCTCTCCGAGGGGCGGCCCGCCGGGCGTCCCCTCCCTGCCCAGTATGGACAGGCCAGCAGACGCCAACGGCGGCTTGTGCATCGGGCGGGGCTGCGCCGATGCACCGGGAGTTTGGGGGCCGTCGACCCCCAACAAGCTGCGCCGGGTATATACCGGCGCATTGCTTGCCGCTACTATCAGTGCCGATAATTGAGAGTTGAACGGCGCTTGCAATTGTGGTATACTTTGCTCGTATCAATTTCATAAACTCAGAATTTGAGGAGGGGAGATATGTTTAATGAGATATGTATATATGAAGCGAAATTAACTAAGATAGATGAAATTGAAGAACTGATGAAAGAAGTGTCTGAATTTTATTTGGAACAAGATGGTGTTATTGATGTGCATTACATAAAGCGTACTCACCGACAAAAAGATTTTAGTGCAGTTAAAGAGGGCGAATTACCTATTCGCCTTACAAGAAATATTGGTAAAGTAACATATGTGCTATATTGGGTATTGGAAAACGAAGAGGTCCATGCAAGAGTATCTAAGCTTGGTATCGAGAAATTTTATAAGCGTTGGAATCGTTGTTTAACTACAATGCCCAAAATAATCCTAGGTGAGAATGTCGTCTAATATACCGCTTCCATTTTATTCAAGGGGGATTTCATCTTTATGATGAAATCCCCCTTGACAAATGTTCTCTTGATTCTGGATTGAAAAACTCTCCCCGCTTAATTCGTCGTCGCGGCTCAACCTCTCGTACAGCAGCGCAATCTTGGTTTTTGCCATAGCACAGACCTCCTCAAAATGAAATATGCTTTAAGCTGTCCTCGCATATCACCGAAAAATCAGTGAATTAACAAGTCGCTTAGAGCATATATCACCAGCGGAAAGCAGAAACTTTTGATATTGCCGGACGGCGAAATGCTCCGGCTCCTTTTCCGCAAGCCGGGCGAACATTTCATCCACGGGGCTTTGAAATTCGGCGTCGTCCTCTCTGGCTTCACTGGCATTTATCATTTCAAGCAGGGTGGTGAAATTCTTCTCGTTCTCCGGGGCCTCGTACCAGATGAAACCGATCAGGGCGGTATAGAAAAGCCGTTCTGACTTCACCCAAAAATCCTCGGCGGATTTCTCCCCGTCGCCCTTGGTGTTGGCGATGATGGTGTTTACCAGCTTTAAGATGTCCTTTTCGCTGTGCAGATAGGCGAACGGGTTATACCGCATGGACTTGGAAAAATTGATGGTATTCAGGACTTTTATCCTATATCCGCCCCGTTTTAGGAGCTGTCCCACCTCGATCAAGAGACTTCCTTTCGGGTCTGTGACAACATAGCTGCTGTGCATTTGCATAAGCGACGGTTTGACGAAAAACCTTGTCTTGCCGCTGCCGGAACCGCCAATCACCAGCACATTCTTGTTCCGGGCGGTCTTGGGGTCTTTGGGCCTGCCGTTCATCGTCAGCCGTTCGGTCTGCGTGAGCAGGATGTTGTTCTCAAATACGGGGTCGATGTAGGGCGCTATGTCCTTGGCGTTTCCAAATCGTGCGCTGCCGTACTCCATGCCGTGGCGGTATTTCTTGGCGTTCTTGCCTTTCAGGTACACCGCCAGCCGTACCAGCACCGCGCCCGCTACACCGATACACAGGTCAAAGGGGTGGAAGCTGGGCAGGCCGTTGGCGAACGCCGCCGCCAGGCTGTCCATGAAGTGGAGCATCTTTTGGGAGGCGTCCGCCCCCGCCGCCAGCCGCC
>NZ_QWEK01000110.1 GCF_009935845.1 Pseudoflavonifractor sp. 524-17 | reverse complement strand
TTGCTGCCCTTATGTATCTTTATGCTTTGCGGCCTGCCAGAACTTTTTCCTGGCAGGCCGCTTTTCGACAAGCTGACAGGGAGTGCGCTATGCACTCCCTGTCTTATTCGTCACTCAATCAAGGCTACGATTTGATTCACTGTCTCAGCATCCGTGTGTAGTTGTAAATAGGGGATGATCGAGTGGAAATTCTTTTTCTTCACCCCGGAGATCATTCTAATATCCGACCAATAGAAGGGCTTACCCTGCACTCTTAATCTCTGATATGCCCAAATGATCTTCCTGGCCCAGCTCTCAGGATAGGATTCGGTATATCGTTCAAAGATGGCTCTGCACCTTGGCATATTTTCCAACTGATGTCCCAGCAAGCCCATTTCTCGATACACAAGTCTCTCTGATACTCGTTCGGGCCTGCCGTTCTCATTAGCTGTCCCATCATATACACTTTGGACAAATCTTTCTAATATGGGGGCTGTGTTCGTATCTAACTGCACCCAGTCTACCGGGGCAGTCTCTTTCATATAATGGCTATCCTGTTCCTGCTGAATCTGTTCTAGGGTCAGGGTTGGAGAGGTTAATTCTTCTGACTTCATCCCCAAGAAGAAAGCAACCTGACAGACAACAGAGAAATCAGATCGACTCCCCAGCAATACTCTCTGAATCTGGTACATACTCACTATGTTATATAGTCCCATCTCTCTGTAGAACACCTTCAGATCATCAGCAAGCATCTTCGTATACCTGCTTCGGCCCGATGGTTTCAAATACTTCGTCTGGCTCAGGCCATCATACAGGATAGAACTCACTGGAATATCCTTGTTAAAATCTATTGGAGCATCGAATACAGATTCCAGATACATTGCATATCGAACCATCAGTTGATCTTCCTCAAAGACAGTTTCATCGTAGACTATGCAATGTTCAGCAGGACAGAAAGTGAAGCTCTGTTCACTCTTTGCAGGAACATTGGATTCTACAAGCCTACACCTGTGCTTCGTGCAGATACTCATGTTTCGGATTTGGTGTTTCCGATGCCAATAGGCTTCACCATATGTCTTCCTATCATCCTCAGCACACAACGGACAGAACCGCAAGTATTGTTCCCCCTCAGACCGAGGGAGAACACAGAACAGGTGGTGTACATCACAGTTATCATGTCCTAGCCGATACAGGGCAGTATTCTTTTGCTCTAAGGGAATGAAGCGAGCATACTGAGGGTACATTGTATGTTCCAGTACCAGCTTGTCCGGGGAATATATCTTTGCAATCTGCTCCATGGTCCCCGGATTGAGATTCCCGATAAACTCCTTGCTGGGATTGTCAGACCGCTTGCAATACAGCTCCTGCATAGCTGATTTACTTGAAAAGAATCCAGAATGGACATAGTATCGACAGAGCCAGCTATACACCAATTCATCAGGATAGATGGCAGGGAAGTAGGAGATCATACAGCCACCTCCACTACTGGCAGATGATTCTTCAATAACTCCACGATGTCTATATCCTTGGTCTTGGCCTGGGATACCAACCCAGCAATCGTAAAGTCTCCATCTGTCTCCATATTTGCATTAGCCTTGGTAACGACCATCTTTCTTTTGGGCTTTGTGGTCTGGCACTTCTGCCGGGGCTGGATGAACCCATGCAACATAGATAGCCTTTGCTGATAGGCTTCGTTTAGAGATTCCAGGTTTAGAACTTCTCTACCGTTGAGAATAGCAATCTCCTGAGTGTCGTGGATAAGGGACACCACCACAGAGATATTTCCAGAAGTATGTTCATAGAGCCATTCTGTAATGCCATTGGTGATCTCTGTCCTCTGCTTCACATACTGGTAGGAGTACAGAACTTCACAGAACATCTTGAAGTCCTCCCCATACTCCATCACATCATATCTCAGCCCCAATGACCTCCGAGCAAGTTGCATAGCCTGTTCAAAGAACACAGCACTCTCAGGTGTACCTACCATACAGATTGAAATACCGCTGTTGTTGATAAGTTGAGTGAGCATCCCCACAAGGCTCTTGCCATTCTTGCTGTTGCAGACATTCTGAATCTCATCTACCACTAACAGGCCAATGTGGTTCAAGGCTACCTGACTGACACTCCCAATCAGCATATCCGTAGTAGTCCTGGCTCGTAGTGCATTGGGATAATAGTTACCGCCGATTACTTTGATTTTGTCAATATTAGTTGACACATTTTCCACAAGGATTTTGAATCCTAGGCAGTCTCTTTCTTTTTCAGGGAA
>NZ_QWEK01000109.1 GCF_009935845.1 Pseudoflavonifractor sp. 524-17 | reverse complement strand
TTGAACGAACCCGCTGACGCGGGGGTTTTACAAACAGACCAACTTTCCTGTACACTTGAAAAACGGTGCGTATACCGCCAAAAAGTAACAGGGAGTTGAAACAGATGGGCACGAATTATTATCTGGAAAAGCTGTATCAGGATATGCGGCTTCGATCCTATTCGGAGCATACGCAGGACGTTTACGGGAGGGCAGTACGAAAATTTCTGAATTTCAGCAGGAAACCAGTTGAAAAGCTGAACGAGCAAGATGTACGGGCCTATACGCTGCATCTCATGGAGAGCAGTCTGAGCAAGTGCAGCATCAACACTTATCAAGCTGCAATCCGGTTCTTTTTCGGGGTTACGCTGAATCGGGCTATGAATTATCTGCAAATGCCCCGGTTGAAGGAGGATAAGGATCTCCCGGAAATTCTCTCTCGGGAGGAGATTGCACAGCTGCTGGATCACTGTGAAAATCCAAAGCATAAAGCGATATTTGCCCTGGCCTATGGTTCCGGGCTGCGGGTATCGGAAATCTGTGCTTTGAGGGTGCAGGACATTGATTCAAAGCAGATGCGGATCTTTGTCCGTAACAGCAAGAGGAACAAGGATCGCTATACGATTCTCTCTCAGCAATGTCTTGAATTTTTAAGGGACTATTGGCGGAGCTTTCGGCCAAGGCACCCAGAAGGGCTGCTGTTTCCAGGGTGGAGAAATTTAACCAGCATAACAGAGAAAGCGGTTAATGACGCGCTGAAGAAATGGCTTGGGGTGGCTGGTATCTCTCGGAGGGTATCGATCCATTCCCTTCGTCACGCTTTTGCTACCCATCTCCTGGAAGATGGAACTGACATTTTCACAATTAAGGAGCTTTTGGGACACAGCAGCATATCGTCTACTACCGTTTATCTGCATTTGGCAAATGTTGGAGCAAACCTTGTAAGCCCCGCTGATCGACTGTGCAGCAATGAGCGTTGAGATTCAGAATATTTTCGCGGAGCACATCGGCGCTTATGCCCAGAGTCATCGGATGAATTACAATCAGAGAAAAGCTGTGCAGGACATCATCAATTGCCGGACAGCTACTTTGGGTGCGCACATAGATACCTGTGATAACTGCGGATATATGCGGATTTCTTACAACTCCTGCCGGAACCGACACTGCCCCAAATGCCAAACTTTTGCAAAAGAAAAGTGGATCGACAAGCAGAGGAAAAACCTGCTTAACACGCCGTATTTTCATGTTGTTTTCACCGTTCCTTCTGAGCTGAATCCCGTTTTTCGATACCGGCAGAGCACCATGTACGCACTGCTGTTTCAAGCGGCGTCCGAAACGGTATTGGAACTGTGTGCCGACCGAAAATATCTCGGCGCAATGCCTGGAATCACGGCCATCCTGCATACCTGGGGACAGAACCTTCAGTTCCACCCTCATATTCATATGATCGTAACAGGCGGAGGTTTGACACCGGATCAAAAATGGCAGGTTTCCTCAAAACATTTCTTTTTGCCGGTTAGAGTTCTCTCCGCTAAATTTCGTGGGAAATTTCTGGCGCTTCTAAAAGCGCGATTCCCAACAATCGATAAAAGCCTGCTTGATATCTGCTATCAGAAAAAATGGGTGGTCTACTGCAAACCGCCCTTTGACAACGCTGGAAAGGTGATCTCTTATCTGGGCCGGTATACCCATCGAGTCGCCATTTCCAATGATCGCATTTTATCTATGGGAAATGGTAAGGTTACTTTTCGCTGGCGTGACTACGCCCATGGCAATCAAAAGAAGCGGATGACGCTGGATGCCGAGGAGTTTATTCGCCGGTTTCTACTTCATATCCTGCCTGCTGGTTTTAGAAAAATCCGCCACTATGGCCTTTTTGCAGCCCGAAGCAAAGAAAAGCGTCTGGCTTTATGCAGACGCTTGACGGATACTCCGCAGCCATCTCAGGAACTGCCGCCTATGGCACTGCTGGAACGGATGCTGGGGAAAGATTTCAACCTGTGCCCTTGCTGCAGGCTGGGACATTTCTCAAGAGAACCGCCATGCTTTTCCGAATGTTGATATACGCCTAAAGTTTATGCCCTGTGGGGAGGGGGAAGCTATGCGCTTTTTGTCTAATTGTTTGTGCTTTTTGCGCCTATTCAAATACGAAAGCCGCTCCATTTCCAATTAACCTGCCAGTATTCTAAACATATTTTCCCCATAACTGCTGCGCCTATTTCCGCGGCTTCGTTCAAGCGAATTATCCGACATTGCCTCAACGTGTTCTGGCGTTGGGGCCTTTCTGCGCCTTGCAACGCCGGATAATTCGCTATTCCTTAT
>NZ_QWEK01000108.1 GCF_009935845.1 Pseudoflavonifractor sp. 524-17 | reverse complement strand
GCTATATCTATTTCTTTTCGTCTTTCCATTTTCCCTCCTACATTTTTTCTCTGTCTGCCTTATGGGGAGCATATCAATTTCGACCACTTTAAGAAAGATTAACTATTAGATGTCAACCCCTAAAATGAAGGATGGTGGCAAAAAGTTAGACGGTTCAAAAAGGGTATAGCAAAACAGAGGTCCAGGAGGACCCCGGATGGCTATTGAAGCAAATCAAGCAGCGGGACAGTAAGACTGCCTGGATTTTTCCAGAGCAAAGATGAGCCGTACCAGTTTTTTGGCAGCGTGGGATAAGGCAACATTGTAGTGTTTGCCCTCGGCCCGTTTCTTAGCCAGGTATGTGGCAAAGGCAGGGTCCCAATGGCAGACGTATTTAGCGGCATTGTAGAGAGCATAGCGCAGATACCGGGAGCCACGTTTTTCCATGTGCGGATAGCAGTTTTTGAGCTGCCCAGACTGGTAAGTAGAGGGAGACATCCCAGCGTAGGCCAGCAGCTTGTCAGGGGAATCAAACCGGGAGAAGTCGCCAACCTCGGCCAGGAGCATGGCACCCATGCGGTATCCAATCCCCGGAATGGTGGTAATGGGGGAATGTAGTTCGTCCATGATGGCCTGGATAATGGCCTCAATTTCCTCAATCTCGGTATCTAACTCCCGGATAAGGCGGATGGTGTGCTGCAATTCCAGGGACTTGGCGGGCATTCTGGAGCCAATGGAGCTTCTAGCAGCGTCCCGGATATCCACAGCCGTATCCCGTCCGTAGCGGCCCTTAGAGGCATCGGCCAGCAGGGCTTTCAGCCTAGTCAGGTGTGCGTCGGCGATTTGCCGGGCTCCTGGGAACTCGGACAGCAGTGCATAAACAGACGCCATATGAAGCGTCGGGACCAGCTGTTCCAGTTCGGGGAAGAGGATGCACACCAGCCTGGAAACGGACTGCTTCAATCTGGCCCGCTCTTTTACCTTGTCAAAACGGTATCTGGTGAGTGACTTTAACTCTTCGTTGCGGTATGCTGTATCCGTGTAGGGCTTGAGGCCCGTATCGGACAAAAGCATAGCCGCAATGGTTCGCGCATCCACCCGGTCCGTCTTTGTCTTCCTGAGACTGAGACTTTTCCGGTAAAGGTTGGTGCGTAAGGGGTTCAAGACATAGGTGCCCAGACCGTTGTCAAGAAGAAACCCAAGAATGTTGTAGCTGTAATGCCCGGTCGCCTCGAGTCCTGCTTTTATGCTGTCTTGGGGCGAGGAGCAGGCCCAGAGCTTGTCCAGCAGAGCGTTGAAGCCCTCCAAGTTGTTAGGGATGGTGAATACATCCACCAGGACTGTGCCCTCCGAGCTGAGGATGAAGCAGTCGTGCTTATCCTTTGCCACATCAATTCCAACGCAAATCATAACAATACATCCAGCGGAAAATTTGCGATGCTGCATCCACAGAACACTTTGCTTTTGCAGCCTTGTTCCACATAAACCGTCTGGCGGTATTTAACTGATCAACAAAACTGCAAAGGGCTGTGGTTGGAACCTTTCCTGAACCATCTGCGTGGTAGGACGGATAAACCAATCCACAGCATCCCTTACAATGTAGCACAGCCCTTGGAGAGGGGATCTAATAACTACTACTCTATAATACAAGGACGGATATCATGCCTGAGTTTACCGCGAACGCGGCTCAAACCGTTTCCGCCGGTCAAAACGTTCTGCTGACCGAGACGCCCATCCCCTGCACCAGGGGCTATGTCTGCCACCGGGCCGGGAGCGGCATCATCACTCTGCGGGGCATCACCAATCAGTGCCGCGCCCGCTATCGGGTGAGCGCAGACGCCAACATTGCAATCGCCGCCAGCGGCACTGCCGGGCCAATTTCCCTGGCCCTGGCAATCACCGGGGAACCCCTGGCCAGCGCGACTGCCATCGTCACTCCCGCTGCTGCAGGCGATCTGTTCAACGTCCATGTTGACGCATTGATCGATGTGCCCAAAGGCTGTTGCCTAACGATTGCCCTGGAGAACACCAGCACCCAGGCCATTACGGCCCAAAATGTCAACGTGATTGTTGACCGGGTGGCGTGAAAGGAGAAAACGACATGGACAAACTGAAAGAAAATCTGTGGAAAGAGCTGGACAAGATCGACCGAAAGGAGGAGCTCAACCCGGGCGATCTGGAGCTGGCCCATAAGCTCACCGACACCATCAAGAACATCGAGAAAATCTGTATGCTGGAGGAGGAGGGCGGCTACAACTCCGCCGTGGACAGCACGGACTATGGCCGGGGCTCCAGCTACGCCAACCGGGGCCAGCACTACGTCCGGGGCCACTACAGCCGGGCGGACGGGC